>NZ_JBVJNO010000023.1:0-58968 GCF_055583645.1 Amycolatopsis sp. NPDC104587
TCCCTCCCTCCCCCCCCCCCCCCCCCCCCCCCCCCCCTCCCCCCTCCCCCCCCCCCCCCCCCCCCCCCCCCCCCCCCCCGGCGCCGTTCACAGGCCGAACTGCTCGCGCCCGACGGCGTTGAGGTCGTCGACGGTCGCCCGGCCGGTCCAGTTCACTTCGTAGTCTTCGGGCGCAAAATCGCCCGGGCTGGCGCCGGCCAGGAATGCGCGTCCGCATTTTTTGGCGTACGTGGCGTTTTTCGCGCAGTGCGGGCTCGCCGGGATGTACATGACGTTTCCCCAACGGTCCGGGTTGGTGCCGTCGGCGACCGCGTGGACGACGTCGCCGTGCCACCACACCGTGTCGCCGGGCTCGACGTCGGGGATCGAGGTCAGCGCCGGCAGCAGGTCGGCGTGGTACTTGTCGTCGACGGGCAGCGCCTGGCCGTTGGCCGCGCCGCACAGGTCGTCTTCCGGGATATCGTCCTGGAGGGCGCGAAGCAGGACGTACGCGATCGCCGACGGGATCGGGACCACGTGCAGGACGCCGTCGCCTTGTCGCATTTCCGACAACGCCGTCCAGCCTTGGAAGGTGCGGAAGGTCGAGCACATCACCGTCGACGGGTACTCGTCGACCTCGGTGCGGTGGGCGCCGTCCCACGGGTCGTAGGCGCCCCAGTTTCCGGCGAAGACGTGCCGGAAGACCTGTTGATAGGCGGGCAGCAGCCAGCGTTCGACCGATCCGGAGTCGGTGTGGGCGGACAGTCCGAGCGACGCCGAGCCGGGGGCGCGCCGACGGATGCGGTCCGGGTAGGCCGTGTCGCGATCGGGGTCGAACCAGACGCGGCCCTCGGACTCGTGCCGCCAGAAGGAGTTGAGAAACCGCCGGACGGCGACCATGTGGTCGTGCTGGCGAGCTTGGATCTGGGGCTTCGACCAGTAGACCGGGTAGATCTGCGGCTGACCGGAAGCGAGGCCGGCGAAGACATCGTCGGCTGGGCCTTCGTAGGTGCCAGCGAAGTTGTTGTCCGTGAGGTAGGCGGCGAGGTCGTTGTCCCAGGCTTCGGCCGTTTCGCGCGCGAAGGTGCCCTTGACGACGGCGCAGCCGCGACGACGGATGGCGTCGAGCGCCTGCTGGGGCACGGTTCCCTCGGCGATGTCGTGAAACCGGACCACGGGGAAAGCGCCCTGGTCGGCGGCGACCGCGTCCACCTCTCGCAGCATCCACTCCCGGACTTCGGCGAACGCGCCGGCGACGTCGCCGATCCGGGCACGCAGGTCGTGCTTGGTCCGCGCGATGGCCTCGGACATGTTCGCGGGCAGTTCTATGGTGGTCATCGGTGTCCTCCGCGCTTTTGGTTAGGACTCCTTACTAGAATGTCCCGGCTACGGTAACCCCTGTCTGTTCCCCGCCACAAGAGGTGCGATGTCCGACCCCGACCGGCCGCTTCCGCGCCTGGCGATGCTGCGGGCCATGACCGACCGTGCGGTGCTCGACCAGGTCTTCGTCCAAAAACGGACGACGCGCGCCGAGCTCGCCGCGACGACCGGGATCTCGAAGCCGACGATCTCCGAGTCCGTCCGGCGGCTGGAGACCGCGGGTGCGCTGCAGGCGACCGGCACCGACCAGACCGGCCGCCGTGGCCGGATCGCCACCTTCTACGAGCTGGCCGCCGACGCCGGCCGGGTTGTCGCCGCGGAGGTGAACCAGCAGGGCATCCGCACCGTGACGACCGACCTGACCGGAACGGTCCTGGCCACCGACCGGCGCCCACCGGACGACAGGCCGATGACCATCGCGGTCCGGGAGGCCGTCGCTGCGGCGGGCGCCACCGGACCGGGGCCGGTGCGGGCGACCGCGATCTCGGTCGCCAACCCCGTCGACCCGGTCACGCACGAGGTCGTCGCGCTGCCGGGGTCACCGTTTCCCGAAGGTGCGCTCCGGGCCGGAGAGATCGGGCGTGACGTTCTGCTCGACAACGACGTCAATTTCTCCGCGCTGGCCGAACGGCGCGAGGGCGGCGCGCGGGATGCGAAGAGCTTCGCGTACGTCTACGTCGGCGCCGGGCTCGGCGTCAGCTTGTACGTCGGCGACCAGCTCGTGCGCGGGACACACGGCCTGGCGGGCGAGATCGGGTACCTCGACAGCTCGGGCTCAACGCTCGCCTCGACCCTCGCCGACCAGGGGTTCGGCCGGTCGGACGCGCCCTCGCTGGACGTCGTCACAATGGTGACCACGCTGGACGCCGCCGCGGCTGGGGACGCTGTTGCCGCGGAACGGCAGCGGCTGCTGGGCGCGACGCTCGGCCGGGCCGTGGCCGCGATCTGCACGATCGTCGACCCGGACCTGGTGCTGCTGGGCGGCCCCGCGGGAAGCCGGCCGGGACTCGTGGCCGAAATCCGGCAAACGGTCCGCGCGACGGCGCCCGGTCCGGTCCGGGTCGAAGCCGGAGAGGTGACGGACTCGGCGGCGCTGCGCGGCGCGCTGTTGTCGGCGCTCGACCACGGACGGGAAAGCCTGGTCAGGGCGGTGGCCGAAAGCTGACCACGGTTTCGGTCAACGGGGGCGCCGTTGTCGCTGAATCGACAACACCGTCAGAGCGCTTGCCCCGCGCCGTTGCCGAAAATCAGCCACGGCATCACCATCAGGACGAACCCGCCTCGATCACCGCGCGCACGCACTTCGCGACCGCCTCGGTGTCCACCTTGACCACTCGCCGGTCGTACGTGAGCAGACCGTTGGCCTCGTTCTCGACATCAGTCGTCTGGGTGTAGACCGCGCCGGACAGCCCACGCTCCCTCACCACTCGCTCCAGAGCACCGCTCACCTCCGCGTAGCGCTCGGTGAGCCGCTCCGACGTCGGCGTCATTTCGTACGCGTTCGGCGGGCCCGGCCAGCGGTGGTCATCCAGGACCAGGCCGAGGCCGCCGTACTCGCCGTCGACCACTGCCCGGCCGTCGGAGACCGAGGGCGAACCCGGGCCGACATACGTGTGGTCGTCGTAGACGTCTCCCGCGCCGGTGTCGGGGCGGGAGAAGCAGCAGTTAACGCCGCTGTTCGCTATCACCAGGCGGGTCGGGTCGAGGGCTTTGACCAGTTCCGCGACACGAGCCGTGTCGAACTCGCCCCAGCCCTCGTTGAACGGCACCCAGCCGACGATCGACGGGACCGCCCGCAGTTGAGTGATCATTTCGATCAATTCCGCTTCGAACCGCTCCTGCGCCTGCGGGACCGGGTCGGGCGCGATGCCGGGCGGGCCGTCGAACGACGCGGTGAGCGACGGCATGTCCTGCCAGACGACCAAGCCCAGCGTGTCGGCCCAGAAGTACCAGCGAGCCGGCTCGACCTTGACGTGTTTGCGGACGAAGTTGAAGCCCAGCTCCTTCGTCTTTTCGAGGTCGAAGCGCAGCGCGTCGTCCGTGGGAGCCGTCGAAATGCCGTCCGGCCAGTAGCCCTGGTCGAGCGGGCCGTGCAGGAAGGTGACCCGGCCGTTGAGCGCGATCCGCGGGCGGCCGTGGTCGTCGGGGACCAGGCCGATCGTCCGCAGGCCGATGTAGCTGCCGACCTCGTCGAGCACCGAGCCGTGGCCGTTGAGGAGCTGGACACTCAGCGTGTAGAGGTGCGGGTCGTCGGGCGTCCAGTGGTGTGGCTCGGGAACCTCCACACGCACCGACGTCCCCGCCGCGCCCGACCCACGAGCCACTTCGGCGTCGTTTGCCGAAATGACGACCACGACCTCCGCGCCGCCGGTGACCTGCGGGAACACCGTCACTCCGGTGAGGTCCGGAGTCAGTTCGAGCCCGGAGACGCGAGCGGCGGGCACTGGCTCGAGCCACACCGTTTGCCAGATTCCGGACGACGCCGTGTACCAGATCCCGCCAGGCGCGTTGCGCTGCTTGCCCACCGGGAAGGGCTCGATGTCGGTCCGGTCCTCGGCTCGGACCGTCAGCTCCTGGGGACCCGTCGCACGGAGGACGTCGGTGATGTCTGCGCTGAAGGACGTGTAGCCGCCTTCGTGTGTGGCGACGAGCTGGTTGTTGACCCACACCTTCGCCGTCTGGTCGACCGCGCCGAAATGGAGGAGGACACGATCGCCGCGCCAGTCGTCCGGGATGTCGACGAGGCGGCGGTACCAGAGGACCTCGTCGCGTCGTCCGATTCCGGACAACGCCGACTCCGGCGGGAACGGCACCAGGATCCGCTCGGCGTAACCGGACGGCCGTGGTTCATCCGGCGACGACGGCCAGCCCGCGTACTCCCAGACGCCGTTGAGGTTCAGCCAGCGCGGCCGCGTCAGCTGGGGCCGCGGGTACTCGGGCAGCGCGTTCGCCGGGCCGACCTCGGCAGTCCACGGGGTCGGCAACGGCGGGTCGAGCTGGCGCCAGCCGGTGTCCTCGGGAGAAGTCATCGTCGTCGATCGTCGCAGAGATCCCCACGCGCGCCAGTGACCGGCGTCACACGCATCCGGGCGGCCCGCACGGGCTCGTCCCGACCCGTCTTGACTCGCGAGTAACCTCTGCGCATGCGTGTGCTGATGCTGTCCTGGGAGTACCCGCCAGTGGCCATCGGCGGCCTGGCCAGGCACGTGCACGCGCTCGCTTGTCACCTTTCGCGACAAGGCCACGAGGTCGTCGTCCTCTGCCGGCACGCCGCGGGCACCGACGCCGGGACCCACCCCCGCACCGACCGGGTCGTCGAGGGCGTGCGGATCATCCGGGTCGCCGAGGACCCGATGCACGTGACCTTCGAGCGCGACCTCGTCGCCTGGACGCTAGCCATGGGGCACGCCATGATCCGCGCCGCGCAGGACCTGCTGCGCAGCTGGCAGCCGGGCGTCGTGCACGCGCACGACTGGCTCGTCGCGCACCCGGCCATCGCGATCGCCGAAGCCGCGCGGGTGCCGCTGGTCGGCACGATCCACGCGACCGAGGCCGGCCGGCACTCCGGCTGGCTGTCGCATCCGCTGAACCAGCAAGTTCACTCGGTCGAGTGGTGGCTGGCCAACCGCGCCGACGCGCTGATCACCTGCTCGCAGGCCATGCGCCGCGAGGTCGCGCACCTCTTCGAGGTCGAAGCCGCCGACGTCACGGTGATCCACAACGGCATCGAGGAACGCGGGTGGCAGGTGCCGGCCGCCGAGATCGCCCGGGCCCGCGAGGTCTACAGCCCGGCCGGGGCGCCGCTGTTGCTCTATTTCGGACGACTCGAGTGGGAGAAGGGCGTGCAGGACCTCCTGGCCGCACTCCCCCGCATCCGGCGCCGGCACCCCGGCACGCGTGTCGTCGTCGCCGGAAAAGGACGACACTTCGACGAGCTCGTCGAGCAGTCGCGAAAGCTACGGGTGCGGCGCGCGGTGGACTTCGTCGGGCACCTGTCCGACCGCGACCTGCGTGCGGCGCTGGCCGCGGCCGACGCCGTGGTCCTGCCCAGCCGGTATGAGCCGTTCGGGATCGTCGCGCTGGAGGCCGCGGCCGCGAAGGCGCCGCTCGTGGCGTCGACCGCCGGCGGACTCGGCGAGGTCGTGGTGCACGGCGAGACCGGGCTCGCGTTCAGCCCTGGCGACGTCAGCGCGCTGGCCGACGCCGTGACGACGGTGCTCGGCGACGCCGAGGCCGCGAAGAAACGGGCGCGAGCGGCGAAGTCCCGGCTGGCCGCGGACTTCGACTGGGGCCGGATCGCCGAGGCGACCGTCGCCGTCTACCGGCGGGCGAAAGCGGGCGAACCGGTCGAACTGCCGCGGCCGAAGATCGCCACCGGCAACGCGTTCGAGCCGGTCGCGGCTGGGATCCCGGAACTGTAGGTAGCGCGCGGCTCAGAAGTGGCAGGGCCGGACGCAGTCCGGCCGGGCCGCGGTGGGCGCGGTCGTGGTCACGACGGCGCCGAACGAGAACGAAAACACGACGAAGACGGCGGCGACAACCGCTCTCAACTTGCTGGTCATGGGGACTCCTCGGGAGGGTGCTGCTTCGCAGTGAGCATCCGTCCCGTACCCCTGGGAAACAATAAGCGAAACAGTAGGGACCAGTACGTATTCGCCTTCCGTGACCGGTTCGTCCGCTCAGTGCGTCCCGGTCAAGATCCGCACCACGACGTGCTCCCGGAGCGGTCCGTGCGGGGTCACCGCTGCCCGGACGCGCTCGGTGAACGCCGGCCGCTCGGCGGGGGCGGGCAGCTGGTCCGGGCTCATCGCCGAAAAAACTCCACCGACGATCTCCTCGACGGTCAGCGTGGTCACATAGTCGACAACCCGCAGGTCGACGGCGTATCCGGCCGCCGACAACGCGGCCGCGTAGCGCTCCTGGCTCGCCTCGTCGGTGCCGCAAGTCCGGTGCAGTGGAATGCCGAGATGGTCGGAAACGACCTCGCGCAGCGCCTCCGACCAAGCGCTGTCCTGAAGCCACAGCGGCTCGCCGTTGGTCACCACCGCGACACCGCCGCCGGGCCGCAGCAGCGGGCGCACGTCGGTGAACAGCCGCTCGTGGTCCATCCAGTGCAACGCCTGCGCGACCGTCACGGCCGCGAACCGGCGTGGGCCGAAAAGCGACAACAGCGCGCCGACGTCGGAATCCGCGCCGAGCAGCCAGCTGACGTTCGGCTCGGCCGTCGCGAGGCGGGCCTGGGCCAGCATCGCGGGCTCCGGGTCCATGCCGAGCACGGCCCCGGCTCGCGGCGCCAGGACCCGGGTGAGCTGGCCGGTGCCGCAGCCGAGGTCGAGGACGACGTCCTCGCGCGTCACGGCGAACGCCGCGGCCAGCGCGTCCGCCACCTCGGGCGGGTAGCCGCGGCGGAACCGCTGGTAGTACTCGCTCACTTCGCCGCCGAACGCCGGTGCCGTCATGGTCCCGAGCATGCCGACGGCCACGCCGGTCCAGGCGTGGTTCCGCTGAGGGCGGACTCAGAAGACCGGCAGCAGCAGGCCGTGTTCGGACTCTGGGCGCGGGCCGAAGATGCGGCGGTCCGCCTCCGCGATCGGGATGTCGTTGATGCTCGCTTCGCGGCGGCGCATCAGGCCTTCGTCGCTGAACTCCCACAGCTCGTTGCCGTAGCTGCGGAACCACTGGCCGCCGGCGTTGCGGGACTCGTACTGGAACCGGACGGCGATGCGGTTGCCGCGAAAACCCCACAGCTCCTTGCGCAGCGCGTAGTCCAGTTCGCGCTCCCACTTCGTGGTCAAAAACTCGACGATCCGAGCCCGGCCGACAACGTGCTGGTCGCGGTTCCGCCAGACCGAATCCTCCGTGTAAGCCAGTGAGACCCGCTCCGGGTCGCGGGTGTTCCACGCGTCCTCGGCGGCCTGGACCTTCTGGCGGGCGGTGTCCTCGTCGAACGGCGGGAAAGGCGGGCGCGGGGTCATGGCGGCTCCTTCCGGACGTGGAGAACGTCCGTTCTCCAGCGGTCCCGCTAGACTAGAGAACGAGCATTCTCCACACCAGAGGCAGGTGACATGAATCCCACGGAGGCGACCGACCGGCTGCTGGAAGCCGCCGAAGACCTCTTCTACGCCCACGGCGTGCAGGCGGTCGGGATGGACGCCGTCCGCGCGCGCTCGGGCGTCTCGCTCAAGCGGCTCTACCAGTGCTTCCCCGCGAAGACCGACCTGGTCGAGGCCTACCTCCTGCGCCGCGACGAACGCTGGCGGGAGTCGTTGCGCGATTTTGTCCACGCCCGCGGCGACGACCCGATCGCCGTGTTCCGCTGGCTGAAGAACTGGTTCGCCGAGCCGGGCTTCCGCGGTTGCGCGTTCGTCAACTCGTTCGGCGAGTTCGGCGATCCCGCGCCGGCGATCGCCGCCGCGATCCGCAAGCACAAGGACGAGGTCCGGGCCTACCTGCGTGGTCTCGTTTCCGACCAAGGCACCGCCGACCAGCTGTTCTCGCTGATGGAGGGCGCGACCGTCCTCGCCGCGATCACCGGCGACCCGGGCGAAGCCGACACAGCGCGCGAAGCGGCGAAGGTCCTAGTGGCAGCTCGGCGGTAGCGCGTCGTACGCGAGCTGTTCGTCCCAATCCGGACCACGGCCGCGCGGCGTGAGGTCGAACAGGTTCCACACGGGCTCGAGCGTCCCGACGTGGCGCGGGTCCTGTCCCGGTTCGGCCGGCGCGTAGAGCAGCTCCGAACCCCAGAAGTGCCGGATGCCGTCGTCGCCGCGGTGGAAGACGTTGAGCATCGGCCGCGGGTCGCCCTCGGCGGTCTCGGCCCGGTAGTCCCGGCTGAACGTGGTGCTCGCGCACGACACGAGCCGCAGCCGTCGCCAGCCGCGTTCGGCGGCGAACGTCAGCAGGTGCCCGATGGGCGCTCGCGCGACAACGGCGAAGTCGACGTGCGGCGCGACGTGTTCCACAATGCCGTCCAGCTGGTCGAGCAACGCCGTGCAGGACGGGCACGGCCCCTGCCCCAGTGGCAGCTGCGCGCTCTCCCCCGACACCGGACCCGGCCGGTCGTCACCGGGGTCGCGCGAAACATGTAGTGGTAGACGACCAGGGTGTCGTTCCCCGGCGAAAAAAGGTCCGACAACCGGACCGATCCGCCGTCGCCCTCGAAGACGTAGTCCTCGGGCACCAGACCGCCGGGCGGGAGCTCACGGCGTTGCGCGGCGACGGCTTCCATCTCGCGACGCAGTCCGGCTTCGCGTTCCAGAAGCCGGTCACGCGCGGCGCGATACTCGGGCGACTCTCCCGGGAAATCGATGCTCATCCGGGAAACATACGCAGGAAACTGGTCCGGTGGCGGGGAGCCGCCGCCACCGGACCAGTTCCGGACCACACCATCCCAACCAGTGTGGATATCCGGTCACCCCTCGTCAGGTAGGGGTGACCGGGGCCCTGCTACCGGGCGTCCGTGAGATACCGCGCGTAGGCGCCGGTGGTGAGGAAGCTCGGCAGCTTCTCGCCCAGCGCGGTTTCGGTGAAGATCGCGTACGCGTCGTCGAGGCGGTTGCCCGTGCCCAGCTCGGCGCGCACCGAGGCCAGCTCGTCGTCGAGGTACTCGACCGCCAGCTCGCGGGTCAGCGCGGTGCCGTCCTCGAGCTTCGTGCCGTTGCGGATCCACTGCCAGACCTGGCACCGCGCGATCTCCGCGGTCGCCGCGTCCTCCATCAGGTTGTGGATCGCCGCCGCGCCCGTGCCGCGCAGCCACGCGTCGACGTAGCGCAGCGCGACGTTGATGTTCGCGCGCACGCCCGCTTCGGTGACCTCGCCGCCGGCGCTCGCGACGTCGAGCAGGTCCTCGGCGGAGACCTGGACGTCGTCGCGCAGCTTGCCCAGCTGGTTCGGCCAGCCGCCGAGGACGCCGTCGAAGACCTCGCGGCAGATCGGGACCAGGCCGGGGTGCGCAACCCAGGACCCGTCGAAACCGTCGCCGGCCTCGCGTTCCTTATCGGCGCGGACCTTCTCGACCGCGGTCGCGTTGATCTCCGGGTCCTTGCTCGGGATGAACGCGGCCATGCCGCCGATGGCGTGCGCGCCGCGCTTGTGGCAGGTGCTCACCAGCAGTTCGGTGTAGGCCCGCATGAACGGCACGGTCATCGTGACCTGAGCGCGGTCCGGCAGCACGAAGTCGGCGCCGTGCGCGGCGAAGTTCTTGATCATGCTGAAGATGTAGTCCCAGCGACCCGCGTTGAGGCCCGCGGCGTGCTCGCGCAGCTCGTAGAGGATCTCGTCCATCTCGAACGCGGCGGTGATCGTCTCGATCAGCACCGTGGCGCGGATCGTGCCGCGCGGGATGCCGAGCTCGCGCTGCGCCAGCAGGAAGACGTCGTTCCACAGCCGCGCTTCGAGGTGGTTCTCGAGCTTCGGCAGGTAGAAGTACGGGCCGACACCGCGAGCCAGCAGCTGACGAGCGTTGTGGAAGAAGAACAGGCCGAAGTCGACCAGGCTCGCCGACACCGGACGGCCGTCGATGCGGATGTGCTTCTCCACCAGGTGCCAGCCGCGGGGCCGCGCGACGATCGTCGCCGGGTCGTCGCCGATCGTGTAGTGCTTGCCGGCGTCGGTCGTGAAGTCGATGTTGCGGCGGATCGCGTCGAAGAGGTTGAGCTGGCCGTCGATGACGTTGTGCCACGTCGGCGACGTCGCGTCCTCGAAGTCCGCCAGCCACACCTTGGCGCCGGAGTTCAGCGCGTTGACCGTCATCTTGCGGTCGGTCGGGCCGGTGATCTCGACGCGGCGGTCTTCCAGGCCCGGCGCGGTCGGCGCGACGTTCCACGACTCGTCGTCGCGGATCCGGCGGGTCTCCGGGAGGAAGCCGAGCGGCTTCTCGCCGGACTGCAGTTCCTCGCGCCGCACGCGGCGGGCGTCGAGCAGCTCGCGCCGGCGGCCGGCGAACGTGTTGTCCAGCTTGGCCAGGAAGTCGAGTGCTGCCGGGGTGAGGATTTCGGCGAACCGGCCCTCGACCGGCCCGGTGACCTCGATGCGGTAGTTCAGTCGATCGACCATGGGATGCCTCCGCGAGCTGTGGGCAGGGAAGGAAAGAAGGGGAGGGACGCGGCCCGACGGCGAGGGGGGGGGACGCCGTCAGGCCGCGGCCGGGATCAGTGGAACTGCGCTTCTTCGGTGGAGCCCTTGAGCGCGGTGGTGGAGCTCTCCGGGTTCAGCGCCGTCGCGACGTTGTCGAAGTAGCCGGTGCCGACCTCGCGCTGGTGCTTGGTGGCGGTGTAACCGCGGCTCTCCGAAGCGAACTCGCGCTCCTGCAGGTCGACGTAGGCGGTCATGCCCTCGCGGGCGTAACCGTGCGCCAGGTCGAACATCGAGTAGTTCAGCGCGTGGAAGCCGGCCAGCGTGATGAACTGGAACTTGTATCCCATGTGGCCGAGCTCGCGCTGGAACTTCGCGATCGTCGCGTCGTCCAGGTGCTTCTTCCAGTTGAACGACGGCGAGCAGTTGTAGGCCAGCATCTGGTCCGGGAACTTCGCCTTGATGGCCTCGGCGTACTTGCGCGCCACCTCGAGGTCCGGCTCCGAGGTCTCCATCCAGAGCAGGTCGGCGTACTGGGCGTAGGCCAGGCCGCGCTCGATGCACGGGTCGATGCCGTTGGTGACCTCGTAGAAGCCCTCGGCGGTGCGGCCGCCGGTGAGGAACTGCTGGTCACGCTCGTCGACGTCGCTGGTCAGCAGCGTCGCGGCCTGCGCGTCGGTGCGGGCGACGATCAGCGACGGCACGTTCAGCACGTCCGCGGCCAGGCGGGCGGCGTTCAGCGTGCGCTCGTGCTGCTTGGTCGGGATGAGGACCTTGCCGCCGAGGTGGCCGCACTTCTTCTCGGACGCGAGCTGGTCCTCCCAGTGCACACCCGCGGCGCCGGCCGCGATCATGCCCTTCATCAGCTCGAACGCGTTGAGCGGGCCACCGAAGCCGGCCTCGGCGTCGGCGACGATCGGCGCGTACCAGTCGATGTCGGTGTTGCCCTCGGCCCAGTTGATCTGGTCGGCGCGGCCCAGCGCGTTGTTGATGCGGCGGACCACGGCCGGCACCGAGTTGGCCGGGTAGAGGCTCTGGTCCGGGTAGGTCTGGCCGGACAGGTTGGCGTCGGCCGCGACCTGCCAGCCGGACAGGTAGATCGCCTGCAGGCCCGCGCGGACCTGCTGGACGGCCTGGTTGCCGGTCAGGGCGCCGAGCGCGTGGACGTAGTCTTCGGTGTGCAGGAGGTCCCACAGCTTCTCCGCGCCGCGGCGGGCCAGGGTGTGCTCCTCGACGACGCTGCCGCGCAGCTTGACGACGTCCTCAGCCGAGTAGGAGCGCTGCACGCCCGCCCAGCGGGGGTCGCTCGCCCACTGCGCCGCCAGCTCCGCGGCCGCCTGCTTGGCCTGTTCCGTCATCGGACTCTCCCGGTGTTGCGAAGTTTGCGATTGCTCGCCTTGCCTGATCCGACCCTTGCATGGCAGGGAAAATCCGGTCCAGCTATCCAATTTGCCAATTTGTGCGAAGGGTCCGTACGCTCTTTGCAAAGGTTGCGAATCGCCAGTTCGCAACCAGCCCGAAAATCCGCGTTCTTGACCGTTCACGTAACCGTTCAGGACCGGAAACCTTCCGGAAAGGAGGGCGAGAATGGAGAAGACTTTCGCCGGCGCGCGGTTGCGGCACCTTCGCGAAAGCCGGGCGATGAGCCAGGCCGACCTGGCCCGTGTGCTGGAGATCTCACCCAGCTACCTCAACCAGATCGAGCACAACTCGCGCCCGCTGACCGTCCCGGTGCTGCTGCGGATCACGCAGGCGTTCGGCGTGGACACCGAGTTCTTCGCCAACAACGACACGTCCCGGCTGGTCGCCGACGTCAAGGAGGCGCTGCTCGACGAGTCCCTCGGCGTCGACGTCACCACGAGCGAGCTCAACGAGCTGGCGACCAACCTGCCGGCGATCGCCCAGGCCCTGGTCAAGCTGCACCGCAGCTACCGCCACGCCGTCGAGAACACCGCCGCGCTCACCACCGAAAACGGCCTGGGCCTGCACGGCAGCGCGGCCTCGGCGCTGCCGCACGAGGAGGTCCGCGACTTCTTCTACGAGCGCGAGAACTACGTCGCCGAGCTCGACGAACGCGCCGAGAAGATGGCGGCGGACATCCCGCTCCAGCGCGGGCAAGTGCTCGGCGCGTTGAAGGACTGCCTGTCCCAGCGCTACGGCATCGACGTGACCAGCGACGGCATCGACGAATCCGCAGGTCAGCAGCACCGCTACGAGCCGCACACCCGGACGTTGCGGCTGGCGCCGAGCCTGCGCGTCGGGCAGCAGGCATTCCGGATGGCTTCGCAGATCGCCCTCGTCGAGTACGACGACCTGATCACCGAGCTGGCCGACTCGTGGGCGTTTTCCGGTCCTGCGGCGCGGTCGCTCGCCCGCGTCGGCCTGGCGAACTACTTCGCCGGGGCGCTGATCCTCCCCTATGGACCGTTCCTGGCCGCGGCCGAGCGGTTCCGCTACGACATCGAGCGGCTGTGCGACCACTACGGCGTCGGCTTCGAGACGGTGTGCCACCGGCTGTCCACTTTGCAGCGTCCCAAGGCACGCGGTGTGCCGTTCTCCTTCGTGCGCGTGGACCGGGCGGGGAACATGTCGAAGCGGCAGTCGGCGGCCGGCTTCCACTTCTCCCGGGTCGGCGGCGCTTGTCCACTCTGGAACATCTACGAGGCGTTCACCCAGCCGGGCAAGATCCTGACGCAGATCGCGACGCTGCCCGACGGCAAGAGCTATTTCTGGATCGCCCGCACCGTCTCGCGCAACATCGGCGGGTACGGCAGCCCGGGCAAGACGTTCACCGTCGGCCTGGGCTGCGAGCTGCGGCACGCCGGGCGGCTCGTCTATTCGACCGGTCTCGATCTCGACGAGCCCGCCGCGGCGACGCCGATCGGAATGGGCTGCAAAGTCTGCGAACGCCCGGCGTGCTCACAGCGCGCGTTCCCCACGATCGGCAAGCAGCTCACCGTGGACGAGAACACCAGCACCTTCGTCCCCTACCCGGCGGTGCCGAAGGGCTGATCATCCCATCATCCGATGACGTGCGGAGTCCACGTCCCCTCGTCGGGCCCCATCAGCGTGATCCGGTTCAGCAGCTCCTGCGCGTCGAGGCCGGCGGCCTTCGGCTGGTCGATCGCGACGCAGGCCTGCAGCCCGTTCTTCTCGGTGCACACGGGCGTGCCGAGGCCGTCCGCGTGGCCGCCCGGGAGCGAGACGGTGATCGACGCGAGGGCGCCGTTGACCGAATACTGCAGCACCGCCCGCCAGGGGACGCCGTCGGTGTCCGGGCGGCGCCACAGTCCCGCGTCGGCCAGGTGGAACGACGGCGGCAGGCTGGAGATGTGCAGCGGCAGGGGCACCGGCTTGTTCGCGAACGTCACATCGTCGGCCACGCGCGTCAGCACCTGCTGCAGGTCGGGCACGGCGAGGTAGTACGCGTGCAGCTGCGCCCACCGGCCGTCCGGCGTGGGCCAGCGCAGGTAGGCGTCGCCGTGGTTGAGGGGGTCGTTCGCGTCCGTCGTGAGCCAATACCCCTCGTGGCCGCCGATCCGCTGCGGGATCTGCTTCGGCTCGCCGCCCAGGTCGCGCGGGGTGGGGGGCTCGCGGTCGGAGACCGAGACCCAGATCATCGGCGACAGCTCGCCGCGGCCGATGGCCAGGGCGTAGTCGCCGTGTCCGCCGGCGCCGTACTCGACACCGGTGATCTGCTCCGGCAGCCAGCCGAAGCTCGCCTTCGTCACCAGCGGGTTGTCGGGTGGCGGCGGCGTGACGGGCCCGGGCGCCACGGCCACCGGCGCGGGCGCAGGTGCGGCCGGCGGAGCGGGCCGGAACGCCGTCACGGCCGTCAGGCCTCCGGCGGCCACCGCCGCGGCGCAGCCGACGACCAGCGCGGTTGTCCGGCGGCGACGAATACGGGCCCCGGCGCGGCGGGCGCGGTCGACGTCGATCGACAACGGCGGCGCGGGCGCGTCGGCCAGGTCCTTCAGCATCGTGGTCAGCTCGTAGTCGGTCATGCTGGTCCCTCCGTGATGCCGATGGGCTCGCCGAGCAGCTCGCGAAGCGTGTCCACGGCCTTCGAGGTCTGGCTCTTGACGGTGCCTTCGGAGCACCCCAGCGCCCGCGCGGTGTCCGCGACCGGCAGGTCGCAGAAGTAACGCAGGACGATGGTGGCGCGCTGCCGCGCCGGCAGCCGTTCCAGGGCCGCGCGCAGGTCGAGGGCCAGTTCGACGTCCGAGCCGGACCTGGGTGGCGGGTCGTGGTCGATTTCGCGCAAATCCACCCGCCGCCACCACGACGTCCGCTGCTCGGCGAGGAACGTGTTGACCAGCGTCCGGCGGGCGTACCCGTCGAGGTTGTCCGCCCGGGCGGCCCGCGCCCAGTTCGTGTACAGCCGCGTGATCGCCGACTGGACCAGGTCGTCCGCCCGGTGCCAGTCCCCGCACAGCAGGTACGCGATCTTGCGGAGCCAGCCGGCCCGTGCCGTCACGAAGTCCGTGAAACCGGCGTCCATCGGCGTCCCCCATCCTGTTCGTCACCACTTTGATGGGCCCGGAGGGCCGGGAGGTTGCCCGGGACGCGCGAGTCGTAGATTCAACCGGGTGCACGACATCGACACGGTGACCGCGGCGACGATCGAGAAGGCCGCCGAGCGGCTGGCCGGGGTGGTGACCCGGACGCCGCTGGAGCCGAGCGCGCGGCTGTCGTCCCGGGTGGACGCCCAGGTCTGGGTGAAGCGCGAGGACCTGCAGACCGTCCGGTCGTACAAGATCCGCGGCGCCTACAACTTCATCGTCCAGCTCGACGAGGACGTGCGTGCGCTCGGCGTCGTCTGCGCCAGCGCGGGCAACCACGCCCAGGGTGTCGCGTACGCGTGCCGGCGGCTGGGCGCGAACGGCCGTGTGTACGTCCCGGGGACCACGCCGCGGCAGAAGCGCGAACGCATCGCGACGCTCGGCGGCGCGCACATCGAGGTCATCGTTGTCGGCGAAACGTACGAAGACGCCTTCGCCGCGGCCAACGAGGACGCCCGGCGCACCGGGGCGACGCTCGTGCCGGCCTTCGACGACGTCCGCACCGTCGCCGGCCAGGGCACGGTCGCCCTGGAGGTCGTCGCGCAGCTCGGCTTCGTCCCGGACGTCGTGGTCGTGCCGGTCGGGGGCGGCGGGCTGCTCGCCGGCGTCGGCAGCTGGCTGCGCGAACGGCACCCCGAGGTCCGTGTCGTCGGCGTCGAACCGGCCGGCGCGGCCTGCATGGCGGCGGCACTCTCGGCCGGGCAGCCGGTGCGGCTGCCCGAGCTCGACTCGTTCGTCGACGGCGCCGCGGTGCGTGAAGCCGGCGGCGTCACCTATCCGCTGATCCGCGAGAGCGGCGCCGAGCTGACGTCGGTCGCCGAGGGCGCGGTGTGCACCGAAATGCTGGCGATGTACCAGTCCGACGGCATCATCGCCGAACCCGCGGGCGCGCTCGCCGCGGCGGCGCTCGGGACGGTCGTGCGGGTGGAGCCGGGCCAGACCGTCGTCGTGCTGGTCTCCGGGGGCAACAACGACGTCAGCCGCTACAGCGAGATCCTCGAACGCTCGCTGATGCACGAAGGGCTGAAGCACTACTTCCTGGTCGGGTTCCCGCAGGAGCCGGGCGCGCTGCGGCGGTTCCTGGAGCAGGTCCTCGGGCCCGAGGACGACATCACGCGCTTCGAGTACGTCAAGCGCACCAACCGCGAGATGGGCCCGGCGCTGGTCGGCGTGGAGATCGCCCGATCATCCGACCTTCCGGGGCTGCTGGCCCGGATGGACGCGAGCCCCCTGCAGGTGGAGCGGATCGAGCCCGGCAGCCCCCTGTTCCACTTCCTGCTCTGACGGTTGTGGTGGACTAGGCGGATGGTGAAGGTCGACGGAATCCGCAGTGTCGAGGCGTTGCGCGAAAAGGTCCACGAGGGTGCGGAGCCCGAGTACCTGCTGTTCTACGGGCACACGCCCTCGAAGTCCGGGCGGGTGACGGCGAGCTGCCTGAGCCAGTGGTGGGTCGACCCGTTCGAGGTCGACGGCGTCGTCTACCCGACCGCCGAGCACTACATGATGGCCGGCAAGGCCGAGCTGTTCGGCGACCACGAGAAGGCTTCGGCGATCCTCGCCGCTCCGGACCCGAAGACGGCGAAGGTGCTCGGCCGCGAAGTCGCCGACTACGACGCCGAGGTCTGGGAGCGGCACCGGTTCGACATCGTCGTCGACGGCAACCTGGGCAAGTTTCGCGCCCACCGCGACCTGCGGCGGTTCCTGCTGGGGACCGGGGACACCGTGCTCGTCGAGGCGTCGAAGAAGGACCTGATCTGGGGCACGGGCCTCGCGCGCGAAGAGAAGAACGCGACCAAGCCGGACTACTGGCGCGGGCTGAACCTGCTCGGCTTCGCGTTGATGGAGGTCCGGGACCAGCTGCGCGCCCGCTGAGTCAGGGCGCCGGGATCGGCGCACCCGCGCACGACGCCGTTGTCGTCTTGCCCGTGTCGAAAAAGGCGACAGCGGCGTCGGCGCAGGGCAGCGACGACAGCGAACCGTGGACGTCGTCCTCGATCGTCATCAGCGCGCCGCCGATCCGCTGCCGCATCGCGAGCGCCCAGCCGATCGGCGTGACCGGCTCGAAGGTGTGGCCGACCAGCTGCAACGGGCTTGTCCCTTTTTCGAACGACCACGGCCGGGCGGCCAGCGGCCAGCCGACGCAGAGCTGTTCGTAGAGTCCGTAGCCGCCGGCGACCGGCAGGCGCTGCGTGCGATCGAGACGGTGCTGCCAGACGGTCTCGAAGTCGCGCGGGCTCGGTGACTCGTTGCAGAGGAGGGCTGTCTGCTGGAAGTGGTTGAACGCGTGCGGCTCACCGTCCCAGCCGAGGCCACCGCTCGGTGCCACTCGATCAGGTGAAGTTGTTGCGCCGTCGCGGATGTCGGCGAGCTGCCGGGCCAGGCCGGCCCACTCGCGGCGCGGGTTGGCGAGCATGCCGTTCACCGTCGCGCCGTCGAGCTCGCCCCGCGGGTGCGCGGTGAGCTCGGCGCGCAGGTCGAGCAGGGCCTTCGCGACGACACGCTCCGCGGTCCCGAAACGGTAGACGGCGTCGTAGCGGGCGATCCACGACGCGAAGTCGTGGAAGGTGTTCTCGCCCGCGGTCGCCTGGCCGTCGTCCATCGCCGTGACGTTCAGGTCCGGCGGCATGACGGAGTCGAGCAGCATCTTGTCGACGTGGGCGTCGAAAAGTGTCCGGTACTGCGCGCCGAGCGCGGTGCCCCAGGAGACGCCGTAGTAGCCGATCTTGGCTTCGCCGAGAGCCTCGCGGATGCGGTCCAGGTCGCGGGCGATGGTCGGCGTGGTCAGGTTCCGGACGAAGCCCGGGTGGGCGTCGACGCACTTGCGGTTCGCCTCGGCGGCACGCTCCGCGGCTTCGCGGGCCTTCTCCTTGTCAGGTACGCCCGGGTCCGGTTCCTGGACGTCGACCGAACACGGCAGGTCTGCGCTGTAGCCGACGCCGCGCGGGTCGAAGCCGATGAGGTCGTGGTGGACACCGGGGCCGCCGGGTTCAGCAGCACTGCGCCGGTCCGGTCGCCCGTCGCCCGGATGCGGCTGACGGCGACGTCGATTTTCGGACCACCGGGATCGGCGTAGTCCAGCGGGACCGGGACCAGCGTGCATTCGGTGCGGGTGTCCCCGGGGTCCCAGCCCTTCGCGACGGCGGAGCAGAGTTGCCAGGAGAGCTCGTCCGCGGCGGCGACCGCGGGGACGGCGGGCAGCAGCGCCGCCGCGGTGAGCAGCGGGACAGCGAACCGGGTGATCGACATGGGCCCAGGCTGCCGCGCGCGGGAAGGGCGGAGATCGGCCGATCAGCCGATGGTCACCGCCGAACGGCCATCGGGAGCCGCTGTCGGATTTCGGACCACAGGCCCTGAGACTCAGCCCAAGCCCATGAACATCGTCTGGTGCAAGCCGCGCACGTGCTTCCGTGTCACGCGCGCCGCGGCATCCGGATCGCCGGCGGCCAGGGCCTTCACCAGGCGGCCGTGGTCGCGGTTCGACTCCCGCAGCTTCTCCATCGGGTACGGCAGGTAGAAGCGGTACAGCTCGGCCAGCACCACTTCGTACTGCGCGACGGCCGCAGCCGGCCCGGGGGCGGCGACGGTCCGGTGGAAGTCCGCGTCGAGCTCGTGGAACTCCACCCAGCCCGCCGCCGTGTCCATCCGGGCGACCAGCGTCCGCAGGCGCGCGAGGTCCGGCGGCCGTTTTGCCACAAATTGGACCAGGCCCACTTCCAGCACCAGGCGGTGGTCGATCAGTTCGCGAACCTCCGGCACCGACTCGCGGTAGGCGCCGACCTCGCGGACCTGCTCCGTCGGCGGATCTTCGGCCACGAGCGTGCCGCCACCCCGGCCTCGGCGGCGTTCGATCAGGCCGTCGTCGGCCAGAGACTCGAGGGCCCGCCGGACGGTGATCTCCGCGACGCCGAGGGCCCGGGCGATCTCGGCGTTCGACGGCAGGCGCTCCCCCGGCTTCAGCAGGCCGAGCTCGACGGCCAGCGCGATGCGGGCGCGGACGGTGTCCAGCGCGGACAGCCGCCGGATGCCGGTCAGCGCCGGGGCGCCCAGGTCTGCCGTGCCCATGAACCGACCGTACCGCACAAACTGCTCATCTTGAGCACTCTTGTTTAAGTGCTCAAGATGGACTATTTTTCGTCCATGCCGCGACCACTGCCGATCGCCTTGGTGCAAGCGCCGCCCCGACCTGCCGGAGACGACGGGTTCGCGGGCGAGGTCGAGGCCGTCCTTCGCCGTTTTCCGGACACGCGCCTGGCCGCCTTCCCCGAGCTGCACCTCTGCGGCGTCGACGGCGAAGGCGACGAGCGCACGAAGCGACTCCGCGCCGCCGCCGAGCCACTGCGCGGACCGCGCACGAAGGAGCTCGGCGAGCTGGCCGGCGACCTGGGGATCTGGCTCGCGCCCGGCACCGTTTGCGAAAAAGGCGACAACGGCGAGCTGTTCAACACCGCCCTGGTCTTTTCCCCGGCCGGCGAGCTGACGGGCTGGTACCGGAAGGTCTTCCCGTGGCGGCCGCACGAGCCGTACGACCCGGGTGACCGCTTCGTCGTCGCGGACCTGGCCGAAGCCGGCCGCGTCGGGTTCTCGATCTGCTACGACGCCTGGTTCCCCGAGGTGACCCGGCACCTCGCCTGGATGGGGGCCGAACTGGTGCTCAACCCCGTCCAGACCACCACGCCCGACCGCGCGCAGGAGCTCGTCCTGGCCCGGGCGAACGCCATCGTCAACCAGGTCTTCGTCGCCAGCGTGAACACGGCCGGACCGCTCGGCATGGGCGACAGCCTGCTCGTCGGACCCGAGGGGGATGTCCTCGGCGCGTTGCCGGGAAACGACCACGGCGTCCTCGCCCACACGATCGACCTCGACGAGGTGGCGCGCGTTCGCCGGGACGGCACCGCGGGCACCAACCGGATGTGGGAGCAGTTCACCACCGCCGACGCACCCCTGAGCCTGCCGCTCTACCAGGGCCGGATCGACCCGGACCGCTGGCGTCCACAAGAAGGAGACGACCGATGACCTCCACGGCCGCGACTCCGGCGACCCTGCAGCGCCGGCTCGGGCTGCCCGGCGTCGTCCTGTTCGGGCTCGCCTACATGGCGCCGCTGATCGTGCTCGGCACCTTCGGCATCGTCGCGACGACGACCGAAGGCACCGTGCCGTCGGCGTACCTCCTCGCCCTGGTCGCGATGCTGTTCACCGCGGCGAGCTACGGGAAGATGGCCGCCACCCACCCCGTCGCCGGCTCGGCCTACACCTATGTCCGGAAATCGGTCGACACGCGCGCCGGATTCCTCGTCGGCTGGGCCGTGCTGCTCGACTACTTCTTCCTGCCGATGGTGATCTGGCTGATCGGGGGCGCCTACCTCTCGGCCGAGTTCCCCGGCGTGCCCAATTGGATCTGGTTGATCACTTTCATCGCGCTGACGACGATCCTCAACGTGCTCGGCATCAAGATCGCCGAGAAGGCGAACTTCGTGCTGATGGCGTTCCAGATCCTGGTGATCGGGTTCTTCGTCGTTCTTTCGGTCAAACAGGTGCTGCACGTCGGCGGCTCGCTGGCGAGCACGCAGCCGTTCTTCCACCCCGGCAGCACGCTGGGCACGATCTCCGGCGGCGCCGCGCTCGCGACGTACTCCTTCCTCGGCTTCGACGCCGTGACGACGTTGACCGAAGAGACGACTGAGCCGCGCCGGACGATCCCCCGCGCCATCCTGCTGACCGCGTTGATCGGCGGTGGCATCTTCGTCGTCCTCGCCTACTTCACCCAGCTCGCGCACCCCGGCAGCTCGTTCACCGACGAGTCGTCCGCCGCGTTCGAAATCGCGACGACGATCGGCGGGAACCTGTTCGCGTCGTTCTTCCTCGCCGGCCTGGTCGTCGCGCAGTTCGCGTCAGGGATCGCGGCGCAGGCGAGCGCGTCGCGGCTGATGTTCGCAATGGGCCGCGACGGTGTGCTGCCGCGAGTCTTCGGCAAGCTCCAGCCGAAGTTCGCGACGCCGGTGTTCGGCATCGTGCTGACCGGTGCCGTCGGGCTGGTGGCGCTGACGCTGGACGTCAGCACGTCGACGTCGTTCATCAACTTCGGGGCGTTCACCGCGTTCACGTTCGTCAACGTCAGCGTGCTCGCGACGTGGCTGCGGGACCGGGCCGGGAAACGCGTGCTTACCTGGATCGTCGCGCCGGCGATCGGGGCCGTGGTCGATTTGTGGCTACTGGTCAACCTGGACGGGATCGCGCTGGTCTTCGGCCTGGTCTGGCTGGCGATCGGGATCATCGTGCTGGCGGCGATCACCCGCGGCTTCCGGCGGCCGCCGCCGGAGATGACCTTCGAGGAGTAGGTCCGGCCGTCTCGGACAAGGCGGACCTCGTCAGCCTCCCGGGCACTCGTTGCCGCCGCCGCTGTGCTCGACGCAGTGGCGCGGTCCCGGGGCGACCGGAGCGTGCCGGACGTCGTCCACCCAGTTCAGGGCCGCGATCGCGGCGGCCACCGCCAGGCAGATCCCGAAGAACCACGTCCACCCGCGGCGCCGCGTTGTCGCCGAAACGACCACGCCCACGAGCGGAAGGCCCGCGCCGAGCGCCGCGGCCCAGACGAAGACGTCGCCCGGGTCGCCGGGCTCGCCGAACACCGGGACGCTTGCCAGGATCCCTTGCAGCACCAGGAGCGGGACGACGATCAGCAGGCCGACAGCGCACAGCGCCAAGACGACCGAGGTCCAAACAGTACGAAGTTCCCCCGCCCGGCCAGTATGGCCCGGCCCTACTGCTCGCCGAGGGTCTTCTGCAGCGCCTTGTTCGCCTTCCGCGCCATGTCCGCGACGGCCTCGCGTCGCGCGGCGTCGGCGGCGTAGTCGTCTTCGCGGTTACGGACCACGCGAGCCGGCGCGCCGACCGCGATCGAGTAGTCCGGGAGGTCGCCGCGGACCACCGCGTGCGCGCCCAGCACGCAGCCGCGGCCGATGCGGGTGCCCTTCAGGACGCTGACCTTCGTGCCGAGCCACGTGTCCGGGCCGATCCGGACCGGCGACTTGACGATGCCCTGGTCCTTGATCGGGATGTGGATGTCCGCGATGACGTGGTCGAAGTCACAGATGTACACCCAGTCGGCGACCAGCGTGGCCGCGCCGAGCTCGATGTCGAGGTAGCAGTTGATCACGTTCTGGCGGCCGAACACGGACTTGTCGCCGATGCGCAGCGAACCCTCGTGGCAGCGGATGGCGTTGCCGTCGCCGATGTGGACCCAGCGGCCGATCTCCAGGCGCCCGTAGCCGGGACGGCAGTGGATCTCGACGTTCTTCCCGAGGAAGAGCATCCCGCGCAGGATGATGTGCGGGTTGGCGAGCCGGAACTTGAGCAGCCGGTAGTACCGGACCAGGTACCAGGGCGTGTACGCGCGGTTGCGCAGCACCCAGCGCAGTGAGTCGGCGGTCAGGAACTTCGCCTGTCGCGGATCGCGGCGCGCCTGCCGCCAGGCCCGCACCCGCGAAAGAGCGGGCGCACCCCACATCGACGTCATGCCGGTGACCGTAACCTGTGTGCGGGACGGGTTCACGGGCAAGGGGAGCTGGATGGGCACGAAGCTGATCATCGACACCGACCCGGGCGTCGACGACGCGCTGGCGATCGCGCTGGCCGCGCTCTCCCCGGACGTCGACCTGCTCGGCGTGACGTCGGTGTTCGGCAACGTCCCGATCGACCGCACGACCTCGAACGCGCGACGGCTGCTGGAGCTGTTCGGCCGCACGGACGTCCCGGTGGCCGCCGGGGCGGCGCGGCCGCTGGTGTACTCCAAGCCGCGCGACGCCAAGGAGGTCCACGGCGGTGACGGCCTCTCGGGTCACTCCTACACACTGCCGGAGGCGAGACGTCCCCTCGACGAGCGTGACGCCGTCCGGTTGATGCTCGACCTGCTCGAAGCGGCCGACGAGCCGGTGACCATCGCACCGATCGGGCCGCTGACGAACATCGCCGCGCTGCTCGCGGCCCACCCGGGCGCGGCGGCGAAGATCGCCCGGCTGGTGATCATGGGAGGCGGCGTGACGTTCGGCAACAGCACCGCCGCCGCCGAGTTCAACATCTGGAGCGATCCCGAGTCGGCCCGCCGGGTGCTGGTCGAAGAGGACGTCCCGGTGGTGCTGGTGCCGCTGGACCTCACGCACCAGTGCGCGGTCGACGCCGAGTGGCTGGCGAAGCTCGCGGCGTCGGGCCCGGTCGGCCAGACCCTCGAAGGGCTGACCTCCACCTACCGGCAGCACTACACGCGCGTGTTCGGCGAAGACCGGATGGTCATGCACGACGCGGTCGCGGTCGCCGAGGCGATCTCGCCGGGGATCCTGCACAGCGAGACCTACCGCGTGGACGTCGACTGCGGGCTGGGCCCGGCTCGCGGCCAGACACTGGTCGACCGGCGACGGCTCGGTGAAGACGATCCGCAGTTCTCCCCCGGCCGTCCGATCGAGGTCGCGATGGACACCGACCTCGACGGGCTGCGCGGCTTCGTCCTGGACCGCCTGACCGGGGCCGCCCGGTGAGCGAGGAGCCCGAGGCCGTGCCGGAGGAGACGCCCGAACCCCGCCGCCGGCGCACCGCGGTCGTGGTGGCCGCGGTGGTCGTGGTCGCCGCCGCGCTGGTGGCCGGCGTCCAGCTCGCGCCGAAGCAGCAGGAGACGACGAACGCGGCCGCGACGGTCACCTCGACGGCCGCTGTCCCGAAAACGACCACAGCCCCGCCGACGTCGGTGTCGGCGCCGCCGAAGGTGCCGGAAGCCAGCGAGTTCGACGCCTGGGCGTCCAAGACCAGCCAGTGGCTCGACGTCCCGCTACGCGCGATGGTCGGCTACGCGAAGGCGACGACAAAAATCGGCAAGGACATCCCGGGCTGCCACCTCTCGTGGGTGACGCTCGCCGCGGTCGGAAAAGTGACCACGGACCACGGCCGCGCGCAGGGCGGGCAGTTCGGCACCACCGGCGTGCTGGACAAGGCCCTCGGCACGATCGAGGTGCGGGACTTCTACAACAAGGTCGTCTCGACGGCGAACGCCGCCGGGCCGATGCAGCTGGCGCCGGCGGTCTGGGCGACGTACCAGGCGAGCTACTCGGGCGGGAAGCCCGATGTCCAGAACATCGACGACGCGGCGCTGTCCACCGGCCGCGCGCTGTGCGACGGCGGGCACGACCTGTCCCAGGGTCAGGTCTGGTGGGACGCGGTCGCGAAGCTGCAGTCCGCGCCTCTGTTCCTGCACCGGACGCTGGCCACGGTGAACGTCTACGGCACGGTCGGCCAGGGCTCGGCGGCGCCGAACGCCGCGGTGCTGAGCGCGGTGAACTTCGCCATCGACAAGATCGGCCTCCCGTACATCTGGGGCGGCAACGGCACCGGCGGCAACGACCCGGGCTTCGACTGCTCGGGCCTGACGACGGCGGCGTACGCGAGCGCCGGGGTCAAGCTGATGCGGACGGCCGACACGCAGTTCCGGAGCGTTTCGCACGTGACCGACCCGCAGCTGGGCGACCTGATCTTCTACGGCGAGCCGGCGACGAAGATCCACCACGTCGGGTTGTACATCGGCAACCAGCAGATGATCGACGCGCCGCAGACCGGCCAGGCGGTGCAGGTGCACTCGTACCGCAGGGACGGCGACGACTACGCGGGAGCGGGCCGCCCGACGGCGTGAGTTCGCTGGTCGGGCGGGGTGTGGTCGGTTTTCGGCCACGGTGACGAGCGCCGGGTGACGGGCGGCAGGTGGTCAAGTTTCGACCACGGCGGCGAGCGCTGGTCGGCCGTGCGGCGCGTGGTCGGTTTTCGGCCGGGGCGACGAGCGCGGGCGACCGACTGGCCGGGCGGGCTGTGGTCAGGATTCGACCACGCGACGAGCCCCGGCTGGCCGAGCGGCGTACGGCGCCTGGTCGGTTTTGGCCACGGCGACGGGCTCCGGTTGGCCGGTCAGCCGCGCGGGCTGTGGTCAGGATTCGGCCACGCGACGAGCCCGGCTGGCCGGACGGCGCGTGGTCGGTTTTCGGCCAAGGCGACGATCGCCCATTGGCCGGCCGGGCGGGCGGGCTGTGGTCAGATTTCGGCGACGGCTGCCAATTAGCCGAGTGGTATCGAAGGCGCGGTCAGATTGCCGCGCGAGCGAGATCCTGAAATGTTCTCCCCGCCCCCTTCAAGGTATAGCCGACCCCGGGGCTTGCGGCAAGGCCGGGGTGATGCCCCAGAATGGCTCGCCTGAAGCCAGGACCAGGGGAAATGGGGATTCATCAAGTGCGTGTTCTGTTGACGACGTGGGGATCGCGCGGGGACGTCGAGCCGTTGGCGGGGCTTGCCGTCGCCTTGCGGGAGCTCGGTGCGGAGGCGCTGGTGTGCGCGCCGCCGGATGGGGATTTTGTGCGGTTGCTGGAGCGGGCCGGGGTGCCGCTGGCGCCGTTCGGCGCCTCCGTGCGTCAGGTGGTCACCGGCGAACGGCCGGATCCCTTCCGGCTGGCGGCCGACCTGGTCGCCGCGCGGTTCGAGGCGCTTGCCACCGCCGCCGAAGGGTGTGACGTGCTGCTCGCGACCGGGCTGCTGCCCGCCGGGGCGCGGGATGTCGCCGAGAAGCTGGGCATCCCTTACGTCTACGCCAGCTTTCACCTCCACGGGCTGCCGTCGCAGGTCTTTCCTCCCGGCATGCGGCCGGGCAAGCCGTCGCCACCTGACGAAACCGACAAGCGGGTGCTCTGGGCGCAGGACGCCGAACGGGTCGACGCCCTGTACGGCCCGCCGCTCAACCGCGGGCGGGAGGCGCTCGGCCTGCCGCCGGTCGGCGATGTCCGGGACCACGTCTTCACCGACCGGCCGTGGCTGGCGGCGGATCCCGTGCTGTGTCCGTCCGACGGCATGACGGACCTCGACCTCGTGCCGACCGGCGCGTGGATCCTGCCCGACGACCGGCCGCTGCCGGCCGACCTCGAGACGTTCCTGGACGCCGGTGAGCCGCCGGTCTACGTGGGCTTCGGCAGCATGGCCGCCTACGCGCCGAAGGGCATCGCGCAGGTCGCGGGCGAGGCGATCCGCGCGCAGGGCCGGCGGCTGCTGCTCGGCAGCGGCTGGGCCGAGCTCGCCCTGGCCGACGGCGCCGACGACTGCTTCGTCGTCGGCGAGGTCAACCAGCAGGCGCTGTTCCGGCGGGTCGCCGCCGTGGTGCACCACGGCGGCGCGGGCACCACGACGACGGCCGCGCGGGCCGGCGCGCCCCAGGTTGTCGTGCCGCGGATCGCGGACCAGCCGTACTGGGCCGGGCGAGTGGCCGAGCTGGGCGTCGGCGCCGCGCACGACGGTTCGACGCCGACCGTCGAGTCCCTGTCCGCCGCGCTCACCACGGCACTGGCCCCCGAAACCCGGGCGAGGGCCCAGGAGGTCGCCGCCGGCGTCGGTTCCGACGGCGCCCAGGTGGCCGCGAAACTGCTCCTCGACCTGGCCGCTCAGCCGTAGCCGACGACGCCGTCACGGCTCCAGGTCGGCCATGCCCCGGCCGCTCACCAGGTCGAACGGCACGGACGCCTGGTCGTGCGTGATCAGCCATTCGCCGTGGATCTTCCGGAAGCCGAAGGTGGCGCGGACCCACATCCCGTCCGTCGCCACCCCGGTTTCGAGCGTGCCGCTCAGCCGGCCGAAGGCGTGCCCGAAGGCCACACTCCCGTCCACGGTGACCGTCAGGTCGCGGACCTCGTAGGAAACCTCTCGGAAGAAGGTGAACGCTTTCGCCCAGTTCTTGGCCTTCGCCTCGACACCGACGTGCTGCAGCGGCGGCTCGACGTCGAAGGAGACGACGTCCGCCGCGTAGTGCCGCATCAGGCCGTCGAGGTCCTTGGCCCCGATTCCGGCGACGATCCCGTCGATCTGTCGCCGGATTTCGGCCTCGTCGGTTTCACGCCGGGACGTCGCGCGCAGCGGCGCGAGGGCGGCGCTCCACGCGACGACCTGGTCGAGCATGGTGCCCAGCGTGCCGACGGTGTGGTCGCTGGGCTTGAGCGTCGTGAAGTTCTCGAACTCGGTCGCCAAGGGCAGCGTGACCTGCACGGCCACGTCGGCCATGTGCAGCGCGCCGCAGACGAGCCGCAGCTGCTCGACCGCGCGGGCGCCGCCCGCGCCGCCGTAGGACACGAACCCGGCCGCCTTGTTGTTCCACTCGTAGTAGACGTGGTCGAGGGCGTTCTTGAGCACGCCGGGCAGGGAGTGGTTGTACTCGGGGGTCACGATCACGAACCCGTCGAACGCCGCGACGACGTCCGCCCAGGCCCGGGTGTGCTCGTGGGCGTGTTCGCCGGGGGTCAGCGACGCCGGCGTCGGCGCGTCCAGGTGCGGTAGCGGGTGGTCGAGCAGGTCGACGAGCTCGAACTCGGCGTCGCCGCGCCGCGACGCCAGGTCGTGGACCCAGCGGGCGACCTGCTCACCCCGGCGGCCGGGACGGGTGCTGCCGAGGATGATTCCGATCTTGGTCATCGTTCTCCTGTTCCGATGCGGGTACTCCTCCGACGACGCGGCCCGCCGGAACGTCAGGTGGCCCAGTCTCAGCCGGTGATCGTGGTGCGCGGCCGCCGGCAGCCGGCTGTCGGCAGCCCAGGACAACGTGATCTCGCGACGGCAGCCGGGGCTGTCGACGGCGAGCCAGACGAGCGGGGCGCTCAGGGCCAGCCGCACGGACCCCAGGCCCTCGGCGACGGCACGGCGTCCCGCGTCGAGCTCGCCCAGGGAGCGTTCGACGTGGTCGCGAAAGAGCGGCCGGCCCGGTCGGACAGCGGCGCACCGAGCTCGCTCTCCAGCCGCGCGATGGCGCGGCTCAGCGACGGCTGGGCGACACGCAGCTCGCCGGCGGCGCGGCTGAGGTGCTCGAGCCGCGCCACCACGAGGAACCGCCGGAGTGAGTTCAGGTCCACGCATGCTCAGCCGAGGTGGTCGTTCGCCCCACTGACCCAGGCGATGTAGCGCTCGGCGGACCGGCGCACCGCACCCTGGGCGTCACCGAGGACCGTGCCGCCCAGCAGGCCGTAGAGGCGGTCGAACCCGTACTGCTCCAGCCGATCCACGATCCGCCGCACCAGCCCGGGCGACAGCGGGATCTTGTTGGGGTAGCTGCGCATGAACGTCACCCAGCCCGCCGCGGCCACCGGCACGATCGTGTCGCCGGCCAGCAGGGCCCCGCCGGTGGCGTTTTCGACGTGGGCCACCGCGGCGCCCGGGAAGTGGCCGCCCGCTTCGACGAGCGTCACCCCGGGCAGCACCTGTTCGGTGCCGGACCATTCGCGCAGCACCGGGGCCTCGCGCCGCACCCAGCGCCGGTCGGCGGTGTGCACCAGCACCGGAACCCGCCCGAGCCGATGGCTCCAGCTGACCTGCGAGCCGTACATGTGCGGGTGGCTCGCCACGATCACCGCGGCGCCGCCGAGCTCCTCGACCTTGGCGACCAGCGCCGGGTCGAGGTGGTTGGGCGGGTCCCACAGGAGGTTCCCCCGCGGGGTCTGCACGAGGTGCGTCCATTGGCCGATGCCGAAGGGCGGTTCGCGGTTCAGCCGGTGCAGCCCCGGTTCCAGCTCTTCGTGCACCACAGCATGGCTATCGGCCGACAGCTTTTCGAGGGTGGTCCACACCTGCCCGGCGGAGGGCACCCACTGGCGCTCGTCCGCGCAGATCTCGCACTCGCCCGCCGGGGGCCGGTCGGTGTCAGGGTGCTCGACCCCGCACGTCCCGCAGATCCAGATCGTCATGACGACAGTCTTGAAGCTCCAGCCAGGTCGAGGTCAAGGAACGTGTTCAGCAGCGGCGCCAGGACTTCCGGCCGGTCGAGCGGGATGATGTGACCGCAGTCCTCGACGAGGTGGGACGTCAGGTCGTCGGCGACCGGCCGCAGCTGACGGGCGAGCGCGTCCCCGACGGGCTGCGCGCCGATCGCCATGGTGGGCACGGTGAGCCGCCCGTGCGCGACGGCGTCCGCGATCTGCCCGGCGCTGACCGGCATCGCGCGGTAGTGGGCGAACGCGCCGCGCAGGGCGTCACGCCCGGTGTACGCGGCGACGAAGTGGTCGTGGATCTCGCGCGGCACCCCGCGTCCTCGCGTGCCGGCGTCGAGGAACCAGCCGATGTACTCGGCTTCGTGTCCGATGAGGACGGTCTCGGCGAGGTCCGGCACGGCGTGGAACCCGAACCACCACGGCGGTCCGCCGGCCAGGAAGTCTTCGGCGCCGGGAAGGCGGCCCAGCAACGACTCCATGAGGACCAGCCGCCGGACGCGCTCGGGGCGCCGCATCGCCATCAGGAACGCGGGCGGCGCGCCGGCGTCGATGCCGACCACGGCGGCCGTCGGCTCCCCGAGCGCGTCGAGGAGCGCTTCGGCGTCCGCGGCGAGGGTGCCCGCGTCGTACCCGCCGTACGGCCGGGCCGTTCCGCCGAGCCCGCGCAGGTCGGGCGTGATGACGCGGAACCGCGTCGCCAAACGTGGGATGATCCCGGACCAGAGCCGTCCGGTGTGCGGGAAGCCGTGCAGCAGCAGGACGGCCGGGCCCTCCCCCGTGACGCTGACGTTGACCTCGATGCCGTTCGCGCGCACCATCACTCTCCCCGGAGCAGTTACCATTGGTTACCAGAAAACCGTAGGTATCTCCCCGGCCCCGGCCAAGACGGCACTTTCCCGACAGGTGGTGAGCTCCAGGTGACCCCCTCCAACCGCGGCGACCTGTTCGACCCGGCGTGCCCGACGCGCCGGTTGCTCGACCGCATCGGCACGAAGTGGACGTCGATGGCGGTCAAGGTGCTGGCCGAGGCGGACCCGCGCGAAGTGCGCTTCGCCGAGTTGCAACGCCGGATGCCGGGCGTCTCGCAGAAGATGCTGTCGGTGACCCTGCGCTCGCTCACGAACGACGGCCTGGTCGCCCGCCGCGTCGAGCCGACCGTGCCGCCGAAAGTGCACTACCGGCTCACGGATCTGGGCCGGTCCCTCGAGATTCCCTTGGCCGCGCTGCGGAACTGGGCCGAGGAGAACATGGCGGCGATCGACCGGGCCAACGCGGCCGGGTAGCGAGGTCAGGCCGGGCCGGCGAGGCCGATCAGATTGCCCTCGACGTCGGTGAAATGGGCGACGACGAGGTCGCGTCCCTGCGCCCGGTCCGGGCCCATCCGGCGGGTGCCGCCGAGGCGTTCGGCCTCCGCCAGCGCCGCCGCGACGTCCGGAACGCCGACGTAAAACACGACGTGGCTTTGGTGGCCCGCGCCGCCGCCGACCCCGCCCGGGATGCCGTCGGTCTCGACGAATCCGTAGTTCCCGGCTTCCGACACCTGGTCGGACACGGGTCCCGACGTGTCGAACTCCCAGCCGAACAGCTCGCCGTAGTAGCCACGCAGCCGCGCCGGGTCCGTCCCGATGATTTCGAAGTGCACAACCGGATTTCCCATGGCGGCCACCGTACGCGGGTACAGTTGTTAAAAACAACCTCATAGTTGTAAATTGGCACCATGCCGACGAACCGGAGTTACGGCGACGCCTGCGCCACCGCCCGCGCGCTGGACGTCGTCGGGGAACGCTGGGCGCTGCTCGTGGTGCGTGAGCTGCTGCTCGGGCCACAGCGCTTCTCCGACGTCCGCCGCGCGCTGCCGGGCGCGAGCTCGAACCTGGTCACCGACCGGCTGCGGGAGCTCGAGGGCCACGGCGTCGTGGCGCGCCGGAAGCTGCCGCCACCGGCCGGTTCGACGGTTTACGAGCTGACGGCATGGGGCCGCGAGCTGGAGCCCATCATCCTGGCGCTGGGCGCGTGGGCGACCCGAGTCCCGCTCCCCCGGCCCGCGACGCTCGGCGCGACCTCGGTGCTGCTGTTCCTCCGCGGCTCCGCCCGTCCGCGCGAAAGCGCTTGCTACCGCGTCGAGCTGGACGCTCGGGTGTGGACGGTCCGGACCGAGCCGGGTGAGCTGACCGTCCAGCTCGGCGAACCCGACGAGCCGGACGCCGTGCTCCGGACCGACCCGCCGACGCTGAACGCCCTGCTCGAAACGCCGTCGGACCTCGACGCCGCGATCGCCGACGGCCGCGTCGAGGTCGAAGGCGATCGCAAAGCCGTGAAACGGCTGCTCATCGTGTAGGCACCCCCTCCCGCACGCGCAGCGACGGCGCGAGGAACGCGATCGCGAAGGTGACCACGACGGCCGACGACAACGCCCAGTGCAGCCCGACGCGCGTCGCGAGTGCCCCGACCAGCACCGGCTCCACCAGGAAACCCAGGTACCCGCACGCCGCGACGGCGGCGACCGCGCGGCCCGGTGCGTCCGCCTGTTTGCGGCTCGCGACGCTCCACGCGATCGGCACGATCCCGGCCACGCCCAGACCGACAACCGCGAAGCCGAGCACGACCGCGGCCGGCCACGGCGCGGCGAGGACCACGGCGAACCCGAGCACGGCGACCGTGGTCGCGAAACGGACGAACCGCACCGCACCCGTCCGCGCCACCACGCGGTCGGCGACCAGCCGGACCGCGATCATCGTCCCGGAGAAGGCGAAATAGCCCAGCGAAGCGAGCGCGGGTGTCGCGCCGGTGACGTCGGCGAGGTACACCGCGCTCCAGCTGTTGACCGCGCCCTCGGCGACGAACCCGAAGAACGCGATCACGCCCAGCGGCACCAGCGCGCGGCTCGGCCACGCGAACGCCGTCTCGCCCTGGCCGCGGTCGGCGCCGGTGAGGAACCGGGTGCGCGCGGCCCACAGCGCCAGCGCGAGCAGCACCGCGCCGGCCACCGGGAAGTGCACCGAAACCGGGACGTGCAGGGCCTCCATCAGCGCGTCGGCCCCGGAGCCCGCGAGGCCGCCGATGTTCCAGAACGCGTGGAACCCGGCGAAGATCGAGCGCCCGTACCCCTCCTCGACGCGCGCGGCGTGCGCGTTCATCGCGACGTCGAGCAGGCTGTTGCCCACACCGAGCACCACGAGCGCGGAGACGAACACCGGCGCCGACCAGGCGAACGCGACCAGCGGCAGCCCGGCGCAGAGCACCACCGCGCCGAGCACGACGGCCGCACGGCTGCCGATCCGCGTCAGCAGCGCTCCCGCGCCCAGCAGCGTCAGCACCGACCCGGCCGCGAGGCCGAACAGCCCGATCGCCAGCTGTCCGGTGCTCAGTCCCAGCTGGTCCTGCACCGCCGGCACCCGGGCCAGCCAGGTCGCGAACGCCGCCCCGCACACCGCGAAGACGACGGAAACCCCCAGGCGCGCGCGTTTCAGTTCCCCGGTCACCCCTCGGATTATCCTGATCTTCGGGTCCGCGGGTGCCCTTCGGGGCAGCCGATCAGGACTCCCGCAGCCACCGCCGGAGGCCCTACGGTGGTCGGGTGAAGTCACTGAGCCACGACCGGCTGGCCGAAGCCCTCGTCACCGAGGCGGAGCTGTTCGGAACGGTGATCGCGGACGCCGAGCCGGAGCTGCGCGTCCCGACGTGTCCCGAATGGACGCTCCACGAGCTGACCCGCCACGTCGGGCTGGCCTACCACAAGTCCGCCGCGATCATCGCGAGCCGGCCCACCGGCTACGTGCCGTTCGACGCCGTCACCGTCGACGACCCGCCCGGGTTCGACGCCCTCGGCGACTGGCTCCTCGACGGCGCCGAACAGCTGGTCACCGTCGTGGCCGAGGTCGGCCCGGAGACCTCGACGTCGACCTGGACCCCCGACCGCCGCGCCGGGTTCTGGACGCGGCGGCTGACCCACGAGACGGTCGTCCACCGCGCGGACGCCTCGCTCGCGACCGGCGCCGACTACGAGGTCGACGCCGATCTCGCCGTCGACGGCATCTCCGAGGGCCTCGACCTCGTGGCCGTTTTTTCGCGACAGCACCACCCGGCGCTGGACCGGACAGCGCTGCGGGGCACGGGCGAGACCCTGCTGTTCCGCGCCACCGCCCCGGCGGTCGAGTGGCTGGCGCGGCGGACGCCGTCGGCGGTCGAGGTGAGCCGCGAAACCGCCGAGGCCGACGTCGTCGTCGAGGGGCGCGCCGTCGACCTGCTCCTGGCCCTGACCGGCCGGATCGCCGTCGACGACCCGCGGTTGTCGATTTCCGGCAACGCCGGTCTGTTCCGGCACTGGCGGGAGAACACGAAGTTCTGAGGCGTTCCCTCGGCTAGAATTCGGCGTTCGTTCCGCACCTGCGGACCCGAGGAGGCCGGATGCTGCTCCGTGTGCTCGCCCTTTCCGCCGCGTTGCTGGCGGGAACCGTCGCGCCGGCCGGCGCGTCGACCCGGACGGTGACGATCGACGGCGCGGTCGCCACTCCGGCGTCGTACACCGCTTCGCAGCTGAAGGCCTCCGGCGGCGACCTCGCCAAGCTCGTCGCCGCGGCGGCGCCGGTGCTGCCACCCGGGAAGAACACCGCGCTGCGGGTCACGCTGACCGTCACCGGCTCGGCGCACCGCGCGGTCACCTTCGCGCTTGCGGAGCTCGACCCGGCGTTCGGGAACCACCCCGCCGTCCTGACGACCGATCATGGGATCAATCTGGTCGTGCCGGGCGATCGGGACCGCAGCCGCGGTGTCCGGGACGTCCGGCGCGTACAGGTGGCCGTTTCCGCCGCGACCGCCGCCGAGCGCGCGGTGCGGATCACGACCGCGCACCGGTCGGTCACGCTGCCGCCGGCGTTGCTGGCTCACCTGCCGTCCCGCACGGTGACCGCGTCCTTCGGCTCGGGCACCGGCCGGCAGACGCACACCGAGACCGGGCCGTCGCTGGCCCTGGTGCTGCTGGTCGCCGGCGTGCTCCCGCGGCCGGACACGGCGGTGGTCGCGGTCGGCGAGGACGGGTACGGCGCGGCCGTCACGCTCGCCGAAGAGCGCACCGGCGGCCGTCCGCTGCTGCTGTCCACGGTGGAGGACGGTGTCCCGCTGGCCCTGCCGCGGCTCGTGCCGCTGGGGGACGTCAAGGGCGGCCGGTACGTCTCCGGGGTGACGGCGCTCGACGTGCGCTGACGTCAGCTGTGGTGCACAGACTCGACGGTGTAGAGCTGCGGGTCGGCCGTCGCGAACGCCAGCGCGGCCTGCATGTGCTCCTGGCACGCCGGGTCGGCGAGCATCGCGCGGAACGCGTCCACGCTCTCCCATTGCGCGTAATTGACCACACGCGTGCCTTCGACGCCGGCGTGGATGGTTCGCCGCGACGAAGCCCGGCCGGTGCCGCATGACGTCCTCGGTGGCCTTGACCAGCACGTCGACCAGTTCCCGCTGCCGCTCGGGGTCGACGGTGAAGACGTTGACCAGGGTGGCCAGATCCGCCCCGGCGGTGATGGTCGCGGTCGCCATGAGTCCTCCTTTATGTCAGGATCCTTACATCTCCAGTATGTGTAAGGTTCCTGTCATGAGCCAAGCCCCGACCGGCGACCGGCCCGGCTACCTGCTGAAACGCGCCCAGCAGGCGTTGCACCAGGCCTGCACCGACCGCCTGCGGCCGCTGGAGCTGTCGATGTCGCAGTACGCCGTGCTGCGCGCGCTCGCCGACCACCCCGGCGCGTCGTCGGCCGAGCTCGCGCGGGTCACGTTTGTCACCCGGCAGTCGCTGCGGGACGTCCTCGGCGGGCTGCGGACGGCCGGCCTGGTCACCGTGGCCGAACGGGCGACCACCGGACGGGCACTGCCGGTGGCGCTGACGCCGTCCGGCCGCACGAAGCTGCACGCGGCCGACGACCTGGTGGCCGAGGCCGAGGAAGAGATGCTCGGCGACCTGTCGGGCGACCAGCGACGCTTCCTGGCCGGGCTGTTGCGCACCTGCGTCGGCAACCTGCTTGACGGCCACCATATAGTCGGAACCGACTAATAGGGAGCGACCAGTGTCACGCAAGATCCGCAACACGCTCGCGCTGGCCCTGCTCGGCCTGCTGCTGGAACGCCCGATGCACCCGTACGAAATGGCGTCCACGCTGCGCGAGCGCTATAAGGACAGCAGCTTCAAGATCAACCCCGGCTCGCTCTACGACACCGTGGAGGCGCTGGCGAAGCACCGCTGGATCGAGCCCGTCGAGACGGTCCGGGACGGCAACCGGCCGGAGCGGACCGTCTACGCGCACACCGAGCTCGGCCGCCAGGAGTTCGTCGCCTGGCTCGACGAGCTGGTCCGCGAACCGGTCGCGGAGTACCCGAAGTTCGTCGCGGCGGTGAGCTACCTCGGCGCGCTCGGCCCGGAGCGCGCCGCCGACGCGCTGGAGGAACGCGCACGCCACCTCGCCGAACGCATCGAAGGCGCGGACACCGCGCTCGAGGAAACGGTCGGCAAAGGGGCGCCGCGGCTGTTCATGATCGAGGTCGAGTTCGTCCGGCACGCGTGGCGGGCCGAGCTCGAGTGGGCGCGTCGCACGGTCGCCGAAATCCGGTCCGGCTCCCTGCCGTGGCCCGAACACTTCTGAGGGGAAGAACGTGCTCGAAACCGAGGTCTTGATCGCCGGCGCCGGCCCGGCCGGCCTGCTGCTCGCCGCCGAGCTCGCGCTGGCCGGCGTGCGCACGACGGTCGTCGAACGCCATCCCGAGCGGCCGCCGCACTGCCGCGGGTTCAACCTCAACGCGCGCTCGCTCGACCTGCTGGCCCGGCGCGGGCTGGCCGGCGACCTGGTCGCCGAAGGCCACCAGGTGCCGCACGCGCCGGTCACGGGACTGCCCGGCCCCCTGCTGCTCGACGGCACGGCGACCGACCACCCGTTTTCGCTGGGCATCCCGCAGACGCGCGTCGAGGAGGTGCTGGAGGCACGCGCGCTCGACCTCGGCGCCGAGCTGCTGCGGGGCCACGAGCTGCGGTCGTTCACGCAGTCGACGGACGACGTCCTGATCCACTGTGGACGGGAGATCCGGGCCCGGTACCTCGTGGGGTGCGACGGCGGGCGGAGCACCGTGCGCAAGCAGGCGGGGATCGGCTTCCCCGGTGTCGACGCGCGGTGGTTCGCGCTGCTCGGCGACGTCGAATGCGAGCTGCCGTACGGGGTTTCGGCCGGTCCGGACGGCCGGACGGTGTTCGTCATCCCGCGGCCGGGGTACGTCCGGATCGTCGTCCGGGAGGACGAGCCACCGGCGGACAAGTACGCGCCGGTGCCGCTGTCGCTGCTCCAGGCGCAGGTCGACGCCGTGCTGGGCCGGCACGTCGAGCTGCGGGAACCACGGTGGCTGACCCGGTTCGGCGACGCGGCGCGGCTGGCTTCGCGCTACCGGGAGGGCCGGGTCCTGCTGGCGGGCGACGCGGCGCACATCCACCCGCCGGCGGGGGCGATCGGGGTCAACGTCGCGCTCGACGACAGTTTCAACCTGGGGTGGAAGCTGGCGGCGACGGTGCTGGGGACGGCGCCTCCCGGGCTTTTGGACACGTATCACGCCGAGCGGCACGCCGCGGGGGAACGGATCCTGGCGAACACGCGGGCCCAGGTGGCGGTGGAGGAGGCGGCGCCGGAGGAGCCCTGGGCCGACCTCCTGCGGCGGGTGGCCGCGCACCCGGCGGGGAACCGCGCGCTGGCGGAGATCGTCACCGGGTTGGACGCGTGTTACGAGCCGGGCGAACACGCTTGGCTGGGGCGGATGGCGCCGGACGTGCCGTTGACGGTCGCGGGCCGCCCGACACACCTGGCAGCGCTGCTGCATCCGGGGCGGCCGGTGCTGGTGGATCTCGCCGGGAGGTTCGAGGGTTGGGCTCCAGGGGTCTTGGTGGTGGCGGCTTCTTCGTCCACTTTGGACTTCGACGCGGTTTTGCTGCGGCCGGACGGGCATGTGGCTTGGGTTGGGATGGCCGGGGCCGGGGATGCCGGGCTGGCCGAGGCTGTCCAGCGGTGGGTGGGGGATGTCCCGGCGCACGTCTGAGCCTCAGCGCGAGCGTTCCAGAACGGCCCGCTGCTCCACCCGGCCGTCCAGCGTGAACTTGCTGTGCGGCTTGAACCCCAGCTTCTCCACCACCCGCGCCGACGCGGCGTTCACCGGCTCGTACACCGCCAGCAACCGCTCCGCGAACCCGGACGCGAACACGTGGTCCCGCACCGCCGTCGTCGCCTCCGTCGCGTAACCACAGCCCCAGCCCGAGGGGGCTATCCACCAGCCCATCTCCACCGCCGGGGCGCCCAAGCCCGACTCCGTCGCGTTCCGGCGGACCAAGGACACCACACCATCGAAGGAATCCGCGCCCGCCGACACCGCGTACCAGCCGAAACCGTGAGTGACCCAGTGATCGAGCGTCGCGCGGTGCTTGGTGAGCGTGTACTCGTGGCTCCACGGCTCGCCCGTGCCCACGTAGCGGACCGTTTCCGGCAGCTGGGCCAGGGCGAACAGGTCGTCGAAGAAGTCTTCGGACCACGCGTGCAGCGTGAGGCGTTCCGTGGTGATCAGCACCGGCGGGAGTCTTCCAGCAGCACCGCGATGCCGTCGAGTTGGCGGCGCAGGCCGAACTCGAACGCCTCGTCGAGATCGACGTCTTCGACGCCCGTGATCACCTCCGCCAGCACCGGGAAGCGGCCCGACTCCAGGTAACCCGCGAGCAGCGCCATGTCCGTCGCCAGGCGCTGGTCGCCCGAAATGCCCGTGTCCTGCTCGGCCGCGACCTCGAACGCGTTGCTCACGGCCAGGCCGCCGACCCAGCCGTTGAGCGTCATGACCACCTGCAGCTTCACCCGGCGCCGCAAGCCCGACTCGGCCAGTGCGCGCAGGGACCAGTCGACCAGCCGCAGCCCGGCGGCCAGGACCGGCGGGCGGACCAGCGAGTTCAGCAGGATCGGCGCGAGCCACGGGTGCCGGCGGTAGGTGCGCCACTGGGCGCGGGCGGCCAGCTCGAGCCGGGGCCGCCACGCCGGCGGGCCCGGCTCCGGCAGCTCGGCCTCCCCCAGCGCCGCGTCGGCCATCAGGCGGAGCAGCTCGTCCTTGTCCGGCACGTGCCGGTACAGCGCCATCGGGCCGACCCCCAGCTCGGCGGCCAGCCGGCGCATCGACAGCGCGGCCAGGCCTTCGGTGTCCGCCAGCGCGATCGCCGCGCGCACCAGGGCCGCCCGGCCCAGCGGCGTCTTCTGCGGGGTCCGCTCGGCGACGACCGTGCCGCTGCCCGGCACCGCGCGCACCCAGCCCTGCTCGCCCAGCGCGGAGAGCGCTTTCGCCGCGGTCGCCATCGCGACGCCCCACTCGCGGACCAGCGCGCGGGTCGACGGGACGCGGTCGCCCGGCCGCAGCTCGCCCGCGTTGATCCGGCGACGCAGGTCCGCCACGATCCGCAGGTAGGGCGCCGGCTCGGCCACGAACACCTCGATCCGTACTAGAACACTTCACCCCGGGACCTAGAACGGTTTCAGGGTACTCCCCCATTGTCGGAGCCAAGGATTGCCGCAGGATTCCGCTGGTCAATACGGTGCCGATACAGCGTACTAACCAAGGGGGATGCCATGACCACGACCGAGACTCCGGCGAGCATCGGCGACGCCCGGCGCGCCACGCCGTGGTGGCGCCGCCCGTGGGTGTTCCCGCTGGGGCTGCTCGTCACGGTGTTCCTGGTGTACTCGCTCCCGCCCTACCTCGGCCTGGACCCGGCGGAGTCGCGGATCCCGGCGCCGGACGGGGTCGGCTGGTACTACCCGGTGCTCGTCACGCACATCGGTTTCGCGACCATCGCCATGGTGACCTGCTCGCTGCAGATCTGGCCGTGGCTGCGCCGGAAGCATCCGGTGGTGCACCGCCGGACGGGCCGCGTGTACGTCTTCGCCGGCGCGATCCCGGCGTCGATCGCGGGGTTCGCCATCGCGCTCGCCGCGCCGTTCGGGCCGATCGGGGCCGTGTCGAACGTCCTGCTCGCGCTGCTCTGGTTCGGCTGCACCGTGCAGGGCTACCGGATGGCGCGCGCCCGGCGCTTCGGTGAGCACCGGCGGTGGATGATCCGCAGTTTCGCGCTCTGCATGTCCATCATCAGCAACCGGATCTGGGGGATCGTCTGGGCGGTCGTCTTCGCGCCGCAGCTGGACACGACGTTCGGCGGCAGCGAGCTGGCGATGGGCCAGGCGATCGCCGGGATCACGACGTGGACGGGCTGGGTCGTGCCGCTGCTGGTCACCCAGTGGTGGCTGGAGCGGGGGCGCAGGCGCGCCTGAGCCCGTCACCGGCGGTCATGCCCCCGAACGGCCTATGGTCCGGACCACATTAATGGTCTATACCAATCAGGACAGGAATTCCCGCCGCCGCGCTCGTCGTCGTGGAGGTCCCCCATGCGTCTACCCCGTTTCCGTCCCCTCCTGGCCGCTTTGGGCGGTTTGGCCGTGCTGGCCACCGGGTTCGCCGCGCCCGCGGACGCCGCGGCCGGCTCCCCGATCCCGGTCGGGCCCTACGTCGACATGGGCGCGTGGCCGACGCCCAGCCTCTCGGCGATGTCCGCCGCGAGCGGCGTCAAGGGCTTCACACTCGCCTTCGTCAACTCCTACGGCTGCAAGGCCAGCTGGTTCGGCGCCTACGACCCGCGCACCGCGTGGCAGAAGGACGAGATCACCAAGATCCGCAACGCCGGCGGCGACGTCAAGATCTCCTTCGGCGGCGCGTCCGGCATCGAGCTGGCCCAGGCGTGCAGCACGTCGGCGCAGGTCGCGGCCGAGTACGACGCCGTCGTCAAGGCGTACGGCCTGAAGTACGCCGACTTCGACATCGAAGGGGCGGCCGTCGCGGACCCGACGTCGATCACGCGCCGCTCGCAGGCGCTGAAGACGTTGCAGAACAACAACCCGGGGCTCAAGATCTCGCTGACCCTGCCGGTGCTGCCGAACGGCCTCGACGCGAACGGGCTCAACGTCGTCAAGGCGGCCAAGGACGCCGGCGTCAACCTCGACCTGGTCAACATCATGGCGATGGACTACTACCAGGGCGCGGGTGACCAGGGCGCGAAGGCGATTTCCGCGGCCAAGGCGACGCAGGCCCAGCTGAAGTCGCTCTACGGGCTCAGCGACGCGGCGGCGTGGAAGAAGGTCGGCGTCACCCCGATGATCGGCGTCAACGACTCGCAGAACGAGATCTTCTACCAGAAGGACGCGAAGGCGCTGGTCGCGTTCGCGAAGACCGTCCACCTGGGCATGCTGTCGTTCTGGGAAGCGGGCCGCGACGCCAACGCGTGCACCGGCGCGCTCTACAAGTGCACCAACGTGCCGCAGTCGAAGTACGAGTTCGCGAAGATCTTCGCGGGCTACATGGGCTGAGTCACCAGCGGGCGGCGTCCGCGAGCAGTGCGTCACGCACTGCCGCGGGCCCCGCCCGGCTCGGCTCGGCCCTGGTCACGACGAACAGCGTGTTGATCGGCGGCTCCGCCGGGTCCAGCAGCGCCACCAGCTCGCCCGACGCCAGTTCCGCCGCACACAAATACCGAGGCAGCACGCTCACGCCGAACCCGGCCAGCACGCACGCCAGCACACCGCGCAGGTCCGGCACCACCACCGCGGACCCCGCGGGCGGGCGGACGCCCAGCACCGAACGCCAGTAGCGGCGGATGATCGGCAAGTCCTCGGCGTAGGCCACCAGCGGCGCGGTCCGCGGGTCGCCGGTGAAGTCGCGGGGGCCGACCAGGACGAACTCCTCGTCCGTCAGCGGTGTCGCCGCCAGGCCGCGGCCCCGGGGGCGGATCGTCGAGACGACCAGGTCGTAGCGTCGCTGCGTCAGGCCGGCCAGGAGGTCGTCGGCCAGGCCGAAGCTCACCCGCAGCTGGAGACCGGAAGCGACCAAGCTCGCCAACGCGGGCAGGACCCGAGCCGTGGTTAGCTCGGCCGGGCCCGCCAGGTGGACCGGCGTCGCGAACGGGTCCGCCGGGCCCAGCGCGACACCCGCGAGGGCGTCCACGTGCGGGGCGATGCGGGCCGCGAGCTCGTCGGCCACCGGTGTCGGCGTCACGCCGCGGGCGCGCCGGACGAACAGCTGCTGGCCGAGTTGCTCCTCCAGGGCTCTGACCTGCGCGGTCACCGTCGGCTGGGACAAGCCCAGCGACGGCGCCGCACCGGTCAGCGAGCCCGCGCGGTGGACCGCGAGGAACGTCCGCAGCAGGTCGAGGTCCAGGTCAGTCCTCGACCAGCTCGATCGAGTCCACGACGTTCGGGTAGAACGCGACGTGGTCCTTGATCGCCGCGACCGCGTCGTACGGCTTCTCGTACGTCCAGATCGCGTTTTCCGCCTTCACGTCACCGGCGTTCAGGCTGTAGTAGCTGGCGTCACCCTTGTACGGGCAGTACGTCTCGTGGTCGGTCCGCTCCAGCACATCCGCGTCGACATCCGCCAGCGGGATGTACTGCGCGGCCGGGTAGGTCGACTCCTGCAGGGTCAGCGCGTTGCGGCTGTCCGCCACCACGCGCCCGCCCACCTTGACCACCACGCGGGCCTGGGTCGGCTCGACGGTGATCGGGTGGTCCGGGCCCGGGACCAGCACCTTCTTCTCCGGCATGTCAGCTCCTCGAAAAGGTCGTGTACTCAGACCAGCACCCGGGACCCGGCGGTTATTCCAGCGGATCAGGGCAGGTAGTACATCGGGTTCGGCAGCTTCGTGGGCCGCAGGGCGTAGCCGCCTTCGAGGTCGCTGAACTGGTCACCGACGTTGAGGACGATGTGCGCGCCGGTCGTCTCGATGTGCGCCCGCGTGCCCGACTTGTACTGGACCGTGGTGCAGGTCAGCCCGCACGGCAGGTAGTCCGGCGCGGTCACCTTCGGCTTGAAGAACGCCCCGGCCGGGGCCGGGTAGCCCTCGTTGGCCAGGTTCTTCAGCGACTGCGGGCCCTGCAGCTCGTTGCGGCCGGTCAGGAAGTACAGCTTGACGCCGTGCTGCACGGCCCAGTTGGCCAGCTCCAGCACCGGCTTGTTCGCGGTGAACGTGCCGTTGTCGATGGCCTGCTGCTGCTTGACCGGGTCGAAGCCGAAGTCGTTGTCGGCCTCCCAGCCGTAGGTGACCTCGGCGGTGTCGTCGACGTCGAGCACGATCGCCGGGTTCTTCACGCGGCCCAGCTGCTGCTGCAGGTAACGCTTCGCGTCGGTGACCACGCGGTTGGTGTCCTTCACGAACCGGCTCGTGTCGGAGTAGTGGTGCTTGCCGGCGGCGTCGAGGTAGTCGCCGTAGTAGGCCTTGACGTCGTTCTTGACCTGGCCGATGTTGGCCGGTTCCTTCGAGCGGGCGGCCGTCGCGTCGTCCGAGCCGGCCAGCGCGGTGGCCCCCGAGGCGACCGTGGCGCCGATGGCCGCGGCGGCGGCGAGCTTGACGAGACCTGACCATTTTCCGGACACGGCGACCCTCCAGAGCAGATTTGACGACTCGGGGAACCTACGTCACGTTCACCCGGAGTTCCACCCCTCGAAAGTTTCCGTTCACCTTTCGGCGCGGCAGAGGAACGCCACCGGCGCGCGGCCGATCCGCGTCAGAACCACCGAAGCTTCCGCTTCGCCGCGCAGCTTCAGTCTGCGACGCAACGCATCCGGGTCGACGTCGAGGCCGCGCACGAGGATCTCCAGCCGCCCGACGTCGTGTCGCTTGAGGACGGCCCTCAAGGACTTTTCGCTGTACGGCCCGTGTTCGAGGACGCGGAACGCACGCACGCCCGGCGGCGGGGTGTCCCCGGTCAGGTACGCGATGCGTTCGTCCAGCTGCCACAACCCGTGCCGCGCCGCGTAGTGGCGGACCAGTCCGGCGCGAACCACAGCGCCGTCCGGGTCGACGATCCACTCCCCCGGCTCCCGGGTGGGCAGTTCGTCCGGCTCGGCGTCGGTGACCGTCCACTGTGTCCCGTCCGAGCGGAGAACCGTCGCCCGCCGGGTGACGCCGGTGCCGAGGCCGCGCCAGAGGCAGGACTCGCGGACCTGGCCGTCGAGGGACACCAGCTCGACCTCGTCGGCCCACGGCGTGAGTGCGAAGTCCAGGCCCGGCGCGCACTTCACCGACAGCGGACGCCCCGGGTACGCCTCGACCAGCCCGTCCAGTGGCGGGGCGAAGTCCGCGGGTTTCCACGCCCGGCGTCCCGCGGAGTCGCGACGGGCCGGGTCGGCGACCACCACACCGTCACGACTGACCGGGCGCAGCGCGTCAGCCCGGGCGAGTCCGAACGCGACACCGGCGACGATCCCGTTGTGCCGCGCCATCTCCAGCCGGACCGGGTCCAGATCGGACCCGAGCGCGCGCCGCGCCACCCGCGCGATCTCGACGAGGTCCGCGCCGACCGAACACGTGACGTCGTGGACGTCGAGCCCCGCCAGCCGCGACGCCCGGTGCCGCGCGACCGGTGCCGCGCTCGCCTGCTGGAGCGCGTCCGAGGTGAACAGCCAGCCCTCGGCATCCACTTTGGACACGGCTTTACGCCGCAGCAGCACCGTTTCCAGGACGGCGGCCGCGAACTCCTCGCCCGCGACGCGGCGCACGGCGGCCACGGACGCGATGTGGTCGGTCAGCGGCAACGACGAAACCTCGGCGAGCGCCGCCACACCCGCGCCGGAACGCAGGTAGGCGACGTCGCCGAGGCTGAAGGAATAGCCCACTCAGGACGGCCGCTTGGTCCCGGTGATCATCACGTTGTAGAACAGCTCGCGCGGCAGGATCTTCGCCAGCAGCTTCTTGTCCACAGCGGACAGCCGCAGCCACAGCTTGTAGGCGAACAACCGCCAGCGGACGGTCAGCTTCTCCTGCGGCACCGCGGCTTCGAACGTCCGGATCGGCCAGCCGGCGAGCGCCGCGGCGAACTCCTCGGTGACCGCGTGGACGTCCTGCGCGCCGGCGCCGCGGGCCCACGACTCCAGCTCCGACGGGTCGAACGTGTGGATGTCGACCACGGCTTCCAGCGCGGCCGCGCGCGAGGACTCGTCCAGTTCGGACTGCGGACGTCGCCAGCCGCTCAACGCGGGCAGCTTGGTCACGCGGGTCGTGAGGAACCAGGTGAACTGGCCGAGCTTGCGGGCGTAGAAGTCGCCGATCTTCGTCGGCTCGCCGGCGAACACGAACCGGCCGCCCGGCTTGAGCACGCGCAGCACCTCGCGGAACGCCGCCTGGACGTCCGGGATGTGGTGCAGCACCGCGTGCCCGACGACGAGGTCGAACGTGTTGTCCTCGTACGGGATGCGCTCGGCGTCGGCGACCCGGCCGTCGACGTCGAGGCCGAGCTTCTCGGCGTTGCGCAGCGCGACCTGGACCATGCCGGGCGAGAGGTCGGTGACCGAGCCCTTCTTGGCGACGCCGCCCTGCATGAGGTTCAGCAGGAAGAACCCGGTGCCGCTGCCCAGCTCCATCGCGTGCTGGTAGGGCTGACCGTCGTCACCCGCCACGGCGTTGAACACGTCGGTGGCGTAGGAGATGCAGCGCTCGTCGTACGAGATCGACCACTTCTCGTCGTAGGTGCCGGCTTCCCAGTCGTGGTACAGCACGTTCGCCAGCTTCGGGTCGGCGTAGGCCGCCTGGACCTCTTCGGCGGTGGCGTGCGGGTTCGGGGCCGGGTCGTTCACGTCGGTCAAGGCGTCATTTCCCTTCGAAAGTGGCCTTGCCGGGCCCGTTTTCGATGAACGACTTCATGCCGTTCCGCTGGTCTTCGGTCGCCCAGAGCGCGGCGAACAGGTGCGACTCGAGCTTGAGCCCGTTCGCGAGGTCGGTGTCGAGGCCGCCGTCGATGGCGGCCTTCGCCGCGCGCAGCGCCACGGCCGGGCCGTTCGCGAACTGCGACGCCCACTTGTGCGCGGCCGCGTAGACGTCGTCGGGGGCGACGACCTCGTCGACGATCCCCAGGGAGAGGGCCTCTTCGGCCTTGACGAACCGTCCGGTGTAGACGATGTCCTTGGTCTTGCTCGGCCCGATCAGCCGGGCCAGGCGCTGGGTGCCGCCCGCGCCGGGGATGACGCCGAGCTGGATCTCGGGCTGGCCGACCTTGACGTTGTCGCCGGCGACGCGGCGGTCCGCGGTCAGCGCGAGCTCGAGGCCGCCGCCGAGTGCGTACCCGGTGATGGCCGCGACGACCGGCTTCGGGATGTTCGCGATGGCGGCCAGCGTCCCGGTGAGGTTCGCGCCGAACTTGGCGATCTCGGGGTAGGTCCGGCTGGCCATCTCCTTGATGTCCGCGCCGCCCGCGAAGGTCTTCTCGCCGCCGTAGAGGATCACCGCGCGGACGTCGTCGCGCTCGCCTGCCTCCTTCGCCAGCTCGGCGAGTTCGGCGGTGACCTGGGCGTTCAGGGCGTTGACCGGCGGGCGGTCGAGCCGGATCGTGCCGACCCCGTCCTTGACTTCAAGGGTTACGAACTCTCCCACGCCCATCCTCCTCGTTGACGATCTGCCAGCACGCTACCGGTCGGTAAGCGACAGCTTAGCGACGACGGGCGAAGAAGCGATCGCCGGAGCGCTCCAGGACGAGGTCCTGGTCGAACGTCTTCGACAGGTTTTCGCTGGTGATGACGTCGTCCACGAGCCCGGACACCACCGCGTGGCCGTCGCGGAGAAGCAACGCGTGGGTGAACCCCGGCGGGATCTCCTCGACGTGGTGGGTGACCAGCACGAGCGCCGGCGCGTCCGGGTCCAGGGCCAGCGCGGAGAGCCGCGCGACGAGGTCCTCACGGCCGCCCAGGTCGAGCCCGGCGGCCGGCTCGTCGAGCAGCAGCATCTCCGGGTCGGTCATCAGCGAGCGGGCGATCAGCGCGCGCTTGCGCTCGCCCTCGGACAGCGTGCCGAAGGTGCGCTCGGCGAGGTTGCCGATGCCCATCGCGTCGAGCAGCTCGCTCGCGCGGGCGGTGTCGAGGGTGTCGTATTCCTCACGCCAGCGCCCGAGCACCGCGTAGCCGGCGCTGACCACGACGTCCTTGACGAGCTCGTCACCCGGCACGCGCTGGGCGATGGCCGCCGAGGTGAAGCCGATGCGCGGGCGCAGGTCGAAGATGTTGACCCGGCCGATCCGCTCGCCGAGCAGGTCGACCTCGCCGGTGGTCGGGTGCAGCTCGGCCGCGGCGAGACGCAGGAGGGTGGTCTTGCCCGCGCCGTTCGGCCCGAGCACCACCCAGCGCTCGTCGAGCTCCACGCTCCAGTCGAGACCGGCGAGGAGGTCGTTGGTCCCCCGGCGGACGCCGACACCGGCCATCCGGACCACGAGATCGTCAAGTTCGCTGGGCTGGATCGGCTCGCTCACGAACCCCATTCTGTCTGCCGTCGCGCGCGCGTGCGCACCCGCCCGGGTGAGACGGCGAACCGGCAGGTCGGAGCGGGTTCCACGAGGTGGAACAGCGCAGTCGGGAAGTGTCGGACGCGCGCGTGCTGTGGCAGGATCGAGAGCATGACAGCCGACGCGCCCGTCACCTCGGTCACCCGGGGGTCGTTCTGGCGCCGTCGTGCGATCGACCTGCTCCTGGTCGCGTCCGCCGGGTGTACCCGGGCACCGCTCGGCTGATCCCGCGCGCCCTCGGCGGCGCCGTGGACGGCCGGGCCGTGCTGCCCCCGCCGTCCCGATCACTTCGCGTCCGAGGAGCACCCGCGTTGACCACGTCCCTCGTCCGGCCCCCCGTCGAGATCCACCCGCAGCTGACCGACCCTCTGCTGCCCGACCTGCTGCACCCGTCGCGGCTGTTATGGACACCCCGTGAGCTGGCCGACCTGACCGCCACCGTGACCACCGAGCTGACCGCGAACCTGCGGAGCATCCTGCGGTTCGACGAAGACCGCCGCTGGTGGGCCCGGCTGGCCCTGACCGACGGCGTCGAGCTGTGGCTGCTGTCGTGGCTGCCCGGCCAGCACACCAGGCCGCACGACCACGGCGGCGCGTCCGGCTCGTTCACCGTGCTGCAGGGTGAGCTCGGCGAGGAGTACCGCTACCCCGGCGGCCCGGTCCGGCGCCGCACGCACGTCCCCGGCCAGGGCATCGGCTTCGGCGCCGGCCGCGCGCACCAGGTCACCGGCCTCGGCGACCGGCCCGCGGCCAGCATCCACGCGTACTCGCCGCCGCTGGTGGCGACGCGCAACTACGAGAGCCTCGCCGACGTCCCGGCCGAAATCCCGCCGTTGCCCGCTATCGTCCAGCGATGAGCGCCATCGACACCTTCCTGGAGAAGGCCCGGTCCGGTCTGGAGCGGGTGTCCCCTTCGCGGGCTCACGAGCTGCAGGAGGCGGGCGCGTTGCTCGTCGACATCCGGCCCTTCGCGAACCGCCAGGCCGAGGGCGAAATCCCCGGCGCGGTGGTCGTCGAGCGGATCCACCTGGAGTGGCGGCTGGCGCCGGACAGCGAATGGCGGCTGCCCTCGGTGACCCCGGACGCGACGGTGGTCGTGCTCTGCAACGAGGGGTACTCGTCGAGCCTGGCCGCGGCCGACCTGCAACGGCTGGGCCTGCGCAACGCGACCGACCTCGAAGGCGGCTTCCGCGCCTGGGCCTCCGCCGGCCTGCCCGTGCAGACCGGCGGAAGCCCCGCGGTGCCCTAGGCGAGCGCCGGGGCGACCTGCTCGGTGAACAGGTCGATGCCGGAGCGGTCGTACGCGGCTTCCGGGAAGTTGAAGATCGCGTAGGACATGCCGAGCTCGCCCAGCTCGGCCAGCTTCTCGGTGACCTGCTCGGGCGTGCCGGTGGTCGGGCTGTTCGCGAAGACGCCGTGCCAGCGCTCGGCGGCGTCGGCCGGGACGTACTTGTCCAGGTGGGACTTCAGCCAGGCCAGCTTGTCCTGGACGTCCTTTTCGGTCGCCCCGATGACGATGTTGTGGTTGACCGAGCGGACGATGGCGTCGAAGTCGGTGCCGACGTCCTTGCAGTGCTGCGCGAGGATCTCGGACTTCCGGGTGAACGTCTCGGGGTCGCCGGCGAAGTTCGTGTACTTCGCGTACTTCGCGGCGATCTTGAGCGTCTTCTTCTCGCCGCCACCGGCGATCCACAGCGGGATGCCGCCTTCCTGCGGCGGCAACGGACGCAGGATGGCGCCGTCGGTCTGATAGTGCTTCCCGTCCAGTGTGGACTTCCCGGTCGTCCAGAGGTCGCGCATGATCTGCACGCCTTCGTCGAGCTGGCCGAGCCGCTCGCCGGCGCCGGGGAAGCCGTAGCCGTAGGCCCGCCACTCGTGCTCGTACCAGCCCGCGCCGATGCCCATCTCGACCCGGCCGCCGGAGATGAGGTCGGCGGTCGCGGCCACCTTCGCCAGGTAGGCCGGGTTGCGGTAGCCCATGCAGGTGCACATCTGGCCGAGCCGCACGGTGTCGGTCGCGGCGGCGAACGCCGAGATCAGCGACCACGCCTCGTGCGTCGCCTCCTCGGTCGGGACGGGCACGGTGTGGAAGTGGTCGTAGACCCAGATCGATTCGAAGGGCCCGGCCTCGGCGTGCTTCGCCAGGCCGAGCATGGTCTTCCAGTGGTCCGCGGGATCGATGCCGGCGAGGTCGATCCGCCAGCCTTGCGGGACGAAGATTCCGAAGCGCATGCGGCCAACATAACGCCGCCCACGGCCGCGCGCGCTGTGATTTCCGGCCGCGCCGGGCTGGAGTAACTCCAGGTCAGGCCAGCACAGCTTGCCCCTCGGGCCAGGAAAGACAGTGCACCGTCGCTCCGCCCTCGTCAGCCTTCCGGTTCCCAGATGACGGAGTCCGGACGCATCCCGCCGGACTCCACGAACTCGCGGGCAGCCTTACGCACGTCGGCCTCGGGGAGTTCGGCGTCGTCGGGAAACTCGAACTCCCCGGTGGCGAGGTAGTAGATGACCTCACCCCATTCCGGCAGCGGGAACGCACCACCGGAGCCGCAGTGTGCCTGTTCGGAGTCCGCGTAGCGCAAAACCCCTCGGTCTCCGTGCAGACCGATCATGAGGTTCGGCTTGAGCCGATCACCGTCCACCCAGAGCTGAGCGATCTGGGACCTTCCAGTCCCGCCACGGCATCGAGCACAGTGTCGAGCTCGGCCATCGTCTCCACTGCCACGGGGCTGTCCGTATGGCCCGCGTAGTAGGCCTGTACCTCGGCAAAGGTCGGATCATCGGGATCGGTTTCGTCGGTTTTTCGTTTGCCGCTGACCAGCGGTCTCGCCTCGGCCGGGTCGGTTGCCCCGGTGACCAGCCAGCGTCCATGCGTTTTCTGGCCCCTCCCGACCTGAACCGGAGGAGGCAGCTCACGGCGGAGCGCCCGAACGACGGGCGGTTCGGACAGCGGACCGTGCTTCGGATCGGCAGCCGGCTCGACTTGGTCGCCGGGCCGGAGGTCCGGCCTGACCTCCGGCTCGTTGCGGGCCAATCCCAAGTCGTCGAGGTATCCAGCGACCGCCTCGTCGGCTCGTCCGACGGAATCGGCGATCCGTTCCACATCCTCGCTCGCCGTCAGATAGCTGTCGGCCAAGCCGGCAGCCTCGGCGGTCCGAGTCCCCCCGTACGGTCGACCCGATGGCGTCGGCCACGTCGCGCAGAGTTCCCCGTGCTCCGGTCAACTGCCGCAAAGCTTGTGCGATCTTCTGTCGGGCGAGGCGCAGAAGCGCGGCATTCTCCTCCACTCCAGGTCAGGCCAGCACAACGCGCGCCAGCTCGGCCGGCGCGGCGAGCAGGCCGTGCTTCGGCAGCACCCGCACCGTGTACCCGATCGAGCCCGGCCTCGGCAGCTTCAGGCGGGCCGCGAACGCGCCGATGCCGTCGTCGGTCATCGGGACCGTGACCGCGTCGCGCAGCTCGTCGTCGTCGCCGACGCGGCCGACCACCGCCTGGATGTCCACTTCGGACGGATCGAGGCCGGCCAGGTCGACGCGCGCCCGGATCGTCACCTCCGTGCCGACCACCAGCGGCTCGGTCGCCTCGACCAGCAGCTCCGAGTCGAAGATCCGCAGCCGCGGCCACGACACCTCCAGCTTGGTGCGGTAGTCCGCCAGCGACAGCGCGCCGCGGTAGCCGTCACCCGTGGCCGCCGCGACCATCCGGGACGCCGGCAGGTACCCGTTGTCGACGTACTCGCGGACCATCCGGGACGCCTGCACCCGCGGGCCGAGCGTCTCCAGCGTGTGCCACACCATCGACAGCCAGCCGGTCGGCACGCCGCCGTCCGAGCGGTCGTAGAACAGCGGCGCGATCTGCTGGCCGAGCAGCTCGTACAGCGCCGCGGCCTCGAGGTCGTCGCGGCGCAGCGGATCGGCGACGCCGTCCGCGGTCGGGATCGCCCAGCCGTTGCTGCCGTCGTAACACTCGTCCCACCAGCCGTCGCGGATGGAGAGGTTGAGGCCGCCGTTCAGGGCCGACTTCATGCCCGACGTCCCGCACGCCTCGAGCGGGCGCACCGGGTTGTTCAGCCAGACGTCACACCCGCGGTACAGGTACCGGGCCATCGACATGTCGTAGTCCGGCAGGAAGACGATCCGGTGCCGCACGTCGGCGCCGTCGACGAACCGGACGATCTGCTGGATCAGCTGCTTGCCGTTCTCGTCGGCCGGATGCGACTTGCCGGCGACGACGACCTGGATCGGCCGGTCCTCGTGCAGCAGCAGCGTGCGCAGCCGCTCGGGGTCGCGCAGCATCAGCGTCAGCCGCTTGTACGTCGGGACGCGGCGGGCGAACCCGACGGTCAGCACGTCCGGGTCGAACACGGAGTCCACCCAGCCCAGCTCCAGCGGAGACGCGCCGCGCTGCAGCCACGCCGCGCGCACCCGGCGGCGCACCTCGTGGACCAGCTTCTCACGCAGCTCGCGCCGCAGCTCCCACAGCTGGGCGTCGGAGACGCCGGCGCGCAGCGGGCCCTCGCCGACGTCGAGGCCCCACTCGCGCCCGAGCAGCGTGCTGAGCTCGCGCGCCACCCAGGTCGGGCCGTGGACGCCGTTCGTCACCGACGAGATCGGCACCTCGTCGTGGTCGAACCCGGGCCACAGCCGGGAGAACATCTTGCGCGTGACGCGCCCGTGCAGCTGCGAGACGCCGTTCGCGCGCTGCGCCAGCCGCAGGCCCATGTGCGCCATGTTGAACAGCCCGGGGTTGTCCTCCGCGCCGAGCGCGAGCACGCGGCGCGGGTCGATGTCGGGCACCAGGCGCCCGTCGGAGAAGTAGCGCTGCACCAGGTCCACCGGGAACCGGTCGATGCCCGCGCTGACCGGGGTGTGCGTCGTGAAGAGCGTCCCGGCACGGACGGCCGGCATGGCCTCGTCGAACGCGAGGCCGTCGGCCTGAACGATCTCGCGGGCGCGCTCGAGGCCGAGGAACCCCGCGTGCCCCTCGTTCGTGTGGAACACCTTGGGCTGCGGGTGGCCGGTCAGCTCGCAGTACTTGCGGACGGCGCGGAAGCCGCCGATGCCGGCCAGGATCTCCTGCCGCAGCCGGTGGTCGGCGTCGCCGCCGTAGAGCCGGTCGGTGACGCCGCGCAGGTCGTCGTCGTTGGCCTCGGTGTCGGTGTCGAGCAGCAGCAGCGGGACGCGCCCGACGCGGGCCTGCCAGATCTGCGCGCACAGCTCGCGACCGCCCGGCATCGCGACGCCGATCAGCACCGGGCGCCCGCCGGCGGTCAGCAGCTCGAGCGGGAACGCGTTCGGGTCGATGACCGGGTAGTGCTCGACCTGCCAGCCGTCGAGCGACAGCGACTGCCGGAAGTAGCCGTTGCGGTAGAGCAGCCCGACGCCGACCATCGGCACGCCCAGGTCGGACGCGGCCTTGAGGTGGTCGCCGGCGAGCACGCCGAGGCCGCCGGAGTAGTTCGGCAGGGCTTCGGTGACGCCGAACTCCATCGAGAAGTAGGCGACGGCCGGCGGCAGGTTCTCCTCGTCGCGCTCCTGGTACCAGCGCGGCTCCGACAGGTAGGTCTCCAGGTCCGCGGCGGCGGCGCGGGCGCGCTCGAGGAAGCCGTCGTCCACGGCGAGCTCGTCGAGGCGGTCCGGCGGCAGCGCGGTGAGCATGCGCAGCGGGTCGCGCACGGAGTTGAACAGCTCGGCGTCCATCGACGCGAAGAGGTCGCGCGTCGGCGGATGCCACGTCCAGCGCAGGTTGGTGGCCAGCGCGCCCAGGCCGGACAGCGACTCCGGGAGACTGGCGCGGACGGTGAACCGGCGGACTGCACGCATGGGAAGCGACGATATCGGGCCACGGCCCGGCCTGCGCAGGGAGTAGTTCGGGGATAACGCGCACGCGTCCCGTAAGCCCTGGGTAGGGTCCTGGCCGTCGGTACGGGTGGGCACGAGAGCGAGTGAGCAGATGATCCCAGGGGGAGGACGGCGCGCGCTGGTCGCGTTGCTGGCCGTCGTGGCCGTGGCCGTGAGCGGGTGCAACAGCAAGGGCGGTAGCGCGAGCGGGGACCCGGCCAAGGACACCGGCGCCGGATCGGTCTCCGGACTCCCGGTGACCCACTTCGAGAGCGGCCTCAAGCCGGACGCGCCGACGCCGCGCCTCGACGTCCGCAACGCCGACGGCGGTGAGGACGACAAGCTCGCCACCGCCGCGATCGACGACGTCCAGACGTACTGGGGCGAGCACCTGCGGGCCGACTTCGGGCAGCAGTTCGAGCCGGTGAAGTCGCTGCTGTCCTACGACGCGCAGACCGACACCGAGGAAACCGGCTGCGGCAGCGTGAAGAAGCTCGTGAACGCGTTCTACTGCCCGGTCGACGACTCGGTGGCGTGGGACCGCGGGGTGCTGCTGCCGATGCTGCGCCAGCGGTTCGGGCCGATGTCGGTGGTCGTCGTGCTCGCGCACGAGTTCGGCCACGCCGTCCAGTACCGGCTGGGTGACAAGGCCGGCATCACGAAGAGCACCCCGACCGTGGTCAAGGAGCAGCAGGCCGACTGCTTCGCCGGCGGCTACTTCCGCTGGGTCGCCGAGGACAAGAGCAAGTACTACCGGGTGTCGACGTCCGAGGGCCTGAACCAGGTGATGGCGTCGATGTTCCTGATCCGCGACCAGGCGGGCACCAGCGCCGCCGACAAGGGCGCGCACGGCACGGCGTTCGACCGCACCTTCGCGTTCCAGGCCGGGTTCGAAAAGGGCCCGAAGGAGTGCGCGGCGATGAACACCGACAACGTCAAGGCCCGGCTGACCGAGCGCCCGTTCGACAAGGGTGACACCGGCAAGGGCGACGCGAAGTTCACCGACCAGGCGGTCGAGCTGCTGAAGAAGAGCCTCGACGAGGCGTTCAAGGGCGCGGGGGTGGCGGCCCCGGAGATCACCGACGGCGGCAGCTGCCAGACCACGCCGCCGGCGTCGTACTGCCCGGCCGACAACACGGTGAGCATCGACCTGGCGAAGCTGGCGCAGCTGGCCCAGCCGATCGACCGCGAGGCCGAGATGAAGGGCGAGGACCCGGGCGGCATGGGCGACTTCGCGGCGTTCTCGGAGGTCGCTTCGCGGTATGCGCTGGGGATCCAGAAGGGGGTCGGCGCGTCGATCGACAACCCGAACGCCGGCCTGCGGACGGCGTGCCTGGTGGGCGCGTGGGCCGCGTTCACGAACCGCCCGGGCGACCTGCGGCTGTCCGCGGGTGACCTCGACGAGGCGATCGCGGACCTGCTGCAGCCGGAGAGCCTGGTGTCGGCGGACGTGAACGGCAAGCGCCCGGACAGCGGTTTCGACCGCGTCGAGTCGCTGCGGCGCGGGTACCTCGAGGGCTCGTCGGTCTGCTCGAAGCAGTACGCCTGAGGGCTTGAGAAAGGCCCCCACCGCGTGGTGGGGGCCTTTTTCGTGCGGTCTAGAAGAGCGCACTCGCCAGATCGCGGCGAGCCTTCATGACACGGTCGTCGGCCGGGTCGAAGAGGTCGAACAGCGCCACCAGGTGCTCGCGGACCCTGTTGCGGTCCTCGCCCGCCGTGCGGCGGACCGTGTCGATCAGGCGCTTGAAGCCCGCCTCGACGTCGTTCGACGCGATGTCCAGGTCGGCCGCGTCGAGCTGGGCCGCCAGGTCGGCCGGGTCCGCGTCGGCCTTGGTGCGGGCCTCCGGGTCGGCGTTCTCGGCTCGGGCCGTGAACTTGACCTGGGCCAGGGCGTTCTTCGCCAGCTCGTTGGCCGGTTCGACGTCCAGGATGCGCTCGTAGGCCGCCTGCGCCGCCGCGAAGTCGCCCTGCTCGAACGCCTCTTCCGCCTCGGTGAAGCGCGGGTCCTCGGGCTCCTCGACCGGACCCGCTCCGCCCGCTTCGGCCTCGCGGATCGACGGGAGCTTGTCGCGCAGGGCGTCGAGCAGCGCGTTGATCCACTTGCGGATCTCGGGCTCGGGCAGCGCGCCGGAGAACGCGTCGACCGGCTGGCCGCCGCCGATGGCGACGATCGTGGGGATGGACTGCGCACCGAACAGCTGCGCGATGCGCGGGTTGGCGTCGACGTCGACCTTCGCCACGACCCAGGCGCCGCCGGACTCGGCGGCCATCCGCTCCAGCACCGGCGACAGCTGCTTGCACGGGCCGCACCACTCGGCCCACAGGTCGACGATCACCAGCTGGTGCAGGGACCGCTCCACGACCTCGGTCTGGAAGGTCGCTTCGGTGACGTCGATCACGGCCTCGGACGAGCCGGGGGCGGGCGGCGGCGGGCCGTCCCCGCCGGCCGGGCCGGCGGGCGGGGCCGGCTGCTTGCGCGCCGTTTCGGCGCGGGCCTTGAGCGCGGACAGGTCCACCGCGCCGGAAAGGGCGGCGGACAGGGCCGCTGACTTCGCTGCAGATCCGCGTGGTTGTGTCACGCTTCCATCCTGGCACGCGCGCCGGGACGTTTCACCGGGTGCCCGGCCCGTCCGCTTGGCAGGACGGCGCCGGGTGGGGCAGGCTCGGCCCGTGCACATCCGGCGTGACGTGAAGGTGGGCCTGTCCATCGCGGCGGCCGTCGCCTGGATCGGCGCGGTGACCCTGCTGATCGTGCACGAGCCGGACCCGGGCGCGGCCTCCCCCGGCGAGCTGCACGACAAGCTCGCGTCGGCGCTGTCCGGCCACGACGCGGACGCCTTCGCCGGCCTCGTCGACTACCCCGGCTCCGGCGGCGACGACTTCGCGAAGGACTACGTCGCGGTGCTGGCCGACCACGGCGTGCACGACGTCCGCGTCGCCCTCGGCCCGGACGCGGCGGCCCCCGTCCACGCGACGATCGAGGGCGCCCTCGGCGACGGCAGGCCGTTCAGCTACGCGCTGAACGTGACGAGCGAGGACGGCCGCTGGACGGTCGCCTTCACCCCGCCACTCCCCTGATCCCCAGCGGGGCTCAGTCCTCGCGGAGGTGGGCTTCGATGCGGTCCACCTTGGCCTCCAGCTGACCGGAGAAGCCGGGGCGGATGTCCGCTTTCAGGACCAGCCCGACCCGCGCCGACCCCTCGCCCGCGGCTTCGACCGCGCGCTTCACGACGTCCATCACCTCGTCCCAGCTCTCGCCCTCGATGTTCGTGAACATCGCGTTGGTCGAGTTGGGCAGCCCGGATTCGCGGACCACCTTCACCGCGCGGGCGACGGCCTCGCTGACTCCGCCGTCGGGCTCCCCGCCGGACGGGCTCACGCTGAACGCGACGATCATGCTCGGAAGTCCCTTCTTCGGTGTTCTTTTCCGCCGGTCGGGCGACACCCGCCGGTACCCGCTGGTAACTTCGCGTGTCATGAACCGTCCGCTGCCGTTCGACCCGATCGCCCGCGCGGCGCAGCTCTGGGAGGACCGGATCGGGCCCTCCGGCACCATGGCCGCGGTGACCGGCGTGATGCGCGTCCAGCAGATCATCCAGTCCGCGGTGGACGGCGCGCTCAAGCCGCACGGCCTGACCTTCGCCCGGTACGAAGCACTGGTGCTGCTCACCTTCGCCCGCAGCGACAGCCTGCCGATGCGGGTGATGGGCGAGCGGCTCCAGCTGCACCCCACCAGTGTCACCAACATAGTCGACCGGCTGGAGCGCGACGGGCTCGTGAAGCGCGTCCCGCACCCGACCGACCGCCGCACGACGCTCGTCGAGATCACCAGCGAAGGCCGCAAGCGCCGCGAGTCCGCCACCGAGGCCGTCACGGCGATCGACTTCGGCCTGTCCGGGCTCACCGACCGGCAGACCGAGCAGCTGACCGACCTGCTGACGAAGGTGCGTCGCGCGACAGGCGACTTCACCGAATAGAAGAAGGGCCCGCGCCGAAGCGCGGGCCCTTCTCATCTGCTGGGATCAGGCGGCGACGGGTTCCTTGACCTGGAACAGGCCGACCCCGCCGTGGGACAGCCGCTGCGGGCCGTCGAGCTTGCCGTTGCGCAGCGCCCACTTCTCGAACAGCCACGTGAACAGCGGCGGGATGCTCGCGAGCAGGGCGTAGAGCAGGGTCTTCGGGCGCCAGCCGAGCGGCTTCGCCACGGACAGGGAGACGACCACGTAGAGGACGAAGATCACGCCGTGCACCATGCCGATGACGGGCACGCCGCCCTCACCGGAGGAGTGCACGACGTACTTGAGGAACATCCCGACAAGCAGCGCCGCCCAGGAAAGGGCTTCGGCGACTGCGGCCACGCGGAAAACTAGAGCGGCCTTGCTGGACACTTCTTCCTCCTGTGGGGTCTCACCACGTTTTTCGTGACATAAGAAAACGCCCGACGCACCGTCCAAGGCGGACTGCCTGTGGACGTCAACGGCGCTGTCGGACGTGCTGAGACCAGTGTGAGGCGTGATGGCCCTCACGGGAACACCGGGGCCCGTGACGATGCTCACGAACGTGGTCCACTGTGGTCCGGACCACGTTCGTGAGCGTCACTATCTAGTCAGAACACGGGGAAACCGGTGCTGCGGAGGGCGAGGTGCCCCAGGTCGCCGTCGCGACATCGGCAGTCAAGGAGAAGTCGAGCGTCGTGCCACGCTTCAGCTGGTCCACGTTGACATACACCCGGCCACTCGGCTTCGAGCCGACCTCGAGCCCCGAGACGTACTGCAGCTTCGAGCCGTCCGCGCCGGGCGCCTTGATCGTGACGTCCCGCCCGTTCTCCAGGTGCAGCACGGACTTCGCGAAGCGCGGCGAGCTGAGCACGAAGTTCCCAGTCCCTGGGACGGCCGGATAGAGCCCCAGCGCGCTGAAGACGTACCACGCCGACATCGTGCCGAGGTCGTCGTTGCCGGTGACGCCGTTGGGCGCGTTGGTGAACAGCGTGTGCGCCGCCCGCACGACCGTCGACGTCTTCGCCGGCTGGCCGGTGAGTGCGTACATCCACGGCGAGTGCAGGTCCGGCTCGTTGTTCGGGTTGTAGCGGAACTGGTCGTAGTAGTCGTACGGGCCGACGACCCAGTTCTCCCGGACGGCCGTCGCCGGGTTCTTCACCAGCTCGTCGTAGGCGAAGAAGTCGTCCAGGCGCTTGCCGGTGTTCGCCGGGCCGCCCATCCGCTGCATCAGGCCGGGGACGTCCTGCTGGACCAGCCACTGGTACTGCCAGGCCGTGCCCTCGTGGAAGCCGTCCTGGCTCTGCGGGCTGTACGGCTTGCCGGCCGGGCTGAACCAGTCGCCGCCGGCGACCTTCGGCCGGAAGAAGCCGTCGAAGCCGCGGTCGGTCTGCGACGAGTCCCACAGCGTCCGGTAGGTCCGGCCCTTCTGCTTCAACGCGGCCGCGTCGGACTTCTTGCCGAGCGCCGCAGCCATGACCGACAGCGAGCAGTCACCGAGCGCGTACTCCAGGGTGGCCGAAGCGCCGTGGCTCGGGTCGGTGTCCTGCCCCTTCTTCGGGAAGTTCGGGTCGTACTGGACGAAGCCGTCCTGCTGGTAGCTCGCGTTGCCGGAGCGGCCCTGGAACGGCGACGACGCGGGCGGGATCTGCGTCGAGTTCTGCAGCAACGCCTGGTAGGCGCGCATCTCGTTGCCCGACAGCGCCCCGAACCGCCAAAGGTCCACGAGGAACGGCGTGACCGGGTCACCCGTCATCGTGTTCGTCTCCTGGCTCGCGTACGCCCATCGCGGCAGCCAGCCGCCCTGGTCGTGGATGGCGAGGATGCTCTTGGCGACATCACGAGCGCGGTCCGGCCGCAGCAGCGCCAGGAGCTGGTTCTGCGTGCGGTAGGTGTCCCACAGCGAGAAGAAGTCGTAGTACGTCCAGCCGACCGCGCGGTGGATCTTCTTGTCGAAGCCGTAGTAGCGGCCGTCGGCGTCGTTCGCGGTCAACGGCTGCAGCAGCGCGTGGTACAGCGAGGTGTAGAAGACCGTGCGGTCGTCGGTCGTGCCGCCCTTGATGTCCACAGTGGACAACTCGTGCCGCCAGGTGCGCTGGACGTCCGCCTTGGCGGAGTCGAACGACCGGACGTGCTCGGCCGCCAGGTTCACCCGGGGCCCGGCCGCGTCCACCTGCGAGATCGCCGTGGTCGCGGTGACCTGGCCCGCGCCGCCGAACGACAGCCACGCGCCACGCAGGCCCGCACCGCCTTCGGAAGAACGGCTGCCGGGGGCGCCGCCGGTCGGCGACCAGGTGCCGAACGTCTTGAACGGCTTGTCGAACTTCGTCGTGAAGTACGTCGTGTAGGCCTTGCCACCGCAGAAGGCTTGCGACTCCACGGTTCCTTCGACGGTCCGGTCGTCGACGACGCGGATGCTGCTGCCCGTCACCGGTTCCTTGTCGTTGGCCTGCCCTACGTTGACGAATACGTTGGCATCACCGGGTTTCACAAAGGTGTACCGCTCGACGCCCGCGCGCGTCGCCGCGGTCGTCTCGACGTCGACGCCGCCGTAGCCGGTCAGGTGGACCTTGTAGTAGCCGGGCTTGCCGACCTCGCCGTCGTGGGTGAACGGCGCCGCGTACTTCGTCTGGTCGAAGGTGGCGGGCTTGGTCGTGTCGAACGCCTTGCCCGGGCCGATCTCGCCGGTCGTCGGGAGCGTCGAGACGAGGCCGCCCTGCTCCCAGCAGCCCGCGCCCGACAGGAAGAAGTGGCCGAAGCCGCGGATGGCCGTGTCGGTGTAGCGGTAGCCGGCGTAGTGCGAGGTGATGGGGCTGACCTGCGTCATCCCGAACGGCGCCGACGCGCCGGGGAACGTGTTGCCCTCGTCCTGCGTGCCGATGAACGTGTTGACGGCGTCCAGGGCGTCCCCGCCGGCCGGGGGGGGGGGGGGGGGGGGGGGGGGGGGGGGGGGGGGGGGGGGGGGGGGGGGGGGGAGGGGGGGGGGGGGGGGGTGGGGTGGGGGGGGGGGGGGGGAGAGA
>NZ_JBVJNO010000023.1:58978-128428 GCF_055583645.1 Amycolatopsis sp. NPDC104587
GAACCGTTCTCCCTTCCCCTCACGCCCAGATAATTTTGGCGTCTCTCCCCCGCCCCCCCCCCCCCCCCCCCCCCCCCGCGGGGGCCCCCCCCGTCCCCCCCGCGGTCAGCGTGAGAAAGCCCGCCAGGATGGCGCTTTTCATGCGCCGATGCCGATCGCGAACACGTGGAGCGCGCCGCCGCTGACGTTGTCCGGCAGCGTCACGCTCGCCACGGTCTTGCCCGCGTCGAGGGTGATCGGGTTGGTGCCGAACACCATCGTGCGGATCTGCTGCGGGTCGCTGCCCGCGGCGTTGCGGTACGGCGTGGACAGCACGATCCGGTTGCCGAACGACGGCTGCGCGCCGCCACCACCGAGGGTCCAGTCGGAGAACCCGATGGTGGCCGTCGACTTGGTGCCGTCGGTGTAGGTCACCGTCAGCGTGCCGGACGCGGTGCCGTTGGACGCCGAGCCGAGCAGCGCCAGCCGTCCCGAACCGCTCACGTTCACCGTCTGGCCGTTGGCGACCGCGTTGTCCGGGTCGCCGGCCGGGAACGACGGCCAGGTGAACTTGATGCCGTCACTGGTCACCGTGCCACCCGGGGTGGCGCCGGCCGCGGCCAGCGCGTTCGCCGAGTAGCTCCAGCCGCCGCCGTCGAAGTTGGCCGCCGACGAGTCGGAGTCCGGCGAGATGCCCGCGTTGTCGACCGTGGCCAGCCAGCTGTTCGGCTGCGCGACCAGCACCGTGAGCACCGCCTGCGTCGAAGCCACGCCCGGCGCCGAGAACGTCACCGGGATGCGGCGGGCGCCGTCGGCCAGCCCGGCCGGGACGGTCACCGTCACGTCGGCGCGCGCCTTGCCGCCCGCCGGGACGGCGATGCTGCCCGACGCCGGGGTCAACGTGACCCCGTCGACACTGCCCGCGGTGTAGGTCCAGGTCCGGGCGGTGCCGGAGAGGTCCTGGACACCGACCGACGCCTTGGACGTCGACCCCGCGGGCGTCACCGCGCGGGCCGGGTCCACAAAGGACAGGCTCGGCTTTTCCTGCTCGCGGAACGACGGCGGCGCGTCGGCCGCCGCGCTGCCCCACGTGGTGGCCGTGGCGGAGCGGGTGTAGTCGAGCGTGCCGCCGCTGGAGATCAGCGCCTCCGGCAGCCACGCCTTCGAAGCCGCGCCGCCGTTGACCTTCAGGCTGCCGACGTAGTCACCGGTGCCCGGCGCGTTGATCGTGATCTTCTTGCCCGCGCCGGTGGTGAGCACGGCGTGCTCGAAACGCGGGGTGACGAGCAGTGTCTCGGCGCGCCCCGGGATCTCCGGGTAGACGCCGAGCGCGGACCAGACGTACCAGGCCGACATCTGGCCGAGGTCGTCGTTGCCGATCAGGCCTTCGGGACGCGGGTTGTACAGCTCGTCCATCGAGCGGTGCACGATCGCCTGGGTCTTGGCCGGGGCGCCCGCGTAGGAGTAGACGTACGGCGCGTTGGAGTTCGGCTCGTTGCCCATGAAGGCGTACGGCTCCTGCGTGCCGGCGTTCAGCTGGGTGAAGAAGGTGTCCAACCGCGACTGCGTCGCGGCCGGCCCGCCGAACGCCGTCACGACGCCGGCGAGGTCGTAGGGCACCATCCACTCGTACTGCGCGCCGTTGCCCTCGACCCAGCCCTGCGAGCTGGCGGGGTCGTAGGTGCCGGCGAACGAGCCGTCCGCGTTGCGCGGCTGCAGGTGGCCGGTGCCCGGGTTGTAGAGGTTCTGCCAGTTCTGCGCGCGCTTCATGAACGTCGTGTACGTCGCGCTGTCACCGAGCCGCTTCGCGAACTCGGCGATGGAGAAGTCGGCGCTGGTGTACTCGAGCGTGTCCGCGCCGGCGCCCGGCACGTACCCGAGCTTCTGGTAGTCCTCGAGGCCCGGCCGCTCGGTGTAACCCTGCGTCGGCTGGGTGGCGCCCTTGATCATGAGCAGCAACGCCTTCTGGGCGTCGAAGTCACGCGCGCCGAACGCGTACGCACTCGAAACGATGATGTGGTACGGGTCGCCGTTCATGACGCCGGTGTAGTCGTTGGCCACCGTCCAGCGGTCCCACGAACCGCCCTGCTCGGCGTAGGCCATCATCGACCGGACGATGTCCGACGTCTCCTTCGGGTCGATCGTCGCCAGGAGCGGGGCTTCCGAGCGGTAGATGTCCCAGCCGGAGAAGTTCGTGTACATCGCGTGGCCCTTGTCGGCCTTGTGGATCCGCCCGTCGAAGCCGGGGTACTGACCGTCCACGTCGGAGAAGACGTTCGGCTGGATCAGCGAGTGGTACAGCGACGTGTAGAACGTCGTCAGGTCGGCGTCCGAGCCGCCGGTGACGGCGATCTTGCCGAGCTGGTCGTTCCACGCCTTGCGCGCCGACGCGGCCACGGTGTCGAACGACTTCTTGGTGTTCTCGGCCTTGAGGTTGGCCTTCGCGCCGTCGACGGACACAAAGGACAGTCCGACCTGGACGTTCACCTGCGCGCCGTTGAGGTTCGCGAAGGTGACGTACCCGCCGCTGCCCGGGCCGGACACGGTGGTGTCCTGCTGCTTGGCCTTGGCCGGGCGCGCGATCGAGGCGTTGACGCCGTTGGGCTGCGCGACCTTCGCCTTGGCGCCACCGGTTTCGGCGGACTTGCCCGGCGTCACGGCGCCGTTCTTCCAGGTGCCGATCGACTCGAACGGCGTGTCGAACTTGGCCGAGAAGTAGACGCGGTAGCTGTTCTGCGCGCCGCAGAAGCGACCACTGGTGGCCCAGCCGCTGATCGTGTCCTTGCCGATGGTGATCGACGCGTCGTCGGTGCCGTTGACCGAGCCGGACGTGTTGACCAGCAGCGTCGAGGACGCGCCGGCCGGGTAGGTCAGCCGCGCGGAGCCGGTGCGCTGGGTCGCGGCCAGCTCGACCTTCGCGCCGCTGTCGAGGGTGACGTCGTAGGCGCCCGCGGTCGCGTGTTCGTTGGCATGCGAGAACTTCGACGTGTAGTGCCCGGGGTCGGTCGCCGGGGAGGTCGAAACCTCACCGACGTACGGGATGAACGGAATGTCCTGATAGGTCGAACAGCCCGCGCCCGAAAGGTGCGTCAGGCTGAACCCGGTCAGGGCGTTGTCGTCGTAGAAGTACCCGCCGGGCTGGGACTTCACGGTGTCCGGGCTCCACTGGACCATGCCGAACGGCGCGACCGCGCCCGGGAACGTGTTGCCGGCGCCGCCCCCGGTGCCGTGGTCGGCACCACCCGGACGGGTGCCCACGAAGGGGTTGACCCACTTCGCGAAGTCCGTCGCCGGGGCCGCCGCGGCGGGGACAGCGGGAGCCACCGCTGCCGTCACCGCCAGTGTCAGGAAGGTTAAACCGGCTCTGAAGCGCGCTCGCGCCATCGCCATCGCCTCTCACCTCATCAGCGCGACCCGAAACGGTGCAATGACAACCTTGTCGCGCAGTCGGTCGAACCGGGTCACCTTGGGCAGCGGCTCACCGGACAGTCAAGTGTCCCGTCAAGACCTGTCCACTTCGGGACAGCGTGATCAGCCGTCTGCCGTACGACGTCGGTAGCCGAATCGGCACAATCCACGCACGAACCGTTGACAACTCACCGGGCGGTGGCGTTCAATCCCGTGCACTATGACAACGTTGTCTCCACCCGGCCGGGACCGGGACGGCAGCACGCGCACCGCGAGCCGCCGGGCCACGATGAGCGATGTGGCGCGGCTGGCGGGCGTGTCGATCAAGACCGTCTCGCGCGTGGTCAACGACGAACCGGCGGTGCACCCGGACACCGCCGAGCGGGTCATGGCGGCCATCGAGCAGCTGGGGTTCCGGCGCAACCTCGGCGCGCGGAACCTGCGTCGCGGGTCGACCACCGGGACCATCGGGCTGATCGTCGAGGACGTCGGCAACCCCTTCTACTCCGAGCTGAACCGCGCGGTCGAGCGGATCGCGACGTCGTTCGGCCGGCAGGTGCTCACCGGCTCGTCCGAGGAGAACTCCGACCGCGAGCGCGAGCTCGTGCTGGAGTTCTGCGCGCGGCGGGTGGACGGCATCCTCGTCGTCCCGGCCGGGCTGCAGCACGGCTACCTGGTGCCGGAGATGCGCGCGGGCACGCCGGTGGTGTTCATCGACCGCCCGGCCGGCGACATCGTGGCCGACACCGTGCTGGTGGACAACCTCGGCGGCACCATCGAAGCCGTCACCCACCTGGCGAAACACGGCCACCGGCGGATCGCCTTCCTCGGGGACAGCCCGGACATCTTCACCGCCGCCGAGCGCCTGCGCGGCTTCCGCGAGGGCTGCGTGCGCAACGGGATCTCCTACGACGAGTCCCTGGTCTCCATGCGCACCCCGACGCCGGACTACATCGGCGACGCGGTGAAGCGGCTGATGCACGGCCCGGACGCGGCCACCGCGGTGATCGCCGGCAACAACCGGGTCGCCGTGCACGTGCTGCGCGCGCTCGCCCACGCCGAGCAGCGCCCGGCGATGGTCGGCTTCGACGACTTCGAGCTGGCCGACCTGCTCGACCCGCCGGTCACCGTCGTCGCGCACGACGTGAGCGCGCTCGGCCACGCCGCGGCCGAGCTGCTCTTCGCGCGCGTCCAAGGAGATCAGTCCCCGCCCAGAAAGGTAGTCCTGCCCGTGCATCTCGTCGCCCGTGGTTCCGGTGAGGTCGCCCCGTGACCCTCGAACCGATCCGCCTCCCGGCCAACCAGCCGCCGCAGTTCTACCGCGGGGGCGACGCCATCGCGGCGCTGCGCGGCGCCTCTTCCGAAAAGAAGTTCGGCCCGGAGGACTGGGTCGCGTCGGTGAGCACCATGTTCGGCCAGGAGACCAACGGCCTGACCCGGCTCCCGGACGGCGCCTGGCTGCGCGACGCCGTGCTCGCGAACCCGAACGCCTGGCTCGGCGCCAAGCACGTCGAGGCGCTCGGGACGTCGACCGGCCTGCTGGTCAAGCTGCTCGACGCGGGCCAGCGGCTGCCCGTGCACTTCCACCCGGACGACGCCTTCGCGAAGCAGCACTTCGACTCGCACTTCGGCAAGACCGAGGCGTGGATCGTGGTCGGCACCTACGGCGACGACCCGCGCGTCTACCCCGGCTTCAAGGAGACGCTGTCGAAGGCGACGGTCTCCGAATGGACGCGGGAGCAGGACGTGCCGTCGATGCTGGGCGCGCTGAACAGCGTCCCGGTGACCGCGGGGGACACGGTCTACATCCCGGCGGGTCTGCCGCACGCGATCGGCGAGGGCGTCTTCGTCGTCGAGCTGCAGCAGCCGACCGACTTCTCCCTCACCATCGAGTGGCGTGACTTCCTCGCGTCGCCGGAGAAGGGCCACCTCGGGATCGGCTTCGACACCGCCATCGAGGCACTCGACACTTCGGGCTGGGACGACGGTCGCCTGGAGACCATCATCAAGCGCACCGCGGGCGACAGCGCGTCCACAGTGGACCTGCTGGCCGGCGGATCGGAGCGGTTCTTCCGAGCCGACCAGCTGCGCACGGACAAGACGACAACGTTGTCACTCGACCCGTCGTTCGCGGTGCTGGTCGTCCTCGACGGCGAGGGTGTCCTGCGCACCGAACACGGCCGTGACCACGCGCTGGCGAAGGGCGACACCTACGTCGTGCCGTTCGACGCCGGCCAGACCGAGCTCGCCGGGACCGCGACGGTGATCCGCTGCCGGCCGCCGGCGCCGGAAGGGAGGCGGGGATGAGCGAAGTCCTGCTGGAAGCGGTCGACCTGGTCAAGCGGTACGGGTCGGTCGAAGCCCTGCGCGGCGCCTCGTTCCAGGCCCGCGCGGGTGAGGTGACGGCGCTGATCGGCGACAACGGCGCCGGCAAGTCCACTTTGGTCAAGTGCCTCTCCGGCGCGGAGCAGCCGACGTCGGGCAAGATCCTGCTGGACGGCGCCGACGCCCACTTCGACTCGCCGACGACGGCGCGGCGCCTGGGCATCGAGACCGTCTACCAGGACCTCGCCGTCGCCCCCGAGCTCGACCCGGCCGCGAACCTGTTCCTCGGCCGCGAGATCCACCGCAAGGGCATCCTCGGCAAGCTCGGCATGCTCGACAAGGCGGAGATGCGGCGCCAGGCCGTCGAGGAGTTCCAGCGCCTCGGCGTGACGCTGCAGAGCACCGACGTCCCGATCGGCTCGCTTTCGGGTGGGCAGCGGCAGAGCGTCGCGGTCGCGCGTTCGGTCGTGTGGGCGTCGAAGGTCGTGTTCATGGACGAGCCGACCGCGGCGCTGGGCGTCGTGCAGCGCGAGCGCGTGCTCGACGTCATCAAGAAGGTGCGCGACAAGGGCATCGCCGTCGTGCTGATCAGCCACAACATGCCCGAGGTGCTCTCGGTCGCCGACCGCGTCGAGGTGCTGCGGCTCGGCAAGCGCGTCGCCCGGTTCACCGGGTCGGACACGAAGCTCGAAGACCTCGTCGCCGCGATGACCGGGGCGCTCGTGCAAGAGGAGGCCGCGTGAGCGCACCCACCAAGGACATCCAGGAAACGCCGGAAGCCGGCTTCGGCAAGCGGCCGCTGGGCAAGCGGCTGGTCGGCGCCAACACGTTCTGGATCGCGCTGGTGCTGCTGGCGCTGATCATCGTCTTCACCGGCATCGCGCCCACCGAGTTCGCCACCCTGTTCACCTTCCAGACGCTGCTCATCGAGACGTCGGTGCTGCTGGTGCTCTCGGTCGGCATGACGTTCGTGATCATCACCTCCGGCATCGACCTGTCCGTCGGCTCGGTGCTGATCTTCGCCGGCATGGTCGCCGGCAAGGTGATGGAGGCGATGTCCGGCGGCAACGCGTCGAACGCCGGCTGGGGTGTGATCACGGTCGGCCTGGTCGCCGCGGTCGTCGCCGGAACGGTGTGGGGCCTGGTCAACGGCTTCCTCATCGCGGTGGCGGGGATCCCGCCGCTGATCGTCACCCTCGGCACGATGGGGGCGGCGCTCGGCGCGGCCTACCTGCTCAACAACGGGTCGGACGTGCGCAGCATCCCGGTCGTGCTCAACCAGACCCTCGGGTACGGCACCTCGTTCGGCGCGGTGCCGAACCTGGTCATCGTCGCCGTCGTCATCACCCTGATCGGCGCGTGGCTGCTCCACACCACGAAGTTCGGCCGGTACACCTTCGCCGTCGGCTCCAACGCCGAAGGCGCGCGGCGCGCGGGCATCGGCGTCACCGCGCACCTGCTGAAGGTGTACACGCTGACGGGTTTCCTGGCCGGGATCGCCGGGTTCCTCTCGCTGGCGTACTACGCGTCGACCACGATCTCGGCGCACACCACCGACAACCTCAACGCCATCGCCGCGGTCGTGATGGGCGGGACGAGCCTCTTCGGCGGCGTCGGCTCGGTGCTGGGCACGGTGATCGGCGTGTTCATCCCGGCGGTGCTGAAGAAGGGTTTCAACATCACCCACGTCCAGGACTTCTGGCAGATGATCGCCGTCGGCGCGGTGCTCATCGCGGCCGTCTGGTTCGACCAGCGGCGCCGCCGCCGTCGCAACTCCCGCTGAGGTTCCCCACGAGTACAAAGAGGTGCTTATGAAGCTGACCAAGACTCTCACCGCCATGGGTGCCGTGGTCTCCGCCGCGGCGCTGCTCACCGCGTGCGGGTCCGGCACGGTCGGGCAGAGCGGGTCCGGCGACAGCCAGGCCAACTCGGCCGGCTCGAAGAAGCTGGCGCTCATCCCGGGTGTGCAGGCCGAGCCGTTCTACATCTCGCTGCAGTGCGGCGCGCAGGCCGAAGCCAAGAAGCTCGGTTACGAGCTGACCACGCAGGCGCCGCAGAAGTTCGACGCGGCGATGCAGACCCAGCTCGTCAACGCCCTCGGCTCCAACCCGCCGGCCGCGCTGCTCATCGCCCCGACCGACGACACCGCGATGCTCGCGCCGATCCAGCAGGTCAAGAACCGCGGCGCGAAGATCGTCGAGGTCGACACGTCGCTGAAGGACACCGGCGTCGCGGCGTCGTCGGTCTCCTCCGACAACGCCGAGGGCGGCAAGCTCGCGGCCCAGACGATGGCCAAGCTCGCGAACGGCAAGAGCGGCTCGGTGCTCGTGCTCGACACGATCGCCGGGACGTCGACGACGGCGGCGCGCGCGAAGGGCTTCGAGGACGAGCTGAAGAACACCCCGAACCTGAAGTCGGTCGGCGTCCAGTTCACCCAGAACGAGCCGGACCAGGCGGCGTCCAAGGTGACGGCGGCCCTGTCGTCCACCCCGGACCTCATCGGCGTCTTCGCGACGAACCTCAACACCGGCGAGGGCGCGGCGACCGGCCTGCGCAACGCGGGCAAGGTCGGCGCGGTGAACCTGATCGGGTTCGACGCCAGCCCGTCGGAGGTCGAAGGCCTCAAGAGCGGCCAGTACCAGGCCCTGATCGCCCAGGACCCGGCCTCGATCGGCACCCAGGGCGTCCAGCAGGCGGTGGCCGCGATCGAGGGCAAGCCGACCACGCGGAACCTCACCGCGCAGCTGCACTCGATCACCAAGGCCGATATGGACGCCAACTCGCAGTACTTCTACAAGCAGAGCTGCTGACTCGTCCGTCAGAGCCCTGTGCGGGGTGTTCACTCCCCCGCACAGGGCTCTGACCAGGGGGTTCACCACTACCGGTCATCGCGGTGGGAGAACCACTCACCGCATGGCCCATTCCCTTGGCCGGCGTTCTCCGCCACACTGATATGCACATGCATCGGCACATGCATCACTCAGGGAGGGTGAGATGAGGTATGGGCGACCAGCCGTGCACCACACCATTTGCGCCGTCGACGTCGAGGGGTACGGCGACCAGCAGCGGACGACACCGGACCGCGTGGCCTTGCGCGAGGGGCTGAACCGCGCGCTCTGCCGGGCCTTCGACGACGCCGGCGTCCCCTGGGCGGACTGCCGGCGGGAAACCTCGGGAGACGGCGTTCTCCTCCTGGCCCCGGCGGAGATCCCGAAGGGACCCTTCGTGGAGTTCCTGCCGAACGCGCTCGCCGTGGCTCTGCACCGGCACAACCGGACCCACGGCGCCGGCGCCCGAATCCGGCTGCGGATGGCGTTGCACGCCGGTGAAGTCGCCTACGACGACCACGGTGTCACGGCGCCGTCGATCAACCACACCTTCCGGCTCCTCGAAGCCGCTCCGCTGAAGGAGGCGCTCCGCGCGACGCGCGGAGTGCTGGCGCTGATCACGTCAGCGTGGTTCTTCGACGAAGTCGTCCGGCACAACGAAGGGCTCGACCCGACGACGTACCGGCCGGTGCCAGTGGCGGTCAAGGAGACTCGCACGACAGGCTGGCTCTCACTGCCGCATTGGCCGTTCCCGGCCGACGCGACCGTGCTGGCCGGATCGACGCCACCCGGCCGGGCGCTCGCCCCGTAGGATCTACTCCCCTGGACACCGTCGCCGAGGGGAGGCCCGATGACCGTGCACCTGCGCCCGGCGTCGCGCGCCGACCCGCTGCCGGTGCTCGCCGCCGCGCGCCGGGTCACCGACGACCTGCGCGACGGCCTGTCCGGCACTCGCGCCCGCCGCGCCGCGCACGGCCTGCGCCGGCTGTTCGGCTTCCCGGGGCTGGGCCTCACCGACCTGTCCGGCTCGCTGCTGTGGTCGGGGCGGCCGGGGCCGGACGCGGTCGTCGCGACGGTGCTCGACGGCGTGCTGCACAGCGAGGAACCCGGCTCCGCGCAGGACGTCCTGGTGCTGCCGCTGCACGTCCACGACGAGCTGGCCGGGGCGATCCTGGTCGTCGGCGACGTCCGCGACTCCGTGGCGGGGCAGGCCGCGGACCTGGTCGTCCAGGCGCTGGAGCGCGGCCGGCTCGAGGCGTCCGCGGAGCAGGCCGCACAGGCCGAACTGCGGGCGCTGCGGGCGGAGATGTCCCCGCACTTCGTCTACAACGCGCTCACGGTCATCGCGTCGCTGGTGCGTTCGGACCCCGACCGCGCCCGCGACCTGATGCTCGACTTCGCCGACTACACGCGTTACAGCCTCGCGCGGCACGGCGAGTACACCGTGGTCGCCGAGGAGTTCCGCGCGATCGAGACGTACCTGGCGCTGCAGCGCGCGGTGCTCGGCGAGCGGCTGCGCGTCCAGGTGCGGGTGGCGCCGGAGATCCTCGCCGTCGCGGTGCCGTACCTGGTGCTGGAGCCGTTGGTGGAGAACGCGATCCGGCACGGCATCGAACCGCGCTCGGGCACCGGGTTCGTCCAGGTGCACGGCCAGGCGGAAGGGAACGACTGCGTGATCTTCGTCGAAGACGACGGCGTCGGCATGGACCCGAAGCGCGCGGCGGACATCCTCGCCGGCCGCACCGGCGACGACGACCCGGCCGGGCTCGGTCTGGCCAATGTGGACAGACGACTGCGGGACGTCTACGGCGCCTGGTACGGCCTGACCGTGGAGACCGAGGTCGGCGCGGGCACCCGGGTGGTCGTGCGGGTGCCGCGGTTCCAGCCGGGGGTGCTGCCGTGACGTCGCTTCGGGTACTGGCCGTCGACGACCTGCCGCCGGCGTTGGACGAGCTGTGCACGATGCTGCGCGAAGCGCCCGAAGTCGGCGAAGTCGTCGGCGCGAGTGACGCGCTGAAGGCGTTGAGGCTGCTTCAGGCGGACAGGTTCGACGCGGTGTTCCTCGACATCTCGATGCCGGGCCTCGACGGGCTCGAGCTGGCGGGCTTGCTGGCGAAGCTGAGCGAGCCGCCGGTGATCGTGTTCGTCACGGCCCACGACGGCCACGCGGTGACGGCGTACGGCATCGGCGCGGTCGACTACCTGCTCAAGCCGGTCCGCGCGGAACGGCTGTCGGCGGCGCTGGCGAAGGTCACGCGCAACGCGACGCCGTCGTCGCGGTCCACGCCGGACGCGATGGCCGCGCTCCCGGTGGAGTCCGGCGGGCGCACGCGGTACGTCCGCCGCGACGACGTGCTGTTCGTGGAGGCCCACGGCGACTACGTCCGGCTGCACACGCGGGGTGGCGTCCATCTGGTCCGGATGCCGATCTCGCGGCTCGAGGAGTACTGGGAGGGCACGGGGTTCAGCCGGGTGCACCGCGGGTTCTTGCTGGCGGTCGCGGCGGTGCTGGAGCTGCGGAGCGACAGCGCGGGCGGCCTGCTGGCGCACACCGAAGCGGGAGATGTTCCGGTGAGCCGCCGTCACGCGCGGGACCTGCGGGACCGGTTGCTGGAGGCGGCTCAGCGCGGGCAGCTCGGGCCGGGCGCCCGATGAGCCGCCGGTCCGCCTGCTCCCGGCCGAGCGCGGGCCGCCCTTGGCCGGGCTCACGATGAGCAAGATCCGCCGGGTCGCCGTCACGAGCCCGCAGACCCGGCTCGCCCACGCCCGGCGCCGTTCCCGGCACCGCTGGCGCCAACCGCGCCTCCCCGTCGGCGACACCCAGCGCGCCACCACCCTCTACCGCGCGCAACGCCGCCGGGGCATTCCCGCGCTCGTCCTCATGTTCGCCCTCCTCCTCGGCCTGCCCGGCGTCTTCGCGATCTTCCCCGGCCTGGACACCCTGCGGCTGCTGGGAATCCCCGTCTCCTGGCTGATGATCGCCGTCCTGCCCTACCCCGCGATGGCCCTCCTCGCCCGCTGGCAGCTGCGCCGAGCCGAGCGCCTCGAGGACGACGACTAGTGGGCGTCGCACTCGCGGTCGCGCCGGTCGTGCTCGTGACGCTGCTCATCGGCGTCCGCGGGGTCGCCGCCATGCGCACGACGTCGGACTTCCTCGTCGCCTCGCGCCGGATCTCGCCGCTCGTCAACTCCGCCGCCGTCTCCGGCGAATACCTTTCCGCCGCCTCCTTCCTCGGGGTCGCCGGGCTCGTGGTCAAAGACGGCATCGGCGCGCTCTGGTACCCGGTCGGCTTCACCGCCGGGTACATCGCGATGCTCGTCCTCGTCGCCGCCCCGATGCGGCGCTCCGGCGCGCTGACCGTCCCCGACTTCGCCGAAGCCCGCCTCAACTCCCCCGCGCTGCGCCGCCTGGCCGCGGTGGTCGTCCTGGTGATCGGCACCATCTACGTCGTCCCGCAGTTCCGCACCGCCGGGCTCGTGCTCACCGCGGTCGGCGGCACGCCGTACTGGGTCGGTGTCGTGCTGGCCGGCGCCGCGGTCAGCATCACCCTCGCGCTCGGCGGGATGCGCGCGGCGACCTACGTGCAGGCGTTCCAGTTCGTGCTGAAGCTCCTGCTCTTCCTGATCCCCGCGATCTGGCTCGTGCTGCAGGCCGGCGCGGTCAACCGCACCGACGCCCTCAACCCCGTCGAGTTCACCCACTTCGCCCGCGAGACGCCGGTGAAGTTCGAAGTCGACGTCACCATGGAGATCCGCGAGCCGACCACCGTCCGCCGCAACGGCGTCGCGGAAACCCTGCCGCCAGGCGAGTTCACCGCGCACAGCCAGGACGAAGTCGTGTTCGGCGCGGGCGCGGCCGTCCCGGCGGTCCGCGGCGGCGCGCCGCTGGGCGGGCACGACTGGCAGCGCCCGCTGCTCGACCTCGGCGACCAGGGGTACCCGCTGCTCGGGACGTGGGCGGTGCTGATCGCGACCATGCTCGGCACGATGGGCCTGCCGCACGTCCTCATGCGCTTCCACACCAGCCCGGACGGCCGCGCCGCCCGCCGCACGGCCGCGATCACCGTGGCCCTGCTGGGGATCTTCTACCTCTTCCCCGGCGTCTACGGCGTGCTCGGCCGGGTGCTCGTGCCCGGGCTGTACCTCTCCGGCGCGACCGACACCGTGGTCGTCGCGCTGCCGTACCAAGTGGACAGTGGCTGGGCCGGCGGCCTCTTCACGGCGTTGCTCACCGCGGGCGCGTTCGCCGCGTTCCTGGCGACGTCGCTCGGCCTGCTGCTGGTGATGTCCGGCGCGATCGCGCACGACCTCGTCCCCGGCGGGCTGCGGCGGCTGCGGATCGCGGTGTTCGGCGTCGCCGGGGTCATGGTGCTGCTGGCGCTGCGCTCGGCCGAGCTCGACGCCGGGGTGCTCGTCACGTGGGGCTTCACCGTGGCCGCGTCGACGTTCTGCCCGCTGCTCGTGCTCGGCATCTGGTGGCCGCGGCTGACCGCGGCCGGCGGGATCGCCGGGGTGCTGGCGGGGCTCGTCGCGTCGTCCGGCTCGATCTTGTTCGCGCTCGCCGGGCCGCCGCTGCGCGGCTGGGTGGCGATCTTGGTGCAGCAACCGGCACCCTGGTCGGTGCCGCTGGCGTTCGGCGTAATGGCGCTGGTCTCCCTGCGGGGCCGGCCGCCCGCGTGGTCGACGGCGGCGATGTTGCGGCTGCATCTCGACGAACCCCGTTCGACGAGACCGCGCGACCGTTCGTCAACCGTTCGTCGTCTGGCCCGGCTGTTGAGCCGCTGAATCTTCACGCGAGACTCACACGTCCCTACGGTGTCGCACGTCACTTTCCGCAACGTCGCAGGGAGCAGCGATGAGCACGACGGACACCGGCGGCGGGCCCCCGGACACGTCAGAGACCATCTGGGAACGCGCCCACGAAAGCACCGAATTCCGTGAGCTGCGCAGCCGCCTGCGCCGGTTCGTCTTCCCGATGACGGCGCTGTTCCTGGTCTGGTACCTGCTGTACGTGCTCCTCGCCGACTACGCGCACGGCTTCATGAGCACGAAGGTCTTCGGCAACATCAACATCGGCCTGATCTTCGGCCTGCTGCAGTTCGTCTCGACGTTCGTCATCACCGGCCTCTACGTCCGGTACGCCAACCGGAAGCTCGACCCGGTCGCGGAGAAGATCCGTGAGGACATCGAGAAGGAGCAGGCATGAAAACTCTCGCCGCGGGGGTGGAAGGCAGCAGCCCGCTCCTCAACATCCTGATCTTCGCCGCGTTCGTGGTCATCACGCTGGTGATCGTGTTCCGGGCCAGCCGCAACACGAAGACGGCGTCGGACTACTACGCCGCCGGCCGCGCCTTCACCGGTCCCCAGAACGGCATCGCCATCTCGGGTGACTACCTGTCGGCGGCGTCGTTCCTCGGCATCGCGGGCGCGATCGCCATCAACGGTTACGACGGCTTCCTCTACTCCATCGGCTTCCTGGTCGCGTGGCTCGTCGCGCTGCTGCTGGTCGCGGAACTGCTGCGCAACACCGGCAAGTTCACGATGGGCGACGTGCTGGCGTTCCGCATGAAGCAGCGCCCGGTGCGGGCCGCGGCCGCGACGTCGACGCTGGCCGTGTCGTTCTTCTACCTGCTCGCTCAGATGGCGGGCGCGGGTGGCCTGGTGGCGCTGCTGCTCGGTGTCGAAGGCGGTGGCGCGCAGGCCGTCGTGATCGCCGTGGTCGGCGTGATCATGATCGCCTACGTGCTGATCGGCGGTATGAAGGGCACCACCTGGGTGCAGATCATCAAGGCCGCGCTGCTGATCGTCGGCGCGCTCGTGATCACCCTGTGGGTGCTCGGCAAGTACAACTTCAACTTCTCCAGCCTGCTGCAGGCCGCCGTCGACAAGGCGGGCAAGGCCGGCGAGACGCTGCTCGGCCCGGGCAAGCAGTACGGCGCCACCGGAACGTCCAAACTGGACTTCTTCTCCCTCGGCATCGCCCTGGTGCTCGGCACCGCGGGCCTGCCGCACGTCCTGATGCGCTTCTACACCGTGCCGACCGCTCGCGACGCGCGTCGCTCGGTGGTCTGGGCGATCGTGCTGATCGGCGTGTTCTACCTGTTCACGCTGGTGCTGGGCTACGGCGCCGGTGCGCTGGTCGGGCCGGACACGATCAAGAAGGCACCCGGTGGGGTCAACTCCGCCGCGCCGCTGCTCGCGCTCGAACTGGGCGGGCCGGTGCTGCTGGGCCTGATCTCCGCGGTCGCGTTCGCCACGATCCTCGCGGTGGTCGCCGGCCTGACGATCACGGCGTCGGCGTCGTTCGCGCACGACGTCTACGCGAACGTCGTCAAGCGGGGCAAGACGTCGCCGGACGCGGAGGTCAAGGTCGCCCGGATCACGGCGGTGGTGATCGGCGCGCTCGCCATCGGCGGCGGCATCCTGGCCAACGGGCAGAACGTCGCGTTCCTCGTGGCGCTCGCGTTCGCGGTGGCGGCGTCGGCGAACCTGCCGACGATCCTCTACTCGCTGTTCTGGAAGCGGTTCAACACCCAGGGCGCGCTGTGGTCGATCTACGGCGGCCTGGCCATCACGGTCGTGTTGATCGTCTTCTCGCCGGCGGTGTCCGGCAAGAGCACCTCGATGATCAAGACCGCGGACTTCGCCTGGTTCCCGCTGAGCAACCCCGGCATCGTCTCGATCCCGGCCGCGTTCATCCTGGGCTGGCTGGGCACGGTCCTGTCCAAGGAGCACAACGAGAAGAAGTACGCCGAGATGGAGGTCCGCTCCCTCACCGGCGCGGGCGCCGAGAAGGCCGTCGCGCACTAGCGACACAGAGACACCGAAGGCCGTCGCGGGTCACCCTCGCGGCGGCCTTCGGCCATCTCCTGGTCAGTACGGCAGCTTGCCTTCGGCGATCCCCGAGAGCGTGGCTTCGAACTGCTTGCGCGCGTACTGCCACAGCCCGCCGCCCAGCGAGATCCGCGCGACGCCCAGCTCGGCGAGCCCGGCGAGGCTGGTCCCGGGCCGCGCGGCCACGTTGACCGCGCCGCCGACCCCCTGGACGAACTCCGCGAGCAGGTCGGGCGCGCCCAGGTGGATCGGGTAGACGCAGTCGGCGCCCGCGTCGAGGTAGGCCTTCGCCCGCTCGACGCCGCCGGCCAGCGCTTCCTTGGCGTCGACCCCGCGGAAGGAGTCGACGCGGGCGTTGACCACCAAGGCGTCCCCCGCCGCCTCGCGCAGGGCCGCGATCCGGTCCGCCTGCTCGGCGACCGGCCGCACGTCCCCGGTGGTGTGGTCGGTGTCCTCGAAGTTGCAGCCGACGGCGCCGGCCTCCAGCAGCCGGGCCGCCAGGTCGGCGCCGGACAGGCCGTAACCCGCCTCGGCGTCGACGGTCACCGGGACGCCCACCGCGTGGGCGATCCGCGCGGCGGCCGCGAACATCTCGTCGGCGGGCGCCTGCTCACCGTCGGGGAACCCGAGCGCGGCGGCCACGGCGACCGAGCTGGTCGCCACGGCCGGGAAGCCGGCGGCCTCGACGAGCTTCGCGGTGTCGGCGTCCCACGCATTCGGCAACACCAGCGGCCGGCCCGGGACGTGCAGCGCCTTGAGCGCGGCGGCGCTCACGCGTCCCGCTTCGGGAGCGGGCTGTGGCTGGTCACGGCCATGCGGTTCCAGCTGTTGATCGCGATGACCTCCCACGCGACCGCGCGGTACTGGTCCTCGGTGAGCACCTTCGTGGCCTGCTCGTAGACCTCGTCCGGCACGCTCTGGGTCGCCGACAGCCTGGTCATCGCCTCGGTGAGGACGAGGGCGGCCTCTTCCTCTTCAGTGAACAGGTCGGTCTCGCGCCAGCCGTCGAGCACGAACAGCCGGCGGGCCGACTCGCCCATTTCGAGGGCGTCGCGGCTGTGCATGTCGAGGCAGTACGCGCAGCCGTTGAGCTGGGAGGCCCGCATCTTCACCAGTTCGAGCAGCTTCGGGTCGACGCCCGCGTTCTCCGCGGCCTTGTTCACCTCGGCCTGCAGGTTCGCCATCGCCTGGTAGATCCCGGGCGCGCGCCCGAGTCCGATTCGCTTCGTCATGGCATCCACGCTAGCCCGAACTGGTCCACAGGTATGGTCCAGTCACATGACGGAATCGTGGTCCAGTTCCGGGCTCGACGTCCACCTCGACTGGCAGCCCTCGACCGGCCGGAGCGGCCTGGCGGCGGCGATCCGCGCGGCCATCCGCGAGGGCCGGTGGCAGCCGGACGCGGCGGTGCCTTCGACGCGTTCCCTGGCCCATGACCTGGGCGTCGCCCGCGGCACGGTCACCCGCGTGTACGCCGACCTGGCCGCCGAGGGGTACCTGCGCACCGCCCAGGGCGCGCCGACGCGGGTGGCGACCGCGGGTTCCCTCCCGCAGTCCGCGCCGCGGCCGGCGCCCCGCGAACCGGCGCCGCGCTGGGACCTGCGCCCGGGCCGTCCGGACCTGACGGCGTTTCCCCGCCAGGCGTGGATCACCGCGACGCGGCGCGCCCTGCTGCGCACCCCGGCGGCGGCGTTCGGCTACGAGTCGGAACTGGGCGCGCCGGAGCTGCGTGACGCGCTCGCCGGCTACCTCGCCCGGGCGCGCGGGGTGGTCGCCGACCCGGCGCGGATCGTGGTGTGCCACGGGTTCTCGCACGCCGTCGCGGTCCTCGGCCGGGCGTTGCACGGTCTGGGCGTCGGCGAAATGGCGTTCGAGAACCCTTCGCTGCGGTTCTACCGTTCGATCGCGGCGGCCCAGGGCCAGCGGATCGTCGGGGTGGACGTCGACGAGCACGGGATCGACGTGTCCGCTTTGGACAGTCCGGCGGTGGTCGTGACGGCGGCGCACCAGTACCCGACGGGCGTCACCCTGGCCCCACCCCGCCGGGCGGCGCTGGCGCGCTGGGCCGGCGATTCGGGCGCGTACGTGCTGGAGGACGACTACGACGGCGAGTTCCGCTTCGACCACCAGCAGGTCGGGGCGCTGCAGGCGCTGGCGCCGGAACGGGTCATTTACGCGGGAACGGCCAGCAAGACGCTGGCCCCGGCCCTGCGGCTGGCGTGGCTGGTGCTGCCGCGGTCGCTGGTGGAGCCGGTCCGCGCGGCGATGGCCGACAGCGGCTCACGCCCGGCGGTGCTGAGCCAGCTGGCGCTGGCCGAGCTGATCGGCTCTGGTGCGTACGACCAGCACATCCGCCGCAGCCGAGCCGAGTACCGCGCCCGCCGCGCCAGGCTGCTGTCGGCCCTCCCGGACACGGTCCGCCCCCAGGGCATCGCGGCCGGCCTGCACCTGCTGCTGGTCCTGCCCCCGGACGGCCCCTCGGAGGCAACGGCCCTGGCGGCCTGCCGCCGCCGCGCGATCGGCATCGAGGGCCTGACGGACTACTGGATGGACCCGCACCGCCCAGGCGGCCTAATCGTGGGCTACGCGGCTACGCCGAAGCACGCCTTCGCCGGCGCAACCCAAACGCTGATAGAGGCCCTCCGGGAAATAACCACCTAACCCCTCACCTCCCCTCCTTTTCCCCTCCCGCACTCCGGCCCTCACCACCGCGAGTCCCGCCCCCAACCACGCAAGTCCCGCCCCAACCACGCAAGTCCCGCCCCCAACCACGCGAATCCCGCCCCACAACGCAAGTACCAGCGACGCGAGCTCCGCCTTCAATCACGCGAGTCCCGGCCCCAATCACGCGAGTTCCGGTCCTAACCACGCGAGTTCCGCGTTCAGACACGCGAGTCCCGGCCCAAAAGACGCGTGTCGTCCCACCCAGGTACGCGTGCCGTCCCCCAGGCACGCGAGTCGTCCGCCTGGGTCCAAGAACCGACCCTCAGGCACGCGAGCCGACATTCCATGCGCGCGAGTCGACCTTCCAATCACGCGTGTCGACTCCTCAATCACGCGAGTCGACCGCCCAATCACCCGTGATGCCCCTTCAATCACACGAGATGCCCGCTCAATCACGCGTGATACCTCTCCAAGCACGCACGAATCCCGCCCGATCACACCGAACCCGCGGGCCACCCCATCAGGAGTGGCCCGCGAGCGGTGTCAGAACCAGCAGTCCGGCCGAACCCGCAACAGTTCAGTCCGCCGCACTGGAGTCCCGTCAACCGGAGCAGGGTCCTCCGCGGTCGGCACGATCCCGCCCGCGGCCACCTTGTCCAACGTGCGCAGACCCGCGGCGCCGACCGTGCCGAACACCGTGTAGTCCGGGCGCAGCGCGGAATCGCCGTACACCACGAAGAACTGCGATCCGTTCGTCGCCGGTCCGGCGTTCGCCATCGCCAGCAGACCGCGCGCGTACACCTTGCGCGCGCCCGTCGGGTCGGTCGGGGCCGGGGGGAGGTCGACCGGCAGCTCGTCCTTGTACTTGTACCCCGGGCCGCCCTCGCCGGTTGCCGTCGGGTCGCCGCACTGCAGGACCTTCAACGTCGGGTACGACGTCAGGCGGTGGCACACCGTGTGGTCGTAGAACCGGTGGTTCGCCAGGTGGAGAAAACTCTGCACCGTGCACGGCGCCTTCGCGCGGTCGAGGCGCAGTGGCAGCGCGCCCTGGCTGGTCGGGACCGCGACGTCGACCTTGCCGTGGCTCGGGGTGTGCCGCGGGTCGGGCGGCAGCGGCACCGGCCGCGACGCCGGTTCGTCCGGGGTCTCGGTGTACTGGCAGGGCCCGTGCGTCGTCTTCGGCGGTGGGGCGTCGGCCGCGGTGGCCACGCCGTTGCCGGCCACGAACAACGCGCCCGCCGCCAGCGCGGTGACGAGTGTCTTCTTCATCCTGCACGCCCTCCCAGTGATCGCCCGGTTCCGGAGCGCCCCGCAGTCTAGGGCCCGGCACCGACAACAAGAACCGGCGAAAGTCGCCCATGTCACGCGGTCGGGTGAACCTCACCGCCGCAACCCCGAAATTGTCGGACCCCCTCAGCACGATGGTGATCACGCGGCGAACCCGTCGCACCCCGAAGGGAGAAGGTCATGGATTTCCGCCGAAGACCCGTTGCCGTGGCACGGTTTCTGCTCGCACGACTCGCGTCGGCTTTGCTACCCGCGAAGGTCCGCGATCAGCTCGGCCGCCGCCGCGAACGGATCGATCTCCCGCGCCACCACGCGTTCGGCGACCTCGGCCAGCCGTCCCCCGCCGCGCAGGTCCGCCAGCTCGGCACGCAGCCGCCGGACCGCGATGGCCTCGACCTCGTCGCGCGCCCGGGCGGCCCGGCGCCGGGCCAGCTCGTCGTGCGCGACCAGCCACTCGTGGTGGGAAGCCAGCGCGCTGACCACTTCGTCGACGCCCTCACCCTTCGCCGCGACGGTCCGGACGATCGGCTGGCGCCAGCTCGGCCCGCGGACTTCCCTGCGGGCCAGGGAGATCATCTGCTTGAGGTCGTGCACCGTCGCGTCCGCGCCCTCGCGGTCGGCCTTGTTCACAACGAATACGTCGGCGATCTCCAGCACGCCCGCCTTCGCCGCCTGGATCCCGTCGCCCATGCCCGGCGCGAGCAGCACCACCGTGGTGTCGGCCAGTTTCACGACGTCCACTTCGGACTGACCGACGCCGACGGTCTCGATCAGCACCACGTCGAACCCGGCGGCGTCGAGCACGCGCACGGCCTGCGGGGTCGCCCACGAGAGCCCGCCGAGGTGCCCGCGCGTGGCCATCGAGCGGATGAACACGCCGGGGTCGGTGGCGTGCTCGGTCATCCGGATCCGGTCACCGAGCAGGGCCCCGCCCGAAAACGGCGAAGACGGGTCGATCGCCAGCACCCCGACCCGCTTGCCTTCGGCGCGCAACGCCGTGAGCAGCGCCGACGTCGAAGTCGACTTGCCGACGCCGGGTGGCCCGGTGAGCCCGACGACCCGGGCCCGCCCGGTGTGCGGGGTCAGCGCTCGCGCGATCTCCGCGACGCGCGGGTGGGCGTCCTCGACGAGCGAGAGCAGCCGCGCGACGGCACGGGGCTGCCCGTCCCGCGCGCGGCCGACCAGGTCGTCGAGGTCGAGGGGTGCGGTCACTTACGCCGACGGCACCCGCAGCAGGAGGGCGTCGCCCTGACCGCCGCCACCGCACAGCGCGGCCGCGCCGAGCCCGCCGCCGCGGCGGCGCAGCTCGTGGATCAGGTGGACGGCCAGCCGCGCGCCGGAGGCGCCGATGGGGTGGCCCAGGGCGATGGCGCCGCCGTTGACGTTGACCTTCTCCGGGTCGAGGCCGAGCTTCTCGGTCGAGACGAGCCCGACCGCGGCGAAGGCTTCGTTGATCTCGACGAGGTCGAGCGCGTCGGCGCCGAGCTCCGCCTTCGCCAGCGCGGCGAGGATGGCGTTCGACGGCTGCTCGTGCAGGCTGGCGTCCGGCCCGGCGACCACGCCGTGCGCGCCGATCTCGGCGAGCGCGGTGAGGCCGAGCTCCTCGGCCTTGGCCTTGCTGACGACGACGACCGCGGCGGCGCCGTCGGAGATCTGCGAGGCCGAGCCCGCGGTGATCGTGCCGTCGGAGGCGAAGGCGGGGCGCAGCTTGGCGAGGCCCTCGGCGGTCGTGTCCGCGCGGACACCCTCGTCGGTGTCGAAGACGACCGGGTCGCCCTTGCGCTGCGGGATGGCGACCGGGGCGATCTCGTCGGCGAAGTAGCCGTTCTTGATGGCCTCGGCGGCACGCTGGTGCGAGCGGGCGGAGAAGGCGTCCTGCTGCTCGCGGGTGACGCCGTAGCGGGAGTTGTACTTTTCCGTCGAGGCGCCCATGGCGACCTGGTCGAAGGCACAGAAGAGACCGTCGTAGGCCATGTGGTCGACAAGTGTGGTGTCGCCGTACTTGAAGCCGGAGCGGGACTTCGGCAGCAGGTGCGGGGCCTGGGTCATCGACTCCTGGCCGCCGGCCACGACGATGTCGAACTCGCCGGCGCGGATCAGCTGGTCGGCGAGCGCGATGGCGTCGAGGCCGGAGAGGCAGACCTTGTTGATCGTCAGCGCGGGCACGCTCATCGGGATGCCCGCGGCGACCGCGGCCTGGCGGGCCGGGATCTGGCCGGCGCCGGCGGTGAGCACCTGGCCCATGATCGTGTACTGCACCGCGTCCGGGGCGACCCCGGCGCGTTCGAGGGCCGCCTTGATCGCGACCCCGCCGAGCTGTGCTCCCGTGAAGTCCTTGAGGGAACCGAGCAGCCGCCCGATCGGCGTACGGGCGGCGCCCACGATCACGGAACCGGACACGGCGTCCTCCAAGCTTCGGCGCATGGGCAGTTTTTCCGACCATACCCGGAGGGCGGGCTTCTTGATGGAGCCAGTGTGAGGCGGGGCACGCGACGATTCCGGCTCGACGCCACGGCGCGGGCCCCTATCCTGCCTCCATGAATGACGCCCTGCGGCCGTTCGTGACGGCCATCGACCACGTCGGCATCGCGGTCCCGGACCTGGACGCGGCCATCGAGTTCCACCGCGCGCACTTCGGCCTGGAAGTGGCGCACGAGGAGGTGAACGAGGAGCAGGGCGTGCGGGAGGCGATGCTGCGCGCGCCCGGCACGGCGGGCACGGAGACGCAGATCCAGCTGCTGGCGCCGCTTCGCGACGACTCGGCGATCGGCAAGTTCCTGGCCAAGAGCGGCCCGGGGCTGCAGCAGCTGGCGTACCGCGTGTCCGATGTGGACGCCGCCGCGGCGGCGCTGCGCGAGCAGGGCCTGCGGATGCTGTACGACGCGGCCAAGCGCGGAACGTCGAACAGCCGGGTGAACTTCGTCCACCCGAAGGACGCCGGCGGTGTGCTGGTCGAACTCGTGGAGCCGGCGAAGGACGGCGCGCACTGACCTGACAACTGCGGCGTGAAGGGGCCGCATCTCCGTCACAAACCCCGCACAACCCCGGTTCCGGAGCCGGCGGTGCGACTCGGCACCCCACGCAACCCCTAGCCTGCCGGGCCCGGAACCCCGCCTACGCGGGCGCCGCCTTGGCGGCGAGGGCGTCGGCGATGAAGGTCAGTTCGCCGTCGAACTCGGCGGGGAGGTCGTCGTCGGAGTGGCGGGCCGTCGCGTGGCGGTGGCTGACCGCGCGGGCCAGGAGGCCGGACGCGCGGTCGACGTCGGCGATCGGGAGGCCGCCGGCGGTCGCCGCGACGATCACCGAGCGGACCTGGCGGACGAGCACCTGGAAGCGCTCGTGGAGGGCGTCGCGGACGACGTGGTGGGTGTCGGCCTCGCGCCACAGCAGGTGCGAGAGGCCGAGTGACCGGCTGAAGCGGTGGTCGAGCTCGCGGACCAGCCGCCGGAGGCTGCCCGCGAGGTCGCCGGGGACGACGACCACGGCCGGCTCGATGCGCTCGTCGGGCAGCCGCTCGACGAGCGCGGTGAGCAGGTCCGGCTTGTGCCGGAAGTAGTAGTGCACCAGCCCCTTCGGCACTCCGGCCCGCTCCGCGATGCGGGAGGTCGGGGTCGCGTCGAAGCCGGACTCGGCGAAGAGCGCCTCGGCGGCGCAAAGAATGCGCTCCTTCGCCGAATCCTCGGTCATTCCGGTGCCTCCTGGGTCCTTCGGTCCGTCAGTGCTGCCCTGCCGTGCGGTGCGCGGCCGTCGCGACCGGCATCGCCGCCGCGCCCGCGACGACCGTCAGGACCCCGGCGATCCAGGACGTCCAGGACGTCCAGGACGCGCCGTTGAACTCGGTGTACCCCATCACCCACGGGGCGATGAAGAGCAGCACGCCGAGCGCGATCTGGATGCCTTCCCCGTAGACCATGCCCGGCACGGCCAGCGAGACCAGGCCGTCGACTGCGACCAACGCGCCCAGGACGACCATCGTCCACATCGCGGTCGAGTCCGTGCTCAGCCAAAGGGGTGAAAGAGCGGCGACCAGGCCGATGACGACCTCGGCCCAGTCGTGCGGCCGGGTCCAGGCGCGCGTAGAGACTTCACTCATTCGTGCTCACCTCCGTCGGTGAAACTGCTGGTGGGGATGCTTTCCCACCGCCGATGATCCGCTTGACTGGCCAGCCGGTCAAGACTGGTCGGTCACAGTTGGGCGTGTAATCGTGCCGTCCGTCTCGTACAGTTGTGTCCGCGAGTTACCGGCGAGTAATTTCTGCCGCCAACGCCGTTGACCCCCATCTCCGCGGAGGAACCGATGACGCAGCTCGGCGAGATCCAGCAGGCCATCCTGACCGGCGAGTCCGCCACGGTCGGCTCCCTGCCCGTGCCCGAGAGCTACCGCGGGGTGACCGTGCGGGCGGACGAGGTCGACATGTTCGAGGGCCTCGACAGCCGGGACAAGGACCCGCGCAAGTCACTGCACGTGGACGAGGTGCCGGTCCCCGAGCTGGGGCCGGGTGAGGCGCTGGTCGCCGTGATGGCGAGCGCGATCAACTACAACACCGTGTGGACGTCGATCTTCGAGCCGATCCCCACGTTCAAGTTCCTCAAGAAGTACGGGAAGCTCTCGCCGCTGGCCAAGCGGCACGACCTGCCCTACCACGTCGTCGGCTCGGACCTGTCCGGCGTCGTGCTGCGGACCGGCGTCGGCGTGCACAACTGGAAGCCCGGCGACGAGGTGGTCGCGCACTGCCTGAACGTCGAGCTGGAGAGCCCGGACGGGCACAACGACACGATGCTCGACACCGAGCAGCGGATCTGGGGCTTCGAGACGAACTTCGGCGGCCTCGCCGAGATCGCGCTGGTCAAGGCCAACCAGCTGATGCCGAAGCCGGACCACCTGACCTGGGAGGAGGCCGCCTCCCCCGGGCTGGTCAACTCCACCGCCTACCGGCAGCTCGTCTCGCGCAACGGCGCGGACATGAAGCAGGGTGACGTCGTGCTGATCTGGGGCGCCTCGGGCGGCCTCGGCTCCTACGCGACGCAGTACGCGCTGAACGGCGGCGCGATCCCGGTGTGCGTCGTCTCCAGCCCGGAGAAGGCCGCGATCTGCCGGAAGCTCGGCGCCGAGCTGATCATCGACCGCAGCGCCGAGGCGTACCAGTTCTGGAAGAGCGACACCGAACAGGACCCGAAGGAGTGGCAGCGCTTCGGCGCGAAGATCCGGGAGCTGACCGGCGGCGACGACCCGGACATCGTGTTCGAGCACCCGGGCCGGGAGACCTTCGGCGCCTCGGTCTACGCCGCGCGGAAGGGCGGGACGATCGTCACCTGCGCGTCGACCTCCGGGTACGTGCACCAGTACGACAACCGCTACCTGTGGATGAACCTGAAGCGGATCATCGGCTCCCACTTCGCGAACTACCGCGAGTCGTGGGAGGCGAACCGGCTGATCGCGAAGGGCCTGATCCACCCGACGCTGTCGAAGACGTACTCGCTCGAAGAGACCGGGCAGGCCGCCCTCGACGTGCACCGCAACGCCCACCAGGGCAAGGTCGGCGTGCTCGCGCTCGCGCCCGAAGAGGGACTCGGCGTCCGGGACGCGGAGAAGCGCGCGAAGCACATCGAGGCGATCAACGCCTTCCGCGGCGCCTGAGCGGGCGCCGCGCCGGGACACACGTCCGAACACCGGACGGGCGGAAGGACGTGATCAAGACGACGCCGGGGGCGGGCTCGCGCTCCCGGCGTCGGAATCCACCGTGATGGCGCCGGATCCGGCCAGATCCCTTCGCCGCATCACACGGCGCGTTCGGCGCACCGTACGGGTGCTCACCCTTCCGTGACCCGGCTGCGACTACGGTAGGCCCATGAGCCTTGGCGATGAACGGGAGCTTGTGCCGCTGGGAGCCGGCTTCGACGTGGCGAAGCGGGGATACAGCCGAGCACAGGTCGACGAGCACCTCGAACGGCTGGACGCCGACCTGAAGATGCTCACCGCGGATCGGGACGCCGCCATCGCGCAGTCCGGGGACCTCGCCCGGCAGCTGGAGATCGCGCGCGGGGAGATCGCGGACCTGCGCGGGCAGGTCGACCGGCTGGCCCAGCCGCCGACGAGCGTCGAAGGCCTGTCCGAGCGGCTGCAGCGGATGCTGCGGCTCGCACAGGACGAATCCGCCGACACGCGCGCCCGCGCCGAAGCCGAGGCCGGGCACATCCGGGCCAAGGCCGAGACGGACGCGAGCGCCATGCGGGCCCGCTACGAGCAGCTGCTCACCGAGCTCGACCTGCGCCGCAAGGAGATGGAGGCGGAGCACCGCAAGGTGCTCGAGGACGCCCGCGCGCAGGCCAAGGAGATCACCGACAAGGCCGAGGCCGAGCGGACGAAGCTCGACACCGAGTCGTCGGACCGCCGGACGAAGGTCGAAGAAGACTTCGAGATCGCGATGGCCTCGCGCCGCACCGAGGCGATGCGGGTGCTGGCCGAGCAGGAGGCGGCGAGCAAGGCCGAGGCCGCGCGCCGCGTCCAGGAGGCGACGCAGGACGCCGCCGACATCCGCGCGAAGATCCTCGAAGAGGAGACGACCGCGAAGGCCGACATCGAACGCCGTCAGCGCGAGTCGGTGGCCGACGCGAACAAGCGTCGCCAGGACTCGATCACCGAGGCGAACGCCCGGCTCGCGGAGGCCGCCGACGAGGCGCGCCGCCGCGTGACGACGGCGACCGAGGAGTCGAACCGGCGGATCACCCAGGCCAACGAGCGCGTCGACTCGCTGCGCAAGGTCCGCGGCGGGCTGGCCGAGCAGGTCCGCGCGGCGCGGGCCGTGCTGGCCGAGGCGCACACCGTCCTGGGCGACGACGTCAAGGTGCCCGCGGACGTCACGGCCGACCTCAAGGCCGAGGACCTGAAGGCCGCCGACCCCGGTAAGACCAAGCCGGTGGGCGACGTCGAGGAGACGATCCGGATCAAGGCGTCCGACGTCCCCAAGCCGCACCCGGCACCCAAACCGGCCCCCAAGCCGGCGCCGAAGCCCACTCCGCGGCCGAGCGGAGCGCAGAAAGCGACTGGCGAGTAACCTTCCACCCGACACGGGCGCGGACGAGCCGGCACGGTCGATGCCGACCGGCTATCGTCCCTGCTCACGCGGGATCACCTGGAGGTTTTGCGCATGGGTGCGGCATATCGGACCGTGGTGGTGGGCACGGACGGCTCGGAGTCCTCGTTCGCGGCGGTGGACCGCGCGGCGGCGGTGGCCGGCGACGCGGGGGCGACGCTCGTCATCACGTGCGCCTTCTACCCGGCCAGCAAGACCGATGTCGACAAGGCCCAGGACGTCCTGGGTGACGAGGCCTACCAGGTCGTCGGCTCGGCGCCGGCCGAGGACACGCTGCAGTCCGCGCGCGACCGGGCGGTGCGCGCGGGCGCGGAGAAGATCGACACCGTCGCGGTGAAGGGCGACCCCGTCGACTCGCTGCGCAAGGTGGTGCACGAGCGCGAGGCGGACCTGCTGGTCGTCGGCAACCGCGGGCTGAACACGATCGCGGGCCGGATCCTCGGCTCGGTGCCCTCGGAGGTCGCCCGGAAGTCCGGCGTGGACGTGCTGATCGTCCACACGACCTGACGGTGTCCGATCCCGGGCCCGGTTCGAGCGGGGAACTTCAGCAGCGGCTCGAGCGCATCCTGCTGGGCGGCCGCCGGAAGTACACCCGGCTCGAAGTGGCCGAACGCGCCGGCGTGCCCGAAGAACGGTCGCGCCGGCTCTGGCGTGCGCTCGGGTTCGCGACGGTCGCCGACGACGAGGTGGTCTTCACCGACGCCGACGTCGAGGCGATGCGGACGGCCGACCAGCTGGTCCAGTCCGGGCTGATCGACCCGAGCATCGAGGTGTCGGTGACCCGCGCGCTCGGCCAGCACCTGTCGCGGCTGGCCGAGTGGCAGGTCGAGATGCTGTGGGCGCTGATCCGCGAGCAGCCGGAGCTCGGCCGCGGTGAGCGCCAGGTGGCGCGGCTCGTCGACCGGCTGCTGCCGGAGCTCGAGCGGGTGCAGAACTTCGTCTGGCGACGGCACCTGGCCGCCTACGCCGGACGCGCGTTCGCCGCGCCGGACGAGAACCTCGAGACGCGCACCGAGGTCGTCGGGTTCGTCGACATGGTCGGCTACACCCGCCTGACGCGCCAGATCGACGAGGACGAGCTGAGCCGCGTGCTCGACGCCTTCGAGCTGCTGGCGGCCGAGGTCATCGCCGAGCACCGCGGCCGGGTCGTGAAGATGATCGGGGACGAGGTCCTGTTCGTCGCGGACTCGGCGACCGACGCGGCCGAGATCGCGCTGGCCCTGACCGAGCGCACGACGGCGGACGAAAGCCTGCCGTCGGTCCGCGCCGGCATGGCCTCGGGCCGCATCCTCAACCGCTTCGGCGACGTCTACGGCTCAGTGGTCAACCTGGCCGCCCGCCTGACGTCGGTGGCCCGCCCGGGCACCATCCTGGTCGACCGGGAGCTCGCGGCGGAGCTGGCCGACGAAAAGGCCTACGAACTGCGCGTCCGCCGTCCGGTCACGGTCCGCGGGTACAACCGCCTTCGCCCGGCGGCCCTGCGCCGCGCCGCCGAAGCGCCGACGGGCGCCTTCGCCTCGTCCCAGCAGCTGGTGGCCGAGATGCTGGGCCTCTCCGAACCCGCGTCCGCGGCGCCGGTCGGGGACGACGGCGTGATCGCGGACGAAGACGCCGTGACGGCCCGGCCGCGCCGGCGTCGCCGCCGCATCCGCTGACCCGCCGTCGATCACCGAGCGCACGAAACGAGACGACCTCCGGGAGCTTCGCACGCGACCGTGGTGGAGCGGTCCCTGCCCGCGGTGGGCAAACCGCACGACCCCCGGGAGTGGATCTCATGAGCAACCCGCACCGGTTGACCGCGGGCTCCGTCGTCGTCCGCCGGTACTTCCGCGGACCCCACCTCAACATGGCCCAGGCCGCCAGAGTGGTGCAGCGGTCGGCCGAAGGCCTCCTGCTCTGGGTGCCGGTCGGCGCGGGCTTCGCGACCCGGTACCACGCCGACGGCACGGCCATGCGGGAAGAGCCGATCGAAGTCGTCGGGCGGGCACGGCTCGCCGTGAGCGAGTGGCGTGAGCGCGACGTCCTGATGCTGGTGCGGCCGGGCCGGCCGCACTCGGTGTGGTGGTTCTTCGACCGCGGCCGGTTCGACGGCTGGTACGTCAACCTCGAGCAGCCGGCGACGCACTGGAACGACGGGACCACCGCCGGCCTCGACACGATCGACCACAGCCTCGACGTCGTCGTCGCGCCCGACCGCACGAGCGAGTGGAAGGACGAGGACGAGTTCGCCTGGGCGACCGGCCAGCCGGGCTACTGGTCGGCCGAGTTCGGCCGCACGGTGCTCGCGGAGGGGCGGCGCATGCGGCGCGCGGCCGCCGCCGGGCAGTTCCCGTTCGACGGCACGTGGTGCGACATCCGGGTGGACGGACCGCCCCCGCCGCGGCTGGAAGGCGACGCGTGGTGCGAGCGGCCGGCGGCGTGGGAGCTGCGCGAGGCGGCGTGAACCGGACGCCCGGCCGCAAACGGGAAGACGCCCGCCGGCGGGCCCGCGCGGCACTGTGGCAAGGCAAGACCGCGCCAACGAACCGCTTCCCGCCGGAGGGGTGCTGCACCGAGCGTCCGGCAAGGCACGTCAGCCCAGCTTCGTGCCACTCCCAGGCCGAGGGGGTTCCTTGCCATGCATGTCGCCGCCGCAGTCCACCCCGCACTCGGTCACGGGAGCGCGAAGGCGGGTTGCCAACCCGGCCGAAAGCAGGCCGGCCAGGTGGGAGGACGTAGATGAGCGACCGCAAGGACAAGCTGCTCGACGACGTGGCGAAGTACCACACGGATGTGAGCCGGGCGCAGCCGTTCGTGCCCGGCCACACCGAGATCTGGCCCGCGGGGGCCGTGCTGGACGCGGCGGACCGCACGGCTCTGGTCGAGGCGGCGCTGGACATGCGGATCGCGCACGGGGTCTCGTCGTTCGAGTTCGAGGCCACCTTCGCCCGCCGGATCGGGACGCGCAAGGCGCTGCTGACCAACTCCGGGTCGTCGGCGAACCTGCTCGGCATGACCGCGCTGACCTCGCCCTTGCTGGGCAAGCGCCGGCTGCGGCCCGGCGACGAGGTCGTCACCGTCGCCGCGGGCTTCCCGACAACGGTGAACCCGGTGGTGCAGAACGGGATGGTCCCGGTCTTCGTCGACGTCGACCTGGGCACCTACAACACCTCCGTCGAGCGGGTCGCGGCCGCGATCGGCCCGAAGACCCGCGCCATCGCGCTCGCGCACACCTTGGGCAACCCGTTCGCCGTCAAGGAGATGGCGGAGCTGGCCAAGGAGCACGGGCTGTTCTTCCTGGAAGACAACTGCGACGCCGTCGGCTCCCTCTACGGGGACCGGATGACCGGGACCTTCGGCGACGTCGCCACCACCAGCTTCTACCCGGCCCACCACATCACCATGGGCGAGGGCGGCTGCGTGCTGACGTCGCGGGTGATGCTGGCGAAGATCGTGGAGTCGCTGCGGGACTGGGGCCGGGACTGCTGGTGCGCGCCGGGCGCGAGCAACACCTGCTGCCAGCGGTTCGACCAGCAGAAAGGCCGGCTGCCCGCCGGATATGACCACAAATACGTGTATTCGCACGTCGGGTTCAATTTGAAGTCGACCGATATCCAGGCCGCGCTGGGATTGTCGCAGCTGGAGAAGCTGGATTGGTTCACCGCCGCGCGCCGGGCGAACTGGGCGCGGTTGCGGGCGGGGCTGGAGGGAACGCCGTACCTGCTGCTGCCGGAACCGACGCCGGGTAGCACGCCGTCGTGGTTCGGATTCGTGCTGACGCTGACCGAGGACGCGCCGTTCAGCCGGCGGGAGCTCATCCGGTTCCTGGAAGACCGCAAGATCGGCACCCGGCACCTGTTCGCCGGGAACCTGACCCGGCACCCGGCCTACCAGGACGTGAACTACCGCGTCGTGGGCGACCTGACCAACAGCGACGTCATCACCGAGCGGTCGTTCTGGGTGGGCGTTTATCCGGGGCTGACCGAGGAGATGATCGATTACATCGCCGCTTCGGTCCGCGAGTTCGCCGAAACCGGCGGCCGGGCGGGAGCGTCCCCCGGAACCGTCTGAAACCGGTGCCGCGCGGCCCGCGATAATCACGCCCGAAGACGTGGATTTTGCACTTCCGGGGCGGGCCCGCGGCTCGGTACCTTCGGGACTTGGAATGTCCGGAAACGCGGAGAAGAACACCTTCGGGAACGACTGGCGTGAGCCTGACCGACAAGTGCCTGAGGAGTTCCGCATGCGTGCAACGCTCTTCATCCCGCCCGAGTCGGCCCGCTCGTCTTCGCGGGCCCGGGCGTTGCAGACGGCTGGACACGAGACGGGCGCCGCCCCGCACCCGGCGGAAGCCGGGCTCATCCGCACCTGGCGGCCCGGTCTCGTCCGGTGGGTTCCGCACCTGCGCCGGGAAATGCTCCCGACGCCCGGCCCGGCCGAACCCCGGCCCGGCGAGCGGACCTGCGGACACCAGCGCCGATAAAACTCGCGTTATCCCCCCTGGATGGAGATGGAGATCATGACGACGGAGCTCACGGGCAAACCAGCCCCCGCACCCGGGCGGGCGGGGGCGCGCCAGTGGCTGGCCCTCGCGGTGCTGAGCCTGCCGACGATGCTGGTGTTCCTGGATCTCACGGTGATGTTCCTGGCGATGCCGCACATCACCGTGGACCTCGGCGCCAGCGCCCTGCAGAGCCTGTGGATGGTGGACATCTACAGCTTCCTGATCGCGGGCTCCCTGGTGACGATGGGCCGCCTCGGCGACCGGATCGGCCGGCGCAAGCTGCTGCTGATCGGCGCGACCGCGTTCGGCCTGCTGTCGATCGTGGCGGCCTTCTCGACCAGCCCGGCGATGCTGATCGCCGCGCGGGCCGGTCTCGGGATCGCGGGCGCCACGTTCATGCCGTGCATCCTGGCCCTGATCTCCACGCTGTTCCCGGATCCCAAGCAGATGGCCAAGGCGATGGCGATCTGGACGACCGCCGGGGCCGGCGGCATGGCGCTCGGCCCGTCGGTCGGCGGCCTGCTGCTGAACTCGTTCTGGTGGGGCTCGGTGTTCCTGCTTTCGGTGCCGCTCATGGCGCTGCTGGTGTTCGCCGGCCCGGCGCTGCTGCCGGAGTCGAAGGACGAGAACGCCGCCAACCTGGACCTCGCCAGTGTCGCGCTTTCGCTGGTCTCGATCCTCGCGATCATCTTCGGGCTGAAGGAGATCGCCCGCAACGGGTGGGACATCGTGCCGGCCGTGATCGCCGTGGCCGGCGTGGTGCTCGGCGTGTTGTTCGTGCGGCGGCAGAAGCGGCTGCGCGACCCGCTGCTCGACGTCGCGCTGTTCAAGATCCCCCAGGTGGGCGGCGCGCTGACGCTGTTCCTCGTGACGGGCATCGTGATGGCGGGCACCGGGCTGCTGACCGCCCAGTTCTTCCAGCTGGTGCTGGGCCTTTCCCCGCTCGAAGCCGCGTTGTGGCTGATCCTGCCGTCGATCCTCGCGATCGTCGGGGTGCAGCTGTCGATGCCGCTGGCCTCCAAGGTGCGCCCCAGCGTGGTGCTCACCGGCGGCCTGGTGATCAGCGCCGTGGGCATGCTCCTCATCGCGCTGGCACCGTCCGGCGGCGGGCTGTTCCTGCTGGTCTTCGGCATCTGCGTGGTCTACTTCGGGGTCGGCGCGGTCCCGGCGCTGTGCAACCAGCTGACGATGGCGGCGGCGCCGCCGGAGCGCCAGGGTTCGGCGGGCGCCATCTCGACGACCGCCGGTGAGCTCGGCAACGCGCTGGGCATCGCCTCGCTCGGCAGCATCGCCACGATCCTGTACACGGCGTGGGTCACCGTGCCGGACGGCGTTCCGGCCGACTCGGCCGCCGTGGCGAAGGAAGACCTGCCCGGTGCGGTGGCCGCCGCCGGCAAGCTGCCGGGCGCCGTCGGCGACCAGCTGCTGAAGGCGGCGCAGGGGACGTTCGGCAACGCCCTCACCGCGGTCGCCATCGGGGCCGGGGTCGTGCTGGTCCTGCTGTCCGCCGTCGTCTTCTTGACGGTGCGCCACGTCAAGCCGATCGGGTCCGAGGAGCAGGCTGCGGCTCCCGAGGACGAGACCGAACTGCCGGTCGAGCACAACTGAACACCGATGCCGGAAACGCCCGTGACGCCACTGTTGTGGGGTCACGGGCGTTTTCCCGGCCGCACCCCTGGAGGACTTCGATGAGCGAGCTGCCCGACGACGCGCTCTACCGCCACCTGCGCAAGACGATCGCCGCGATGGTGACCTCGGCCGGGGACGCCGGCGGCCGCGTCGTGCCCGGCTGTCCGGAGTGGACGGTGCGCGACCTGCTGGCCCACCTGGTGACCATCGCCGCGGGTGTCACGCGCCGGTTCGGTGGCACCCCTGACGCCGAAGCCGAAGCCGCCGCCGAGAACGGCCCGGTCGACGTCGTGCTCGACTCGTGGACGGTCATCGCCGCGGAGCTCGAACCGCTCGTCGCCGAGCGCGGCAGCCGGCTGCTGGTCATGGACACGCTGAGCCACGAGCTCGATCTGCACCGCGTCTTCGGCACCGCGCCCGAGCCCGGGCACCCCGCGCTGCCGGGCACGCTCGACCTCGTCGTCGGCATGCTGGGTGACACCTTGGGCAAGCGCGGCGCGCCGGCCCTCGAAGTCCGGGCCACCGACCGGCAGTGGCAGCTCGGGGAGGACGTGCCCACCGCGGTGGTGGCCGGCGCGGACTACGACGTCCTGCGCTCGTTCACCGGCCGCCGCACGCCGGACCAGATCCGGGCCCTCCAGTGGAGCACCGACCCGGAGCCGTGGCTGCCCGCGTTCACCTGGGCCGCCTTCACCCCGCCGGCCACGCCCGCCGAGCCCCTGGCCGCGGAGCTCGGCTGGCGGTAGCGGCTCAGGCGTCGAAGTCGACGGTGACCGTCTCCGAGACCGGGTAGGACTGGCAGGTGAGCACGAAACCCGCGTCCACTTCGGCCTGTTCGAGGGCGAAGTTGCGGCGCAGGTCGACCTTGCCGTCGGTCACCTTGGCCCGGCAGGTGCCGCAGACGCCGCCCTTGCACGCGAACGGCAGGTCCGGGCGGAAGCGCTGCGCGCCGTCCAGCACCGACGACGACCGCGGCAGGCTCATCGTGCTGGACCGGCCGTCCAGCACCACGCGGACCTCGGACGACTCCCCCGCGACCGCCGGGTCGTCGTGGACGACCGGCTCCGGCGGGGTGTCCACGTAGAACAGCTCCTGGTGGATCCGCGACGCCGGGACGTCCAGCGAGCCCAGCAGCTCCTGCGCCCCGGTCACCATCTCGAACGGGCCGCACAGCCACCAGTGGTCCACAGTGGACACCGGCACGAGCGTGTCGAAGAACGTCCGCAGCTTGGGCACGTCCAGGCGGCCGGTGAACAGCTCGGCCTCGCGGGGTTCCCGCGAAAGGACGTGCACCAGCTCGAGCCGCGACGGCGCGCGGTCCTTGAGGTCCGCCAGCTCGTCGGCGAACATCACGGTGTCCGTGCGGCGGTTGCCGTAGAGCACCGTCACCGTCGCGTCCGGGGTGTCCAGCAGCGACGACACGATCGACAGCACCGGCGTGATGCCCGAGCCGGCCGCGATCAGCACGTGGTGGCCGCCCGCGGTGAGGTCCGGGGTGAACGAGCCGGTCGGCGGCGCGACCTCGATGGTGTCACCCGCGCGGACGTCGTTCAGCAGCCACGACGAGAACAGCCCGCCCGGCACCAGCCGCACGCCGACCCGCGGCGCCGACCCGGCCGCCGCGCAGATCGAGTACGACCGGCGCTCGTCCCGGCCGTCGACCTCGCGGCGCAGCGTCAGCGACTGGCCCGGCTTGAACGCGAAGTCTTCGGCCAGCTCCGCCGGGACGTCGAACGTCACCGCGACGGCGTCGTCGCAGAGCTGTTCGATGCCGGCGACCTTCAGCGGGTGGAACCGCCGGGAAATCGTGCTGGTCACCTAGTCCTCCCTTGCCCCCACCGCCGCCCTCAGCGGAGGAGCTTCGCTCCCAATTATATTTCTTTGACGTGCTCGAACGGCTCCTGACACGACCGGCAGCGCCGCAGCGCCTTGCACGCCGTCGCACCGAACCGGGACTGCTCTTCGGTGTCCGCCGACCCGCACAGCGGGCAGCGCACGGCCGCCACCGGCGCCGACAGCGTCAGCGGGATCGGCCCGGACCGCCGCGGCGCCGCGCCCGGCGGGGCGATGCCCGCTTCGGCCAGCTTCCGGCGTCCGTCCGGGGAGATCCAGTCCGACGACCACGACGGCGACAGCACGGTCCGGACCTCGACGTCGGCGTAGCCCGCGGTGACGAGCGCGTGCTCGAGGTCGTCGCGCATGGTGTCCATCGCCGGGCAGCCGGTGTAGGTCGGGGTGATCGCGACGACCACCCGGCCGTCCTCCTCGGACACCGACCGCAGCACGCCGAGGTCGGCGAGCGTCAGCATCGGCAGCTCCGGGTCGGTGACCGTCGCGGCGACGGCGGCGGCGGTCACCACTTCGCGTCCGGCATGGCCCGGGCGACGCTCTGCAGCTCCGCCAGCAGGAACCCCAGCTGCTCGGTGTGGACGCCGTCGCGGCCGGTCCGGCCGGACACACCCGCCAGCTCACCCGACGCCGGCTGGGTCAGCGTCGCCGCCGCGAGGGCCTGGTCCAGCACCGCGCCGAACTCGGGCCGCAGGGTCGCCGCGTCCACCAGCTCGACCGGGTGCGTGCGGAACAGCTCCCCCACGTACGGCCAGACGGCGTCGAGGCCCTCCTGCATGCGCTCGTGCGACAACGGCGTGCCGTCGCCGAGGCGGACCAGCCACTGCGCCGCGTAGTCGCGGTGGTAGGTCAGCTCCTTGACACCCTTGTCCGCGATCGCGGCGAGCACCGGGTCCACACTGGACACCAGCCGCTGGAACAGCGCCAGCCGCCACGTCGAGAACACGAACAGCCGCGCGATCAGGTGCCCGAAGTGGCCGCCGCCCAGCTCCGCGAGCCGGACGTTGCGGAACTCGTTCTCCACGCGGTCGAAGGCGAACGAGTCTTCCGAACGCGCGGAGCCGTCGGCCTTGCCGGCGCGCGCCAGCAGCAGCCGCGCCTGGCCGAGCAGGTCGAGGCCGATGTTCGCGATCGCGACCTCGTCCTCCAGCTCGGGTGCGTTCGTGCACCATTCCTGCAACCGGTGGGAGAAGATCAGCGCGTCGTCGCCCAGCATCAGGCAGTACGCCGCGAGCTGCGCACCGTCCACACCGGACGGCACCGAGGTGTCCACTCCGGACAGCGGGTCCTCGAAGCCGGTGCCGAACGCCCAGCGGGCGTCGTTCTCCTCGGTCAGCGACTCGTAGACGTTGTCGAAACTCATATGTGCGGCACCTCCTCGGGGATCTCGTAGAACGTCGGGTGCCGGTAGACCTTGTCGCCACTCGGCGCGAAGAACGGGTCCTTCTCGTCCGGCGACGACGCCGTGATGTCCGACGCCCGCACGACCCAGATCGACACGCCTTCGTTGCGGCGGGTGTAGAGGTCACGCGCGTGGTGCAGCGCCATCTCGTCGTCGGCCGCGTGCAGCGAGCCGACGTGCACGTGGTTCAGGCCGCGCTTGCCGCGGACGAACACCTCGTACAGCGGCCAGTCGTGCTTCATCGCGAACCCTTCTTTTCAGCGTGCGCCACCGCGGCTTCGCGGACCCAAGCGCCGTCGTCGTGCGCGCGGCGCCGGTGGGCGACCCGCGAGGCGTTGCACGGGCCGTTGCCCTTCAACACGTTCTTGAACTCGTCCCAGTCCACCGCGCCGAAGTCGTAGTGCTCACGATCGGCGTTCCAGCGGAGGTCGGGATCCGGGAACGTGACGCCCAGCGCGTCGGCCTGCGGCACCGACATGTCGACGAAGCGCTGCCGCAGCTCGTCGTTGGTGTGGCGCTTGACTTTCCACGCCATCGACTGCGCGGTGTTCGGCGAGTCGGCGTCCGGCGGGCCGAACATCATCAGCGACGGCCACCACCAGCGGTTGACGGCCTCCTGGACCATGTCCCGCTGCTGCCGGGTGCCCTTCATCATCGTCATCAGCAGCTCGTAGCCCTGCCGCTGGTGGAAGGACTCCTCCTTGCAGATGCGGATCATCGCCCGTGCGTAGGGCCCGTAGGAGCTGCGGCACAGCGGCACCTGGTTGCAGATCGCCGCGCCGTCGACCAGCCAGCCGATCACGCCGACGTCGGCGAAGGTCAGCGTCGGGTAGTTGAAGATCGACGAGTACTTCTGCTTGCCGGTGATCAGCTTGTCGGTCAGGTCCGCGCGGTCCGCGCCGAGCGTCGCCGCGGCCGAGTACAGGTAGAGCCCGTGGCCGGCCTCGTCCTGCACCTTGGCGAGCAGGATCGCCTTGCGGCGCAACGACGGCGCGCGCGTGATCCAGTTGCCCTCGGGCTGCATGCCGATGATCTCCGAGTGCGCGTGCTGCGCGATCTGCCGGATCATCGTCTTGCGGTACCCCTCGGGCACCCAGTCGCGCGGCTCGATGCGCTGGTCACGCTCGATGACGGCCTCGAACTGTTCTTCAAGCGAGTCGACAGCGGTCACGGCTGCTCCTTCGACACGAGGGTCAGGACGTCGTACTTGGCCACGGACTCGCCGTCGGCGTTGGTGACGTCGGCGTCCCAGCGGACCTCGCCGTACTCCTGGTCGATCCGCGGGGTGATCTGCTTGGCGGTCAGCGTCACGGTCAGCGAGTCGCCGACCTTGACCGGCGTGAGGAACCGGAGGTTCTCCAGGCCGTAGTTGGCCAGGACCGGGCCGGGCTCGGGCGAGACGAACAGCCCGGCCGCGAACGAGACGACCAGGTAGCCGTGCGCGACGATCCCGCCGAACAGCGGGTTCGCCGCCGCGGCCTCGGGGTCGGTGTGGGCGTAGAACGTGTCGCCGGTGAACTCGGCGAAGTGGTCGACGTCGGACTGGCTGACTGTGCGCGGCCCGGCGACGACGGAGTCGCCGATATTCAGCTCGGCCAGGGACTTCCGGAACGGGTGGACGTCACCCTCGGTACGGGGTGCGCCGGTGACCCAGCGGCCGGTGACCGTGGAGAGCACCGCCGGCGAGCCCTGCACAGCCGTGCGCTGCATGTGGTGCAGCACACCGCGGATCCCGCCCATCTCCTCGCCGCCGCCCGCGCGACCCGGGCCGCCGTGGACCAGCTGCGGCATCGGCGAGCCGTGACCGGTCGATTCCTTGGCGTCGTCGGCGTCCAGGACCAGCAGGCGGCCGTGGTACGGCGCCGCGCCGAGGACGACGTCCCGCACGAACTCCTTGTCGGCGCTGACGATCGAGCCCGCCAGGCTGCCGCCGCCACGCGCGGCCAGCTCGACGACCTGCTCGGCCGAGGTGTAGGGCAGCAGCGTGGAGACCGGGCCGAACGCCTCGACCTCGTGCGGCTCCGAGCGCTCCGGGTCCGCCTTCAGCAGGACCGGCGAGATGAAGGCGCCACGCTCGGCGTCGCCGTCCACGACGTCGACCTTCTCCGGGTCGCCGAACACCACGCTGCCCGCGTCGAGCAGGGCCTTCAGAGACCGCCGGACCTCTTCGCGCTGCTCCAGGCTGGCCAGCGCGCCCATCCGGACGCCCTCGGCGGTCGGGTTGCCGACCGTCACCTTCGCGAGCCGCGCCGAAGCGGCCTCGGCGACGTCGTCGAGCAGGGACGCGGGCACGAACGCGCGGCGGATGGCCGTGCACTTCTGGCCCGCCTTGACCGTCATCTCCGAGGTCAGCTGCTTGACGAACAGGTCGAACTCGGTGGTGCCCTTGACCGCGTCCGGACCGAGGATCGAGCAGTTCAGCGAGTCGGCCTCGGCGTTGAAGCGGACGGCGTTGCGGATGATCGCCGGGTGCGCGCGCAGCTTCTGCGCGGTCGACGCCGAGCCGGTGAACGACACGAGGTCCTGCGCGGTGACGTGGTCGAGCAGGTCGCCGACACTGCCCGCGACGAACTGCAGCGAGCCCTCCGGCAGGATGCCCGACTCGATGATCAGCTCGACCAGGCGCGCGGTCAGGTACGCCGTCTGGCTCGCGGGCTTGACCAGGCTCGGGACGCCGGCCAGGAACGCCGGGGCGAACTTCTCCAGCGGCCCCCAGACGGGGAAGTTGAACGCGTTGATCTGGATCGCGACACCCCGCAGCGGGGTCGCGATGTGCTGCGCGACGAACGTGCCGCCCTTGCTCAGCGGCTCGACGTTGCCGTCGACGTAAACGGTGTCGTTCGGCAGCTCGCGCTTGCCCTTGGAGGCGTAGGAGAACAGGACGCCGATGCCGCCGTCGATGTCGAACTTGGAGTCACCCAGCGTCGCGCCGGTCCGCGCGGAGAGTGCGTACAGCTCTTCGCGGTGCTCACGCAGGTGCGAGGCGAGCGCCTTGAGCAGGGCCGCGCGCTGGTGGAACGTCAGCTCGCGCAGGGCCGGCCCGCCCACGCGGCGGCCGTACGCCAGCGCGCCCGCGAAGTCGACGCCCGCCGACGAAACCCGGGCGACCTCTTCCCCGGTGGTGGCGTCGTGCAGCGGGACACCCTCTTCCGCCGCCGTATGCCACTCGCCCGAAACGTAGCTGCGCAGCAAACCCATCGAGTCCGACCTCTCCACCGAATAACCTACCGGACGTTCAGTAATTCCATCGTAGCCGCTGGCCGCCGAGATCGGAAGGCCCCGGTGCTTGACACCGGCCCGGCGCACTGCCTTTACTGAGCGGCACCGCCAGGTGACCGTCCATTCGGTCAGTCGACACGGAGGGTCCATGACCAACGCCGCGCACACCATGTTCGCCGCCGACGAGGCGTCCCGCGCGCTGGGCATCGAACTGGCCGAAGCCGGCGACGGCCGCGCGGTCGCGACCATGACGATCACCGCGTCGATGGTCAACGGGCACGACATCGCCCACGGCGGTTACGTCTTCCTCCTGGCCGACACCGCGTTCGCCTGCGCCTGCAACACCCACGGCCCGGTGACCGTCGCCGCCGGCGCCGAGATCTCCTTCGTCGCGGCCGGCCGGCTCGGCGACCACCTCGTCGCCACGGCCACCGAGCGCACCCGCTACGGCCGCAACGGCATCTACGACGTCACCGTGCACCGGGAGACCCCCGGCGGGCCCGAGGTCGTCGCCGAATTCCGCGGCCGCAGCCGCGTCCTCTCCGCGAAACGGGACTGACCATGATCGAGGCGAACATCGGCGCGGACGAGCTGGCCGCCCGCCAGCTGGAGCGTCTGCAGTGGACACTCAGACACGCCTACGCGAACGTGCCCGCGTACACGAAGAAGTTCGACGAGGCCGGCGTCCACCCCTACGACTGCAAGGAACTCTCCGACCTGGCGAAGTTCCCGTTCACCACCAAGCAGGACCTGCGCGAGAACTACCCGTTCGGGATGTTCGCCGTGCCGCAGGACCAGGTGCGCCGGATCCACGCCTCGAGCGGGACGACCGGCAAGGCGACCGTCGTCGGCTACACCGAGCGCGACATCGACACGTGGGCGACGGTGATGGCCCGGTCGATCCACGCCGCGGGCGGGCGGCCCGGCCACAAGCTGCACAACGCGTACGGCTACGGCCTGTTCACCGGCGGGCTCGGCGCGCACTACGGCGCGGAGAAGCTGGGCTGCACCGTGATCCCGGCCTCCGGCGGGATGACCGCGCGGCAGGTGCAGCTGATCACCGACTTCCGGCCCGAGATCATCATGGTGACGCCGTCGTACATGCTGACCCTGCTCGACGAGTTCGAGCGCCAAGGCGTGGACCCGAAGGCGAGCTCGCTCAAGGTCGGCATCTTCGGCGCCGAGCCGTGGACCGAGCAGATGCGCTCGGAGATCGAGGAGCGGTTCGCGATCGACGCCGTCGACATCTACGGATTGTCGGAGGTGATGGGCCCGGGTGTCGCGCAGGAGTGCGTCGAGACGAAGGACGGCCTGCACATCTGGGAGGACCACTTCTACCCCGAGGTGATCGACCCGTTCAGCGAAGACGTGCTCGCCGACGGCGACACCGGTGAGCTGGTGTTCACGTCGCTGACCAAGGAGGCGCTGCCGATCATCCGCTACCGCACGCGCGACCTCACGGCGCTCTCGCCGGGGACCGCGCGGCCGGCGTTCCGGCGGATGGCCAAGGTGACCGGCCGCACCGACGACCTGATCATCCTGCGCGGGGTCAACGTCTTCCCGACGCAGATCGAGGAGATCGTGCTGCGGACGGCCGGGCTGAGCCCGCACTTCCAGCTCGTCCGGTCCACGCGCGGCCGGCTCGACCACCTGACCGTGCTAGTCGAAGCGCGTCACGACGCTTCGGCCGCTTCGCGGGACGAGGCCGCCGCCTCGCTGGTCTCGGGTGTCAAGGACGGGGTCGGGGTCACCGTTTCGGTGGACGTCGTCGACCCGGACACCCTGGAGCGGTCGATGGGCAAGATGCGCCGGATCGTCGACCAGCGGGACCGGCCGTGACCGCGCCCCGGCGCGGGCGCCCCGGCTACGACCTCGAGTCACTGCTGCAGGTGGCGGTGAAGCTGTTCAACGAGCGGGGTTACGACGGCACGAGCATGGAGGACCTCTCCCGCAAGCTCGGCATCACGAAGTCCGCGATCTACCACCACGTGCCCAGCAAGGAGGAGCTGCTGCGGCTGTCGGTGGACCGGGCGCTGGACGGGCTGTTCGAGGTCGCCGCGTCGACCGACCGGCTCGACGGCCGCGCGATCGACCGGCTGGAGCACCTGGTGCGCGGCAGCGTCCTGGTGCTGGCCGACCGGCTGCCGTTCGTCACGCTGCTGCTGCGCGTGCGCGGCAACACGAAGGTGGAGCGGGCGGCACTGGCCCGGCGGCGCGAGTTCGACCTGCTGGTGACGGACCTGGTGAAACAGGCCGAAGCCGAGGGCGACATCCGCCCGGACGTCGACCCCGCGGTGACGGCGAGGCTGCTCTTCGGCATGGTGAACTCACTGGTCGAGTGGTACAAACCCCGGCGCGGCTCGTCGGCGACGGAGGTGGCGGACGCCGTCTGCAAGGTGGCGTTCGAGGGCCTGCGCACGACATCCTCTTGATCACCCGACCGGCGGTGTCGGTGAATCATCAAGTAATGCTCACCGAGGCATGAGCGCATTGTGCAGGCATTCACGTCTGCGACCGGCACTCTCGTTCTCCGGGGGCATCACCGTCAGGAAACACAGGGGAGGACACCCACTACACCGATCCGTACTCCCGCTCCGGCTAGGGCACCGACGGTAAACGAAGGGGGCTGCGGCGCGACTTCGCGTGCGTCAGTGACAGCGGAACGAGTTACGACCTGTACGTTCTGCGGAACGCCCGCTGATCGATATCCCGCATGCGTTCACTGGGCACGCACACGTTCAAGCTCCGGACGCACATCCTCTTCGAGGATCTCGCCGATGTGAACAGCGGCCACGCGCTGCTGCTTGTCGATAACCAGTGAGATCGGAACCGCCGCCAGCGGAATTCCCCGCAGCCGCAGAGCGATCCGGCCGGACGGGTCGAAGATGGAGTCGTAGTCCACCTGGAAGTTCCTGACAAAATCGGCGGCATAGTCCCGATTTTCCCGCACATTGATGCCCAGGACGGCAATACCTTCGGTTTTGCCGGCGGCAGAGATCGACTTCAGCATGTGCGTTTCCGAGCGGCAGGGCCCACACCAGGCTCCCCAGAGGTTGAGTAAAACCACCTTGCCGGCGTAGTCGCTCAGCGCAACATTCTTGTCGGCGGCCACCACGCTCGGTCCCGACAGATCGCCGGCCGCCTTCCGCTGGCCGAGCTCGTAAAAGATGTGCGTTTGACCGCCCGGAGAAACGAACTCGAACGAGTTCGACTGCGACACCGCGTCCTTTCCGGTGGAACACGCCGCGAGAACCAAGAGCGCACCGGACAAGAGGAACCGGAACCGCCACACTTTCCGCCGGAACTGCATCCGGTCAGCATATCCGGCGTGCCCTGCCGGACTCGCGTCACTCCCCGGATCCTGAAGACCCCGGGCGGAGATCCGGCGAACCGGCGGCCGTCGCTGGCATCATGCAGGCCATGAGCCACCGCGCCCGCCGGATGTTCGAGCTGCTCGAGCCGATCTGCCTGGTCACCTTCACCGCCGGCGAGTGCCACGACGAGCTGGCCGCGCTCGGGCACCGCACCTATTGGGACGGCTACTTCGCGAGCCGCGCCGCGCCGCTGGGGCGGGTGCCGGCGCAGGTCGTGCACGCGGCCTTCTACAACTTCGCCGAGGGAGAGGCCGCGCGGCACATCCCGAGCGCGTGGGAGACCATCCCGCCCGAGGCGTCCGTCGCCGCGCGGCAGCGGGGCAGCGCGGCCTCCCTGCGGCGCATCCTGGGTGACGAGCTCGCCGGCTCCCCCCGGCCTGGTCCGCGCCGCCGACCTGACGACCAAGGCCGCGCGGAGCGCGCCCACCGCCGGCCGGGTGATGTACGCCGGGCTGCGCACCCTCCCGGTGCCGGACGAACCCGTCGCCCGGTTGTGGTTTTCCGCGACGATGCTGCGCGAGCACCGCGGTGACGGGCACATCGCCGCACTCGTCGGCGCCGGCGTCGGCGGCACGGAGTCCCACGTGCTTTCGGCGCTGGAGATGGGCATCCACCCGCCGGAGTCGTTCGGGCGGATCCACCACCTGCCGAAGGAGCGGCTCGCCGCGGTCATGGCCGGCCTGCGCGAGCGTGGGCTCGTCGACACCGACGGCCGCTTCACCGACGCCGGCCGCGAGCTGAAGCAGCGCATCGAAGACCTCACCGACGAGCTCGCCGAGCCGCCGTACGAGGCCCTCTCCCCCGCCGAGCTCGACGAGCTGGTCGCCGCGCTCGAGCCGCTCACCGCGAAACTGGTGGCCGCCGGGTCGCAGTGACGCGCCCGGTCAGTCCTCGGCGGTCTGGGGCGGCCGCCCCGCTTGCCAGAGAAGGGCTTCGCGCAGCTGCTCGATGAGCTGCTCGTCGTCCGCTTCGGACGGGTCGACCCCCAGCGGGATCCAGCGCTCGGACACTTTCGCCCCCTGGTCGTACCCGGTGATCACGATGCCGGAGTAGGAGAGGGACTCTTCGTCGGCGCAGTCGCCGTCGGGCAGGGGCTCGTCGGCTTCGAAGCCCTCGTCGAAGCTGACGTGGCGATGCTGCAGGCGGACGCTGACCCAGCGCCCGGCCGGCCGGATCGGCGCGCCTTCTTCGATCATCTGCTCCTACCCCCGGTCGCGGTCCCCTGTCGTCTCGTCGCATCCGGACGCCGGGAAGTTACCGGCGAGTTGTTCCGGTTGCGTAACGGCAAGGGTTGACGCGAAACTTCGGTTGCCCGCCAACGGAGTCACTCTCTTGACGAGAAGTCAACTGCATGTTGACAGCGTGCTGGTCCGCCGCGAGGCTGTGCGGATGACCAGTGGGACCCGGCCGCGGCGCCGCCGGCTCGAACCGGCCGAGCGGCGTGCGGAGATCCTCGCCGCCGCGCGGCGGCTGTTCGGCGCGGGCAGCTACGCGTCGGTGTCCACTTCGGACATCGCCGAGGCCGCCGGGGTGGCGCGCCCGCTGATCAACCACTACTTCGGCGGGAAGCGCGAGCTCTACCTGGAAGTGGTGCGGCAGCTGATGATCGTGCCCGCGCCGGTCACCGAAGCGCTGCCGGACACCACGATGGAGGAGCGGCTCGCGATCGGCGTCGAGCGGTGGATCGAGGTGGTGGACCGCAACCGCGACGCGTGGCTGACGGTGATCGGGCCCGAGTCGGCGGGCCGTGACCCGGAGATCGAGCGGATCATGCTGGAGGCCGACGAGATCGCCGCCGACCGCGTGCTCGAAGCCGCGCTGATGACCGGCGTGACCGAGGGCCGCGAGGAGCTGCGCGCCATGATCCGGTCGTTCGGCGGGATGCTGCGGGCGGCGTCGCGAGAATGGCTCATCCGCGGCACGCTCGACCGCGCGGCGCTGCGCACCTTTCTCACCGATTCGCTCCTCAACCTGCTGAAGCTCACCTACCCGGCGGTGCTTGCCGGGCGGCCCGGAAACGGCGGGCGAACGCCGCCGGCGTCATCCCGGTCCAGCGCTTGAACGCGTAGATGAAGCTGGACGCCTCCGCGTACCCGAGCCGGTACGCGACGTCCTCGACCGACAGCACCCCGGTGTCGAGCAGCTCCTCGGCCAGCGCCAGGCGGACCTCGTCGACCAGCGCGCGGTAGCTGGTGCCGGCCTCGCCCAGGCGGCGCCGCAGCGTGCGCGTGCTGAGCGTCAGCTGACGGGCGATCTCGTCCATCCCCGCGTCGACGCCGCCGAGGCGGACCAGGCGTTCCCGGACCTGCTGCGAGATGCCGGACCGCTGCCGTTTGCGCGTGACGAGCGCTTCGCACTGCGCGGCGCAGAGGGCGACGGTCTGCTCGTTGGCCTGCGGCAGCGGCCGGTTGAGCAGCGCCGGGTCGAGCGTCGCGCGGCAGGCGTCGGCGCCGAACCGGGGCCGCAGCCCGAACGCCGTCACATAGGAGTCCACTGTGGACGCTTCGTGCCGGAAGCTCAGGTCGTCGAGCACGATCTCCGGCAGCAGGTCGCGCATCACCGCGAAGATCGCGGACAGGTCGCGCAGCACGAGGAACCGGGCGACGTCGGCGGGGACGCGGCTGTCGTCGAGCTCGAGGGTCAGCCGGTCGCCGTCGACCCCGACGTGCGGGATGCAGAAGGCGAAGCTCAGGTCGAAGTAGCGCAGGGCGAACAGCATCGCGTCACGCAGGGTCGGGCTGCTGATGCAGGCGAACCCGAAGATGCCGAAGGTGGTGACGCGGTAGCGGCGGCCGAGCTCGAGGGCCGTCGTGTCCGAACCGTCCAGTTCGGCCAGTGCGCGGACGACGGCCAGCTCCTGGCGCGCGTCGACCTGGACGGCGGGGTCCGAGAGCAGCTCCGGCGAGAGCGTCGTCGCGGCGAGCAGCTTCCCGGCGGGAAGGCCGCGCTCGGCGGCGAACCGCGTCATCAGCTCGATGCTCGCGGTGCCGCGCGGGAAGTCCCAGTCCCCGACGGCGGGCGCGGCGAGCTCGGCCATGGCCGGAAGTATGGATGACGGCCGTGCGCGCGTCGAATCGAGGACCGGAACTGTCCGCGGTGATCGTTAGGGTGAGTGCCGTGGAGACCTTGAGCCGACGGGCCCTGAACCGGGCGACGCTGGAGCGCCAGCTGCTGCTGCGTCCCGCGAAGATGTCCGCGTACGACGCGGTCGAGCACCTGGCCGGGCTCCAGGCACAGGCGCCGTTCCCGCCGTACTACGCGCTGTGGGCGCGGCTGCAGGGGTTCCGGCCGGCGGACCTGGCGACGCTGCTGGAGGACCGGCGGGTGGTCCGGATCGCGCTGATGCGCGGCACGGTCCACCTGGTGACGGCGGCGGACGCGCTGGCGTGGCGGCCGGTGGTCCAGGTGCTCTACGACCGCGACCTGAAGACGAACACCCAGCACGCGCGGGCACTGGAGGGGCTGGACCACGCCGAGGTCGCGTCGGCCGCGCGGGAGCTGCTGGCTTCACCGTTGACGGGCACGGCGCTGGGGGCGTCACTCGGGCAGCGCTGGCCGGACGTCCCGGCGGCGTCCCTGACCCACCTCGCGCGCGGGCAGCTCCCGCTGGTGCAGACGCCCCCGCGGGCGATCTGGGGCAAGGCGGGCCAGACGACGTACGCGTGCCTGGACTCGTGGGTGGGCGAGCCGTTGTCGCCGCCTTCGCCCGCTTCGCTGATTTCGCGGTACCTGCGGGCGTTCGGCCCGGCGTCGGTGGCGGACGTCCAGGCGTGGGCGGGCATCACGCGCTTGGGTGAGGTGGCGGCGTCGATGGATCTGCGGCGGTACCGCGATCCCGAGGGCCGGGAGCTGGTCGACCTGCCGTCGCTGACCGTCCCGGCCGAGGACGTCCCGGCGCCACCGCGGCTGCTGGGGCCGTTCGACCAGACGATCCTGTCGTACGCGGACCGGACGCGCGTGATTTCGGACGAGTACCGCAAGCGGGTGATCACACAGAACGGCCTGGTCAAGGGGACGCTGCTGGTGGGCGGGTTCGTGCGCGGCTTCTGGGAGCTGCGGAAGGAGCGCAAGGCGGCGGTGGTGGAGCTGTCGCCGTTCGAGAAGCTGGCGAAGCGGGATTTGGCGGGGCTGGAGAGCGCGGCCGGGCGGTTGGTGGACTGGGCGGAACCCGGCCTGAAGACTCGGGAGGTGCGCGTCCACCCACCCGCGTGACCGTTGGCCGGAATTCTCGATCGAGTGACCGTTCGTGTCCTGTTGTCACAGGCTTCGGATGCGTAGCTTTCCCAGCATGAGTGGTTCGGCGAAGGGGCCGTCGGTGCTGATCGTGGGTACCGGGTTCGGTGGGATCGGGACGGCGATCGAACTGAAGCGGGCCGGCTTCAGCGACTTCACGCTGCTCGAAAGCGCCGGCGAGCCCGGCGGCGTCTGGCGGGACAACACCTATCCCGGCGCCGCCTGTGACATCCCGTCGCCGCTCTACTCCTTCTCCTTCGAGCCGAACCCGCGGTGGCCGAAGCGGTTCTCGCACCAGCCGGACATCCTCGCCTACCTGCGTGACGTCATCACCAAGTACGGCCTCGGGCCGCACATCCGGTACCGGTCCGAGGTCACCGCGGCCGCCTTCGACGAAGACCGGAAGCTCTGGCGCGTCGAGACGAAGACCGGCGAAACCTACGAGGCCGACGTCTTCGTCCCGGCCGTCGGGCAGCTGTCGCGGCCGGTCCTGCCCGCCATCCCCGGGCGGGACCGGTTTGCGGGGGACGCCTTCCATTCCGCGCGGTGGGACCACGGCGTCGAGCTCACCGGGAAGCGGGTCGCCGTCATCGGGACCGGGGCCAGTGCCGTGCAGTTCGTGCCCGAGCTGCGGAAACACGCCGAGCACGTCACCGTCTTCCAGCGCACGCCGCCGTACGTCATGGCGAAGTCCGATCCCACCTACCGGCGCTGGCAGCACTGGCTGTTCGAGCACCTGCCGCCGACGCAGCTGCTCGGCCGGCTGCGGATCTTCCTGCTCGCCGAGTACGCCACCTACGCGATGACCAGGCACCCGTTGCTCGCGAAGATGTTCGAGCTGCGGACCGCGCAGCTGCGCCACCGCCACCTCAAGGATCCCGAGCTGCGCGCGAAGCTCACGCCGGCGTATCCCTTGGGCTGCAAGCGGATCCTCTTCACCAACGACTACCTGCCCGCGCTGGCGCAGCCGGACGTCGACGTCGAGACGCGCCGGATCGGCGAGATCACCGAGAAGGGCGTCCGCGTCGAGGACGGGACCGAGGTCGAGGCGGACGTCATCGTCTACGGCACCGGGTTCGCCGCGACGGACTTCCTCGGCCGGCTGGACGTGCGCGGCCTCGGCGGCCGGTCGCTGCGGGACGCCTGGTCCGGCGGCGCGCGGGCGTACCTGGGCATGGCCGTGCCCGGGTTCCCCAACATGTTCTGCGTCTACGGGCCGAACACGAACCTCGGCGCTGGGTCCATCATCTACATGATCGAACGCCAGGCGCGTTACATCCGCCAAGCCGTCGAACAGCTCTCGCGCCCCGGAGTGTCCTATATCGACGTACGACCGGACGTCGAGGAGCGTTACGACGACGAGGTGCAGAAGCGCCTCGGCCACAGCGTCTGGAGCGCCTGCACCAGCTGGTACCGCCAGGCCGACGGCCGCGTGACGACCAACTGGCCCGGGCTGGTCACCGAATACGACCGCCGGACCCGCCGGCTCGACCCCGCGGACTTCCGGGTGGTGGCGTGATGGACTACGACGTCCTCGTGATCGGCTCGGGGTTCGGCGGCAGCGTCACGGCGTTGCGGCTGACCGAAAAGGGCTACCGCGTCGGGGTGCTGGAGACCGGCCGCCGGTTCGCCGACGACGAGTTCGCGAAGACGTCGTGGCGGCTGCGCAAGTACCTGTGGGCGCCGAAGCTCGGGTGCTTCGGCATCCAGCGGCTCACCCTGCTGAAGAACACCTTCGTGATGAGCGGCTCCGGCGTCGGCGGCGGCTCGCTGGTGTACGCGAACACGCTCTACGAGCCGCCGGACAAGTTCTACGAAGACCCGCAGTGGGCGCACATCACGGACTGGAAGGACGAGCTCGCGCCGTACTACGACCAGGCGAAGCGGATGCTCGGCGTGGTCGAGAACCCGGCGACGACGGCCGCGGACCGCGTCCTGCGCGAGGTCGCCGACAACCTGGGCATCGGGCACACCTACCGCCGCACGCCGGTCGGCGTCTACTTCGGACAGTCCGGGGTGGACCCGTTCTTCGGCGGCGCGGGACCCGCCCGCCAGTCGTGCACGCTCTGCGGCGAATGCATGACCGGCTGCCGTGTCGGCGCGAAGAACACGACCGTGAAGAACTACCTCTACCTCGCCGAGCAGGCCGGCGCCGAGGTCCACCCCCTGACGACCGCGGTCTCCGTCCGGCCGATCGAGGGCGGGTACGCCGTCGACACCGAACGCACCGGGCGCTGGGTCCGCAAGGGCCGGCGGACGTTCACCGCGTCGCAGGTCGTGTTCGCCGCGGCGTCGCTGGGCACCCAGCGCCTGCTCCACCGCCTGCGCGACACCGGGACGCTGCCGGACCTGTCCCCGCGGCTCGGCCTGCTGGCGCGGACGAACTCCGAAGCCGTCCTGGCCGCGCGGTCGCTGCGCGACGACACCGACTACACCCGCGGTGTCGCGATCACGTCGTCGATCCACCCGGACGCCGTCACGCACGTGGAGCCGGTGCGGTACGGGCGCGGCAGCAACTTCATGGGCCTGATGACGACGGTGCTGGTGGACGCACAGGCCGGCCGCCGACGTTGGGTGCTGGGCCTGCGCGAGCTCTGGAAGCAGCGGCGCGACGTCGTCCGCCTGCACAACCCGCGGCGCTGGTCGGAGCGGATGATCGGGCTGCTGGTGATGCAGACGCTCGACAACTCCGTGACGACGTACACGCGGCGTGGGCTCTTCGGCCGGCGCATGACGACCAAACAGGGTTCGGGAACACCGAGCCCGGAGTGGATCCCGGCCGGGCACGACGTCACGCGGCGCGTCGCCGAGAAGATCGGCGGCCTGCCACAGGGCGCGTGGACGGACCTGGCGAACATCCCGATCACCGGCCACTTCATCGGTGGCTGCGCGATCGGCGACTCCCCCGGCTCCGGGGTGGTCGACCCGTACCAGCGGCTGTACGGCCACCCCGGCCTGCACGTCGTGGACGGCTCGGCGATCTCGGCGAACCTGGGCGTCAACCCGTCGCTGACGATCACCGCCCAGGCCGAGCGGGCGATGGCCTGCTGGCCGAACCGCGGTGACGCCGACCCGCGGCCGCCGTTGGGCGCCGCCTACCGGCGGGTGGCGCCGGTGCCGCCGGCCGCGCCGGTCGTCCCGGCGGACGCGCCGGGTGCCCTGCGGCTGCCCGTCGTCCCCCGAAACCCCGCCTGACCTGCGGATTCAACATTTTCTCAACATTCGCACACGCCCGGTGCGCCAGGGTGGAGCCCGCAGGCGCGCGGCCGGGGGGTCCGGACGCGCCGGCTGGGGGTGTCCTGAAGGGGCCCTTCCGGACAGGATCCGGAAGGGCCCCTTCATGACGCGTACTGGTTACGGCAGGCCCGCGAGCCCGGCCGACACCGTGTTGGCGAACGCGTACCCCTGCGACGCGTCCCAGTTGATCGACCACGTCATCGCGCCGCGGATCGACGGGTAGGTCGCCGACGGCTTGAAGCTGCCGCACGAGGTTCCGCGAGCCAGGCAGTTCAGCGCCGAGACCGTGTTCGCCGGGGCCTGGTAACCGCCGCCGGCCGCCTGCGACGACGCCGGGAGGCCGAGGCCGACCTGGTCGGCCCGCAGCCCGCCCTGCAGCTGGATGCAGGCCAGCGCGGTCAGGAAGTCAACCGTGCCCTGGGCGTACACGCTGCCGTTGCAGCCGAGCATCGTGCCGGAGTTGTAGTACTGCATGTTGACGATCGTCAGGATGTCCTTGATGTTCAGCGCGAGCTGGAAGTAGCCCCCCTGCGTGGACTGCATGTCGATCGTCTGCGGCGCCATCGTGATGACCTTGCCGCCGCCGTTGTAGATGCTGCGCAGCGCCTGGCCCATGTAGGTGGCGTTGACGCCGTTCTCCAGGTCGATGTCGACGCCGTCGAAGCCGTAGTTCGAGATCAGCGACTTGATGCTGTTCGCGAAGTTGTTCGCCGAGTTCGAGTCGCCGACGCTGATCGTGCCGTTCTGGCCGCCGACGGAGATGATGACGCGCTGGCCGCGCGCCTGGACCGTCTTGATGTCGGCCTTGAACTGCGCGTCCGTGTAGCCGCCGAGCTGCGAAGACAGGCCGGAGTCGAGCGTGAAGCTCACCGCGCCCGGCGTGCCGGTGGCGTCCGCGAAGGACACCGCGATGATGTTGTACTTCGTCGGGACGTCGGCCAGCTTGAGGGCCTTGGCGCCGTTGTAGAAGTTCTGCCAGTAGCCGGTGAGGACGTGCTTGGGCAGGTCACCCTGGGTCGGCGGCGGCGTGGTCGTCGTCGGCGGGGTGGTCGTGGTCGGCGGCGTGGTGGGGGTGGTCGGCGTCGTCGGGGTGGTCGGCGTCGTCGGCGGCGGGGTGCCCGGGCCGTCGAGGCTGACGTCGTCGGCGTAGTACGTCGGCTGGCCGTACCAGCCGTGCAGGTAGACCGTCAGCGACGTGCTCGAGCCGGTGGTGAAGTTCAGCGAGAGCTGCGTGTAGCCGCTGGTGCCCGGCGTCCACGTGCTGGTCGTCGCCGAGCCGGAAGCGCCCAGGTAGACGTAGCTGCCCTGGACCCAGGCCGACAGCTTGTAGGCGGTGTTCGGCGAGACCGTGAGCGTCTGCGAGCACTGCGCGTTGTCCGACGACGTCGGGGTCGCGCTCAGAGCCCGGCTGCCGCTGTGCACCGGGGTGCTCACCGCGGTCGGGACGGCCGTGCAGGTCCAGCCCGAAGTGCCGGATTCGAAGCCGGGGTTGGCGAGGATGTTCGCCGCCGAAGCGCTGCCGGCGAGGACGAACGTCACGCCGAGACTCAGCGCGACCACGGAAAGCAACGAAAGCAGGGCTAGCCGGACCTTGGGGACCACGGGCGACCTCCACGACGGTGGTGAGGCAGGTCACCACAAAGTGGACTAGACCAATCTGAATGTCAAGGAGCCCCATCCGAAAGTCGGGGCGGCGGAAACGGCAGAATGAGACGATCGGAACCAGGGCGAAGCAGGAGCGTGTAGCAGTGAGCGTGTCGGTCGAGCAGAGGATCGCCGAAGAACTGGGCGTGCGCGAAGGACAGGTCAAGGCCACCGTCGAGCTGCTCGACGGCGGTTCGACCGTCCCCTTCATCGCGCGGTACCGCAAGGAAGTCACCGGCATGCTCGACGACGCGCAGTTGCGCACGCTCGAAGAGCGGCTGCGCTACCTGCGGGAACTCGACGAGCGGCGGCTCGCCGTGCTCGAGTCCATCCGGAGCCAGGGCAAGCTGGACGAGGCTCTCGAGGCCTCGATCCTCGCCGCGGACACGAAGTCGCGGCTGGAGGACATCTACCTCCCGTACAAGCCGAAGCGCCGCACGAAGGCGATGATCGCGCGCGAAGCGGGTCTCGAACCGCTGGCCGACGGCTTGCTGAACGACCCGACGACGGACCCGCAGGCCGCGGCCGCGGTGTTCGTCGACGCGGACAAGGGTGTCGCGGACGCGCAGGCGGCGCTCGACGGCGCCCGGTCGATCCTCGTCGAACGCTTCGCCGAGGACGCCGACCTCATCGGTGAGCTGCGCGAGAAGATGTGGGGCCAGGGCCACCTGGTCGCCAAGGTCCGCTCGGGCAAGGAGGACGAGGGCGCGAAGTTCTCGGACTACTTCGACTTCTCCGAGCCCTACACCAAGCTCCCCTCGCACCGGATCCTCGCGATGCTGCGCGGCGAGAAGGAGGAGGTCCTCGACCTCACGATGTCGCCGGCCGAGCCGACCGACGAACCGCAGGTCGGACCGACCGACTACGAGACGCGCATCGCGGCGAAGTTCGGCATCACCCAGCAGGGCCGCCCGGGCGACAAGTGGCTCGGCGACACCGTGCGCTGGGCGTGGCGCACCAAGATCCTCCTGCACCTGGGCATCGACCTGCGGATGCGGCTGCGCCAGGCCGCCGAGGACGACGCCGTGCGCGTGTTCGCGGCCAACCTGCGCGACCTGCTGCTCGCCGCGCCGGCCGGCACCCGCGCGACGATGGGCCTCGACCCGGGCTTCCGCACCGGCGTCAAGGTGGCGGTCGTGGACGCGACCGGCAAGGTCATCGACACCCACGTCATCTACCCGCACCAGCCGGCGAACAAGTGGGACCAGTCCCTGGCCGAGCTGGCCGCGCTGGCGGCGCGCCACCAGGTCGACCTGATCTCGATCGGCAACGGCACGGCGTCGCGCGAGACGGACAAGCTCGCCGCGGAGCTGATCAAGAAGCACCCTTCGTTGAACCTGACGAAGGCCGTGGTGTCGGAGGCGGGCGCGTCGGTGTACTCGGCGTCGGCGTTCGCTTCGGCCGAGCTGCCCGGCATGGACGTGTCGCTGCGCGGCGCGGTCTCGATCGCCCGGCGGCTGCAGGACCCGCTGGCCGAGCTGGTGAAGATCGACCCGAAGTCGATCGGTGTCGGGCAGTACCAGCACGACCTGTCCGAGGTTTCGCTGTCCCGCTCGCTCGACGCGGTGGTCGAGGACTGCGTGAACGCGGTGGGCGTCGACGTCAACACGGCGTCCGCGCCGCTGCTGACCCGCGTCTCGGGCATCACGACGGGGCTGGCGGAGAACATCGTGTCCCACCGCGACTCGAACGGCCCGTTCCGCTCCCGGACGGCGTTGAAGGAGGTCGCGCGCCTGGGCCCGAAGGCGTTCGAGCAGTGCGCGGGCTTCCTGCGCATCCCGGACGGCGACGACCCGCTCGACTCGTCGTCGGTCCACCCGGAGGCGTACCCGGTGGTGCGGCGGATCCTGACGTCCACGGGAACCGACCTGCGCTCGCTGATCGGCAACACGCGGACTTTGTCTTCTCTGCGGCCTTCCGAGTTCGTCGACGAGACGTTCGGTCTCCCGACGGTGACGGACATCCTGGCCGAGCTCGACAAGCCGGGCCGCGACCCCCGCCCGGCGTTCAAGACGGCGACGTTCGCGGAGGGTGTCGACAAGATCGGCGACCTCAAGCCGGGGATGCGGCTGGAGGGTGTCGTCACGAACGTGGCGGCTTTCGGGGCGTTTATCGACGTGGGTGTGCACCAGGACGGGCTCGCGCATGTTTCGGCTCTGTCGAAGAACTTCGTGAAGGATCCTCGGGAGGTTGTCAAGCCCGGGGACATCGTGAAGGTGAAGGTGCTGGATGTCGATGTGCCGCGGAAGCGGATTTCGCTGACGCTGCGGCTGGACGACGAGCCGGGCGCTCCAGCCGGGAACCGCGGTGGCGGCGGCGGTCGTGATCGCGGTCAGCAGGGCGGCGGCGGTGGTGGCCAGCGCCGGGGTTCCGGCTCTGGTGGCCAGCGCGGCGGCGGCCGAGGTGGTAACTCCGGCGGCGGCAACTCGGGCGGCAGCGGCTCGATGGCGGATGCCCTGCGGCGGGCCGGTTTCGGCAACAAATAGGACTCATGGGGAAGGCCGCCTCCGGAACTCTCCGGAGGCGGCCTTCGCTGTCGACAGCTCAGCTCCCCATCAGCACCACACGGGCTCCGACCTGCTCCAGTTGCGCCTTGACCGCTTCCGCGCGCTGCTTGTCCACGTTCTTCACCACCGTCTTCGGCGCGGATTCGACCAGATCCTTCGCTTCCTTGAGGCTGAGACCGGGCGCCGCTTCGCGGACGAGCTTGATCACCTGAATCCTCCTCGGCCCAGCGGCGGCCAGGACGACGTCGCATCGGCCACTCCGCTCGATCTCGCCGGTCACCGCTCCCTGGAGCTCATCGAAATCGACCGCCGCGACCACAGCCGCCAAGTCCGGCTCCTCGCGCAGGTCGAGCGGGACGAGTTCGCGGCTCGGGCCGACGAACTTCGCCTGCAACTCGGCAGTGGTGTCGTTGACCACCGTGGCCGCGTCGGCGGTGTCCCATTGAACACCGACCAGCGCGTCACGAGTGAACCGCGCACCGAGGATCGCTTCGGCGTCGACTCGTCCGTATGCGTCGGCGTCCGAGTAGCGCAGGGCGACAATCCTCAGCGACCGCAAGCCCGGCGCGACAGAGAACGCCTCCTTGGCCGTGGTGAGGACGTATCCACACACCAGCAGTTTGTAGAAATCCGCCGATTCGCGCTTGGTCAGCTTTTTCAGAGACAGATTCCCGGCCGCCGTAGTTGTCGGCCGCCGCTCGGGAATCACCGATGGGCCCGGTACGAGGACAACGACCGAAGCCTCGGCACCGTCGACTCCGATCGGCGCTGCGGCCGCCTCGTTGTCTTCGAACGCTTCGGCCAGCGTGCCCAGGACGACGTCCGGGTCGTTGCGGACCAATCGCTGCCACAACGCGTCGAGCTCCGCCTGCCACTCGTCACGCAGTCGCCGGTTCTGCTCCCGCAGGTTCGCCAGCTCGATCAGCGCAGCTTGATCAGCGTCCGCTCTCGCCTTCGCCCGAGCTTGCCTGGCGAACAGGCCCAGGCCCGCGAGGCAGTCTTTGCGGTGCCGGGCGATGACCGACTGCTCGTCCGGCGCCTCGGGTTCGGGCGCCACCGGCCTTTCGGTCACCGGAAAATCCGGCCGGTGCAGCGCGAGGATCGCCTGCAAAGCAGCGGCCAGTGTCTCGGCCTGCTGGGCCTTGACCGCGGCGGCCAGCGACCGGGACGAGGCACCGGTGGACGCCCGCCGCGATGTCGTACGCCGAGTGCCGCCGAGCGAGGTGTAGAAGCCCACCGGCCCGGCACCGCTCGAAAAGCCGGTGCGCCCGCCTCCGACGTGCACACGCGCTGCTCGCGGCCCGACGCTCGCCCGCAGCCCCCTGCTGGAGGCGCGAACCCGGACGCCGGGAGCGAGTTTGACGGAGAAGCCCATGCCGTACCTCGTCCTCGATCCTCGCTTGATCACCCTGCTCGGAAGGAGTCGCCGGGAGCGCCGAGCTGTTACGGACCGGTGCCGGATCGCGGGCCGCACTCCGGCACCGGCGGGTCGTCAGAAGGGGAAGCCGTGGGCCTGCTCCCGCAGGGTGACCCACTGCCACTGGGTGAACTCGTCCCAGCTGTGCGCCGAGCCGAACCGGCTGCCGTTGCCCGAAGCTCCCGTTCCTCCGAACGGTGCGAACGCGTCGTTGTTCAACGTCTGGTCGTTCACGTGCACGATGCCCGTCCGCAGCCGCTCGGCGAACGCGCGCCCTCGGTCGACCGAGCCCGTCTGGATCGCCGCCACCAGGCCGTACTCCGTGTCGTTGGCCACCGTTGCCGCTTCGTCCTCTGAGGACACCACGATCACCGGGGCCACCGGGCCGAAGATCTCCTCGCGGAACGCCGGCATCGACGTCGTCACGCCCGACAGGACCGTCGGCTGGTAGAACAGCTTCTCGTACGTTCCTCCGGCGCGGACCGTCGCTCCCGCCGAGACCGTCTCCGTGACTATCCGGTCTACATTGGACAGCTGCTTTTCGTTGATCAGCGGGCCCAGCGCCACCTGGCCCGTGAACGGGTCGCCCACCGGGAGCTTCGACGCGCGGGCCGTCAGGCGGTCCAGGTACTCGTCGGCCACCGACTCCAGGACGATGTGCCTCCCGGCCGTCATGCAGACCTGGCCCTGGTGCAGGAACGCGCCCCACGCGCCGGCCGAGCTGGCCGCCTCCAGGTCCGCGTCGTCCAGGATCACCAATGCGTTGTTGCCGCCCAGTTCCAGGCTGACCCGCTTCAGCGTCCGGCCCGCCGCTTCGCCGACCAGACGACCCACCGCCGTCGAACCGGTGAACGAGATCGCCGCGACGCCGGGGTGTTCCGTCAACGCGGATCCGGCGGCGGCGTCGCCGGCCAGGACGTGCAGGAGGCCGTCGGGCAGGCCCGCCGCTTCGAAGAGGCGGGCGATCAGCGTGCCGCCCGCCACCGCCGTGTTGACGTCCGGCTTCAGCACCACCGCGTTGCCCAGCGCCAGCGCCGGCGCGACCGCCCGCACCGACAGGATCTGCGGGAAGTTCCACGGGCTGATCACACCGACCACGCCCAGCGGGATGCGCCGCGCGATGCTCTCCCGGCCCGCCTCGCTCGTCGGCAGCAGGTGCCCCCACGGCTGCGTCGGCAACGCGGCCGCCTCCCACAGCTCGGCCAGCACCAGGTCGACCTCGAACGCCGCCTTGGGCGGGATCGCGCCGCCCTCGCGGACCAGCCAGTGCTCGAACTCCGACCGGTTGTCCTCCAGGACGCGTGCGGCCTTGCGCAGCAGTGCCGCCCGCTCCGGGCCCGGTGTCGCCGCCCACGCGGGCTGCTCCGCGGCCGCCCGCGTCACGGCGTTGTCGATGTCCTGCGCGTCGGCCAGCCCGACCTCGGTGAGCACTTCGCCGGTGGCCGGTTCGGTCACCGGGAGCGTGCCGCCGTGGGCCGGCACCCAGCCGCCCGAAAAGATCTTGCCGTGCCAGTCGACGTCGTCCAGCATGCGTTCCTCCCGCGATCGGTCCGTGCTTCCAGCCTGGTCACGCGGCATTCGGGCGCGTTGATTCTGCGGGTCACGGTGTTAGCCTGATCAGGTCAGCGACGACCGGAGCGCCCATGTACCACCGTGGCGAGGCCTGGCGGGCGAAGCTCGGCGGCGCCTTCAGCGAGCTGTACCCCGAGCCCCTGGACGCCTCCGTTCCCTCGGGTGACGTCGTCACCACGCCGCTCGGTGACGTCCACGTGTTCACCGTCGCGGGCACGCCGCAGGTGGTCCGCCGCTCGCGCGGGACGATCCGGCAGAACCCTTCCGACCTGCTCAAGGTGTGCGTCCAGGTCCGCGGCCGCGCGACGGTCGTGCAGGGCGACCGCGAGGTCGTCGTCGAACCCGGGCACCTCGCGATCTACGACACCGGCCGCCCGTACGCGCTGCGCCTCGAAGGCGAATGGGTGTCCGCGGTGATGGCCTTCCCGCGCGACGTCCTGCGGCTGCCGGTCGCGCACGCGATGGACCGCGCTTACCCGGCGACGTCCGGCCCGGGCGCGGTGTTCGCGGACTTCGTCACGGCGTCGGTCGCGCAGGGCGGGCACCTCTACGAAGCCGCGGCCGGCCGCCTCGGCGACGCCGGGCTCAGCCTGCTCGCCGGCACGCTCAGCGACCACGTCGGCGTCGACGAGGTCCCGGACGCCCTGCGCGCCCGCGTGCTCGCCCACGTCCGGCGGCACCTGGCCGACCCCGGGCTCTCGCGGACGAGCGTCGCCGCCGCGCACGGGATGTCGCCGCGCACGCTGAGCCGGCTCTTCGAGGCCGAGGAGCACACGATCACCGACCACATCCGGCGGCTGCGGCTCGACGCCGTCCGCCGCGACCTGCGCGACCCGCTGCTGGCCAACCGGAGCGTCGCGGCGATCGCCGCGCGGTGGTGCTTCGTCGAGGCCGCGCACTTCAGCCGGGTGTTCCGCGCCGAGTTCGGGGAAAGCCCGTCGGCGTTCCGGGTCAGCGGAGCGCGAAGAGACCGACCGCGAGCAACGCCGCCGGGACCACCGCCGCCGCCGAGCTGACCAGGCCGGTGCCGTTGCGCCAGCCGGCCGGGGACACGTCGAGCACCAGACGGCGGACCAGCGCCGCCTCCACGACGGCCAGCAGCACGAACCCGAAGCCGACGCTGAAGATCGCCGCCGCGCCGACGAACAGCAGGCCGGAGGTGGAGGCCGCGCCCAACGGCGCCGCGACCTCCCAGCGCACCAGCCCCGCGGCCGCGGCGAGCACCGCCAGCAGGAGCACGTAGGCGACGAGGAAGCCGACCCGCGCGGCCGGCTGGTGCTGGCCCCGCGCGAACCACCAGAACCCGGCGTCCAAGGCCACGACGAGCACGGCGACCACGACGAACCCGGCCCGGAAGGTCATGCGGCGATCCGCACTTCGACGCTGCCCAGCTCGCCGAAGTCGGCGACCACCTCGCCGCCCGGGTGGATCGGGCAGGGTGGGGCCGCCGTTCCCGTTGTCACGATGTCGCCCGGGCGGAGCCGGGCGCCGTGGCGGGGGAGCTCCATCGCCAGCCAGTGCAGGGCCAGGCGGGGGTCGCCGAGGACCAGGCTGCCCGCGCCGCGGGAGAACTCCTGCTTGCCCGCGTGGAGGACCACCGGGCGGCGGGGCAGGTCGAGGTCGCGCCAGCCCGGCACCGGGCGGCCCTCGACGAACCGGCCCGCGCACGCCACGTCCGCCAGCAGCTGCGGGCCGCCCACCCGCTGGTGGTCGGTGTACCGGCTGTCCGGCAGCTCCACCGCCAGGAACATCGTGTCGACGGCGTCGAGCACCGCGGTCAGCGACGGCGACGGGCCGGGATCGGCCTTGAGCCGGAACGCGAACTCGGGCTCCGCGACGCCCATCGTCATCGTGTCGGCGGGCACCGGCTCGCCTTCGTGGTGGTGGAACCGCTCGAACATCACCCCCGGCAGCGGGCCGGGAACGGCCAGGTACTGCCGGGCGTACACGGTCGTCGCGGCGATCTTCCAGCCGGACACCGGCCCGCCCAGCGCGGCGAGCGACGCCTGCGCGGCCATGCCCTCGGCCGTGTCGTGCGGGCGGGCGTCCTCGGGGAGGCCCGCCAGCCGTTTTCCGGTCAGCCACGCGTCCCAGATCAGCTCCGCCGCCCGCTCTCGGTTCACGTTCGTGATCTTGCCAACCGGAAGACCGGGTGTCGATCGGCTTCCGCGGCGAAGGCTTCCGCCGGGTCGCCGAGCTTCGCGTCGAAGAACGGCGCCGTCACCGGGATCTTGCGGACGTACGCGCGCAGCACCGGCCCGGCCGTGGCCGCGTCGGCCTCCTCGACCGCCCACGTCTCGCGCCGGCGGCCGCGCCACAGCCGGGCGGCCGGGTCGGCGCGCAGGTTGTGCACCCAGCCGACCTGCCCGTACGGCGACACGAGCCAGCGCACGCCGCCGACCTCGAGGACGTTGACCGGGGTCGTGCGGTCGGCGCCGGAGCGCCGCCCGCGCGTGGTCAGCAGCCACCCGGTGCTCCCCACGATCGGGATCCCGCGCGCCAGCAACGCCTTCACGACCACGTTCGCGGCTTTCCGCGTCACGCCGAGCCGGTACTCCCTGGCCATCACGGGGTCATAGCGTAGACCCCGGAAAGGTCGCGGACCCGCGCCCAGACGTTCTCGAAGCGCGCGGTGTCGACCACCGGCTTGCGCAGCGCCGCGAGCGCGATGGCCTGCTGGGCCTCGGTCGAGCTCGCCTTGCCGTTGAGGTCGACGGCCGCGGCGCTGAAGTCCTGCACCAGCACGGCGAAGATCTGGTCGACGACCTGCTCGTCGAGCCCGGTGATCCCGGCCTGCTCCAGGACCAGCTGGCCGTAGACGACCAGCGTGAACAGCTCGGTCAGCGCCAGCCCGAAGTCGAGGTCGGCCTGCTGCGCCTCGTCCGGCGCGGCCTCGGTGAGCAGCTTGACCAGCGACGCGGCCTGCTCGGTGAACAGCGCGACGTTCGGGATGTGCGCGGCCTGCGCGTAGGCGGTCTTCCAGTCGTGGAATCGGACCTTCGACAGGCCGCGCGCCGGGCCCTGACGGAAGAGGAACTCGTCGTCCGCGGCGTCCGTACGGGTCGGCACCGGCGCGTACTCCTGCGGCGCGAAGAGGTACGCCGGCATGAACTTCGCGATCAGCGCGAGGTTCACCGCCACCGTGCCCTCGAGCTTCGGGAGGCCGTCGATGTCGTTCTTCGACATCGCGAGGTAGGTGTCGGCCTCGAAGCCCTTGGCCGCGACGACGTCGGCGACCAGGCCGATCACCTTCTGCGCCTCGGTCGTCACCTTCATCTTGGTGATCGGGTTGAACAGCAGGTAGCGGCGGTCGTCCGGGTTCGCGCTGCGGAAGTAGTCGACGGCCCGGTCGGAGAACAGCTTCATCGCGGTCAGCCGGGCGTAGGCCTCGACGAACTCGCGGCGCACGTGCGGGAAGTTCGTCACGGGCTTGCCGTAGAGCACGCGGTTGTGCGCGTGCGTGATGGCTTCGTACAGCGAGTGCGTCGCCATGCCGATGCCGCCGAAGCAGAGGTTGAACTTGCCGATGTTGACCGTGTTCAGCGCGGCGCTGAAGGCCTCGGCGCCGACGTGCAGGATGTCCTCGGCGTGCACCGGGTAGTCCTCGAGCCGGAACTCGGCGACGTACATCTGCGACGGCACGACGTTCTTCACCACGTGGTAGTTCGGGTGCTCGGAGTCGGCGTAGAAGAAGACGTACTGGTCCGGGCCCTCGACCCCGTCGATCCGGCCGAAGACCGACACCGTGCGCGCGCAGTTGCCGTTGCCGATGTAGTACTTCGAGCCGGTGGCGCGGTAGCCGTCGCCGTCCTTCGTGAGGACCAAGTCGGAGGAGTAGATGTCCGCGCCGTGGTCCTTTTCGGACAGTCCGAAGGCGCCGACGCCGCCCGCGTCGAGGGCCGCCGCCGCGCGCTCACGCGCCGCGGAGTTGCCGCTCTGCCACACCGGGCCGAGGCCGAGGATCGTGACCTGCCACGGGTACCAGTAGTTGAGCCCGTAGAACCCGAGGATCTCCGACAGCGCGGCGACGCGGGCGGTGTCCCAGCGCTTGTCCGGGTTGCCGTCGGCGTTCGCGGACGGCGTCAGGAAGGTCGAGAACAGGCCTTCCTTGCCGGCGAACTCGAGGAAGTCCGCGTAGAAGGCGCGGTTGTGGTAGTCCTCGGTCAGCTTCGCCTTGCCGCGCTGCTCGAACCAGTCGATGGTGGCCCGGAGCAGCCGGCGCGTCTCCGCGTCGAAGTGGGCCGGGTCGTACTCGTGCGGGTTCAGCAGCATGGGTGAGCCTCCTCGATTACCGACCGGTAACTTAGCAAGGCGAGCCGAGTGCAAGCAATCTCACTAGGGGTACGTCACCCCGGCCAGCTATACTGATCATGCGGGCCGCTCAGTTCTGCCTCGGCCCGCTGCTGTTGTCGACTACCACGCGCCGCGGCCGAACCCAGGTCTGCGCCGGGCAGGACAACCCTTCTCAGGTTATGGAGACCAGGGCACTCGCGTGCCCGCATGCACTTATGAGCACTTTCGCTGAACTCGGCCTGCCCACCACCCTCGTGGACGCGCTGGCCGCCCAGGGCGTCACCGAGCCCTTCCCGATCCAGGCGGCGACCCTGCCGCACACCCTCGCCGGGCGTGACGTGCTCGGCCGCGGCCGGACCGGCTCCGGCAAGACCTACGGTTTTGTGCTGCCCCTGCTGGCGCGCCTCTCGGCGGGCCCGACGCGGCGCAAGCCCGGCCGTCCGCGCGCGCTGATCCTGGCGCCGACCCGTGAGCTCGCGACCCAGATCGAGGCGTCGATCCTGCCGCTGGCCAAGCCGCTGGGCCTGCGCACGACCACCATCTTCGGCGGGGTCAGCGCGAACCCGCAGATCACGAAGCTGCGTGACGGCGTCGACATCGTCGTCGCCTGCCCCGGCCGGCTCGCCGACCACATGCGCTCCGGGCACGTGAAGCTCGACGCCGTCGAGATCACCGTGCTCGACGAGGCCGACCACATGGCCGACCTGGGCTTCCTGCCCGAGGTGCGCCGGATCATGGACGCCACCCCGCAGCGCGGGCAGCGGCTGCTGTTCTCCGCGACGCTGGACAACGGCGTCGACGTGCTGGTCAAGCGCTTCATGAGCGACCCGGTCACGCACAGCGTCGACTCGGCGCAGTCGCCGGTCTCGACGATGGAGCACCACGTGCTGCACCTCGAGGAGACCCACCGGCTGCCGGTGCTGGTCGACCTGACCGCGGCGCCGGGCCGCACGCTCGTGTTCACCCGGACGAAGAGCCGCGCGAAGGCGCTGACCCGCAAGCTGCTGGCCGCGGGTGTCCCGGCGGTGGAGCTGCACGGCAACCTCGGCCAGAACGCGCGCACGCGCAACCTCGAGGCGTTCTCCTCGGGCGCGGCGAAGACGCTGGTCGCGACCGACATCGCGGCGCGGGGCATCCACGTCGACGACGTCCGGCTGGTCATCCACGCCGACCCGCCGGTCGAGCACAAGGCGTACCTGCACCGCTCGGGCCGCACCGCGCGCGCCGGCGCGTCCGGCACGGTGGTGACGCTGATGACCGACGCGCAGGTCCGCGACGTCCGCGACCTCACCCGCAAGGCCGGCATCAAGCCGACCACGACCCAGCTCGGCCCGGGTCACCCGCTGCTGGCGGAGCTGGCCCCGGGCGAGCGGTCGTTCACGGCGTCGCCGAAGCGGCCGCCGGTGGACAACCGCCCGAAGAAGGTCACGGCCTCGGGTGCCGCGCCGGGTTCGGGCCGCGGCCGTCGTGGCGCCCCCGGCGCCCCGAAGGAGAACCGCGGGGGCCAGCGCTCCCGCGCGGCGGGCCAGGCGCGGCGCGAAGAGCAGCCTCGCTCGGAGCGTCAGGGTTCGGGTCGTTCGGGCGGCACTTCGGGTCGCTCGGGTGCCGCCGCGGGTCGTTCGGCCGCCGCCGGTGGACGGTCCGGCGCGCCGTCGGGTGGTTCGCGCCGCTCGGGCGCTCCGGCCGCGGGCAACCGCCGGTCGGCTTCGAGCGGCGGCGCGGCGGCGTTCTCGTCGGGCACCCGCGCCGGTGGCCGCCGCGGCGGGCGCTGACCCTCCACGTCCAGACAGTGCGAAGGCCGCCTCGGAACGTTCCGAGGCGGCCTTCGCCGTGTTCACGAGGGCGAAGGCCGTCCACATCCCGGGATTCCGCTCCCAAAAGACGCATCTTTCCCTGAGAAAGCTCCGAGATCGGGGAGGGGGGAGGGGCGAGCGGTCAGAGTGCGGGGAGGCCTCGGGCCGCTGCCCTGGCCGCTGCGGCGTCACGGCGTTCCTCGAAGCGCGCGGCCTGGCCGTCCAGGCCCTTCAGGAACGTCGCCAGCTCCTCGCGGGCCGTCTCGCCGACCTCGCCGAACCCCTGGCGCTCGAAGACCTTCCAGTACCGCAGCAGCGGCATCACGACGTCGTCGTGGTGGATGCGCAGGTCGTAGATCCCCGCCTTGGCGATCAGCGCCGCCTTGCGGGCGAAGCTCGGGATGACCGCGCCGGGCATCGCGAAGTCGAGGACCTCGTCGGTGATGGCGCGCATCGCCGCGTCCGGGGAGATCTCCAGGGCCGCCTTCATCAGGTTGCGGTAGAAGACCATGTGCAGGTTCTCGTCGGTGGACACGCGCGCGAGCAGCTTCTCCGCCAGCGGGTCCTGCGTGTAGCGGCCGGTGTTGCGGTGCGAAAGCCGCGTCGCGAGCTCCTGGAACGAGACGTACGCGCAGACGCGCAGCAGCGGCTTGTCCTCGGTCTCGTAGCCGGCCTGCATCGTCGCCATCCGCATCCGCTCGAGCTCGACCGGGTCGACCGCCCGCGTCACGAGCAGGTAGTCGCGGATGCAGATGCCGTGCCGGCCCTCCTCCGCCGTCCAGCGGTGCACCCAGGTGCCCCAGGCGCCGTCGCGGCCGAAGGCGCGCTCGATCTCACGGTGGTAGCTCGGCAGGTTGTCCTCGGTCAGGAGGTTGACCTCGAGGGCGGTCCGGGCGATCGGCGTCACCCGCGACTGCTCGGGGTCCCACGCCTCGCCACCCAGGTCGGCGAAGTTCCGGCCCTCGCTCCAGGGCACGTACTCGTGCGGCATCCACTCCTGGGCGGCCGAGAGGTGGCGGTTGAGGTTCTCCTCGACCGTCCCCTCGAGCTCGTACATGAGTGCGGTGCTCTCGGAAACGGTCATGCGCACGTCCTTCCGGAATCGGGGCGAGACCTACGGGGCCGTAAGTTACGGTGCCGTAGGTTACGTCAACGAACACCACCGCCGAGTCGTTCCGTGAGGGGCGTCACCGCGCCTTCAGGCCCGGCCGACCTCGACCGGATGCGTCAGGACCCGCCCGGTCCGCTCCTCCCCCGCGCCGACTCCGGACACCCCGCGCCACTCCTGCGTCACCAGGTAAAGCGTGTCTTCGCTCAGCGCGCACGCGAAGCACCCGTGGTCGAAAGTCAGCCGCTCGAGGACTTCACCGCCCTCGCGGAGCCGGGTGCACGAACGGCCCGGCACGTCGGACACCCAGACCGCGCCGGACGCGTCGAGCGCGATGCCGTCCGGCACCCCTTCGCCCAGGTCGGCCCACACGCGGCGGTCGGTCAGCCCGCCGTCCGGCCGGACCGAGAACGCCGTCAGCCGGTTCGCGTAGGACTCCGCGACGAGCAGCGTCGAGCCGTCCGGGGTGAGGGCCATGCCGTTGCCGAACGCGATGTCCTCGGCCACTCGCCGCACGACGCCGTCCCGCGCGACGTGCAGGATCGCGCCCGGGCGGGGCGCCTCCCCCGCCATCAGGTCGAACCCGCCGCCGTTGACGTAGCAACCGCCGTCACCGGCCACGACGATCTCGTTGTAGCCGGTCCCGCCCAGCTCGGCGTGGGTGACCAGGGAACCGTCGGCGGACAGCCGCAGCAGCAGGCCGTCCGACGAAGACACGATCAGCGGCCGGCCGTCGAGGAAGTCGAAACACATCGGCATGGTCGGGAAGTCCGCGCGGAAGACCACGTCACGCGTGCCGCCTGGCTCAACGGCGACGATCTCGTGCGCGAGCCAGTCGGCGAACCACAGGCGGCCGTCGTGCCAGCGCGGGGACTCGCCGAACGCGATCCCGTCGAGGAGCACGCCCGTCATCGCCACACCGCCAGCACCGCCGCCACGACCACGATCTTGACCAGCCAGTCGCCCGCGTGCAACGCCGCGAGCCGGACCGGGACGCGCTCGTGCAGCACCGAGCCCGCCAGGATCAGCACCGGGAACCCGACCCAGACCAGGCCGGCCAGGCCCAGGACCGGCCAGGACGTCGCGGCGGCCAGCACCGCGAAGACCACCACCAGCACCAGCGTGCGGGTGAACTCCGCCCCCATCCGCCACGGTGACGGCCGGGCGGCCGCCCCCGCCACGCTCAGCTGCGCCCAGGCCCGGCCGAACACCGAGTACCAGACCGCGCTCACCACGAACGCCGCCACCGTCGCCACCAGCACCGGAACCACCATCGCCTGCTCCCTTCGTCGGCTTGCGAAGGGGACGTCGACGCCGAAGCCGTGGCTTCGACATCTACGGGCGAGAAGTTTTCAGAGCGACGAAGTGAGGCCGCGGGCCCGCAGCACCGCACGCTCCAGCGGGCGGAAGACCAGCAGCTCGATCCCGATGCCGACCAGCAGGATCAGGAAGATCGCCGCGATCACCGTCTCGATGCTGTTGAGCGAGGACCCCTGGTTCAGGTAGGCGCCCAGGCCGACGCCCAGCTGCGGGGAGAGCGCGATCAGCTCGGCCGCCATCAGCGACCGCCACGAGAACGCCCAGCCCTGCTTGAGCCCGGCGAGGAACCCGGGCAGGGCCGCGGGCAGCAGGATGTGCCGGGCCGAGGAGAGCCGGTTCGCGCCCATGACCTGGCCGACGCGCGGCAGGATCGGCGGGATCTGGTCGATGCCGGACACCAGGCCGTTCGCGATCGAGGGCACCGAGCCGAGCAGCACGACGAAGTAGATCGCGCCGTCGTTGATCCCGAACCACAGGATCGCGGCGGGCACCCACGCCACCGACGGCAGGCTCTGGAGGCCGGTCAGCAGCGGCCCGATCGCGGCCCGCACCACGCGGACCTTCGCCACGAGCAGACCCAGCGGCGTGCCGATGACCACCCCCGCGAAGAACCCGAGGGCGGCGCGGTGCACCGACGTCCAGACGAACTCGAACACCTCACCGGTGACGACGCGGCTCCAGAACTCGTCCCACACCGCGAGCGGCGCGGGCAGCTGCGTCTCGGGCCAGAAAGCCGCGGCCCAGAGCACCTGCCAGACGACCACGAGCAGCACGAGCGCGCCCACCGGCGGCAGGAACCCCCAGGCGAAACGCTTCCAGAAGCTCGGACGGCGTTCCCCGGCCGGGGCGTCGAGCGAGTCCAGGCCGGCGCCGACCGCGTCGAGATCGGCCTCGGCGGCCCGCTCAAGCCGCGGCATGGGTGCTGATCACCTCTCGCAGGTGCCCGGTGATCTCGTCGGAGAGCTCTTCGGGATCGGCCAGCGGCACGTCGGTCCACTCGCGCACGACGCGCCCCGGCCGCGACGACAGCAGCACCACCCGCTGCCCGAGCCGGACCGCTTCACGGACGTCGTGGGTCACGAACAGCACCGAAGTGCCGGTGCTGCGGTAGACGCGCAGCAGCTCACCCTGCAGGACGTCACGCGTGATGGCGTCGAGCGCGGCGAACGGCTCGTCCATCAGCAGCAGCGCCTGCCCGGTGTCGCCGCCGACGCGCAGGGTCGCGGCGAGCGCGCGGGCGAGCGCGACGCGCTGCCGCATCCCGCCGGACAGCTCGTGCGGCCGCTTCTCCCCCGCGCCGGTCAGCCGCACCAGCTCCAGCAGCTCGGCGGCCTTCGCCCGGCGCTCGGTCCGGCCGAACCCGGCCAGCCGCAGCGGCAGCTCGACGTTGCGCGCGGCGGTCAGCCACGGCATCAGCGCGGCCTCCTGGAACATGACCGCCGGGCGTGACGTCGTGAGCGTGATCTCCCCCGCCGACGGCGCGTCCAGACCCGCGACCAGGTTCAGCAGCGTGCTCTTGCCGCAGCCGGACGCGCCGAGCAGGCAGACGAACTCCCCGGGCGCGACCGCGAGGTCGACCCCGTCGAGCGCGACCACCGCCCGCCCGGCCGGGCCGAAGGTCTTGCGCACGCCGTCCAGGCGCACCGCGGCCGCGCCGGGAGGACTGGTCCGGCCGGTCGGGAGGGTGGTGGTCATCGTGAGCTGCCTCTCCGGGTCACTTGGCGAGTTCGGGCGCGTTCACGGCGGGCTGGTTCTTCTCCTTGAGCACGTCGTTGAGCGGGCCGAAGTCGGCGAAGCCCTTGAGCGCGACCGCGGACTTCACCACTCCGGCGGTGACCGAGTCCTGCGCGAGCTGCGGGAACTCGGCCGGGACCGGGTCGGTGGTCAGCTCGATGCCGGAGAAGGCGCGGTCGATGACCGCGGGGCTCAGGCTGCTGCCGGCGAGCTCCTTGAGCGCGCCGTTGACGACGGTCTTCGCGTCCGCCGGGTTGGCCTTCGCCCAGTCGATCGCGGCCAGCTGCCCCTTCAGCACGGCGCGGACGGTGTCCGGGTGCTGCTGGAGGAACTCGCTGCGCACGATGACGACGGTGGTCGGGAAGCGGCCGCCGGGCCACAGGTCCTTCTCGTCGACCAGGACCTTCGCGCCGGCGTCCAGCACCAGCCGCGACGCCCACGGCTCGGGCAGCCAGCCGCCGTCGACCTCGCCCTCCTTGAAGGCGTCGAGCGTCTTGGAGTTGTCCAGGTTGGTGATCTTGACCTGGTCGGTCAGGTTCTTGCCGGCGAGGAACTTCTTGAGCGCGACGTCCTGGGTGTTGGCCAGCTGCGGCGTCGCGACGGTCTTGCCCTTGAGGCCGTCGACGCTGGTGATGTCCGGCTTCACGACCAGCTGAGCGCCACCCGAGACGGCGCCGGAGATCAGCTGGATGGTGCCCTTGGACTTGGTGAAGGCGTTGATCGCCGGGCCGGAGCCGATGAAGGCGATGTCGAGGGAGTTGCCCAGCAGCGCGTTGACCTCTTCGGGGCCCGCGTTGAAGGTCTGGGTGGTGAGCTTGGTCGAGCCGAGCTCTTGTTTGAAGAAGTCCTTCTTGACGCCGATCAGCGCCGGCGCGTGCGTGACGTTCGGGAAGAACCCGAGCCGCACCTCGGCGGCCGCGCCGGCGTTGGCGGCGGGCGCGGCGCTCTCCGCGGCGCGGGAGCAGCCCGCGAGCAGGCCGACCGCGGTCAGGGCGGCCAGGGCCGTCAGCGCCGAAGCCAGGAAGCGGGTTCTGTGGTGGGTGCGCACGTCGGCGTCGCCTTTCGGGGATCGGTGTTCGGGGCGAGGTTCGCACGGTCACCCGCTGGGGCGCATAGCCATCCGCATCCCGGGAATTCTCGTGAGATTCCTTGACATCGATGGCCAGTGCCCCTACGGGGGACCTGTTCTCAGGTGGTGCCGGACGAGCATGAGGGGTGCGGAGCCCGCTGTCCGATGTTCCCGGCATCTGGACGCTCAGTCAGGAAATCCCCCGATCCGGGCAACCGCTCGCTTCACCCGAACGTGGTATGGGTGACCACGAGATCGGGAGGGATGTCATGACGAGCACCGCACACCGAGGAGGCCAAGGGGCCACGGGCGTCCGCGTGGCGCTGGTCGTGCTCTTCGTCGGCCTGGGCCAGGCGTCGTTCGAGTGGCTCCGGTCGCTCGGCATGGACGCGGTGACGAGCCTGGTCGTCTGGGCGATCCCGGTCCTGTCGGGCGGAGCCGTGGCGCTGGTGCTGTGGCTCGCTTCGGACCGGGCGTTCCTGCTGCGGAACTGGCTGCCGGTGGCGGTCAGCATCCCGGTGTATCTGGGTGGCGCGTTCGGGCTGGCGACGGCGACCGCGAGTTTGGTGGCTTCGGTGGTGACTGGGGTGGGGTTCGGGATCGCTGTGGTGGCGGTCGCGGGGTTGGTGCGCTCGCGGCGGCAGGCGCGGGAACCGGTGGGTCGCTGAGGGGGCTTGTTCGGGCCCGCTGGCGTCGCGAATGGTCATTCGGGGCGTGTCCCGGATGACCCCCTTCGCGACACTTGAGCAAAGGCCGAGTGCGCACTTTCGCGGAAGGCCGCCCGGGTTGCCGCGGTCGCGGCGCCAGGCTCGGGAAAACTGCGCGATCCTTGCGGCGGTTGCGCACCTGGCCGGTGGCGGTTGCCGAGTTTGCCGGATGTCCGGATGCCCGAACCGCCGAGACTCCGAGCCTCCGGAATCGATGAGTGGCCAGGCCAATGAGCCGCTCGAGTTACTTCCCTGGCGGAGCGCCGAACCGATGGGCGCTCGGCCGCCGCTTCCCGGCGGGCCGCCGGTCGCCTGGTCGCTGGTCGCTGGTCGCCGGTCGCCTAGTCGCCTAGGGAGTGTCCTGTAAGTGATCTAGCTGCGGTCCGGTTGAATTGCGGCGTGGTTGGTCGGGGTGAGTTGACGGAGAAGGCGTGGGCGGTGA
>NZ_JBVJNO010000024.1:0-100091 GCF_055583645.1 Amycolatopsis sp. NPDC104587
CCCCCCCCCCCCCCCCCCCCCCCCCCCCCCCCCCCCCCCCCCCCCCCCCCCCCCCCCCCCCCCCCCCCCCCCCCCCCCCCCCCCCCCCCCCCCCGGTTCCGTGGTCACTTCGTCAGCGACGCGGGCCCTTCTTGCCCTTCTTCGCGGCGTCGCGCTGGGCAGCGCGGCGGTCACGGCGAGTCCCGCCGCCGCCTCCGCTCGCGGCCTCGGCTCCGCCGTCGGCGTGGGACTCGACCTCGCCGTCCTCGCCCGGGCCGGACAGGGTCACGCCCGGCTGCTGACCACCGCCGCCGAGGCCCTTGCCGCGGAGGGCGGCCGGGACGGACTCGGTGTCGGTTGTCGGCGGCTGGGGCGGCGCCGGACGGGCGTGGCGCCCCTCCGCCGCGGCCTGGCCGTTGCCCGAACCGACTCCCGCGGGCAGCGCGGCCGCGTCCTCGGCCGGGGGCGCCTCGGCGCGCTCGACCTGCAGGTTGAACAGGAAGCCGACGGCCTCCTCCTTCAGCGAGTCGAGCATCGCGCGGAACATGTCGAAGCCCTCACGCTGGTACTCGATCAGCGGGTCGCGCTGCGCGAGCGCCCGCATGCCGATGCCCTGCTTGAGGTAGTCCATCTCGTACAGGTGCTCGCGCCACTTGCGGTCCAGCACCGTCAGCATCACCTGGTGCTCCAGGGTCCGCATGCCGTCCGGCCCGACGAGCGCGTTGATCTCTGCTTCGCGCTTGTCGTAGGCGTCGCGGGCGTCCTGCAGCAGCGCCTCGCGCAGGCCGTTCGCGTCGAGGTCGCCGTCCTCCATCAGCTCTTCCCAGTCGAGGCTGACCGGGTAGAGCTGCTTCAGCGCCGTCCAGAGCTTCTCGTGGTCCCAGTCCTCGGCGTAACCGTTGGCCGTCGCACCGTCCACATAGGCGTTGACGACGTCCTGGAGCATGCCCTCGATCTGGTCGCGCAGGCTCTCGCCGGCCAGGACGCGGTGGCGCTCGGCGTAGATCACCTTGCGCTGCTCGTTCATGACCTCGTCGTACTTGAGGACGTCCTTGCGCTGCTCCATGTTGATCTGCTCGACCTGCGTCTGCGCGCTCTTGATGGCCTTGGAGACCATCTTGTGCTCGATCGGCACGTCGTCGGGCAGCCGCATGGTCGTCATGACGCGCTCGACCATCGTCGCGTTGAAGCGGCGCATGAGCTCGTCGCCGAGCGACAGGTAGAAGCGGGACTCGCCCGGGTCACCCTGACGGCCCGACCGGCCGCGGAGCTGGTTGTCGATGCGGCGCGACTCGTGGCGCTCCGTGCCCAGCACGTACAGGCCGCCGGCTTCGCGGACCTCTTCGGCCTCGGCCTTCGACTCTTCCTTGACCTTCTCCAGGACGGCGGGCCACGCGGCCTCGTACTCCTCGGAGTGCTCGACCGGGTCCAGGCCCTGCTCGCGCAGCACGTGGTCGGCAATCAGGTCGGGGTTGCCGCCGAGCACGATGTCGGTACCGCGGCCCGCCATGTTCGTGGCGACCGTGACGGCGCCCTTCTGGCCGGCGCGCGCGACGATCAGCGCCTCGCGGTCGTGGTGCTTCGCGTTCAGCACCTCGTGCGGCACGCTCAGCTTCACCAGCAGCTTCGACAGCCGCTCGGACTTCTCGACGCTCGTCGTGCCGACGAGGACCGGCTGGCCCTTCTCGTGCCGCTCGGCGATGTCCTCGGCGACCGCCTCGTACTTCGCTTCCTCGGTCTTGTAGATCAGGTCCGGCTGGTCGGCGCGCACCATCGGCCGGTTCGTCGGGATCGGCACCACACCCAGCTTGTAGGTCTGGTGGAACTCGGCGGCCTCGGTCTCGGCCGTACCGGTCATGCCGGACAGCTTCCCGTAGAGCCGGAAGTAGTTCTGCAGCGTGATCGTGGCGAGCGTCTGGTTCTCGGCCTTGATCTCGACCTTTTCCTTGGCCTCGATCGCCTGGTGCATGCCCTCGTTGTAGCGGCGCCCGTGGAGCACGCGGCCGGTGAACTCGTCGACGATCGCGACCTCGCCGTTGCGGACGATGTAGTCCTTGTCGCGGTGGAAGAGCTCCTGGACCTTCAGCGCGTTGTTCAGGTACCCGACCAGCGGGGTGTTCGCGGCTTCGTACAGGTTGTCGATGCCGAGCTGGTCCTCGATGAACCGGACGCCCTTTTCGGTGACCGCGACGGTGCGCTTCCGGACGTCGACCTCGTAGTGGTACTTCGAGTTGATCAGGTTCGTCTTCTCGACGCGCTCACGCGAGCCCATGGTGGTGGTGTCGATGCCGTTCATCAGCGGGGCGAGCCGCGCGAACTCGACGTACCAGCGCGACGACTGGTCCGCCGGGCCCGAGATGATCAGCGGCGTCCGGGCCTCGTCGATGAGGATCGAGTCCACCTCGTCGACGATGGCGAACTGGTGCCCGCGCTGCACGCAGTCGTCGAGGCTCCACGCCATGTTGTCGCGCAGGTAGTCGAAGCCGAACTCGTTGTTCGTGCCGTAGGTGATGTCGGCGTTGTACTGGGCGCGCCGGACCTCCGGCTGCTGCTCCGAGAGGATGACGCCGACCTCGAGCCCGAGGAAGCGGTGGATGCGGCCCATCCACTCCGAGTCGCGCTTGGCCAGGTAGTCGTTCGTCGTGACGACGTGGACGCCCTTGCCCGGGATCGCGTTGAGGTAGGCGGGCAGCACGCAGGTCAGGGTCTTGCCCTCACCGGTCTTCATCTCGGCCACCTGACCGAGGTGCAGCGCGGCGCCGCCCATCAGCTGGACGTCGAAGTGGCGCTGGCCGAGCACCCGCTTGGCCGCCTCCCGGACGACCGCGAAGGCCTCCGGCAGCAGCTCGTCGAGGGACTCGCCATCGCCGTTCCGCTTGCGGAACTCTTCGGTCTTGGCCCGCAGCTCGGCGTCGGTCAGGTCCTTGACCTCGTCTTCGAGGGTGTTGATGTGATCGGCGATCCTGCCCAGCCGCTTCACCATCTTTTGCTCACCCGCGCGGAGCAGGCGGTTCAGCACCATCCGGTCGACCTCACTAGCTGATCATGACTGCGCCCGGGCCGGTCCCGGGCAGGTTTTCCCGCGGCGGCCGCCGTGGTCGGCGCCACCGTCCCACCCCATCGTAGGGAACGGTGGGCGTCGTGTGCACACGCCGTAGGTCCTGACATGCGGATGGCCCGCACGCGGGCGCGTGCGGGCCATCGGCGAGGCCTCCTTCGAACCGGCTCAGCCGAGCCGGATCACGCCGTAGTCGAAGCCTTTCCGCCGGTAGACCACGCTGGGCCGGCCCGCATCCGAGTCGTTGAAGAGGTAGAAGTCGTGGCCGACCAGCTCCATCTCGTAGAGAGCCTGGTCCACCGTCATGGGCTCCGCGGTGTGCTGCTTCTCGCGGACGACGCGGCCGGGCTGGTGACCCAGGTCGTCGTCGGCCCAGCTCTGCTGGTGCGGCAGGTGGATCTCTCCGGCGACCACGAAGCCGTTCGTCTGCGGTTCGGCTTCGGGTGCGTCCAACACCGCGGTCTGCGCGGCGGGACTGGCTGCGGCCGGGGATCCACCACCCGGCAGTGCCGAGGTCGCTTCGGCGACCGACTCCGGGCGGCTGCGCCCGTAGTGCACGCGCCTCCGGTCGTGTGTCCTCCGCAGCCGGTTCTCCAGCTTCGTGACTGCGGAATCGAGCGCTGCGTAGAAGTCGGCGGCACACGCTTCAGCGCGTACGGCCGGGCCACGCCCCTTTCCGGTGATTTCGACGCGCTGGCAGCTCTTGGCCTGGCGCCGATTGGGTTCGTGGAACAGCTCCACGTCGTACCGGATGACTTTCCTGTCGTAGCGCTCGAGGCGGGCCAGCTTTTCGCTGACGAGTGCCCGATAGTGGTCGGGCACCTCCACGTTGCGGCCCTTAACGACGATGTCCATACACGACCTCCCTCGCTGAGATGACTGCGAGCTGTTGAGTTCACACACGGCGCCGGTATTGCGGGGACGGAAGCCCGGATCGCGGGCTGAGAAGGAGTTCGGGAACGGTTCACGACGTCTCGTGCCGGAGCCCGAACGCGGACTCAGCGCACCTCCGGCGCCAGGGACATGGGCTCGTCACCTCCCTGCCTGCGGGGATTGCTGATTGCGGAGCACGTTAGCTTCCTCACGCCCGTTGCAACAGCCCCCGAGCCGGGGGATGTCGAGGAATGAGACTCCGTCACCCGGCGCAGTGAGCGGGGGGTGAACACCAGAAAACACCCGCTGGTCGGACGCGGTGCACGCAGCGTGCTTTCACACGGACGGCGCATCGCTGCCGGCTGGTGGACGCCGAGGGTGACGGCCCCGTCCACCGCAGCCGCCACTCCGGTGGAGTGGTGTGGCAGCCGAGTGGTCGTGATCAACACCCTCATGCCCGGACAACGGGCGCGAGGCGGGTTGCGTTCCCCGCGGATGTCACTCGTGTAGGTGACGGTGGGGTCACCCGGCCGCGAGGGTTGTTTGGTGGTTGCTCCTTTTGCTGGTGGGGGTGGTGGTCGGGGAATGGCTGGGTGGGTTCGCGCGATGGGTTGAAGTCGGTCTTGGGCTCACCTGCATCTCACTTCGCGGCCCGGGGGTTGGTGCGGAGGCCGGGATGATGGCTCGCTCGGCCTGAGCCGCTCGCCGAGATGGCAGGTGCGCCGGTCTCACCCGGCCGCGGGAGTTGCTTGGTTGCTCCTTTGCCGGTGGGACCGGGGGGGTCGGGTCGGAGGCCGCCGCGGACGGAGGTTGACGGGCCGGTGTACGCGACGGGCTGAACGCCGGCTGCATCTCAGTCGGCAGCTCGGCCCCAGCCGCCCGCCGAGGTGGCACGTGCGCGGGCACCGGTCTCAGCCAGCCGCGAGAGTTGTTTGGTTACTCCTTTGCCGGCAGGACCGAGTGGCCCGGTCGGCGACCGCCGCGACCCGGGGGACGGCGGGCTTGGTGTGCGCGACGGGCTGAACGCCGGCCGCAGCTCGGCCTGACCCGCCCGCCGACGTGGCACCTCCTCAGTCGCCGGCTCTCACCCGGCCACGAGCAGGGTGAGAACAGCCGCGACTTCGAATCCCTCCGAAGCCAGCGCTCGGACACAAGCCGCGGCCGTGGCTCCCGTCGTCACCACGTCGTCCACCACCACGATCGGGAAGCCCGGTGGTGGCCGGCCGGATTCGCGGAAACGTAGCCTTCCGGCGAGGTTGGCCATGCGCTCCGCCCGGTCCAGGCCGACCGCGTCCCGGGCTCCGCCCGCCAGTTCCAAAGCCGGGGCGACGACAACCTCGAAACCGCGCGTGACCAGTGAGCTTGCCGCGCAAGAGGCCAGCCGCTCGACGTGCGGGCCGCCGCGCACCCGCGACGCCGAGGGGCGGCTGGGCGCCGGGACCAGGCAAACCACGCGCGGCGGGGGCGTGGCGACGGCCGCGCGGGGCGCGGTGGCGGCATCCGCCGAGAACGCCGGAGAGGCGCCGCCCAGCTCGGCCGAGCGGGAAGCCGAACCCGGCGGACTGGCCCGGGCCGCCGAAACCCGCAACGGCAACACAGCCAAGGCCGCCGCCAATGCCCGCCCCAGCGAAGGCGCCAGATCCCGCCGTCCCCGCTCCTTGTACGCGATCAGCAACCGCCGTCCGACGCCTCGGTACCGGGCCAGGGCGAACACCCGCACCACACCCGCCGTCGGGACGCGGACCACCTCCGACACCGAGCCCCACACCTTCGCGCACTCCGCGCAGCACGGCGCCCCGCGGGCTCCGCACGCGGCGCAGCGGCTGGGTATCAACAGGTCGAGCAGTTTCTTCAGCACACGGACAGTGTCACCACCGGCACCGACAGTTTCGAACGTCCGGACGTCACCCGAACCGGTGAAACACGATCAGCCCGGGTAGAACGGATCCGCGTCCTTCATCGTGTGGTTCTGGGGCCGCCACACCTCGCCCAGGGCCGACGCCGTCCACAGGCCGGTCGCGTCCGCCACCACGATCTGGCGGCTGGGGGCCGCCGTCACGCCGTGGAGCGGGACCGTCAGGTTGGAGCTGTTGAACGCGTCCATGCGCTGGCCGTCCACCGTCACCTTGACCACCGGCTGGGAGTTCGACCTCGTCACCGCCACCAGCGAGTCCGGGCCCACCCAGTCCACGTCGACGACCTCCTGGAGGTCGTGCGGCTGGAGGTGGCGGGGCTCGCGCAGGGCCACCGTGTCGTTCGTGCCGACCACCGAAGCCACCCACAGCTGGCCGTTGACGATCGCCGCCACGCGGGCGCCGTCGCGGGAGAACCGCAGCTCCGTGATGCTGCCCTGCTGGGCCAGGTCCGTCGCGTTGACCTGCAAGGGCGTCCACTGACCGTTCGGGCCCACCACCAGGCGGCCCACCGAAATCTGGTCGACGACCGTCCACACCTCGCCGGTGCCGGGCCGCCACGTCGGGCGGCTCAGCGTGCTGCCGCCGAGGGTGACCGGGGTCAGGTCGTGGCCGAGGTCGCCGATCCGCAGCCGGACCTGGCCGCCGTCGCGCTCCACCACCGCCAGGCGCTTGCCGTCGATCGACTGGGCCGCGCTCACGACGTCGTAACCGCCGTTGCCCGCCGGCCCGGGCACCGGAGCGCCGTCACCCAGCGAGCGGACGCGGCCGCCCACCGTCATCAGTCCCAGCAGCTCCAGGCTGAGCGACAGCGGCGCGCCGTACGCGGGCAGCTCGTTCGACCGCCAGTCCGGGTGGTTCGCCACCAGCGGGGCGCCGTCGGCGAGGATGCGGATCCGCGCCGAAGTCACGTACTGGAGCGAAAGGACGATCTGCGCCGCGATCAGCTTCCGGACCTCGTCGGGGACGCCCGTCAGCCCCGAGAGCTGCACCACGAGCGTCCCGTCGTCGAGGCTCTTGACGTTCGTGTCGATCTCGATCGGCTCGCCGAGCAGGTTGCGCACCGCGCCGGCCAGGCTCGTCGACGGGCCGTTCACCAGCAAGTCCATCACCTTGCCCGGCAGCCCGGACTGCGGCTTCGCGACGACGTAACGCCGGTCCTGGACGAACGTCGCCGCCGTGTCCGAGTAGAAGCTCACCGGCACCGCGGTGTAGTTCTCGCTGAAGTCGGACTCGGTCGCGTACAGCTCGGGTGGCGGGTCGATGATCCGCCACTGGCCGCTCGCCTGCTTGCGGACCTTCACCTGCACCAGCGCCGAGCTGTAGTCCGGCACGAACGCGCTGTTCTGGTCCAGCGTGCCGATGTCGATCCCGCGCACGTTGACGACCACGGTGTTCGGGTCGGGCTGCGGGTTGGTGTCGAATACCGTGCCGAAGGTGTTCTGGATGATCGTCAGGCTGCGGCTCGGGCGCCAGTTCGCGCGGCCCGCGTCGTCCAGGTAGGCGCGGGCGGCCGCGTAGCCCTGGCCCGGCTTGAGCGTCGCGCCGATGAAGTCGCGGACCAGCGTCAGCGCGTCGATGCCCGGCTGCGGCTCGGGCACGACGTCACCCGAGCCCTGCCCCTGGCGTTCGCCCGAGACGACGACGGGCTGGGACTCCAGCGGCACGTTCGCACAGCCGGCGACCAGCACCAGACACACCAGGGCAATCAAAAGCTGCTTCAATCGGAGCTTCGCTCCGAGCCGGGGGCTCCGCCACCCGGACCCCCGGAATGCTTGTGGTGTCAATGCCCGATTTCCTCACGCTCGGCAAAAATCGCCTCAGGCGCCGGCACCTCGATGATCCCGAGCGGCACCTCGGCGGCGACGCGGTCGGGCGGCGGCAGCACCAGCGGCGGGTCACCGGCCGGCACGTCCTGACGGCGCGGCAGCAGGAGCCGGAAGCAGGCGCCCTGGCCCAGCTCGCCCCACGCGTCGAGCTCGCCGCCGTGCAGGCGCGCGTCCTCCTGGCTGATCGCCAGGCCGAGCCCGGTGCCGCCGGTGCGGCGGTTGCGCGACGGGTCAGCGCGCCAGAACCGGTTGAACACCAGGTCCGCCTCACCGAGCCGCAGGCCGACGCCGTGGTCCCGGACCGTGATGGCGACGGCGGTTTCGTTCGCCCCGACCGTCAGCACCACCGGCTTGCCCTCGCTGTGGTCGACGGCGTTGGCGAGCAGGTTGCGCAGGATCCGCTCGACGCGCCGGGCGTCGACCTCGGCGACGACCTCCTCGTCGGGCAGCACCAGCTCGACCGAGCTGCCCGCGTTGCCGGCGATCACCCGCACCTGCTCGACCGCGCGCGTCGCGATCGGGCGGACGTCGATGAACTCCGCCGACAGCTCCTCGACGCCGGCGTCGAGCCTGCTGATCTCCAGCAGGTCGCCGAGCAGGGCCTCGAACCGGTCGAGCTCGTCCACCAGCAGCTCGGTCGAGCGCGCGAGCCCGGCCGGGAACTGCTCGCGCGACGCGTGCAGCACGTCCGCGGCCATCCGGACGGTGGTCAGCGGCGTGCGCAGCTCGTGCGAGACGTCGGAGGTGAACCGGCGCTGCAGGCCGCCGAACTCCTCGAGCTGGCGGATCTGGCCCTGGATGCTGGCGGCCATCCCGTTGTAGGACACGGCGAGCTTCGCCAGGTCGTCTTCGCCGAGCACGGTGAGGCGCTGGTCGAGGTCGCCGCCGGCGAACTGCTCGGCCGCCGCGGCGGCCTGCCGGACCGGGCGCACCACCTGGCGGGTCACCAGGTTCGTGATGCCCGCGAGCAGGAGCAGCAGCACGAGCCCGCCGACCAGCAGCGTGTTCTGCACGGTCGAGACGGTGTTCTGCTCGGTCGTCAACGGGAACAGCAAGTACAGCTGCAGCGGGCTGGCGACGGTGTTCAGCGGCGTGCCGACGATCAGGTACGTCGTGCGCATGCCGGCGCCGTCGGCGACCGTGTGCTCGAGCCAGCTCATCTGGTCGGCCTCGACGAACTGGCGCAGCCGCGGCGGCACGTTCTCGAACGGGCCCGCGGACGCCGACACGGCGCCGGACTGGTCGCGGCCGCCGCTGGCGAGCACCGGGACGAACGTGCCCGCCGCCGAACCGGCCGCGTCCTGGCTGGTCGGCGTGATCGCGATCTTCTTCAACGCGTTCTGGAGCCGGAGCGTCATCGCGTCGTAGTTCTCGCCGCCGAGCCCGACCAGCTCACCGGCGGCGGTGTCGGCGGCCGCGCGGGTCTGCGCGATCGCGGCTTCGCGCTTGGTGTCCAGCAGCCGCTCGGTGATCTGGTTCTGCAGCACCATGCCCAGCACGAACACGACGGCCGAGGACAGCGCGAGCGTCGACACCGTGACGCGGAACTGCAGCGAGTGCTTCCACAGCTCGTTGAACGCGACCGCGCGCCGGCGCGCGAAAACGACGACACGCCGGACCAGGCGTGCCGTCGAACGCGCGAACGCGGGAAGCCGTCTCGGGGCCTCGAGGGTCATCGACTCATCACGGCGGGCCGGCCTTGTACCCCACGCCGCGAACGGTCAACACCACCTCGGGGTGTTCCGGGTCCTTCTCGACCTTCGAGCGCAGGCGCTGGACGTGCACGTTCACCAGGCGCGTGTCGGCGGCGTGCCGGTAGCCCCACACCTGTTCGAGCAGCACCTCGCGGGTGAACACCTGACGCGGCTTGCGCGCGAGCGCCACCAGCAGGTCGAACTCCAGCGGGGTCAACGGGATGGCCTTGCCCTCACGCGTGACCTCGTGACCGGGCACGTCGATCGCCAGGTCGCCGATCGTGAGCGACTCCGCGGGTTCGGCCTCGGTGCGGCGCATCCGGGCGCGGACCCGGGCGACCAGCTCCTTCGGCTTGAACGGCTTGACGACGTAGTCGTCGGCGCCGGACTCCAGGCCGAGGACGATGTCGACGGTGTCGCTCTTGGCGGTGAGCATGACGATCGGCACCCCGGACTCGGCGCGGATCGCCTTGCAGACGTCGATCCCGTTCATCCCGGGCAGCATCAGGTCGAGCAGGACGAGGTCGGGTTTCAGCTCACGCAGCGCGGGCAGCGCGCGTGAGCCGTCGGCGACCACGGCCGTGTCGAACCCCTCCCCACGGAGCACGATGGTGAGCATCTCCGCGAGAGCGGGGTCGTCGTCGACCACGAGAACACGTGCCTTCATGTCCACATATTCGCACTAGTTCCGGCGCCCGCACGCACGACCCGCGTGTTTGACCACCAGAAAGATCAAGATCGGCACCGGCCCCTGCTCCATCCGGGTGCCCCTGGACGGTCCGTGAAGGCCGGGATGCGGCCTTCACGGACCTGCGGAGGAAGCTCAGGGAAGGGCTGGGACGGGCGCGTCGACGAACACGGCGCCGTCGGTCACGACCACGCGGTGGGTCCGCACCGGCGCCTTGGCCGGCAGGCAGGTCGGCACGCCGGTGCGCAGGTCGAACCGCGCCGCGTGCAGCGGGCATTCGACGAAGCAGCCCTCGAGCCAGCCGTCGGCGAGCGAGGCGTCCTGGTGGGTGCAGGTGTCGTCGATCGCGAAAAAGCCGCCTTCGGTGTGGAACAGCGCGATCGGGACGGGCCCTTCGATGCGGAGGGACTCCCCCTCGGGCAGGTCGGCGGTGGCGCAGGCGCGGATCATCGGGGCCTCCGGGAACGGGTGACGGGAAACCGGGACAACGGGTGAAAGTTGCGCATCGCGCGACACTGCGCTTCCTGCGCAACAATCCGGTTCCGACGGCGGCCGCGTCAAGAGATTCGCCCACTCAGCCGATAGGGACGGCGCAAAACGGATACTGTTGCGCTATGCGGAACCAGGACTCGGGCAACGCAACTCAAAGCCAGGTGCAGTCGGTCGACCGGGCGATCAGCGTCCTCGAGCTGCTCGCCCGGAACGGCGAAACCGGCATCACCGAAATCGCGGGCGAGCTGGGCGTCCACAAGTCGACGGCGTCGCGGCTGCTCAGCGTCCTGGAGTCCAGAGGCCTCGTCGAGCAGCTCGGCGAACGCGGGAAGTACGCGATCGGGTTCGGCATCGTGCGGCTGGCCGGCGCCGCGACCGGCCGGATGGACCTGGCGAAGCTCGGCCGCGTCAGCTGCCGCACGCTGGCCGAGGAGCTCGGCGAGACCGTCAACATCGCCATCGCCGACGACGGGGTCGCCATCAACATCAGCCAGGCGCGGGGCGCGGCGGCGATCACCACCCAGAACTGGACCGGCCAGCGCACCCCGCTGCACGCGACGTCCAGCGGCAAGATCCTGTTGGCGTACATGGGCGACACCGAGCGCAAGCGGGTGCTCAAGCGGAAGCTGGAGCAGTACACCCCGCGCACGACGGTCGAGCCGGACGAGCTGATGACCGAGCTGGAACGGGTCCTCGAAGACGGCTTCGCGGCCTGTTACGAGGAGCTCGAGCTCGGCATGCACGCGGTCGCCGTGCCGATCCACGGCCCGGGCGGGGACGTCGTCGCCGCGATGAGCGCGTCGGGGCCGTCGTACCGGCTGTCGAAGCAGCGGGTCAAGCAGATCGTGCGGCCGATGACCGACGCGGCGGACGAGCTTTCCGCGCAGCTGGGCTACTTCCGGGACTAGGGGTACAGCCGGGCCATCGCCGTGATCGTCTCCGCGAGGTGCGTGACGAGCTCGGCCGGGGCCAGCACCTGCGCGTCCGCGCCGAGCCGCAGCAGCCCGGCGGCCGCGTGGGACACGCTTTCCAGCGGGATCGTCGCGCGCTGCCAGCCTTCGGCGTCCGGCGGTTCGAGCGTGCGCAGCGCCGAGCGGGTGGCCCGCGGGCCGAGGATGTCCGGCAGGGCGGCGATTCCGGCCGGAGAGAGCCGTACGACGGCCGTCTCCGCGGCTTCGCTCTCTTCGTACCGCTCGACGTGCTCACGCCAGAACTCCGCCAGGTCGAAGCCTTCGGGCCGGGTGAAGTGCTCGTCCAGCGCCGTGAGCCGTTCGATGTTGGTGACGCGGTAGGTGCGCGGCCGCGGCCCGGCGACCAGGTACCAGACACCCGCCTTGAGGACCAGGCCGAGCGGACGCAGCCGCCGCGTCACCACACCGGGCGTCGGCGACCAGCGGCGGTAGCGGACCTCGACGACCTGGTCCTGCCACAGGGCTTCCGCGGCCGCGAGCAGCTGAGGCACCGGGTCCGCTTCGCGGTACCAGCCGGGCGCGTCGAGGTGGAACCGCTGCCGGATCCGCACGGACGCGTCCCGGTACGGCGTCGGCAGCGCCGCCATCAGCTTCAGCTCGGCCGCGGCCACCTGGGCGCCCAGGCCCAGCTCGGCGGCCGGCTGCGGCAGGCCGGTGAGGAACAGCGAACCGGCCTCGCCCGCGGTGAGGCCGGTCAGCCGGGTCCGGTAGCCGTCCAGCAGCTGGTAGCCGCCGTTCGGGCCGCCCTCGGCGTAGATCGGGACACCCGCTGCGGCCAGCGCCTCGACGTCGCGGTACACGGTCCGCGCGGTCACGCCCAGCTCGGCGGCGAGGCGCGACGCGCTCATCCGCCCGCGGTTCTGCAGCAACAGCAGCAGGGACACCAGCCGGCTCGCACGCACCCGGTGAAGTCTGCCAGCGACCACTGACAGAAGATGTCAGTGACGGCGGCCCAAGATCACCGGCATGACCGATTTCGCCTTCTTCCACGGCTCCTGGACCGTCGTCAGCCGGCGGCTCCGCACCCTCTTCGCCGGCAGTGACGACTGGGACGTCTTCCCCGGCACCACCACCTGCACACCGCTGTTCGACGGCGGCGGCAACACCGAGGAGATCCTCTTCCCGGACCGCGGTTTCCGCGGCTTCACGCTGCGCCTGTTCGACGTCGAGCGGAAGGAGTGGTCGATCTACTGGGCCAACAGCCGCACCGGCGTGCTCCAGCCGCCGGTCGTCGGGACCTTCACCGACGGCCGCGGCGACTTCTACGGCGACGACGTCCACGAAGGGAAACCGATCCGGGCGCACTACTTCTGGTCGGACATCACGGACACCTCGGCCCGCTGGGAGCAGGAGTTCTCCGCCGACGGCGGGCAGAGCTGGGAACCCAACTGGGTCATGGAGTTCACCCGGGCCTGAGCGGGCACCTTTTCGGGCGCTTGACAGTGCGTCGCGCATGACGCACTTTGTTGCCGAAGACGCAACTTCGTCGCCCCGGAAGGGAACGCGATGGCAGCACGGCCCCGGGTGGTCGTCCTCGGCGCCGGCCTCGTCGGCTGCGCACTGGCCGACGAGCTCACCGAACGCGGCTGGACCGACGTCACCGTCCTGGGGGTCGACGACGCCGGCGACCAGCCGGGGCTGGTGTTCCGGACCGACCCGGACCGGACGCTGACCGAGTTCGCGAAGTACACCGTCGCGAAGTACGCGGGTCTCGACGGCCAGTGGTGCTTCAACCCGGTGGGCAGCCTGGAGCTCGCGACCACGCCGGAGCAGCTCACGGAGCTGAAGCGGCGGCACGGCTGGGCGACGTCGTGGGGGGTGCGCGGGTTCCTGCGCACCCCCGACGAGTGCGCGGACCTGCACCCGCTCCTCGACCGGACCCGCGTGCTCGGCGGGTTCCACGTCCCCGGCGACGGCCTCGTGCACGCCCGGCGCGCGGCCGAAGCGCAGGCTCGGCGGGCGAAAGCGCGCGGAGCCCGCTTCACCACGGAGAAAGCCGTCACGATCGAACGTGCGGCCGGGCGCGTCACCGGTGTGGTCACCGCGGCCGGGCGGTTCCGCGCCGACGTGGTCGTCTCCTGCGACGGCTCGGGCGGGCTCGTCGGGCTGAGCGTCCCTCAGGTGCCGCTGACCCACGAGTATTCGCTGACGTCGCCGCTGCCGGATCTGGCCGGCCACAACGACGAACACGTCCAGGCGGGCAAGCCCGTACTGCGTCACCTCGGGACCGGGAGGTACGTCCGCGAGCACGTCGACCGGCTCGGCTTCGGTGTCGCAGCGGCGGTCGACCTGCTGCCCGCGCTGCGCGACGCCGGCGTCGAGTCGACCACGGCGGTCGTGCTCCCCGGGACCCCGGACGGCAGGCCGCTGCTCGGTGAGCACCCGGACCTCGACGGCTTCTGGGTGGCCGAGGCGATCCGCGTCGAGCACTCCGCGGGAGCCGCGCGTGAGCTGGCGCGCTGGCTCGTCGACGGGCAGCCGTCGCTCGCCCTGCACGGCTGTGACCTCGCCCGGTTCGCGCCGTCGGCCCGGTTCACCGCGCCGGTGCGGACCAGCCCCTTTCACGAGCGCCAGGAGGCACTCGGTGCGCGCTTCGGGACGGTGGACGGCTGGGCGCGGCCGGAGCGGTACGCAACCGAAGTGGGCGCGGAAGCGCGCGTGGCCCGTGAGCGCGTCGCGATGTTCGATCTCACGCCCGCGCCGCGGCTCGCCGTCACCGGGCCGGGCGCGCTGCCGTTCCTGCAGGCCATGACCACCAACGACCTGGCGACACCGCCGGGCACGGTGACCCGCACCCTGCTGCTCGGCGAAGACGGCGGCCTGCGCGGAGAGCTGGCCGTCGCCCGGCTCGGCGTCGAGCGCTTCCACGTCGGCGCGGGTGGCCGGCTGGACTTCGACTGGCTGCGGCGGCACCTGCCCGGCGACGGCACCGTGCAGATCCACGACACCACCCCGGGAACGTGCTGCCTCGGTGTGTGGGGACCGTCGAGCGGGGAGGTCCTGCCCGAACTGTCCACAACGGACTGCGCTGCCGAGGAGACGTACGTCGGCGAAGTCCCGGTCGTCGCGTTGCGACTGTCCACTGTGGGCGAACCCGGTTGGGAGCTGCACACCACGGCCGACCTGGGCCGCCGCCTGTGGGACGAGCTGCGCGAACGGGACATCGCCGTCGCCGGTTATCGAGCGTTGACCAGCCTGCGTTGGGAAGCAGGAGGCCTTGTCGCCGGGGTCGACTTCACCACCGAGCACGATCCTTACGAGGCCGGGCTCGGCTTCGCCGTCCGCATGGACAAAGGGTATTTCCTGGGCCGCGACGCGCTGAAGGACCGTTCCGAAGCGACGGTGAGCCGCCGCCTGACGCGCCTGACGGCCGACGACGTCGTGCTGGGCAAGGAACCCGTGTACGTCGAAGGCCGCGCGGCCGGGTACGTCACCAGCGCCGGTTTCGGCCACACCACGGGAAGAACCGTCGGTTACGCCTGGCTGCCGGTCGAGTACGGCGAGCCGGGGACGCCGGTGGAGATCGAGCACGCCGGGACCCGCGTGCCGGGGAGGGTCGGATGACGCACTACGACGTGATCGTGGTCGGCCTCGGCGGCATGGGCAGCGCCGCGGCCTACCGGCTGGCGCAGCGCGGGCAGCGGGTGCTCGGCCTCGACCAGTTCGCACCGGTGCACAACCGCGGGTCGAGCCACGGCGGTTCGCGGATCACGCGCCAGGCGTACCTCGAAGGCCCCGAGTACGTCCCGCTCCTGCTGCGCGCGCACGAGCTGTGGGACGGCCTGGAGCGCGACAGCGGACGGCGGCTGTTCACTCGCTGCGGCGGGATCATGGTCGGCACGGCGAACTCGCGGACGATCACCGGCAGCCTCGCGTCGGCGACGGCTTTCGGCGTCCCGCACGAGCTGCTCGACGCGCGGGAGATCCGGCGCCGGTTCCCGGCCATGGCGCCGTCGGCGGATGAGGTCGGGCTGTACGAGCCGGGCGCCGGGCTGGTGTCCCCCGAGGGCAGCGTCGCCGCGCACCTGCAGCTCGCCGCGCGGTGCGGCGCGGAGCTGCACCACGAGGAGAAGGTGTTCACCTGGAGCACGATGGCCGGCGGCGTGCGCGTCGGCACCTCGCACAACTACTACACGGCCGACCGGCTTGTGCTGGCTCCGGGCGCGTGGGCGGCCGAGCTGCTGCGCGACTTCGGCGTCGCGTTCACGGTCCGGCGGCAGGTGCAGTACTGGTTCGCGCCGTCCGGTGGGGTGGCGCCGTTCCGGGAACACCCCGTCTACATCTGGGAAGGCGACGGCTACACGTTCTACGGCTTCCCGGCGCACAACGCGCCCGCGGACGGCGTGAAGGTCGCGTTCCACAGCGGCGGCCGGCCGTGCACACCCGACGGGATCGACCGGACCGTCTCCGCCGACGAGATCCACGAGATCACGTCGGTGGTGAAGCGGCACCTGCCGACGCTGCCCGGCGCGTTCCTCCGCGCGGCGACGTGCATGTACACCGACACCGCCGACGAGAGCTTCGTGGTCGCCCGGCACCCGGCCGAAGAGCGCGTCGTGCTCGCGTGCGGCTTCTCCGGCCACGGGTTCAAGTTCGCCCCGGTGATCGGCGAGGTCCTCGCGGACCTGGTGGTCGACGGCGGCACGGCCCACCCCATCGGCCACTTCGACCCGGCGCGGCTACTGGCCTAGCAGCGTCGTCGCGAGCCCGTCGAGGTCGACTCCCGTGACGCCGTCCAGGACGTGCCACGGCGCCAGCCAGCCCGACGCGGCCAGCTCGTCGTACACCGCGGCGCACCGGCGCTGGAGACCGTCGTCGGTCTCGAAGGCGTCACGCTCCCGGTCGGTCTCGACCGCCGCGCGGCGTTCGGCGCGCTCGGCCGCCACCGCGGGCTCGACACGCAGCAGCAGCTGCGCGTCCGGGCGCGGCAGGCCGAAGCGGCCGACCTCCAGCTCCCACACCCACTTCACGACTTCGCCGTTCGCGTCCTGCCGTAGGCGTGCGGCCGCGTAGGCGGCGTTGGACGCGACATAACGGTCCAGCAGGACGACGTCGTGCGCGTCCCGCAGCGCGCGGATGTGGTCCGCGGCGCCGCTGCGGTCCAGCGCGTAGAGCACGGCCATGCCGTACACGGAGTCGGCGAGGTCGCCGTGCCCGCGGTGCAGCGCCTCCTTGACGAGGTCCGCGTGCACGCTCTCGCCGTACCGCGGGAACGCCAGCGACACCACGCTCGCGCCCTTGGCGCGCAGCTGCGCCGTCAGCCCGTCGGTCAGCGTCCGCTTGCCCGCGCCGTCGAGCCCTTCGATGACCACCAGTCGACCCACGCGCGTCATTATCCGTGGTGGACCGACGGGCCCGGTGGAAGGGGATCGACACCGGGCCCGCCGGCACGTCTCATGCGGGGTTCCGCCGCAGGTGGAGCACGTACCCGGCGCCGCTGACCGCGAGCACGCCGACGAGGATCAGCAACGGCACCCAGCCCGTGTCGTGGCTCGACGGCGCCGGGCCGCCGTCGCCGCGGGGCATCACCTGGGAGGTGGCGTCGTAGCCGCCGGCCTCACCGTCGCGGGCGTAGGCCGAGCCGGGCAGCTTGTCCTCGTACCGCCCCGAAACCGTCCGCTGATAGTCCGCCACGGGCACCGCGGCCCGGTCGTCCGACAACGGCGTGACCCGGCCGTCGCGGACGGCGTACCAGGCGTCGACCTGCGGCTCGTGGAGCAGCTGGGCGCCCGCCGGCAGCTTCCGCGCGTACGCGCTTTCGACGTCACCCGAGGCGATGTTGCCGATCTGCCAGGCGCTGTCGCCGTCGCGGACCGACCAGAGCGTCGCGGTGCGGCCGTCGGAGGCCCGGACGGGGATCGCGAAGTAGGCGAAGTCCCCCGGCACCGCGCCGGGCTTGCCCCCGACGAAGTCCGGCGAGAGCTCGTAGACGGCGTAGGCGTCCGGCGCGATCTCCACCGAGACCGGCGCCTGCGCCCCCGGGGCCTGCGCGAAGAACCGGACGAGGGTGTCCCGGAGCCCGGGCGCCGCGGCCGCGGTGTGTGCGGCCACGGCGTCGGCGCTGCTGATGCCGGCGGCCTGGGCCGCGCCTGACACCGGTGCCGTCATCAGCAGCGCCGAGCCGGTCAGCACGGCGAGCACGAGCGCCCGCCTGCTCATCGGGCGATCCCGGTGAGCGTGTGCGTCCAGGTGAACGACGAGTTGTGCGTGTAATAGCCGTAGGTGGACCAGTTGTAGCGCCGGGACGCGCCCGGGTCGCTCCAGGTGACCCAGTCGCCGCCGGTGTCGTAGCCGGAGACGACGTGCGTGTGGCCGCCGCCGGAGCGGTAGCCGACGCGGGTCTCGATCGGCCGGTCGGCCGCGGTCTGCGTCCGGACGTCGGCGTAGGAGACGCGGTGGTCGAGGTACCGGCCCGGCGAGCTGAACCCGAGCCGGGCGAAAGCGCGTTGCGGGTCGGCGAGCGTGCCGGTCAGGTTCGCGCAGTCCTGGCCGGTCTCGCCGTGAGCGAGCTGGCAGAAGCGCGTCTGGCTGACCCCGACGCCGTGGGACGCGGCGATCGTGGCGCCCGAACCGGCCCAGCACCACTGGTTCTTCTGCTGCGCCTGCATCGTGATCCGGGTCTGGTGGGCGGGCGGCACTCGGGGCGCGGCGGCCAGGGCCTGAGCCGGCGCGACCAGGCACAACATCAGGCACACGGCCAACGTGGCGGGTACCCGGCTCGACTTCACCAGCACGGACGGCCTCCTGCTCGAACGTGGGCGAACCAGCGGTGGTCACAACGGTGAACAACGCGGTCACAAGGAGCAAGAACGCCATCTGGCTGAACGGACCGTTCCGGGGCACAGCCGGAACGCGGAACAGTCACCATCACGTGGCCAACCACCCTGAACGGGGGTCGGCACCGCCACTCTACGCTGCTAACGTGAACGTTCCGCGGTGTTCACGCCCAGCGCACACACTGGTCGGGTGAAGGGACGAGCGGTGGCACAAGACGGGAACCTCCCACTGATCATCGATGGCGCCCGCGCGACCCGGGCATCGGTCGCCGAGCTGCCCAAAGAGCTGACCGAGGCGCTCCGCACCGGCGAGTTCCACCACGCCCTGCGGCTGGCGATCGCGTACCGGGGCCTCTCCCTGGCGCGGCTGCGCGCCCACCTCGCCCTGCGCGGGGTCCAAATCGGACAGTCGACGCTGAGTTACTGGCAACGCGGGCTGCGCCAGCCCGAGGTGCCGAAGGCGCTCCCGGCGGTCCGGGCCCTCGAATCGGTCCTCCAGCTGCCCGCGGACGCCCTCGTGGTCCTCATCGGACCGCGACTGGTCCGCCGTGGCCACCAGCCCGCGGCGTCGTTCCACGACCTGCGTTCCGGTGACATGGGGTCGATCGTCGAGGACCTGCTCGCCGAGCTCGGCGCGTACCCGTCGTCGAACCACTACAACGCCGACCTCGAGCTGCTGTCGGTCCACGACACGATCCAGTTCGACGCCGAGCACCGCCAGGTCAGCCTCCGCACGCGCCTGGTGACGCGCGCCCGGCGGCACGGCCCCGACCGCTACCTGACCGTCTACAACGGCGATCCGGGCTGCCGGATCGACGACGTCGAGCTGATCACCGACGAGGGCTGCCGCGTCGGGCGGATGCGCCGCAACCCGGATGCGGACACGATGGCAACGGAGCTGCTGTTCGACCGCAAGCTCGCCGAGGGCGACATCCACGTGTTCTGCTTCGAGGTCCGCGACGACTCGGGCTCGGCGTCACCGGGGTACTACCGCATGCTGCGCGACCGGTGCGCGAGCTATCTGGTCCAGCTGCGCTTCGACCGCAACGCGCTGCCGGCCCGCTGCACGCGTCAGGTCCGCGCCCGCGACGACGCCCTGCCGGTCGTGGCGGAGGAGCTGGCGTGCGACATGGGCGGCGTGAGCAGCGCGTTCTTCAGCGACGCCGGGCCGGGACTGGCCGGCGTCGCCGTCGAGTGGAACTGATCACCCCACTCCGTTGCGCAGTGCGGTGAACAGCCGTTCCAGCCGTTCGCGGTGGTCGGCCGCCACGGCTTCCGGGTCGCCCTGGTCGATGAGCCGGCTCGCGGTCTCCACCAGCACCGTGCCGTAACCGCCGATGAAGAACGCGGCGAACAGCGGCCCGTCGCCGTCGTAGACCGGGTCGCTCGCAAGCTCGTCGGCGAGGAGCCGCTGCAGGTCCGAGCCGATCTCCCGCACCCGCGCGAGCAGCGCGGGTGACGCCGCGACCGTCCGGAAGAACGGGATCGCCCCGTCGGCGACGCCGGACAGCCCGTGGCGCTCGTCGAGGAGCCGGAAGGTCGCGGCGCGCAGGGAGTCGAGCACGTCGACGCCCCGAGCGCGGTCACGCACCGCGGAGCGCAGGACGTCGGCCGCGTCGACCTGGCGGTCGAGCAGGAGGTCCTCCTTGCGCGGGAAGTGCTTGAAGACCGTCACGCTCGAGACGCCGGCCTCCCGCGCGACTTCGGCGACCGTGACCTCGTCGAACCCGCGCTCGAGGAACAGCCGGGTCGCGACCTCCGAGATCTTCGCCCGTGTTTGCGGCCCGCCCCGCTCGCTGGTCCTGGGCATCCGACCACCCTCCCTTGTGTCACTAAACTTAGTGAGTTAACTTAGTGGCATGACCACCGACATTGTCACCGCCCGGTCCCCCCGGTCCTTGCGCGAGGCGTGGATCGCCCTGGCGGGCCTGTCCGCGGTGTTCCTCTTCGAGATGCTGGACAACTCGATCCTCAACGTCGCGCTGCCGACGATCGGCCGCGAGCTCGGCGCGTCGACCACCACGCTGCAGTGGGTGACCGGCGCCTACGCGGTCGTCTTCGGCGGCCTGATGCTGGCGTTCGGCGCGGTCGCCGACCGGTTCGGCCGGCGCCGGGTCATGCTCATCGGCCTGGCCCTGCTCGGCGCGGCGAGCCTGGCGACCGCGTTCGTCACCGACGCGGAAGAGCTCATCGCCGTCCGGGTGCTGATGGGCGTCGCGGCCGCGATGACCACCCCGGGGTCGATGGCCCTGGCCTTCCGGCTGTTCGACGACGACGGCCTGCGCGTCCGCGCGACGACCCTCATCTCGACGGTCGGCCTGGTCGGGCTGGCGATCGGCCCGACCGCGGGCGGTTTTGTGCTCGCGATCGCGCCGTGGCAGGTCCTGCTGCTGGTCAACGTGCCGATCGCGCTCCTCGCGATCGCCGGCATCCGGTCCGGCATCTCTCCTGACAACCTGGCCGACCTGCACCGCGACCCCATCGACGTCCCTGGCGCGGCCTTGGGAACGGTGACGATCGTGCTCGCGCTCGTCGTGCCGACGCTGTTCGTCCACGAAGGCACCGGCTCCTGGGCACCGTGGGCGGCCACCGCGGCGGCCGTCGTGACGGCGGTGCTGTTCGTCCTCCGCGAGCGCTCGGCGCGGTACCCGCTGCTCGACCTGAAGCTCGTCGCGCACCCTCTCGTCTCCAGCGGCCTGGCGTTCAAGGCCGCGGCCGGGCTGGCGACCGCGGGCCTCGGCTACCTGGTGACGCTGCAGCTGCAGCTCGACTGGGGCTGGCCGCCCGCGCTCGCGGCCGCCGGGCTGCTGCCGCAGGTGGTGGTCCTGGTCGCGGGCGGCGCGTTTGTCGGCCCGTTCGTGCAACGCGTCGGCCTCGAGCGGGCGGCGTGGCTCAGCGCTTCGGCGGTGGTGGCCGGGCTTGCGTTCTACGGCCTGTTCAGCCGGCTCGGGTACGTGTGGGTCGCCATCGCGCTGGTGCTGGTGGCCGCCGGGATGCGCGTGGTCGGCGCGGTCGCCGGCGTCAACGTCCTGCGCGGCCTGCCGGAGAACCGCACGACGATCGGCGCGGCCCTCACCGACACGGCGACCGAGGTGACGTCCGGCGCCGGCATCGCGGTCACCGGCACGATCCTCGCGGCCCTGTTCACCGGCGACATCACCACGGCGCACTGGAGCGCGCTGCAGACCGCGCAGTTCCGGGACGCCGTGATGATCGCGGGGGTCACGCTCACCGTCGTGGCCGGCGCGCTCGTCGGGTGGGGCATCGCCCGCTCGCGGCGCGCCTGAGTCAGGCGGGCCCGCCGCCGATGCCGAGCTCGTTGCCCTCGGGGTCGCGGTAGATGATCTTGCGGACGCCGTTGTCGTACGCCTCCCGGTCGGCCGGTTCGATGCCTCGCGCGGAGATCCCGGCGACGCGTTCGTCGAGGTCTTCGACGAAGAGCGTGTGCATGGCGAGCCCGGCCCGCTCGGGCCGCTCCACGACGTAGACCGAGCCGTGTGCCGTGACTTCCCACAGCACTTCGGTCTCGTGCACGACGAAGGTCGGCGGGGAGCCGAAGAGCTTTTCGTACCACGCGACAGCGCCCGCGAAGTCGCGGACGGCGATGCCCGCAAAGAGGTTGACGGTCACAGCACCTCGAACCCGTTGGCCTCGGCCGCTTCGGCTTGACGCTGGTCGCGCGTGACGAAGGTGACCGGTTCACCGGCGGTCAGCTCGGCCGTGTCGTGCATCGCGACGGCGATGTGGATCGCGTCGAGGGTGCGCACCGGGTAGTTCTCGGTGACCAGCCGCCGGGCCGCCGGGATAACCCGGTCCGGATGGAACGGGATGAGCACCAGGTCCCCGTCCGGGGAGGCGAGGTGGTCGAAGTGCGCCAGCACCGCGGCGGGGTCGGGAATGCGGCCGGTCCGCTTGGCGGCCGTCATGGCCCCGGCGAACTCGATCCGGGTGAAGTCGCTGCTCACGATCGGGCCACCACCCTCGAGGAGCAGCTTGCGGAACTTGTCGTGCTCCGGCTCGTCCGGCAGGTAGGCGGTCACCAACGCGCTGGTGTCGACGTACAGCATGGTCACCACTCCCCTCGGGTCCAGTCGAGCGCCTCGCTCACTGCCGTGCCCCAGCCCCGGGACAGGTCTTCGATCTCGTCGAGGGTAGGCACCTGAGCCGGCGGCTCCACGTGCACGATCTTTCCCTCGGCGATCAGTCGCCGCTTCCACTCAGTACGGGTTTCGGTCTTCGCCACTAAGCCCCTCAGCGCTTCCGTGACCAGGTCGTTCATGCTGCGCCCTTCGGCTTCGGCTCGCGCTTTCAACCGGGCGTGCAGCTCGTCGTCGATCCGGGTGATCAACTGTTTCACCTCACCATGATAACACGTCACCCATTCGAGCTATCACTGTTCATGACGCAATACAAAAGGCCGCCCCGAACACTTTCGGGGCGGCCTTGACCTGCTGAAACGCGAAAACCTCAGTACCGGTAGTGCTCCGGCTTGAACGGCCCTTCGACATCCACATCGATGTATTCGGCCTGTTCCTTGGTGAGCTTCGTCAGCTCTCCGCCTAGCGCGTCCAGGTGGATCTTCGCCACCTTCTCGTCGAGCTTCTTGGGCAGCCGGAAGACCTCGTTGTCGTACTCCTCGTGCTTGGTGAACAGCTCGACCTGCGCGATCACCTGGTTGGAGAAGCTGTTCGACATCACGAACGACGGGTGCCCGGTCGCGTTGCCGAGGTTGAGCAGCCGGCCCTCGGACAGCACGATGATCGTGTTGCCGTTCGGGAAGATCCACTCGTCGACCTGGGGCTTGATGGTGATGCGCCGGATGCCCGGGTAGCGCTGCAGGCCCGCCATGTCGAGCTCGTTGTCGAAGTGGCCGATGTTGCCCAGGATCGCCTGGTGCTTCATCTTCGCCATGTGCTCGACCAGCACGACGTCCTTGTTGCCGGTCGTCGTGATGACGATGTCGGCCTCCGGCAGCGCGTTCTCGAGCGTGCGGACCTGGTAGCCGTCCATCGCCGCCTGCAGCGCGCAGATCGGGTCGATCTCGGTGACGACCACGCGCGCGCCCTGGCCGCGCAGGGACTCCGCCGCGCCCTTGCCGACGTCGCCGTACCCGCAGACCACCGCGACCTTGCCGCCGATGAGGACGTCGGTGCCGCGGTTGATGCCGTCGATCAGGGAGTGGCGGATGCCGTAACGGTTGTCGAACTTCGACTTCGTCACCGCGTCGTTGACGTTGATCGCCGGGAACAGCAGCTCACCGGCCGCGGCGAGCTGGTACAGCCGCAGCACGCCGGTGGTGGTCTCCTCGGTGACCCCGCGGATGCCCTCGCCGATCTTCGTCCACTTGCCGGTGTCGGCCGCGACCGACGCGCGCAGCAGCTCGAGGAACACGCGGAACTCGTCCGAGGTGTTCTCGTCCGGGGTCGGCACGACGCCCGACTTCTCGAACTCGGTGCCCTTGTGGACGAGCATGGTGGCGTCACCGCCGTCGTCCAGGATCATGTTGGGACCCTCGCCGTCCCAGGTGAGCATGCGCTCGGTGCACCACCAGTACTCCTCGAGCGACTCGCCCTTCCACGCGAACACCGGGACGCCCTTGGGCTCCTCGGTGCTGCCGTGCGGGCCGACGACGACCGCGGCCGCCGCGTGGTCCTGGGTCGAGAAGATGTTGCAGGACGCCCAGCGCACCTCGGCGCCCAGCGAAACGAGCGTCTCGATCAGCACGGCGGTCTGCACGGTCATGTGCAGCGAACCGGAGACCCGCGCCCCGCGCAGGGGGTAGACCTCCGCGTACTCGCGCCGCAGCGCCATCAGGCCCGGCATCTCGTGTTCGGCGAGGCGGATCTCCTTGCGGCCGAATTCGGCGGCTTCGAGGTCGGCTACGGCGAACTCGATGCCGCCGCGGGTCTGGTGCCGCTGGGCAACGCTTTCGGGGGTCATAGTGGCGATTCCTCCAAGACTCGACGACACCGGAACACTACCGTTGTCCGCTCCACAGTCCCCAGATGGTTAGGAGACCCTTACCGTGGCCATGCCCGGCTCGGACACCCGCGTCGTCGAAATCCGCGTCGCCGGGCTCGTGGGCACCAGCGGCGAAACGCTGCTCGACGCGGTCGCGACCGTCGACGTCGCCGGCGACGGGCTGGGCCGGGTGATCCGCCCGGCGGACCGGCTGCGCCGCCCGGCGCCCGGCCCGGTGCTGCCGGCGCTGGGCCGGTCGATCCCGCGGACCCTCGAGGGGTACCTGTGGCACGGCATGACCTCCGGCGGCGCCGCGAAGGCCACCTGGGCGCTGCTGTTCCCGTTCTCGCTGGCCAACGTCGCGTTCTGGATGCTGCCGCCGGCGTCGCCGGACAGGCGGCTCGCGCGGGTCTTCGGCGCGGTCTGCCGCGGCCTGCTGCGCGTCGGCGCCCTGCTGCTGACCATGCTGCTGATGGGCCAGCTCGCGGCGATCGCGCTCGACCTGTTCGCCGCGCAGTGCCTCGCACCCGGGTCGGGCTGCCTGCCCGTGGTCCCGGACGCCGTCCGCTCGGTCCCCGCGCGGATCGCGGTCGGTGTGCTGCCCCTGCTGCTCGTGATCTTCGTGCTGCACCGGATCTCGTCGGCGACCTGGGCGGTGCACGCCGACGGCGACCTGACCGAGGGGCCGCTGCGGATGCGCGCCGACCCGGAGACACCCGCATTGCGCTGCCTGCACACCGTCGCCGCGCTGGCGTCGGTCGCGTTGCTGCTGCTCGGCGGCCCGTTCCGCGTGCCGGGCGAGGGCTTCGACCTGGTCGTGTGGATCGTCACGCTGGCGCTCGTGCTGGCCACCGTCATCGCCGCCGCGATCGGCGTCGACACCGGCCGGTTCGCCCGGCCCGGGGTGCTCGCGTTCGCCGGGCTGCTGGTCGTCGTGGCCGCGGTGCGGCTGCGCCCCGGCACGGGCCCGCTGCCGGGGACCAACGGTGTCGTCGAAGGGCTGGGCGCGGCGCTGGTCGTCGTCACGGTGCTGTTCGCGCTGTTCCTGGCGCCGGCCGCGGTGCTGGCCCGGCCCGGCTGGAAGCACAAGCCGCGCCGGCTGCGGCCGTGGGCGGGCGGCTGGGCGGCCGCGCCGGTGCTCGCGCTGGCCGGGCTGCTCGGCGGCGGCTTCGGTGCCGGTCTCACCGAAGCCGTGCGACGGCTTTCCGGCGCCGAACACCTGCAGGTGCCCGACACGTACGTGCTGGTCACGGTGCTGTGGGGCGCCGGACTGGCGCTGGCCGCGGTGCTCGCCGGGCTGGGCTTCGCGGTCGCCGTCCCGCTGCGCCGGCTGCGGCGGGGCGTCCCGGCGATCGTCGAGCTGATGGAGCACGACGAGCGGCAAGAGGCCCAGGCCGCGGCGGCGTGGGCGCGTTCGGCCTGGGAGCGGCGGCACCTGCACCACCTGGCGCTGACCGTCGCTTCGGCGATGTCCGCGGGCGGCGCCGCGCTGCTGGTGCTGCGCTTCGGGTTCGGAGTGGTCCCCGGCTGGTTCAAGCCGCTGTCGGCGATCGGGGTCGTCGCGCTCGGCGCGCTGGCCGCGGGCCTGCTGCGCGTCGTCTACACGGCCGCGCGCACCCCGCAGCGCAGCCGGCACCTCGGTGCGCTGGCCGACCTCGTGTGCTTCTGGCCGCGCGCGGCACACCCGACCGTGCCGCCGTGTTACGCGCTGAAGGTCGTCCCGGAACTGGCGGCGCGGGCGCGCGAGCACCTCGCCGACCCGGGGACGCGCGTGGTGCTCTCCGGCTACAACCTCGGCAGCCTGCTCACGGTGATGGCCGCCGCCCGGCTCGCGGCCGAACTGCCGCCCGAGGACCTCGAGCGCGTCGGCGTGCTGACCGCCGGTTCGCCGCTGCAGTGGGGGTACCAGCGCGCGTTCCCGGCGTTGCTGCCGCAGGAGGCGCTCGAGCGGCTGTTCGCCGACCTCGATGGCCGGTGGCGCGCCCTGTGCCGCGGCACCGACATCTTCGGCGGCGGCGTGACGACGTGGCGGCACGAGGTCTCCGACCGGCAGCTCTACGGCGTCGGCTTCCAGCCCGAAGGCGGCTCGGGCCCGCTGAAGGCGAAGGCCGACGAGAACGGCGTCCTGATCCTCGGCGGTGACCACTGGCTGCCGGACCCGCTGCGCGGCCCGACCGGGCGGCACCGCTGGGCGGCGGGGGTGCTCAAGCACCAGGACTACGTCGTCGACGCCGAATGGGACCACGCCGTCGCGATGGCCGCCGGTCTCGGCAAGCCGCGCGGCGGCGAACAGGGCCTGCTGTGGGACTTCCCCTCGAAACGGTGAAGGCCCCTCGCCGGAGCGAGGGGCCTTCGACCGTGAGCTAGCTCAGCTTCACTCGGAAGCCTTGCGGCGGAACTTCAGCAGCGCGAGCAGGCCGCCACCACCGAGCAGCAGCAGCGCGGCGATCCACACCAGCCACATGTTGTCGAAACCGGTGTTGGCCAGGCCGCCACCGGTGCCGGACTCGTTGCCCGCCGGGACGGCGGCCGGAGCGGTGGAGCTGGTCGGCGCGACCGAGGTGTCGGAGGTCGCCGGGGAGCTCGGCTTCGTGGTCTCGGTCGGCTTGGTGACCGGCGGCTTGGTGGTCTCGGTCGGCTTGGTCTTCGTGCCGCAGAGGAACCACTTGTCGATGTCGGCCTGGTGGCCGTTGCGGCTGAACGGCGCGCGCAGGTCGTTCCACGGCGCGTTCTTCTCGAGGCCCTTGGCGCCCGGGGTGTAGTCGTTGAAGCCGTCGTCGCCACCGATGACGACGATGCGCTTCACCGTGACGCCCTCGTGCACCTGGGAGATGTTGAGGCGGTTCCGGACGATCTTGAAGTCGACGTCGCTCTGGCTGAGGTCCGTGCCCTCGGCGCACGGCGTTGCCTTGCCCGGCGTCGGGTGCGGGCGGTTGTCGTCACTGTGGCAGGCCAGCGCGGAGCCGGCGGTGCCGAGAAGGGCGGCGGTGGTCAGCGCGACGATCGCGATCGCGCCGCGGAAGGTACGACTGCGCATTCAGAACTCCTGTACCGGCGGGGAAGAGAACCTGCGAAATCTGTGATCGCGTCGCTACCGACGGTTGAATCACGCTGCTGTAATTCACCCATCGGTGCCACACGAAGGATCGAAAGGTATCGCACGTCACTTCGCCCGCTACACGGGGTCCCCTTTTAGGCACAAAAAGCAAGATCGTCATCCGCTGACCGGTCCGCACAGATCCGCAAAAAGCCCCGCCGAACTGCGTGAACAAAGGTCGGCGGGGCCACCACGATCGAGTGGGTGAAGCTAGGCGTCCGGCGCCTTGGCGGGCGCTTCGACGCCGTCCGCCTGCCGCTTGCCGAGCAGCGAGTGGCGGCGGCTGTAGGCGAAGTAGAGGACCACGCCGATCACCATCCACACGATGAACCGCAGCCAGGTCAGCACGGTCAGGTTCAGCATCAGCCAGAGGCAGGCCAGGATGGCCAGGATCGGGATCAGCGGCACCAGCGGCACCTTGAACGCGCGGGGCAGGTCGGGCCGCGTCTTGCGCAGCACCAGGACGCCCGCCGACACCAGCACGAACGCGAAGAGCGTGCCGACGTTGACCATCTCTTCGAGCTTGTCGGCCGGGAAGAACGTCGCCGCGAGGGCGACCAGGCCACCGACGATCAGCGTCGCGCGCTTGGGCGTGCCGTGCTCGCCCGTCTTCGCCAGGCCGCGCGGCATCAAGCCGTCGCGGGACATCGCGTAGATGATCCGGACCTGGCCGAGCATCAGCACCATGACGACGGTGGTCAGGCCGGCCAGCGCGCCGAAGGAGATGAGGTTGGCCGCCCAGTCGACGCCGTTCGCGGAAAACGCCGTGGCGAGCGTCTTGTGGCTGCCGTCGCCCGCCGAGGTGGCCAGGTCCTTGTACGACGTCATGCCGACGACCACGAGCGAGACCGCGACGTACAGCACGGTGACGATGATCAGCGAGCCGAAGATGCCGCGCGGCACGGACTTCTGCGGGTTCTTCGTCTCCTCCGCGGTGGTCGCCACGATGTCGAAGCCGATGAACGCGAAGAACACCAGCGAGGCGCCGGCCAGCAGCCCGAAGACCCCGTACGAGCTGCTCGCGCCGCCCGCGATCAGCGAGAAGAGCGACTGGTCGACGCCGGTCTCGCCGGAGCCGCCGGTCGAGCCCGGCGGGACGTACGGCGAGTAGTTGGCGCCCTTGATGTAGAAGATGCCGAGGATGATCACGAACAGCACCACGGCGACCTTGATGCCGGTGATCACCATCGAGACCCGCGAAGACAGCTTGGTTCCGACGGCGAGCAGCGTCGTCAGGATCGCCACGACGACCAGCGCGCCCCAGTCGACCGTGACGCTGCCGATGTCGAACGTCGTCTTCGCACCCTTGCCGAACAGGTAGCCCAGCACCGTTTCGAGGTAGACCGACCAGCCCTTCGACACGGCGGCGGCGCCGACGGCAAGCTCGAGGATCAGGTCCCAGCCGATGATCCACGCCATGAACTCGCCGAACGTGGCGTAGGAGAACGTGTACGCGCTGCCCGCGACCGGCACCGTCGAGGCGAACTCCGCGTAGCAGAGCGCCGCCAGCGCGCACGCGATCGCGGCGAACACGAACGCGAGCGAGACCGACGGGCCCGCGTAGTCACCGGCCGCGCGGGCGGTGAGCGTGAAGATGCCCGCGCCGATCACGACCGCGACACCGAAGACCGTGAGGTCCCAGGCGCTCAGGTTCCGCCGGAGCTTGGTGTCCGGCTCGTCGGTGTCCGAAATGGACTGCTCGATGGATTTAGTGCGCCACAATCCCGTTCCGGGCACCGTTGACCTCCTGCGGCTGGCCTGCATGTATCGCAGTAGGTCACCCTATCGGGTCAGGAGCGTGACGGCTCGCCGAGCGCGCGACCCTACCGCGCGAGACTGCGGTCGAGGTCCGGTTCGAGGTAGATCAGCTTCGCGACCGGCACCTTGGCGCGCACGCGGGCCTCGGCGTCGTCGATGGCCGTGGCCAGCTCGGCGGTGTCGAGGCCGGGCACCATGGCCAGCTTCGCCGCGACCAGCAGCTCGTCCGGGCCCATGTACTGCGTGCGGATGTGGATGACCCGCTCGACCTTGCCCGCGGCGAGCTCGTCGACGATCGTCGCGAGGACCCCTTCGGTGACGCCTTCGCCGATGAGCAGGCTCTTCATCTCGACGATGAGGATGATCGCGATGACGCCCAGCAGCGCGCCGATCGCGAGGGTGCCGACGCCGTCCCAGACCGGGTTGCCGGTGACGACCGAAAGCCCGACGCCGAGGAGGGCGAAGACGAGCCCGATCAGCGCCCCGGCGTCCTCCAGCAGCACCACGGGGAGCTCGGGCTCCTTGGCCTGGCGGATGAAGCCCCACCAGCTCGTGTTGCCCTTGATCTTCCTCGACTCGCCGACGGCGGTGTAGAAGCTGTAGCCCTCCAGGCCGACCGCGACGACCAGGATGATCACCGCGACGATCGGCGCGTCGAGCGGTTCGGGGTGGCCGACCTTGTGGACGCCTTCGTAGATCGCGAAGGCCGAGCCGAGGGTGAAGAGCATCAGCGCGACGATGAAGGAGTAGAAGTACCGGTCGCGGCCGTACCCGAAGGGGTGTTCCTGGTCGGCCGCGCGCTTCGACGTCTTCTGGCCGAGCAGCAGCAAGCCCTGGTTGGTGGTGTCGGCCAGCGAGTGCACGGACTCCGCGAGCATCGACGACGACCCGGTGACGAGGAAGCCGGCGAACTTCGCGGCCGCGATTCCGGCGTTCGCCGCGAGCGCGGCGATGATCGCCTTGGTTCCGCCTCCAGCTGACACGACCGCTCCCCTGGTTGGTCCTGAATGTCCGGGTGGAGCGTAATGGGAGCAGCCCCGGTCGGTCGTCACCGGCCGGGTCGACCGGAGCGCCGTTTCTGTCGTACCCCTCCGCTACCGTGACTTTCCCTGCTCACCAGACTGGGGGAAGGTGACATGGCGCACTTCGCCGTGCTCGGTCCGCTCGCGGTCGAGAGCCCGCCGGGCCAGTGGCCGGTCCTGCGCGGCGATCGCCAGCGCACGCTGCTGGCCGTGCTGCTGCTCAACGCCAACCAGCACGTCCACGTCGACGTGCTGGTCGAGGCGCTGTGGCCGGAGCGGCCACCGAAGTCGTGGACGTCGAACCTGCACACCTACCTCTCGCGGCTGCGCGACCGGATCGACGGCCTGCGCGTCGACCACGGGCCGCCCGGCTACCGGCTGCGCGTCGAGCCGCAAGAGCTGGACCTGCTCGGCTTCCGGGAAGCCGTCGCCGAAGGGCGCCGCGCCGGGGACGCGCTCACCGCGGCGGGGCACTACCGGCGGGCGCTCGGGTTGTGGCGGGGGCCGGTGCTGGCCGGGCTGCACGTGCCGCGGCTCGACGCCGACGTCGCGCGGCTGGAGTCCGAACGCCTGGCCGTCTTCGAGGACTGCGTCGACGCCGAGCTCACCGCCGGCCGGCACGGGGAGCTGACCGGCGAGCTGCAGGCCATGATCACCGAGCACCCGCTGCGGGAGCGGCCGGCCGCGCAGCTGATGATCGCGCTGCACCGCGCCGGGCGGCAGGGGGACGCGCTCGAGGTCTACCGGCGGCTGCGGACCACGTTGATCGACGAGCTCGGGGTCGAGCCCGGCGCGGAGGCCCGCCGGGTGCACGCGGCCGTCCTGCGGGGTGAAGACCCCGTGCCGCGGATGCCGCCGCCGGTGTGGCCGGTCTGCCAGCTGCCGCCGGACATCGGGGACTTCACCGGGCGTGACGCCGAGCTGGCCGAGCTCGCGGACGTGCTGAGCGACGGGCAGCGCGTCCCCGTCGCGGTGCTGAGCGGCGAGCCGGGCGCGGGCAAGAGCACCCTGGCCGTGCGGGCCGCGCACCGGCTGCGGGCGCGCTTCCCGGACGGCCAGCTGTACGTGCCGCTGGCGGGCCGCGACATCGGCGCGGTGCTCGCCGACCTGCTGCGCGCGCTCGGGGTGCCCGGCCCGGCGGTGCCGGACGACGTCGGGGCGCGCGCGGCGGCGTTCCGCGGCCGGCTCACCGACCGGCGGGTGCTGGTGGTGCTCGACGACGCCGTCGACCCCGGGCCCGTCCGCACGCTGCTGCCGGGCACGCCGGGCTGCGCGGTGCTCGTGACGAGCCGGCGCCGGTTGAGCGGGCTGGCCGGCGCGCACCGGCTGCCCCTCGGACCGCTGTCGGAGGACGACGCGGCGTCGCTCCTGAACCGGCTGGCGGGCGAGCGGGCCGGCCGGGAGCGCGCCGACGCCGTCCGGATCGTCGCGGCGTGCGCGCGGCTGCCGCTGGCCCTGCGGATCGCGGGCAGCCGGCTGGCCATCCGCCCGCACCTGCGGCTCGGCGAGCTGGCCGACCGGCTCGAGGACGAGGTCCGCCGGCTCGACGAGCTGACCGTCAGCGACCTGGCCGTGCGCAGCAGCATCGCACTGAGCTACGAGGGTCTGCGGCCACCGGCGCGGCGCGCGTTCCGGCTGCTCGGCCGGTGCCGGCTGGCCGACCTCCCGGCCTGGGCGGTCACCACGCTGGTCGACGACCCGGACGCCGACGAGGCCGTCGAAGAGCTCGTCGAGGCGAGCCTGCTGGAGGCGCGCGGCCCGGACGGGACGGGCGAGGGCCGGTACCGGATGCACGACCTCGTCCGGTTGTACGCGGCGGAAGGGCCGCCGGAGCGAGGTGGCGAGGCGACGGTGCTCGCGGCGACGCTGGCTCTCGCCGACGCGGCCGCGGCCCGCCTGCCGCGCACGGTGCCGATGCCGCCGATGACCCACGAGCCGCTCGCGCAGCCGTTGCCCGGCGCGCTGGTGGCGCGGCTGCTCGAGCGTCCGGACGAGTGGTTCGCGGCCGAGCGGGCGAACCTCCTGCTGCTCGTCGGGACGTTGGACGCGCGGGAAGCGTTGCTGCTGCTGGACAAGCTCAGCGTGTACCTGTACCTGCACGGCCATTACACCGACATGCGCGCGGCGTACGAAACGGTGTTGGCGGCCACGGAAGACCTTCGGGCAGCGGCGATCTTGGCCCTGCTGCGGCACGCGCGCGGGCAGTATGAGGAGGCTGCGTCGGCGTACCGTGATTGTGCGAAAGAGCTTGAAGCGCAGGGGGATCGTCATACGCACGCCTGGGTCTTGGCGAACCTGGCGCATTGCCTGATCGGGCTGGGACGTGCGGAAGAAGCGTTGCAGACCGCCGCGGACGCTCGCGAACTGTTCACTGTGGACGGTCAGCCGGAGGCTCTTCTGGTGCGCACCGCGGAGTCGGCGGCCCTGTTGCGGCTCGGCCGGGTGGCCGAAGCCCGGGAGGTCGACCGGCTGGCCGTGGCTTCGGCGCGCGAAGCAGGTGACCCGCGCCAGATCGGCACGGCGCTGCACGGGTTCGCGTGGTCGTCCCTGCTGACCGGCGACGGCGCCGCGGCGACCACGGCGATCACGGAGTCGGTCGACCTGCTGCGCGGCTCGATGGCCCGCTCGGCCCTGGCGAAGTCACTACGCACACTGGGCGCGATCTCGGCGGCGACGGGGTCCCGCGACCGAGCGACAACGGCGTTCGGCGAGGCCCGTGAGCTGGCGCGGGAGCTGGACGAACGGCCCCGCGAGCTGTCGTGCACCCGCGCCCTGGCGGCGAGCTGGATCGGCGAAGGCCGGGCGGCGCAGGCGATCCCGGTCCTGCGGGCGTGTCTGGCCGAGTTCCGCGAGATGGGCGGAAAGTCCGCGACGGGCCTGACGTGGTTGGTCCTCCAGCAGGCCTGCAAGGCAACCGGCGACGCTGCGGGCGCCCTGGAGGCGGCCACTGAAGCGGCAAACCTGACCGACCCGCGCGACGCAAGCGCGGCCGTCCTACGCCAGGCCCTACTCGCCTTAACAGCCCCAGTCTGACCCGCCGACGGCCGTGTCGACCCTCCAATCACGCGTGATGCCCCTCCAATCACGCGAGATGCCTCCCCGATCACGCGAGATCCGCCTTCAATCACGCCAGATCCGTCCCCAGCCACTCCAGGCCGGTCCCGATCACGCGAGATCCGTCCCCAATCACGCCGGATCCGCCGCCAATCACGCGAGTTCCGCCCGCAGTCACGCCAGACTCGCCCCTGATCACGTGCGGCCCACCCCCGCCCTCGCCGCGGCGCGGGACGCGCTGAGCAAGCACTACCTGCGGGAGCTGCGCCAGCCCTGGCCCAACCGCGCGAGATCCGTCCCCGACCACACCGGACCGCCCGCGACCGCCCCGCCTCCCCTCAAGCCCCGAGCTGGGTGGTGCCGCCCCCTCGCGGCACCACCCTCAGCCCATGGGCGCCGGGCGTTGCCGTCCGGCGCCACCCCCAGCGGACCGGCTGCGCGCGTCGGCGCACCAGGGTCCCCCCTTGGTGTTGATGGTTCCCGATGCCGCCACACGGAACGCACACAGAACCGCCGCCCCGTGAAACAACGAAAGCCACCGCCGGTGCGACCGGTGGTGGCTTCCGAACGAACCCGGGTCAGTCCTCGCAAGTCCCCGCAGTGGCGCGGAACAGCTGGGACCGCGCGCCCCCCACGGCGCGGACCCGCACCGGCGGATCCGCCGCCGGCAGCCAGACCGACTGGCCGCGGCGCAGCTCGACCTTCTCGCCGTCGTCGGCCGTCACCAGCAGGTCGCCCGCCGTGCACAGCAGGATCTGGGGGCCCGCACTGTCGACCGAGATCTCGTCGTCCTGGCCCGCCGCCCACTCGACGCGGGACAGCTCGAACTCCGGCGCGTCGGTGCGATACACCGAAAGGCGCTCGCCCGTGTCACCGCACTGGACCGGCATCTCGCCGAACGCGAAGTCGACCACGCGCAGCAGCTCCGGGACGTCGACGTGCTTCGGCGTCAGACCGCACCTGAGGATGTTGTCCGAGTTCGCCAGGATCTCCACGGCCGTGCCGTGCAGGTACAGGTGCAGGTTGCCGGCCGGCAGGTAGATCGCCTCGCCCGTGCGCAGCGTCAGCCGGTTCAGCAGCAACGCCGCCAGCACGCCCGCGTCCCGCGGGTGCGTCTCGCCCAGCTCGAGGATCGTCCGGCACTCGACCGCGAACTCGCCGTGCTCCTGGACGTGCCGGACGCACGAGTCCAGCACCTCCGGCAGCAGCGAGTCGAGCGACGCCTGGGGCAGCGTGATCCACGTCGTGAACAGCGCCCGCAGCCCGGACGGGTCCGGCTGCGCCTCGATCAGCCCGGTGTACTTCGCCAGCCCCGGCGTCTCGATCGCCTTCAGCAGCTTCACCGTGCGCTCCGGCTCGCGGAACCCCGCCAGCGCGTGGAACTCCGTCAGCGCGCAGACCAGCTCCGGCTTCGCCGTCGGGTCCGGGTAGTTGCGGTTCGCCGCCTCCCGCGGGATGCCCAGCTTCTCCTCGCGGGCGTGCCCCTCCGCGGCCTGCGCCGCCGACGGGTGCGCCTGCATCGACAGCGGCTCCTCCGCGGCGAGGATCTTCAGCAGGAACGGCAGCCGCCCACCCCACCGCTTCGCGCAGCGCTCGCCGAGCTGACGCACCGGGTCGGCGTCGACCAGCTCGAGCAGGCTCCGCTCGGTCCCGTCGGGGCCGATGACGTGCGACGGGTCACCCGGGTGGGCGCCCATCCACAGTTCGGCCTCGGGGTGCGGCGCGGGTACCGGGCGGCCCAGCAGCTCGGGGATCGCCGTCCGCGATCCCCAGGCGTAGGGCCGCACCGCGTTGCGCAGCAGCTCCACTGTCACCTCAACTCCACTCCTTCGGCACCGGCCGGCGCCGGTGCTCGGCGCGTCTCACGCCGTGGCGGGTGCGAAGCGGCCCGCGCCGCCGATGCTGCCCGCCGCCAGCCCGAGATAGACCGCCGCCAGTTCGAACCGCAGCGCCAGCACCGCGGCCCGCACAATTTCGTCGGCTTCGATCTCCTCGGCCGGCGCGATGACGTCCGCCCCGGGCAGCAGGTCCTCCGCTTGGAACCGCGCCGCGTCCGTCGCCGGACCGGTTCGCACCGAGAGAAGCAGCACCCGAGTCTGGATTTCACCAGAGGAATCGTCCGGATCGGCGAAGATGTCACGCTCCCGGCCGCCCGATTGTGCCGCCCGCCGCAACGCGGGACGCGCGAGTGCCTGCCGATAGTCTTCAACGTCACACACCGTGGCCGCGTGGGCCGCGAACGCGTGCGCAGCGTGCTCGCCGACGGCGACCGCCACCGGGTCGAGCCCCCACAGCAGGGGCACGTGGTCGGCGACGCGCAGCGCGAGCGCCTTCGCCGGGTTCGCGAACGACTCCCGCGCGAGGTAGTCCTTTTCGGCTTCCAGGTCGAGCTGGTCGGCCAGCGCCTGGACGTCCGAGACGAGCAGGCCCAGCGCGTTCGCGGTGAGCAGCCCGGCGGCCAGGCCGCGCGGGAACGCCAGCTCCGGCGGCACCGGGATGCGCGGCGCCAGCAGCAGGCCCTTGCCCGCCACGGCGGCCGCCACCGGCCCGTCCGACGGGGCGGAGAGCACCACCGAAGCGCCGAAGCGCGCGGCGCGTTCCAGCGACGCGGCGAGCTCGCGGTCGCCGGCGTCGTCGGTGTGCGCGAAGACGACGTCGAGCGCGCCGATCCAGCTCGGCACCACTTCGGCGACGACGACCGGGACCGGGCACGACGGGGCCAGCAGCGCCGCGAGCAGCCGGGTGAGCGTCCGGCTCACCCCGGGCCGGTCGATCAGCACGACCGACCGCGGACGGCCGACGTCGAGCCGCTCGGACAGCTCCAGCTCAGCGGCCATCTCCGCGGTCGCGCGCACCTGGGCGCCCGCCATCGCGGCGGCCCGGAGGAGCCCCGAGCTGTCGGCCTCGGCCAGCCGCCCGGGGTCGTCGAGCAGCGAGTCGTCAAGCACTGTCGGCATCGGAGTTTCCGGTGTCGCCGGGACGGGTGGCCTCGTCGAGGAGCAGCACCGGGATCCCGTCACGGACCGGGTACACCCGGCCGCACTCGGTGCAGGTCAGCGCGTCGGCCTCGGGGTCGTCCGGCGCCCCGGGGCGCAACGGGGCGTGATCGGGCGACGGGCACGCCAGGATCTCGAGGAGCTGGGCGTCGAGCGTGATGGCCATGGTTCCTCCATACCACGCAGAGAGGTGTGATGAAGGGCACCTTCAGGACACAGTTCGTCCCTTCATCGTGGACGGGGTCAGCTGCGGATGATCGCGAGTACTTCGTCCACCAGCCCCTGCACGGCCTCGGCGTTGGCGGCTTCGACGTTGAGCCGCAGCAGCGGCTCGGTGTTCGACGGGCGCAGGTTGAACCAGGCGCCGCCCGGCAGCTGCACGGTCAGGCCGTCCATCTCGTCGAGCTCGACGCCGGAGCGGGTCCCGAAGCTGTCCTTGACCGCCATCATCTTCGCGACCTGGTCGTCCACGGTCGAGTTGATCTCACCCGAAGCGGCGTAGCGCGAGTACGCGCTGGTCAGCTCCGACAGCGGGCCGGCCTGCTCGCCGAGCGCGGCGAGCACGTGCAGCGCCGCCAGCATGCCGGTGTCGGCACGCCAGAAGTCGCGGAAGTAGTAGTGCGCGGAGTGCTCGCCGCCGAAGATCGCGCCGGTCTTGGCCATCTCGGCCTTGATGAACGAGTGCCCGACGCGCGTGCGGACCGGCTTGCCGCCGTGCTCGGCGACGATCTCCGGCACACCCTTGGACGTGATCAGGTTGTGGATGATCGTGCCGCCCGGGTCCTTGGCCAGCTCGCGCACCGCGACCAGCGCGGTGATCGCGCTCGGCGAAACCGGCTCGCCCCGCTCGTCGACGATGAAGCAGCGGTCGGCGTCGCCGTCGAAGGCCACGCCGGCGTCCGCGCCGACCTCGCGCACCTTCGCCTGCAGGTCGACGATGTTCTTCGGGTCGAGCGGGTTGGCCTCGTGGTTCGGGAAGGTGCCGTCGAGCTCGAAGTACATCGGCAGGACCTCGATCGGCAGCCCGTCGAAGACGGTCGGGACGGTGTGCCCGCCCATGCCGTTCCCGGCGTCGACGACGATCTTCAGCGGCCGGCTGCCGGACAGGTCGACGAGGTTGCGCAGGTAGGCGGCGTACTCGGTGAGGACGTCCCGCTCGGACACGCTCCCGCGTTGCCCCTCGAACTCGGGCACGCCCTGCTCGACGGTGTCGCGGACCTCGGCGAGCCCGGTGTCCTGGCCGACCGGCGATGCGCCGGCGCGGCACAGCTTGATGCCGTTGTACTTGGCCGGGTTGTGGCTCGCGGTGAACATCGCGCCCGGCATGTTCAGCGAGCCCGACGCGAAGTACAGCTCGTCGGTGCTCGCCAGGCCGATGCTGACGACGTCGAGGCCCTGCGAGGTCACGCCGTCGGCGAAGGCCGCGGCCAGGCCGGGCGAGGAGTCGCGCATGTCGTGGCCGATCACCACCGACGGCGCCTCGGGCTTGATGAGCAGGGCGAACGCGGCACCGAAGGACCGGACGAGGTCCGCGTCGAGCTGCTCGCCGACCACGCCGCGAATGTCGTAGGCCTTCACGATGCCCGAAAGGTCTGGCACGCCGTCTCCCCGCGAATAGTCGTCCCGGCGCCCGCTGCGCCGCGCGGAAAGCCTACCGGCGGCGGAGGTGGGTGACGCGCTCAGGCGCGACCGGGGAGCACCCGGAGGTGGCCGCGGCGCCCCGAAGGCCCGTCCGGCTCGGTCACCGGCGGCGCGGGCTGGTCCGACCGGCCCGCCTCGCGGACGGCCTCGGCCAGCGCGGTCAGCTCGTCGGCCGACGGGTCCGGAGCGGCGAAGGCGCCTTCGTGGCGGACGACTTCCCAGCCCTTGGGGACGGTCAGCCGCAGCGCGTGGGCTTCGCAGAGGTCGTACGAATGGGGCTCGGAGGCGGTGGCAAGCGGGCCGACGACGGCGGTGGAGTCGCTGTAGGCATACGTCAGCGTGGCCACAGCCGGCTCGAGACAGCCGGTACGCGAACACTTCCGTACGCTCCGCACGATCGGAAACGATAGCGCGTCGCCGCAAGCTAGGAGGAGCGACACGCGCTGGGACGTGCGGACCGCATAGACTTCCGGGGTGGCGACGGCTCGTGACTACCGACAACGGCGGCGCCTGCGACGGGACCGGCACGGCCGGGGCCTGCGCGGGACGCTGTACCCGGCGACCCTGCCCGCCGCCGCGAGCCGCGCGGAGCGGTTCGACGCGCTGGTGCTCGACGCGCTGGAACCGATCGAGGCCCGCTGGCGCCACGAGCTGACGAAGCTCGATGTGGCGGTCGACGACGTGCCGGAGGTCCGCGAGAACGGGCGGGCGCCTTCGGACGGGGTCCTGCACGACGGCGCGGTGCCGTTGTCACGGCTGGTGCCGGCCGGGGTGGACCGGACCGGGATGCCCACACGGGCGCGGATCGTGTTGTACCGGCGGCCGTTGGAGGCCCGGGCGAAGGATCCGTCCGAGCTGGCCGAGCTGGTGCACGACGTGCTGGTGGAGCAGGTGGCGGGGTATCTGGGCGTGGAACCGGACGTCATCGAGGGCGAGTGACCCGAGCGCCCCAAGGCCACATTCGTTGCGTCTGACGCACCCAAGGCGGCCTTCGGTGCGTCTGACGCACCCAAGGCCGCCTTGGGGCGTCACCGCCGGCGGCGCGCCGGGACCGCCGTCAGCAGTGTGAACAGCACCGCCGCCAGCTGGGCCAGCAGCAGCAGGTTCCGTTCCGTCCCCGGGTACTCCACCGTCACCTCCGACGACGTCGGCGGCACCGACACCGCCACCTGGTGCCCCCAGGCCGGCACGATCGGCACGCTCTTGCCGCCCACCGAAGCCTTCCAGCCCGCTTCCTGCTCGGCGGCCAGCACCAGCAGTCGCCCGGTCGGGCCGTCCGACACGCGGACCCGGACGTCCGGCAGGCCCGCCTGCACCGGCGCCACGCCCGGGGCGCTCCCCGGCGCTCCACCGCCCGTGACCGCCGCTTTCGCCTGCTCCGGCGAGATCAGGATCACCTGGCCCGCCGGGGGAAGCAGGCGGAGCACACCGCGGCCGTCGGACGTCGGGGCGGCGACCGACACCATTTCCTTCGCCAGCGGCGGGTACGCCTGCGGGTCGACGCCCGCCGGCAGGACCACGTACTGCACCCCCGCGGCCGCCGCCGCGGCGAACGTGCGTTGCACTGCCGCCGCGTCGCCCTGGCCGAGGTCGCGACGCCAGGCGGCCAGCCGGGCCGGGGTGCCGGGGGTCGGAGCCAGTTCGTCGTCGCCGTAGTGGGGCAGCCGGCCGCCGATCTGGCGCGTCGCGTCCGGCGCCAGGTCGAGCACCGAACGGCCGGACGCCGACAGCTCCGCCGTCACCTCGGGCGCGAGCGAAGGCCGGGCGCCCGCGCGCAGCGGGCCCTGGCCGCCGACCGCCACCGCGCTCGCCGCCAGCGCCAGGAACACCACGACCCCGGCCGCCGCGAACACCTTCGGCAGCCACGTCGCCGGCATCCCGGCCGCACCGCCGCGCTGCCACGAACCGAGCACCACCCACAGCAGCCCCGCGCCGACGATCAGCAGCGGCACCCCCGCGTGGCCGTGCGTCGCCACGCCGCCCTGCAGCGGCGTCGCCGTCACCAGCCGCACCACGACCAGGCCGCCCGCGCCCAGCGCACCCAGCGCGAGGCCGCCCGCGGCGAGCTTCGTCGGCCGGACGACCAGCGCCACCAGCGCCGCCGCGATCACCACGACCCCCACCGGCCACGCGCCCGCGCCGCCCGGGTCGAGCCCGGCCAGGTCGGTGCCGGACACCGTCGCGGCCGCGCCGCCGAGTCCCTGCACGAGCAGCTCCGGGTGCCGGAGCAGCACCGTCGGCCACGGCAGCAGCAGCGCGAGCGGCACCAGCACCACGATCCCGACCGACGCGATCCGGCGCGCCAGCCCGGTCGGCGCGGGCAGCACGACGAACCCGATCAGCAGCCCGGCGAGCGCGAGCCCGTGCGCCAGCGGCGAGAACGCGCCGAGCAGCGCCACGCCGAACGCCGAGAGCGCCGAGACGTGCAGCCACCGCGTGTCCGCTCGCACCAGCAGCCCGGCGATGCCCGCGGCGACCGGCGGCAGCACCAGGTGCACCACCACGACGTCGAGCCGGCCCTGCGCCACCCCGGCGGTCGCGGCCGGCAGCAGCGCGTAGGTCGCGGCGACGACCGCGCGGACCCACCTGCGCACGCGAAGCCGTCGTGTCGCCGCATACGCGCTCAACGCGGCCAACGGGATGTCGCCGAGGAGCAGGGTCGCGACCAGCGCGGCCGGGCCGCCGATCGGCGCGAACACCGCGCCGAGCGTGCCGAGCACCGGCAGCGTCGCGGACGTCGGCGCGCCGGTGCCGCCGGCGATCGCGTGCCACGGCGCGAGGTACGACGCCCAGAGCTCCCCCAGCCCGCCGACCGGGAGCAGCTTGCCGCCGAAGAGGTCGAGCCCGAGGCGGGCCCGGTTGACGAACAGTCCCAACGCCGTCATCACGACCAGGAGCACCACGGGCGGCGCGAAGATCGTCGCGGCGAGCACGCGCCGCCGGCTCACCTCGACAAAAACGAGCTCGGGCTCGGGCGTCTCCTCGGCGACGTCGACCGGTTCGGGCGCCGGGGTTTCCGGCAGCGCGACGGCGACGAGCGTGCCCGGCCGGCGCAGCCCGGACCCGCGTGAGCTGACCCCGCGCAGCGCGCCCGCGGGCAGGGCGTCCGGCCCGACCGGACGCGTCTCGCGAGCGTCGAGCGCTTCCGGCGTCACCCACGCCGACTCGGTTTCGACGGTTTCGGGCACGGTCCCGAGCGCGACGTCGTTCTCCACGCCCCGGCGCACCAAGCCGACGACACCCGCGCGAGCGGCGTTGCGCAGCCGCGTCCAGCGTCCGGTGAAGAGCCCGCGAACCGTGCCCGGCCGCGGATTCCGCCGTCGGTGGGCACGCGCGGCACGCAATCCGCCGCGTCCACTGAGGAGGTACGTCGCGGCGGCGAACTCGGCGCGCGCTTCGCCGGTGCGGCGCAGCACGACGAAGGCCAGCGCGCGCAGCACCGAAAGCAGCGGGAGCCGGATCATCCCCAGCCAGAAGGAAAACGGCGAGCAGTTCACGAGGAACACGCGCAGGCCGTGAGCGCGGTTCGTGACGGCGAGCGGCCCGGTGACCGCGTCGACCGTGCGTCGCCCGGTCGTGACGGCGCGCGCGTGCCGCACCCGCGCGGCCGGCACGGACAGCACCAGCCCGCCGGCCGCGTTCGCGCGCCAGCCGAAGTCGAGATCTTCGCGCAGCAGCGGGAAATCCGGGTCGAAGCCGCCGAGGTCGTCCCAGGCGTCGCGGCGCACGAGCGAGCCCGCGCTGGGCACGGCGAGCACCTCGGCCGGCTCCTCGCCGGTGGCGGCGACCTGCTGGCGGTGCCCGGACGCGTCGGTCGACAACCCGGCTTCGACGATCAGCCGCGGGTCGGCCCAGTCGAGCCCGAGCGAGCCGAGCACGGTCGCCGACGGCGTTTTGGTGGCGACGTTCAGCAGTTCCTTCAGGCAGTCCGGCTCCGGCGCGCAGTCGTCGTGCAGCAGCCACAGCCACGATCCCGGGTCGCCGCCCCACCGCTCGGTGGCGTGCTCGACGGCTTCGGCGACCGCGGCGGCGAAGCCGGTATCACTCGAAAGCGTGATGACGCCGGAGAGCACGGGAGAAGGATCCGGGCCCGCCGACTCGGGGTCGGCCGCCTCGGCGAGCAGGCGCGGGGTCGCGTCGGTCGAGCCGGTGTCCACCGCGAGCACGTACCGCGGCCGGACCGTGCTGCGGCGCAACGAAGAAAGCGCCAGCGGCAGCCAGTTTTCGCCGTTGTGACAGACCACAATGGCCAGAACGGGCGCGGTGCGCAGGACGGGCGGCGCGGCGGTGCGGGGCAACAAACGCTCCAGATCAGGCGACGGATCGGTGCGGCCACCCTACGGCCCCGGCCCGTCACCCGATGGTGAACCCACACACACCGCGTGCCATGCAAAGCGCCCACGCGGTGAAACCACGCGGGCGCGTCACACAAACCAGCAGGACCCCGACCGAACCGGCTGATCCACGCTCAGCCGAACCACAGGGGGTCCGGGGGCGTGCCCCCGGGCGGGGTCTGGGGGTTGCACCCCCAGAAGACACGGGAGGCGCGAGAGTGGTTCGCGCTTTCGGCGAACACACGCCTCCCCTCGCAGCTCCCCTAGATCGCTCGTTTCTTCAGCTTCCGGCGCTCCCGCTCGGACAGACCGCCCCAGATGCCGAAGCGCTCGTCGTGGGCCAGCGCGTACTCAAGGCACTCGTCCTTGACCTCGCAGCCCAGGCAGATCCGCTTGGCTTCACGGGTGGAGCCGCCCTTCTCGGGGAAGAACGCCTCCGGGTCCGTCTGCGCGCACAGAGCGCGTTCCTGCCAATCCTGCTCTTCGTCGGTGGCATCGATGAGCTCGGTGAGATCTCCCAGAGCCTGCTCCGGGATCTCGCCCCAACCCATGACGTGCCCCCATTCCTTCCCATCGGCTTCCAACCGCACGTCCGCCTCCTCGCTCCCTAGCACTCCCCAGGCTGGCGGTGGTGAAACGACACTCGCCGTCCCCTCGACGGCGAATGACATCACTGTGATTACACCCGTGTAGTGCGGTCAGGTCAAGCGGAGTAGCGAGTTCGGGGGACCCTTCGGCCCGATCGCGCAAGGGGACACGCCGGTAACTTCACACCGGGCATACGGAAGACTGGAGGCGTGCAGAAGTCAGCAGTGCGCCCCAGCCCGGTCTTCCTCGGCATCCTCGCGCTCACCGTCGCCGGTGGCGTCATGGCCGCGTTCGGTGACATCAACACCATCTTCGTCCGCGACCGCGACCCCCTGCTCATCGCCGGCGTGGTGATCTTCGTCGCCGCCGGCTGGGTGGCGTCGTTGTCGTTGCACGAGTTCGGCCACGCGATGGTCGCCTACCGCGGCGGCGACTACAGCGTCGCCCACAAGGGTTACCTGACCCTCGACGTCCGGAAGTACACCGATCCGGTGCTCTCGATCGTGCTGCCGCTGGTCTTCCTGATCATCGGCGGCATCCCGCTGCCGGGCGGCGCGGTCTGGATCAACCGCGGCGCGCTGCGCTCACGGGGAACGTCGTCGTGGGTGTCACTGGCCGGCCCGCTGAGCAACCTCGCGGTCGGCGCGGCGCTGGCGCTGGTGGTCTCGGTGGTCCCGATGTCGGGCGGCCTCGTGATCGCGATCTCCTACCTGGCGCTCCTGCAGATCGTGACGTTCATCTTGAACATCCTCCCGATCCCGGGCCTCGACGGCTGGGGCGCGATCGAGCCGTACCTGCCCCCGCAGGCGCGCGAGCTCGGCGCGAAGGTCCGCCCGTGGGCGCCGATCATCCTGTTCGCGATCCTGTGGTTCATCAAGCCGGCGAACGCGGCTCTGTGGGACGGCGCGTACTCGATCTTCGGCTTGTTCGGCGGCTACGTGGACGGCGCGCAGATCGGGGCGAGCGTGTTCCGCTTCTGGAACTGACGCCGGGACTCAGCGGCGTATACCCGCGCCTCCACGGCATGCCCGCGGCCCGAGTTGCCGCGCTCACCAGTGGCGACCGCCGCGGGGCAGACGAGCCCGTCGAAGCCGAGCGCCGGGCACCGGCCGGGCGAGGCCTCGTCACGCGGCAAAAGCGGCCCGGATGCGGTCAACGCCCGCGAGACCGTCGGTCGCGCGTGTGCCGAAGCCGCCCTCGCCGAGGGCTCGGCGGCGGGGAAGGTCAGCCCCGGTGCTCCGTCAGCCAAACGTGTGCGCGCTTCCAAGCCACCCGCAGGCCCGAACGCTCACCGAGGTAGTCCCCCGCCGCCCCCACCACGGGGAGCATGCCGATCGCCCGGTGCAGGAAATTGCCGCGGGGGCGCTTCTCCAGCTCGCCCGTGATCGCCAGCAGGCCGCGGCCGAGGCGCCACAGCGTGCTTGCCGCCGCCTTCACCGTCGCCTTGCCGTGCTTCTTCTCGGACTCCGTCAGCTCCTCGGTCAGCTTCGCCGCTTCGTCCGCCTCCGCCGCTTCGTCGTGGTCCGGGTGCCGGCCCGCCGCCAGGTCCGGGTCGACGTCGCGCTCGAAGAGCACCCACGCGATCAGCCGGACCCTCGTGCCGACGTCGGTGACGCCGTACTCGCCCGCGATCGCGCACAGCAGCAGCCCCTGGGACGCCGTTCCCAGCGCGTCCTGCACCGGGAGCCGGTCGGCCAATGCTCCGCCGAGGCCGGGGATCGACGTCAGCAGCGCCGTGAAGCGGCCGACGCGGTTCATCCACCAGCTCGACCGGTCGTACCCCGTCATCCGCGCCCACGCGGCCGTGCCGGGCACCTTCACCGACGTCACGCCGTGGATCAGCTTCGCCTTGAGCCCGGACTCGACACCGGCGAGGTCGTCGGTCTCCTCCCGCCGGGCGCGCGCCTGCAGTCCGAACGGGTCGGACTCGCGCAGCGCGTCCAGCATCGGCCCGCACGCCCGCACGAACGGCCGCAGCACCGCCACGACCTGCTTGTCCGAAATCGCCTCAGCCACGTCCCGGTTTCCTTCCCGCCGCCCGGCCCAGCCCGCCGCCGAGCACCATCGCGCCGGGCAGCGCGCTGGCGCCGAGCAGGAGCAGCGCCCGCCAGTCCTGGATCAGCACGAGATCACCGCCCGGGCCCAGCATGCCGACTCCGAAGACGACGAGCACCCACACGGCGAGGGGTACCCACGAAAGAGAGGGACGCACCAGCTTCGCCGTGGTCGCCACCAGCCAGGGGGTCGTCACCGCGCCGACCAGCACGGTCACCGGCACCGGCACCACCCCGATCCGCAGCGGCAGGAAGAACAGCTCCAGCACGCCGAGCAGCACGGTGTCGAAGGCGAGCAGCACGAGGAGCAGCCACTGCTCCCGGGTCAGTGGCTCCGGCACGGTCACAGCCCGCCGAACAGGTCGTCCGCCGCGCCCTCGGCCGGCCCGTGGGCCAGCACGAAGGAGTCCTTCGCGGGGATTGGCTGGGCGATCTCGTTCGTGAGGGCGAAGTACGGGACGGCGCCGTCGACCACGGTCAGCTGCGTCGCGTGCGCGCGCAGTGCCGCGATCTTCGCCGGGAGGTACGCGGCGACGTCGAGCGTCGTCGTGATCCCTTCGTCCGGGGTTGTCGGCAGCTCGTCGTCCGGCGGGACGCGGTAGGCGGGCGGCTCGCCGGCCCGCAGCGCGGCCAGCCCGGCGTGCGTCACGCTCCTGGCCGCCACCGTGTGGAACACGCGCACGACCGGCTCGGCGCGGGTCGCCGCCGCCATCGTCACCTCGTGCGCGCGGATGTGGTCGGGGTGGCCGTAACCGCCGAAGGCGTCGTAGGTGACGACGACCTGCGGCCGCACCTGGTCGATCAGCTCGGCGAGCTGCGCGGTCTGCTCGTCGAGCGAGCCGCCGGTGAACGCCCGCGGGTGCGACGCCGACGGCGTGCCCGCCATGCCCGAATCGCGCCACCGGCCGATCCCGCCCAGGTAACGATGTCGTGACACCCCCAGCGCGGCGCACGCGGCCTTCAGCTCGGCGACGCGGTACCCGCCCAGCTGGTCGGCGGCCCAGGCGCCCAGGCCGGCGAGCTCGGGCAGGCCGGCCATGACCTCACCCTCCTCACCGAGCGTGCAGGTCACCACGGTCACCTCGGCCCCCTCGGCGGCGTATCGTGCGATCGTGGCGCCGGTGGTGATGCTCTCGTCGTCGGGATGGGCGTGGACGAAGAGCAGCCTGCGCGGTACCGGGGAGATCACGGGTTGAGCGTAATTCCCGTGCTCCGACCTTCGTCGGGGACACCCTCGGTTATCCTCGCGCGAGTCGCGACCGCCGCGTCGCGATCGTCTGTACCCCCACGAAGGGCATCTTGGTGAGCACTGAAGCAACTTCGGCGGACGTCGCCGGCGTGTCCGGATCCGTTCTGTCGATCTCCGACCTGAGCGTGTCGTTCCAGACCGAGGACGGCGTCGTGAACGCCGTCAAGGGCATCGGGTTCGACGTCAAGCCCGGCGAGATCGTCGCCGTGGTCGGGGAGTCCGGGTCCGGCAAGTCCGTCACGTCGATGTCGGTGCTGGGCCTGCTGCCCAAGACCAGCCGGATCGCCGGCGAGCTCCGCCTCGGAGAGCGCAACCTCGCGGACCTCAAAGAGAAGGACATGCAGAAGATCCGCGGCAACCAGGTCGCGATGATCTTCCAGGAGCCGATGACCGCGCTGAACCCGGTCTACACCGTCGGCTGGCAGCTGCGCGAGGCCCTGCGCTCCCACCAGGAGATCTCCAAGGCCGCCGCGGACGCGCGCGCCGTCGAGCTGCTCGACATGGTCGGCATCCCGAACCCGGAGCTGCGGTTCAAGCAGTACCCGCACCAGCTGTCGGGCGGTCTGCGCCAGCGCGTCGTCATCGCCATGGCGATTTCGTGCGACCCGAAGGTGATCATCGCCGACGAGCCGACCACCGCGCTCGACGTCACGGTGCAGGCGGAGATCCTGGGCTTGCTGCGCAAGCTGCGCGACACCCTCGACACCGCGATCGTGCTGATCACCCACGACATGGGCGTCGTCGCCGACATGGCCGACCGCGTCATCGTGATGTACCAGGGCGAGATCGTCGAAGAGGCTCCTTCTCGCGAGCTGTTCGCGTCGCCGAAGGAGGACTACACCCGGCGGCTGCTGGCCGCGGTGCCGGTGCTCGGCCAGCGTCCGGAGGGGCGCCGCCTGCTCGACGACGCCGGGATCGCCTCCGACAGCACCGAGGCGGCCAAGATCGCCGAGGAGATCCGGCTGGCCGACGCCGAGCTGGAAGCCGTGATCGAGGAGGCCGCGCCGGCCCTCGAGATCAAGAACCTGGTGCTCGAGTACCCCGGCCGCCGCGGCCAGAACAAGAACCGCGCGGTCGACGACGTCTCGCTGACCATCGCCAAGGGCGAGATCGTCGGCCTGGTGGGCGAGTCCGGCTCGGGCAAGACGACCGTCGGGCGGTGCGCCGTCGGCCTGCTGCGGGCGACCGAGGGCACCATCGCGATCGCCGGCAAGGACATCACCCAGATGTCGGCCAAGGAGATCCGGCCGCTGCGCCGCTTCTTCTCGATCGTGTTCCAGGACCCGGCGTCCACCTTGGACCCGAAGATGACGATCGGTGAGTCGATCGCCGAGCCGATGGTGCTGCACAAGGTGCTGTCCGGCAAGGAGCTGTCGGCCCGCGTGCGGTCGCTGCTCGACAAGGTCGAGCTGGGCGGGCACTACATGAACCGCTACCCGCACGAGCTCTCCGGTGGCCAGCGCCAGCGCGTCGCGATCGCCCGCGCGCTGTCCCTCGACCCGGCGCTGCTGATCGCGGACGAGCCGACGTCGGCGCTGGACGTGTCGGTGCAGGCCCGCGTGCTGGACCTGTTCCTCGACCTGCAGCAGTCGCTGCAGTTCGCCTGCCTGTTCATCAGCCACGACCTGGCGGTGGTCGACCTGCTCGCCGACCGCGTCGCGGTGATGCAGCACGGCAAGCTCGTCGAGATCGGCACCCGCGACCAGGTGCTGCACTCGCCGCAGCAGGACTACACGCGCCGTCTCCTGTCGGCGGCCCCGGTCGCCGACCCGGTGCTGCAGGCCGAGCGCCGCGCGGCCTGGGAGGCCGGCAAGCTGGCCCCGGTCGCCGACTGACCCAAGCGCCCCAAGGCGGCCTTCGGTGCGTCTCACGCACCGAAGGCCACCTTGGTTGCGTCTGACGCACCCAAGGCCACATTGGGGCGCTTGAAGGCCGGCGTCAGCCGACGCGGATTCGGGGGTCCAGGATGCCGTACAGGAGGTCCGCCACCAGGTTCGCGATCACCACGCTCGCCGCGATCACCACCAGCCAGCCCATCAGCACCTGGGGGTCGTTCTTGTTGACCGCCTCCACCAGCAGCGTGCCCATGCCGTGCCAGTTGAAGACCGTCTCCGTGATGATCGCGCCGGTCACCGTGGCGCCGAAGTTGACCGAGAACAGCGTCATCACCGGGATCAGCGCGTTGCGGAACGCGTGGCGCCAGATCACCCGGCTGTTCGACGCGCCCTTCGCGCGCGCTGTACGCACGTAGTCGGCGCCCAGGACCTCCAGCATCGACGCCCGCTGGAAACGGCTGTACGCGGCGAACGTGATGGCCATGATGGACAGTGTCGGCAGCAGGAACGCGCCGACGTACTTCGCGAGCGCGTCGCCCACGCCGGTGGCCGAGAGGCTCTCCGGGCTCGTCGTGCGCAGCCAGGGGTCGCCGAGGACGTCGGCCAGGCCCAGGTCGCGCACCCAGATGTTGGCGCGGATCGCGTAGCCCTTGAGGACGATCGCGACGCAGAAGATCGGCATCGAGAACATCAGGAACGCCAGCGTCGTCGCCGCGTAGTCCCAGATCGAGTACTGCTTGACCGCCGCGAGCACCCCGACCAGCACACCGAAGAAGAGCGCCAGGAGTGAGGCCGCGAGCACCAGCTCGAGCGTCACCCCGAACGCGGCCATCACCTTCGGCTGCACCGGCGTGAACGCGTTGCCCTGGGCGATCGAGATGCCCCAGTCGCCGCTGAGGAAGTGCCCGAGCCAGGTGAAGTAGCGGGAGACGACGCTCTGGTCGAGGCCGAGCTTGTGCTCGGTGTCGGCGATCGCCTGTGCGCTGATCCCGGGTTTGCTCCGCAGCTCGCCGAGCGGGTCGCCGGTGTTGGCCACCATGACAAAACAGAGGAACGTGCCGACCAGCAGGACCGGGATCGAGATGACCAGCCGGCGGAGCACGTAGAGCACCAGGTTCATCCGAAACCCCCAGTTCCGGCGGCCCTCACGGCGGTGAACGGACGCGGGGGCGACCGGAACCCGGTCACCCCCGCGTCGTGCGTTCAGGCCTTCATTCTCCGCTGGCGCGGGTCGAAGGCGTCGCGAAGACCGTCACCGATGAAGTTGATCGTCAGTGAAATCAGCACGAGCACGATGAACGGCCCGAAGAACAGCGCCGGCCGCGTCTGCAGCTGGGCGTAGTTCTCCAGGATGACGCGGCCGAGCGAGGTGTCCGGCAGCTGGACACCGAGGCCGATGAACGACAGCGCGGCTTCCGCCAGCACGGCCTGCGCGACCGCGAGGGTCGCGTTGACCGTGATGCTGCCGACCATGTTCGGCACCAGGTGCTTGAAGATGATCCTGGTGACGCCGGCTCCCGAAGCGCGCGCCGCGTCGACGAACTCGCGCTGCGACAACGACATCGCTTCGGCCCGGGTGATCCGGGCGATGGGCATCCACGCGAACGCCGACAGCACCAGCGCGACGATGTACCACGTGCCGCCGCCGAACACCTTGGCGAGGATGGCCGCCGCGGCGATCTGCGGGATGATCAGGAACAGGTCCGTCACCCGGGAGATCGCCGAGTCGGTGAACCCGCGCAGGTAGCCGGCGACCGCGCCGAACACCACACCGATCACGGTGGCGAGGATCGACACCGTCAGCGCGATCAGCAGCGAGTACTGCGTCCCGCGCAGCACCTGCGACACCATGTCCTTGCCGACCTGGGTCGTGCCGAGCGGGAAGTCGCCGTTGGGCTTGGCGAACGACGGGAACGAGCTGTCCTGGTAGCTGTGCTTCCAGAAGATCGGCATCAGGATGCTGAGCAGCACGATGAGGACCAGCACGGCCGTCGACGCCATCGCCAGCTTGTGGTGCAGGAACTTGCGCAGCACCAGCTTGCCCTGGCTGCGCGGCTCCGGCAGGGCCTCCGAAGGGAGCGTGCCTTCGGTGCTCGCGGCTTCGCTCGCGATAAGAGAGTTCAAGTCAGCCAACGCGAATCCTCGGGTCCAGGATGCCGTACATCAGGTCGGCGATCAGGTTGGCGATGATCACGAGGGAGGCGATCACCACGAGCCAGCCCATCATGACCTGAGTGTCGTTCTTCGTGACCGCTTCCACCAGCAACGTGCCCATACCGTGCCAGTTGAAGACCGTTTCGGTGATGATGGCGCCGGCGAGAACCGAGCCGAAGTTCACCGAGAACAGCGTCGTCACGGGGATGAGGGCGTTGCGGAACGCGTGCCGGAAGATGACCCGGCCGTTGGCGAGGCCCTTGGCGCGCGCGGTGCGCACGTAGTCCGAGCCCATGACCTCGAGCATCGAAGCGCGCTGGAACCGGCTGTACGCGGCGAAGCTGATCGCCATGATCGACAGGGTCGGCAGCAGGTACGCGCCGATCGTGCTGGTTATGAAGTCCCCGACGCCGTCGGTCTTCAGCTGCTCCGGGCTGGTGGTCCGCAGCCAAGGGTTGCCGAGCACGTCGGACAGGCCCAGGTCGCGCACCCAGCCGTTGATCTCGATCGCGTAGCGCTTCAGCACGATCGCGACGCAGAAGATCGGCATCGAGAAGAGCAGGAACGCGAGGGTGGTCGCGATGTAGTCGATGATCGAGTACTGCTTCACGGCGGCCAGCACACCGATGATGATGCCGATGACCAGCGCGAGGATCTCGGCCCCGACGACCAGCTTGAAGGTGACGCCGAGAGCGGCCATCACCTTGGGGGCGACCGGCGCGAGGGCGTTGCCCTGGGCGATGGAGATGCCCCAGTCGCCGGTCAGGAAGTCACCGAGCCACGAGAAGTAGCGGGGGATGATGCCCTGGTCGAGACCGAGCTTGGTGGCCGTGGCGGCCAGCGCTTCCTTGCTGATCTGCGGGTTCTGCCGCAGCTCACCCAGCGGGTCGCCGGTGCCGGCGACCATGACGAAACACAAGAAAGTCCCGACCAGCAGGACGGGGATCGATATCGCCAGACGGCGAAGGATGTAGATCACCAGGTTCAACGAACTGCTCCTCATCCGGGCCTGGTCGTCAGAAGTGCGCTGGACCGCTACCCGGTTGTCTACCGTAGTGGTGGTAACCCTACGGTCAACAGCTACTTCCGGTGGGTACCGGGGGCCCGGCTTGTGGCCGGACCCCCAGTACCTCCCAGGTCATCTGGAGCGAGGGGAAAGAAGAGTCGGGACGAGCCCTACTTCTTCTGCTCCCACTCGCCGACGTTCCACAGAACACCGTCGTACGACTGCATGTAGACGCGGTCGACGCCCTTGAACGCCCACATGCTCGGCGTCTGGAACAGCGGCAGCGAAGCGTAGTCGTCCGCGATGGCCTTGTCGGCCTCCTGGTACTTCTGCAGCTTGACCTGCTCGTCGGTGGCCTTCACCGCGGCGGTGTACGGGTCGTCGATCTTCTTGTCGCACAGCGCCTGGTAGTTCTGCTCACCACCGTTGTCCGGGCAGACGTAGATCGAGCGCGACTCCGCCTTGAACGGCTGGGCGGACCAGCCGAACAGCGCGATGTCGTAGTCACCGGTCGAGACGCGGCCACCCTTGAGGAAGTTGGCGTCCGTCTCGTCCTTGACCTCGATGCCCGCGGCCTTGGCCTGCGAGATGATGATCTCGACGGTCTGGCTGCGACGCGCGTTCTGGTTGTGCGTGATCTTGAACGAGGCACGCACGCCGTTCTTCGCGAAGATGCCGTCGCCACCCTTGACCCAGCCGGCGTCGGTCAGGGTCTTGGCCGCCGCGTCGGCGCCCAGGCCCGCCTTGCTGCTGTACAGGTCGGTGTAGCCCTCTTCACCCTGGAAGAACACCAGGCTGTTGAGCGGCTCCGCGTCCGCCTGGACCTCCTTGAGCAGCTTGTCGGTGATCTCCTTGCGGTTCACCGACTCGAAGAACGCCTTGCGCAGGTCCTTGTCCGCGAACATGCGCTTGAAGTTCAGGTCGAGGTGCTCGTAGGTCAGCTGCGGGGCCGAACCGTAGGTCACGCCCTGCGCCGCGAGGCCCTTCATCGTCTGGGCCGCGGTGGCGTCCGGCTGGGTCGACGCCGCGACGTCGATCTCACCGTTCTGCAGCGCGGTCGCCATGGCCTTGGTGTCTTCCATGGCGCGGACGACGACCTTCGACGGGCCACCCTTGCCGCCCGCCCACTGCGGGTTCTTCTCGAGGGTGACGGCCTTCTGGTTGGCGTCGAACGCGGTGATCTTGTACGGGCCCGACGACGGCATGATGTCCGCCTTGAAGCCCTTCCACTCGTTCGTCCAGAAGTCACCGGCGGCCTTGACCTGGGCCGGGTCGCCGGTCGGGGCCAGCTTGGTGATGTCGGCAATGCCGGTCTTGGCCTCGAGGATGTGCGCGGGCATGATCGCCGGAGCGTTGAACAGGCCCTTGTAGTCGAGGTACGGCTCGCTGTAGTCGGTGACGAAGGTCAGGTTGTCCTTGCAGGTCGCCTTGTTGATCAGCGAGTAGCCGGTGGTCGAAGCCGAGTTGAACGGGTTCTTGCCGTCCGGGCCCTTGGCCAGGCCGCTCTGCGACAGCCACGCCAGGTACATGTCCTTGCAGTCGTACGGCTGACCGTCCGACCACTTGATGTTCGGCTTGATCTTGTAGGTGACCTGCTGCGGTTCCTTCGACGTGACGTCCCACGACTCGAAGACGTCGCTGTTCAGCAGCACCTTGTTGTTGCCGTCGAGCTTCAACGTACCGGAGAGCACCGCGGCCAGGATGTAGTTGTTGTACGAGCTGTTGGTGTCCGGGGTCTGGTTGTTGTACCCCGAGTACCCGTCGTCGATACCGATCGTGACGGTACCGTCGTACGCCTGCGTGTCCGCGAGCTTGAACAGGTCACCGGTCTCGGCCTTGCCGACAGCCATCGCCTTGACGTCGGTCGACGATCCGTTGGTGTCCGTGCTGCCCGAACCCGAATCGCCGCCGCTGCAGGCGCTCAGCAGCAGCGAAGCGCCGGCGACGAGCGACAAAGCGGAGACTGCTTTGGATCTCCTCATGAAGTGTGCCCTCCTAGCACTGAGCCCTTGAATATCGGGACAAGGGCCCACACCGCTCCGGTTTGGATGGGCCGGAGCCTACGACACGCCAAGCGACACTCAACTGGCGCACTGCGGGTGCACGCTAGAAAGGAAAAGCACCGACAGTCACCAGTTCAGGGTCGATCGTGACCAAAGGGTGACTTCCAGTGGACATCCAGAAATACGACGGTTACCTCACGGATTCAAAGACTCCTACTCGAAGGCGTCAGTGAAGATCACCCGGTAGTACTGAATGCGTAGCCGAGCGATTACTTCGGGCCGCGAGTCCAGTTCACCGCCGACCCGAACGGGCCCACCATGGGGGGACCCGGCGTGACGCCCGAGATGCCGGAGCCGATCGCCAGGGTGTCAGCCATCTGGAACAGCGGAATCACCACGTTCTGGCGCCAAAGTTCAGGCTCAAGAGTGGTCAGCGCTTCGGCGATCGGGGTCGCCCCGGACAGCGCCGCGTCGATCGACGGCTGCAGCGCCGGGTCGCAGAACCCGGCCGAATTGCCCGGAACGACGGGTTTGTTCGGGTCGGCGTTCGTGGCGGTCTGCTCCAGCCGGCAGCCGAACGTCGACGCGAGCACCGACGCCGTGTCGCCGCCGGTCGCCTGCGGCACGACGGCGATGTCGATCCCGACGTTGCCCGCCGAGTCGCCGGTCGGCTGCTGGACCCCGTCGACCACCGGCATCGCGAGCAGGCCACCGAACAGGTCGCGCGGCTGCGGCGTGATCGCGTTGACCTCGACGCCCTGCGCCGCGAGCTCGCCGGTGAGCTCCTTCGCGATCGTCGCGTACGGCTCCTGCGTGCCCGGCGAGGCGATGACCAGCGAGAGCGCCTTGCCGTTCTTGCGCCAGCTGCCCGCGGTCTTGGTGTAGCCGGCCGCCTTCAGCGACTCCTCGGCCTTGGCGAGGTCGGGCGCGGTGGGCGGGCCGGGCGGGATGGTCGCCGTGTACCCGGCGACCGACGGCGGCTTGACCTGCGCGTCGGCGTGCAGCTGCGCCGACGGGCCGCCGTTGACGCCCTCGGTGATCAGCTTGGTCCGGTCGATCATCGCGGCGATCCCGGCGCGGACCTGCGTGTCCTGCAGCGTGGCGCTGACCGGGCGCAGCAGCACGTCGGCGACCAGCGGCCGGGCCACGGTGTGCAGCTTGACCGCCGGGCCGAGGTCGCCGAGCCGCTTGAGCCCGTCGCCGTCGGTCCTGGCGAGCGCGAACTGGTCGTTGCCGCTCTGCAACGCGGCCAGCAGCGTCTGCCGGTCCGAGCGGCGCAGCACGATCCGGTCGATCGCGGCGGGTTTCTCCCAGTAGCGCTCGTTGCGCTCGAGGATGACCTCGCCGCGGGCGGTGTCGAGGCTCTTGATCGAGAACGGGCCGGCGATGGCCGGGAAGTTCGAGGCCAGCGCCCCGCGCCAGCCGTCGGGGGCGTCCTTGAGCAGGTGGGCGGGCAGCAGGTCCGAGAAGAGCGTCTGCCAGCCGGGATACGGCTTCGCGAAGGTGACCTCGACGCGCTTGCCGCCTTCGCGGGACTGCAGGTCGGTGATCTGCCGGTAGCCGGCGGGGCCGATCACGCCGGGCTGGTCGCGCATCTGGGTGCGCAGGTAGTCGAAGTCCTCGGCGGCGATGGGCGCGCCGTCGGACCAGGACGCGTCCGGCCGGATGTCGTACCCGACCACGAACGGCTGCTGCGAGACCACCGCCGCGGACTTCATGAGGTTCTTGTCCAGCTGGGTGCTGCCGTCGTCCTTCTGGCGGAACACCGAGGGCAGCAGCAGCTGCGAGAGCGCCGAGGTCACCTGCGAGGAGTCCGCGAGGTTGTGCGGGTTGTACCCACCGAGCACGTCGTCGACCCCGACGACGATCTGCGACGGCGTCTTGCCGGTGGTCGACACCGGCGCCACCGACGACGAGACGACCGGCGGTGGCGGGGTGTTCGAGCAGGCGGCGAGCAGCACGGCCGCGAGTGCCAGTACCGGCCCCGCCTTGCGATTCACCCGCACGCCCCGTCCTCCCAGATTCTCCCCGATCGGGTCAGCCATGCTCCCATGACCGCCTTCGCGTCCGGAACCGAGATTCCCACACCCGGATCGGCCGGGTCCGGCACCCCTTGGTGCCACTATCGAAAAGGACGCACGGAGGACCGTCCGGGTTCCCGGACCGTTCCGGAACGGCGGAACGAACACGGCCCGGACACGGGACGGGATTCACGCGAGGGTGAACACCAGGCTTCGAAGCCGTCGGAGCCCTATAAAGATATAAGGAGAAGAACGGCCGAATTCGTGACTTCGGGTCGGCCGGATATCCACCCAGGGTGACCGGCAGCGGAAACGAAAAACCTCCCGGCGGTGACCGCCGGGAGGTTTTCGCGATTTCGGATCAGGCGTTGTCGCGGCTCTTCGCGCGCGAACGCTCCTTCGCACGGGTGTTGACGTCGAGCGTGACCTTGCGGACGCGCACGACCGCCGGCGCGACCTCGACGCACTCGTCGACCGAGCAGAACTCCAGCGCCTCTTCCAGGCCCATCTTGCGCGGGCGGGCCAGCGTCTCCATCACGTCGGCGGAGGACTGACGCATGTTCGTCAGCTTCTTCTCCTTGGTGATGTTGATGTCGAGGTCCTCGAAGCGCGGGTTCTCGCCCACGACCATGCCCTCGTACACCTCGGCGCCCGGCTCTACGAAGAACGTGCCGCGGTCGGCCAGCTGGATCATCGCGTACGCGGTGACCGGGCCGGTCCGGTCGGCGACCAAGGAGCCGCTGTGCCGGGTGCGGATCTCGCCCGCCCACGGGAAGTAACCCTCGAACACGTGGTTCGCGATGCCGGTGCCGCGGGTCTCGGTGAGGAAGTCGGTGCGGAAGCTGATCAGGCCGCGCGACGGGAGCACGTACTCGAGCTTGATCCGGCCGCTGCCGTTGCCGCTCATGTCCTCCATGCGGCCCTTGCGGGCGGCCAGGAGCTGGGTGATCGCGCCGAGATGCTCTTCCGGCGAGTCGATGTAGAGACGCTCGAACGGCTCGTGCAGCTTGCCGTCGATCGTGCGCAGCACCACCTGCGGCTTGCCGACGGTCAGCTCGAAGCCCTCGCGCCGCATCTGCTCGACGAGGATGGCCAGCGCCAGCTCACCACGGCCCTGGACCTCCCAGGTGTCGGGGCGCTCGGTCGGCAGGACGCGGATCGAGACGTTGCCGATCAGCTCCTGGTCGAGGCGGGCCTTGACCAGCCGCGCGGTGACCTTGTCACCGCCGTTGCGCCCGGCCAGCGGCGAGGTGTTGACGCCGATGGTCATCGAGATCGCGGGCTCGTCGACGGTGATCCGGGGCAGCGCCACCGGCGTCTCGGAGTCGGCGAGGGTGTCGCCGATCGTGATGTCCGGGATACCGGCGATGGCGACGAGCTCGCCCGCGCTGGCCTCGGTCGCCGGGACGCGGGTGAGCGCCTCGGTGACCAGCAGCTCGGAGATGCGGACGTTCTGCACCGTGCCGTCTTCGCGCATCCAGGCCACGGTCTGGCCCTTGCGGAGCTTGCCGGCGTGGATGCGGATCAGCGCGATGCGGCCGAGGAAGTTCGACGCGTCGAGGTTGGTGACCAGCGCCTGCAGCGGCGCGTCGAGGTCGGCGGCCGGCGGCGGCACGTGCCGGAGCAGCGTGTCGAACAGCGGGTCGAGGTTCTCGCTCTCGGGGATCTCCCCGTCGGCGGGCTGCTCCAGGCTCGCCTTGCCGGCGCGCGCGGAGGCGTAGACGACCGGGAGGTCGAGGATCGCGTCGTGGTCGGCGTCCTCGATGTCGCTGGCCAGCTCGAGCAGCAGGTCGTGGGTCTCCTCGACGACCTCGGCGATGCGGGCGTCCGGCCGGTCGGTCTTGTTGACCAGCAGGATCACCGGCAGGCCGGCTTCGAGGGTCTTGCGCAGCACGAAGCGGGTCTGCGGGAGCGGGCCCTCGGACGCGTCGACCAGCAAGACGACGCCGTCGACCATGGCCAGGCCGCGCTCGACCTCACCGCCGAAGTCGGCGTGGCCGGGGGTGTCGATGACGTTGATCGTCACCGAGCCCTCGGGCGTCTGGCGGTGGATGGAGGTGTTCTTCGCGAGGATCGTGATGCCCTTTTCGCGCTCCAGCTCCCCGGAGTCCATCACGCGGTCGACGACCTCGGCGCGTTCGGCGAAGGCGCCGGACTGCCGGAGCATGGCGTCCACGAGGGTCGTCTTGCCGTGGTCGACGTGGGCGACGATCGCGACGTTGCGCAGGTCGGGCCGGGTCTTACCGGTCGCCCGGCCGGTTTCGACGGTAGCGCTGGCTGCGGGCACGCGAGAACTCCTGAACTTCAAGGGTTGGATGGCCGCGTAAGCCCGTCAGGCATCCCGTGACCGGCTCTGGTCACACGCGGACCTCACCCAGGATACCTGCCACCCCATTGTGAGCGGCCCCACGCCCCCACGTCGGTTAGGCTGACCTAACGTGGAAACCCGGTGAACGTCGCCGAATCGGAAGGTGCGTGCGCGTGGGCAAGAAGCCGCAGGACCCGCGAAAGGTCGTGCGCAAGCTGATGAAGGCCGGCAAGGTCAAGAAGAAGTGCTGCCGGTCGAAGCCGCGCTGCAAGAAGTGCCCGGTGCTCGCGCTGAAGAAGGCGAAGGAGAAGCTGGACCTCGCCGCCTAGCTCAGTGCGTGACCGCTTCGTTGAGCAGCCGCAGCTCCGGAGCGGTCTTGGTCGGCGAGAACTCGATGACCTCGTACTGGGCGAGGTGCTTCACCGCGAAGGGGTCCGCCGCCAGGATTGCGTCCAGCTTCCCCCGGGACATCGGGCGCGCGATGATCACCCCGCCGACCCGCGGCTTCCGCGCTCCGGAGGCGAGGAAGAGACCACGCTCGTACTGCCGGTCCAGCCACTCGACGTGGTCCGGCAGCGCCGAGTCGACTTCTTCGATCGGTGCGGTGTAGGTCAGCAGCACGGCGAACATGGTTACGACGGTAGACCCGCTCGGCTATGCTCGCTCCATGCACGCGCAGACTGCCAGCTGGTGGCCGCCCTCGGCGGCCCACTGACCCTGCGCTGAACTCCAGCGGCCGCCCCGGACGGGCGGCCTTTTTTGTGCCTTCTCCCGGGGTGGTCCCACCTCGAAGGGAAGACACATGAGCAAGCTGTCCGGCATCACGCCCTCGGGTCACGTCCACCTCGGCAACCACCTCGGCGCCGTCCGCCGCTGGGCTCGCGAAGGCGGGCCGGACGACCTGTACTTCGTCGCCGACCTGCACGGCATGACGACTCCGCACAACCCGGCGAAACTCCGATCCTTGGCGAGGGAGCAGCTCGCCGTGCTCATCGCCGCCGGCATCGACCCGGAGCGCGTGTTCGTCCAGTCCGACCTGGCCCGCGAGCTGGGCGCGCTGACCTGGGTCCTGGAGTGCACCTGCAACTACGGCGAGGCCGCGCGGATGATCCAGTTCAAAGAAAAATCAGCGGCGCGCAGCGCCTCCGTTGAGGGCGGTGGCGGGGGCATGGATGGAAAGTCGAAGGGCCAGGCGGGCGTGCGGCTGTCGCTGCTGACCTACCCGGCGCTGATGGCCGCGGACATCCTCCTGCAGGGCGCGGACGAGGTGCCGGTCGGTGAGGACCAGCGCCAGCACGTCGAGCTGACACGCACGCTCGCCAAGCGCTTCAACAGCACGTACGGCGAGGTGTTCACGATCCCGGAGGCCGTGCTCCCGCCCGCGGGCGCGCGGGTGAAGGACCTGACCGACCCGACGCGCAAGATGTCGAAGTCGACGCGGGACGCGGTCGGCGTGGTGTTCGTGCTCGACGAGCCCGACCAGGTCCGCCGCAAGATCCGCCGCGCGGTCACCGACGGCGGTTCCGTGCCGGTGCACAGCCCGGACACCCGGCCGGGGATGGCGAACCTGCTGGAGATCCTCGCCGCGTGCCGGGGTGGTTCCCCGGCGGACCTGGCCGAGGAGTTCACGTCGTACGGAGCGGTGAAGGACGCCGTCGCGGACGCCGTGATCGAGGAGCTGCGGCCCGTGCGTGAACGAGCGTTAACCCTGCTGGAAGACGCCGCCGAGCTGGAGAAGGTCCGCAAAGCGGGCGCCGAGCGCGCGCGGGAACGCGGCTCCCATCGGGTCGACGCGGCGCTGCGGATGATCGGCGCCTGTTGAAAGGCCGGGTGGCGGCGAAGCGGGCTCTCGCCGCCACCGCCGGGCCAGGCGTGCAGCCTCTCGAACCGGCGCACGCGGTCAGGCCAGCAGCGCGCGGAAGGCCGGCAGCAGGATGCGGTCGGCGGGCAGCCAGTCGACGTCGTCCAGGTCGTCGGGCCCGAGCCACTGGACCGCGAGATGCTCCACCGCGCGCGGCTCTTCGCCGGGCGAGACGAGCTTCGCGGCGTAGATGCGCAGGACCTTGTCCCCGGGCAGCGGCACCTCCGGCCCGACGCGGTCGCCGACCTCGATGACGACGTCGAGCTCCTCGCTACACTCGCGGGCCAGCGCGAAGGCGTCCGACTCCCCGGCCTCGACCCGTCCGCCGGGCAGCTCCCACTGCCCCGCGTGCCCCGGCGGCCAGGCCCGCTGCTGGGCCAGCAGCTTGCCGTCACGCACCAGGGCGGCACCCACGATCACACCGTTCACAGCCCCGGAATCTACCCGGAAGCCGCTTCCCCGGCCTCGCCGAGCCGTCACGACCCCCCGTCACGCGTGATGCCCCTCCAATCACACGTGATGCCCCCTCAATCACGCGAGATGCCCTTCCAGACACGCGAGCCGCCCCTCCGATCACGCTTCCCCGCCCGCGGCGGTACGCCAGACGGCCACGAACCGCGCGCCGCCGTCCGGCGACTCCCCCACCTGGACGCGGCCGCCGCGCCGCCGGACCGTCTCCGCCACCATGGCCAGCCCGAGTCCCGTCCCGCCCGACGACCGGGCCCGGTCGTCGGCGATCCGGTAGAAGCGGTCGAACACCTTCTCGCGGTGCTCCGGCGCGATGCCCGGGCCGTCGTCGTCGACGACCACCCGCACCGACGCCCGCGACGCCAGCACCGACACCACGATCTCGCCGCGCGCGTAGCGGCACGCGTTGCGCAGGAGGTTGTCCAGCACCAGCTCCACCTCGGCGTGCGCGGACGACGCCCAGGCCTGCGCGACGGCGTTGCTCACGCGCGTCTCCGGGGCTCCCGCCGGCAGCCGCGCGACGGCCGCGCGCACCTCGCTGACCAGCTCGACCGGCTCCGCCGCCGGCACCTCCCCCGCGTCCGAGCGGGCCAGCGACAGCAGCCCGTCGAGCAGCGACGAAAGCCGCTCGGCCTCGGTCAAGATGTCCGACAACGTCTCCTGCGAAAGCTCCGGATCGGGGTTCGTCACGGCCACCTCGGCCTGCACCCGGATCGACGCGACCGGCGACCGCAGCTCGTGCGCGGCGTCGCCGGTGAAGCGCCGGAGCCGGTCGCTCGCCTGCTCCTGCCGTTCCAGCAGCGCGTTGAACTCCTCCGCGAGTGCGCGCAGCTCGTCGTGGGAGTCAGGCAGGGCCAGCCGCGAGCCCGGCGGCAGCGAGCGCACCGAACCGCGCATGCGCGCCACCGGCCGCAGCGACAGCCGCACCACCAGCCACGTCGCCAGGCCCGCGACCAGGGCGCCGACAGACGCGACGACCACCAGCCACACCCCGCCGTAGTGCACGGCGGCCGAGAACCCGACCAGGCCGGCGCCCGCGACGACCAGCCGTTGCGCCCCGTCCGGCGCGCTGACGACCGTGCCGAGGTACCGCGCGCCGTCGACCTGGACCGGCTGCCCGGCCTTGAGCGTCGAGACGTCCGAAGGCGACAGCCCGGCCGGTGTGCCGCCGTCCACCGGCGCGCCCGAGATGTCCAGCACCCGCAGGGTCACCGGTGGTGTCCCGGACAGCGGCCGGCCCGCGCTCACCTCGGCGCTCGCCGGGCCGAGCGCGCCCGTCAGCTCGCGGTCGACCGAGTCGATGAGCAGCGGGGACAGCTTCGCCGCGGCCAGCGCGGCCAGCCCGAGCAGGCAGGCCAGGGTGATCGTCGCGGCCAGGACGGTGATCCGGACCTGCAGGGACCGCCCCCGCCACCACGAGATCACGGGGTGATGACCTCGTCGAGCTGGGCGTCCGAGGCCAGGTAGCCGTGCCCGCGCACGGTCCGCAGCAGCGCGCCCGCGCCGACGGCGTCGAGCTTGCGCCGCACGTACCCGACGTACACCTCGACGAGGTTGCGCGTCACGGCCTGCTCCTCACCCCACACCGCGCGCAGCAGCTCGTCCTTCGTGACGACCGTGCCCGCGCGCCCGACGAGCACCTCGAGCAGCGCGAACTCGCGGGGGCTCAGGCCGACCTCTTCGCCGTTCCAGTGCACCTGCCGCAGCCCGCGGTCGACCTCCAGCGCGCCGAGCTTCAGCGTGCCGCGGCCCGCTTCCGGCCCGGCGCGGCGCAGCACCGCGCGGACCTGCGCGACCAGCACCACGAAGGAGAACGGCTTGACGAGGTACCCGTCGGCGCCCAGGTCGAGGCCGTCGGCCTGGTCGACCTCGCCGTCCTTGGCCGAGACGAGCAGCACCGGCGTCGTGACGCCGTCCTTGCGCAGCCGCTCCAGCACGCGGTAACCGGACAGGCCCGGCAGCATGATGTCGAGCAGGATGACGTCGAACGAGCCGGTGCCCGCCAGCTGCAGGCCGGTGGGGCCGTCCGCGGCGGTGACCACGTCCATGTCCTCCGCGCGCAGCCCGCGCTGCAGCGCCTTCCGCACGCCCGGTTCGTCGTCGACCACCAGCACCCGAGGTTTCACGCTCCTCATCATGGCCGGTTTGCGCAGGTCCTGTGGGATCTCTCAGCACGATCTCAGCGTGGAAGGGAGAACCTTCAGGGGTATCTCAGCCTCGAGAGGGAAGCGTCGTGGCCAGGGAGCCGGGCACACTCGAGCCCGGGACACCACAGGGAGAGACGCATGAAACCGAAGACGAAGGGCATCACCGCCGCGGTCGTCGGCACCGCGCTCGGCGCCGGCGGGCTCGCGTTCGTCGCGATGCCGGCCAGTGCCGACGACAAGCCGGCGCTGCCTCAGGTGAGCGCCGAGGACCTCGTGCAGTCGGTCGTGAAGGCCAAGCCGGGCGCGTTCGACGGCACGGTGAAGGTCAGCAACGACCTGGGCCTGCCCGCCGTGGGCAACGCGGTGCCGGGGGCGTCGGCGCTGAACATGGACTCGGCGCACATCTTCACCGACGGCGCGGGCAAGAGCCGGCTGGCGGTCACGCAGGGCGCGAGCCAGGAGACCGTCGTCCACGACGGGACCACCGTCTGGGACTACAGCTCCAAGACGAACACCGCGACCAAGGTGACCATCCCGGCCGAGGTCGCGCAGCAGAAGGGCGCGGGCAGCGACAAGACCGCCGACCCGGTCGCGGCGAGCACCGAGCTGCTGGCGAAGGTCCGGGAGAGCAGCACGGTGTCGGTCGACGGCACCGCGACGGTCGCGGACCGCCCGGCCTACGAGCTGGTCCTGACGCCGAAGCCGACCGAGCGGACGCTGCTGCGCGAGATCCGCGTCGCGGTCGACTCGCAGACGCGGATGCCGCTGCGTGTGTCGGTGCTGAGCAACGGGACGTCGACGCCGGCCCTGGAGGTCGCGTTCACCGAGATCCAGTTCACCCAGCAGCCGGCCGACCTCTTCGCCTTCACCCCGCCGAAGGGCGCGAAGGTGCAGGAGAAGACGCCGACGGTCGACCAGCAGGACAAGGACCTCGCCGAGCAGGCCAAGCAGGCCACCAAGGTCGTCGGCGACGGCTGGGACACCGTCGTCACGGGCAAGGTCCCGGCGGACGCGCTGAACGCGGCGCCGAAGCAGCAGTCCGGTCGTGAAGGCCGCGGCGCCAACGCGGACCCGAAGGCGCTGCTCGAGCGCTTCGCCAAGAAGGTCAACGGCGCCTGGGGCAGCGGCTACCTCGTCACCACGAAGGTCGGCACCGCGGTGCTGACCGACGACGGCCGGTTCGCCGCCGGCGCGGTGCCGGAGCAGGTCCTCTACGAAGCGCTGGGTCAGAAGTGACCAGCACCACTGTGGAGTCCGGGGCGGACGTCTCTTCGGAGGCGTCCGCCCCGGCGGTTCCCCTGGCCGCGCGCACCCGGGGACTGCGCAAGGTCTACGGCAGCACCGTCGCCGTGGACCACGTCGACCTCGACATCCCGGAAGGCGCCGTCGTCGGGATGCTCGGGCCCAACGGCTCGGGCAAGACGACCACCATCCGGATGCTGCTCGGCCTGGTCCGGCCGACCGAGGGCGAGGTCGAGCTGCTCGGCCGTCGCATGCCCGAAGCCGCGGCGCACGCGCTGCCGGACGTCGGCGCGCTGGTCGAGGGGCCGGGCTTCCACCCGTTCCTGTCCGGGCGCGACAACCTGCTGCGCTTCGCCGCGGCCGAACCGCGGCTGGCGTCGTCCGGGATCCCGTCCGCGGTGGACTCCGCGCTGGAGCGCGTCGGGCTGACCGCCGCCGCGCGACGGCGGTACAAGGGCTACTCACTTGGCATGAAGCAGCGGCTCGGGCTCGCCTCGGCGTTGCTCGTGCCGCGGAAGATGGTCGTGCTCGACGAGCCGACCAACGGCCTCGACCCTGCTGGTACCAGGGAGATCCGCAGGATCGTCGCCGAGCTGCACGCCGACGGGGTGACCGTGCTCGTGTCGTCGCACCTGCTGGCCGAGGTCGAGGCGACCTGCACGCACGTGGCCGTGCTGCAGGCCGGGAACGTCGTCGCTCAGGGCGAGCTGGCCGAGCTGCTGGAGTCCGGGAACGCGGCCCTGCTGGTCCGCACGCCGGACGCCGAGCAGGCCGTGGAAGTGCTGCGGGAGCACCGGATCGGCGCGCGGCTCACGCCGGACGGCGTCCGCGCCGACCTGACGGCGACGGAAGCGCCGCGGGTGCTGCAGGTCCTGGTGGGCGCGGGGGTCGCGGTCCACGAGGCGACGCGGGCCCGCACCGGGCTGGAAGACCTGTTCGCGCGGCTGACGGAGGGGGCGGAATGACGGCGGTACTCGAGGCCCCGGTGGCCCGCACGGGCCACGACACGGTGCCGCTGCCGCGGCTGCTGGCCGCGGAGCTGCGCTGGATCTTCCGGCGGCCGCGCACGCTCGCCGTGCTCGGGCTGCTGGCGCTGATCCCGGTGATCATCGGCATCGGCCTGACCCTGGTCGACGACAACCCGGCCGGCGGGGGCGGCCCGGACGAAGGCGGCGGGGCGCTGCTGGCGTCCGCGGTCAACAACGCGTTCGTGCTGCCGATCGCGGCGGTCGTGATGTCCCTGGCGCTGCTCCTGCCGCTGGCCTCGGCCATGGCGGGCGCGGACGCGATCGCGGGCGAGACGGCCCACGGCACCCTGCGCGGCTGGCTGATCGCCCCGGTCGGCCGCGGCCGGCTGCTGGCGGTGAAGGCGTTCGGCGTCGCGACGGTGTCGGTGGTCTCGGTGCTGGCGATGTGCGTGACGGGCGTGGTGACCGGCCTGATCATCAACGGCACGGACTCGCTGTTCACGTTGTCCGGCACGACGTTGTCCCTGGGCGGCGCGCTGGCCCGGATCCTGCTGATGGCGGGCTGGGTGGTGCTCCAGCTGTGGGCGGTCGGCGCGGTGGCGCTGGCGATCTCCAGCTGGACCGAGCACCCGATGCTGGTGGTGGCGTCGGTCTTGGCGGCCGACATCGTTTTCACGATCCTCGGGTTCCTGACATCGCTCGACTGGCTGCACCCGTTCCTGCTGACGAAGGACTGGTCGATGGCCCCGGCCGAGGTCCTGCAGGACCCGATGGGCACGCAGATGCTGGGCGAGGGCGCTTTGCGAGCGGCGTGCTACATCGTGATCGGGCTGTCGCTGGCCTACGCACGACTGTCCACTCGCGACGGCTGAGTGAAGGCGAGGATGCGGCGCCACGCGTCGTCGCAGGCCTCGCCCCACTCCGCGTGTGACCGGTCGAAGAACGAATGCGGCGCGCCCGCGTACACGTGCTGTTCGTAAGGCACTCCGGCCGCGTCGAGCGAACCGGTGAAGGCGTCGAACTCGGCGCGGCTCGTCGCGACGTCTTCGCCGGCCAGCAGTAGCAACATCGGTGCTTCGAGGTCGTCGACGACGTCCTCGACCAGCTTCGGCAGGCCGTAGAAGCCGATCACCCCGGCGAGGCCGAGGTCCGCCGCCGAGAGCCGCCACGACTGACCGGCGCCGAAGCAGAAGCCCACGGTGAACACCGGCCCGTCGCCGAGGAAGTCCCGTGCGGCGGCGACGTCTTCCGCGACGTCGTCCGGCCGCACCTGCGGCAGGTGGCTTTCCCAGTCGAACGCGTCGTCCCGCGCACCGAGGCCCGCGGTGCGGCCGTAGTAGTCGACGGCGACCGTCTCGAACCCGGCTTCGGCGAACCGGCGGGTCAGGTCGCGGTAGAAGGCGTGCACCCCGCGCACGTCCGGCAGCAGGACGACCTTGCGGCCGTTCGGCGCGGCGGGCACCGCGTGGTGGGCGAGGAACTCGACGCTCGAGGTCAGCGTCAGGGGTCCGTCCGCCGCCACCTCGCCCCGGACCGGCGGTGCGGGCGGGCGGCTTTCGGTGCTGTGGCACATGGGAAGTCCTTTCGTCCCGGCCGAGCCTGCCGCGCACCGGCCCGCGGTCCCAGCCCCTGTCGTGGGGACGGTCCGCCGTTCCTGGTACCAGCAGGGCCAGGCCCGCGGCGCGGAAAAGCCGCACACTGGCACGCATGGACCGGGAACTGGGCCGCTTCCTGAAGTCGCGTCGCGAAGCCGCGACACCGGCCGGCAGCGGAATCCTCACCGGCCCCCGGCGACGGGTGGCCGGCCTGCGGCGCGAGGAGGTCGCGCAGCTCGCCGGGATCAGCGTCGAGTACTACGTCCGCCTGGAGCAGGGCCGGGCGCGCGGCCCGTCACCCGAGGTCCTGGACGCGCTGGCCCGGACGTTGCGGCTCGACGACGTCGAACGCGGTCACCTGCACGACCTCGCCTCGGCCCGGCCCGCCCGGCCGCCGTCGGCCCGCCGGGCACGCCCGGAGCTCGTGCAGCTGCTGGCGAAGCTGGACCGCGTCCCCGCCCTCGTCCTCGACCACCGGCTCGACGTCCTCGCGTGGAACCCGCTGTCCGCGCAGCTGTTCTTCGACTTCGCGGCGACGCCGGCGCGCAACCTCGCCCGGTTCTGCCTGCTCGACCCGGCGAGCCGTGCAGTGTTCCCGGACTGGCCCGACGTCGCCCGCGCCACCGTCGGCCAGCTGCGGCTGGTCGCGGCGCGCTACGCGACCGACCAGGCGCTCGCGACCCTCATCGGGGAGCTGACACTGCGGAGCGAGCCGTTCCGGACGCTGTGGTCGGGCCGGGTGGTGCAGCAGCGCACGCACGGGCGCAAGCGCTTCCGCCACCCGGTCGCGGGCGAGCTGACGCTGCGGTTCGAGAACTTCGAGCTGCCGGACTCCTCGGGCCAGCGGCTGGTGACCTTCAGCGCGGAACCTGGCAGCCCGTCGGAGTCCGCGCTGGACCTCCTCGCGCACTGGGCCGGCTGAGTCAGCCGACCAGTGCGACGCCGTCCGGGTCGAACTCCAGCGTCACCGCGTCCCCGGCCCGCAGGTCCGACGCCGCCGGCGCCACCGCGTCCACTGTGGACTCCGCGAGCTTCACGACGAGCCGGACGTGCTCCCGCCGGTGCACCGCTGCCACGACTTCGCCCGGCACGCCGTCCGCGGCCACTCGCAAAGCATGCGGCCGCAAGCCGAGCCGGAGCGGGCCGTCGTCGACGTCCGGGAGCGCGACGTCACCCAGCTCCGTGTGCACCACTCCGCCCGCCGCGACGCCGGCCACGAAGGTCGTCACGCCGAGGAACCGGGCCACGTCGTCGTCCGCCGGGTTGCGCCACACGCGCCGGACCGCGCCCTCCTGGCGGACGTCGCCCGCGTCGAGCACCGCCACGCGGTCGGCGAGCGTGAACGCTTCTTCCTGGTCGTGCGTCACCAGCAGCGCCGTGATCTTGCTGCGCCGCAACAGGTCCGCGAGGTCGATCGCCAGCTGCTCGCGCAACCCGGCGTCCAAACCGGACAGTGGCTCGTCGAGCAGCAGCAGCCGCGGCTTCGGCGCCAGCGCACGGGCCAGCGCGACCCGCTGCGCCTGCCCACCGGACAGCTCCGTGACGCGCCGGCGTTCGAAGCCGGAGAGTCCCACCAGCGCCAGCAGCTCGGCCACCCGCGAAGCCCACTGCGAGCGGGGAACGCCGTGCATCCGCAGGCCGAACGCGATGTTCGAGGCGACGTCGCGGTGGCCGAACAGCTGGCCGTCCTGGAAGACCAGCCCGAAACCGCGGCGGTGGACCGGCACCGCGCCGAGGTCGTCGCCGTCCCAGCTCACCGTGCCGCGCGCCGAGGGCTCGAGCCCGGTGATCGCGCGCAGCAGCGTCGACTTGCCCGAACCCGACGGGCCGAGCAGCGCCAGCACCTCGCCGTCGGCGATGTCCAGCCGGACGTCGCGCACCGCCGTGAACGATCCGTAGTGGACCGTCAGGTCCCGCACCGACAGCGCCATCAGAACTCTCCCACCCGGCCGCGCGCGGCCCCGAGCCGGTCGATCAGCGCGACCGCCAGCACCGTCACGAGCATCAGCAGCGCGCACGCGGCGTACGCCATCTGGTTGTTCAGCTCCCCCGGACGCGCCATCAGCGACGCGACGGCGACCGGCAGCGTCGGCGCCGTCGGCCGCGCGAGGAAGCTCGTCGCCCCGAACTCGCCGAGCGCGACGACAAAACCGAACCCCGCGGCGGCGACCAGCGGCCGCAGCGTCAGCGGCAGGTCGATCTCCCGCCACACCCGCAGCGGGCTCGCCCCGAGCGTCGACGCGGCCTGCCGCAATCGGACATCAACCGAGCGCAGCACCGGCAGCACCATCCGCACGACCAGCGGGATGATCACCAGCGCCTGGGCGAGCGGCACCAGGTAGGGCGACGTCCGGAGGTCGCCGGGCAGCGCGTCGAGCGTCACCAGGTACCCGAACCCGACGGTCACCGCGGACACCCCGAGCGGCAGCATCAGCACGGCGTCCATGGTTTCGCCCAGCCCGCGCGCAGCCCTTGTCGGCGACCGCCGCAGCGCCACCAGCACCACGGACGCGAGCACCCCGACGACCATCGCGAGCAGCGTCGCGTCGACCGCCACCTTCAGCGAGTTCACCGCGGCGTCCCAGCCGGACACCTGCAGCGCGCCCTTCTCGCCAGTGCTGGTCAACGCTCGATAACCGGCGAAGCTCCAGCCATCGGAACCGGACACCGACTCGGCGAGCAGCGCGACGATCGGCGTCAGCACCAGAGCCAGGACGACCCCCGCGGCGCCGACGGCCCACCACTCGCCGCCGCGCGGGCGCCGCGCCTGGCCGGACCCGGTCCGGACGCCTTCCTTGCGACGTCGCGCGAGTCCGCCGAGGACAAGAGCGGCGACCACGGCGGCGAACTGGATCAGCGAAAGCGCCGCCGCGCCCGAGAGGTCCAGGAGGTCGACCGTCCGGAGGTAGATCTCGGTCTCCAGGGTCCGGTACTTCGCGCCGCCGAGGATCAACACCACCCCGAAACTGGTGGCGCAGAACAGGAACACCACGGCCGCAGCGGACGCGATCGCGGGCGCCAGCGCCGGCAGCGTCACCGAGCGGAACGCCCGCCACGGCGACGCGCCCAGCGCGCGAGCGGCGTCGGTCGTCCGCGAATCCAGCCGTGCCCACAGCCCGGCGACGGTCCGCGCGACGACGGCGACGTTGAAGAAGGCGTTGGCCAGCACGATCGGCAGCACCCCGCCGTCCGGCCAGAGCGCCCGGAACGCCAGCCCGACCACCACGGTCGGCAGCACGAACGGCACCAGCACCAGCGTCCGCGCGAGGCCGACGCCGGGCAGCTTCACCCGGGCCAGCACGAACGCCACGGGCAGCCCGGCCAGCACGGCGACCACCGTCGACGCGGCCGCGCTCGCGACCGTGAACCCGGCCAGCTGCCAGGTCCGCGGGTCGCCCAGGACCGCGTCGAGCCCGCCCGCGGCGAACCCGCGGCCGACGATCGCCAGCACCGGCCAGGCGAAGAACACGACCAGGAAGCCGATCGGGGCCAGGCCGAGCAGCGCCAGGCCGAGCCCTCGGGCCGTCCCTGATGGGGTTAGGACTGGTGGTTTTCGGGGGCTCCGGGTGGCGGAGCCCCCGGCCCGGGGCGGAGCCCCGGAGGTCACTGCACGAGCGTGCGCCATTCGCCGATCCACTTCTCGCGTCCGGCTTGGACCTGGTCCGCCGTCAGCGTCTGCGGCTTCTGCGGCAGCGGCGCGACCTGCGCCCAGCCCGCGGGCAGGTCGACCCCCTGGCGCGCGGGGTAGACGTACATGTTCGCGGCCACCGTCGCCTGGAACTGCTGCGACAGCAGGAAGTCGACGACCTTGCGCGCGCTCTCGGTCTGCTTGCCGTTCGCCAGCACCCCCGCGTACTCGACCTGCCGGTAACAGGTGTCGAGCAGCGCCTTGGTGCGCGGCTTCCCGTCGTCACCCACCTCGGCGGCCGGCGAGGACGCGTACGAAACGACGATCGGGCGCGGTCCCTTGCCGGACGAGCCGGAGAAGTCCTTGGTGTAGGCCTCTTCCCAGCCGCTGACGACCTTGAGGCCGTTGGCCTTCAGCTTGGTCCAGTAGTCCTTCCAGCCCGCCTCGCCGTACTTGGCGACCGTGCCGAGGAGGAACGCCAGCCCGGGCGAAGCGGTCGCCGGGTCCTCCGCGACCAGCAGGTCCTTGTACTTCGGGTCGGCGAGGTCGTCGTAGGTCTCCGGGGCCGCGATGCCCTTGCTCGTGAAGTAGTTCGTGTCGACGTTGACGCAGACGTCGCCGACGTCGACCGCGGAGAGCCGGTGCTCGGGGTCGACGGCGTAGCGCTGCGGCCCGCGGTCGGCCTCCGGGCTGGTGTAGGGCTCGAAGACGCCTTCGGCGAGCGCGCGCGAGGCGAAAGTCGAGTCGACGCCGTACGCGACGTCGCCGACCGGGTTGGCCTTGGTCAGCACGAGCTTGTTGGTCAGCGATCCGGCGTCACCCTGCTTGAGCACGGAGATCTTGATGCCCGACTGCTTCTGGAAGGCGTCGAGCACCTCCTGCGGGGCCAGGAAGGAGTCGTGCGTCACGAGGGTGACGGTGGGCGTCTGCTGCGTGCCACCGTCTCCGTCCGACAGCGAGCACGCCGCGGCGACGGCACTGACGGCGGCGACGGCCGTCGCGGCGCGAACAGCCCTGCGTTTCATCTACCCTCCTGCACTTTCACCGGACGAGGAGGAAGAGCCCTCCCTTCGCCGGCATGATCCGGTCAGGTGCGAACGGTCGCGGGGTGACCCGCCTCTCAGCCCGGCTGACCGGACTCCCGTGGCAACCGTGCAGCGTAGTCCAGGACGTACGACCATGGAGACATGACGGAAATCTTGAGCGACTCCGAAGCCGACGGACGACTGGGCGCCGGCTGGACCCGGTCCGGCGCGGTGATCTCCCGCGAGGTGGAGCTGGCGAGCTTCCCGCAGGCGATCGAGGTGGTGGACCGCGTCGCGGTCCTCGCCGAAGCGGCCGACCACCACCCGGACATCGACATCCGCTGGCGCACGCTGACGTTCCGCCTCTCGACCCACTCGGCGGGCGGCTTGACGGAGAAGGACTTCTCGCTGGCCTCCGAGATCGACTCGGTGCTTTCTTCGCTGTGACCTCGGTTACGCTGAGTGCACTTTCTGGCCGTTTCGACGTCTCTCGGTAAACAACTTTGCTAGGAGAGACGAGTCATGACACAGGCGATCGTGGTCGGCACGGCGGCATTCGCGACGATGGTGGCAGCGGCCGGCGGTGTGCTCTGGTTCACCGCCCGCGGCCGCCGTCACCCGGATGCCGGTGAAGTCGGTCACAGCCGCTAACGAACCGCAAGATCAGCGCGCTGAGCAGGGCGGAAGCATCGGATTCGGCCTTAGGAAGAGCCATGAACAGCACCGCCACCCTCACCGCCGCCCAGCGCGCCTGGATCAACGCTCTCGCCCCCGCGGTGGTGCTGATCGCCATCGCCCTGATGGGCCTGCTCGGCTGACCCACCGCCGTCAGTACCGCGGCATGTTCGGGATCGCCTTCTCGGCCACTTCGATGAGGGCCTCCACTTTCGGGACGTCGGCCGCCACGTCCTCCGCCGTCAGCGAAGGCGCCTCCGAGGATCGGTAGGCGACTTCGTTGCGGCGGGCCCGCATCCGGTTGAAGGGGCGCAGCACGTGCCCCAGCGGCGGGTCGAGCTGAGCGAGCACAGCCTCGTAGACGGTGACGTGCCCACCCCGGCTCGTCACGCGCAGGCCCTGGTTCTGCAGGACGGCGGCCAACGCACGCCGCGCACCGTCGTAAGCCAGCGTGTACGCGCCTTCCGGATCGGTTTCCTTCAGCCGCAGCGCCGAAGCCAGGTGCGTGCGCGCTCGGACGAGCTCGGCCTCGGCGGCCTCCCGCGACGCCGGAACGTGCTCGATCGCGCCGCGGGTGATGAACGCGTCGATCCGCTCACGTCCTTGGTTCCACTGGGGCATCAGGCCTCCTGGCCGAGGTTCACCGGGACCAGCGGACGTTCACGCACGCTGGTGACAAACGGATCCGCCGTCTCCGCGGCCCACGACTCGGGCGAGATCCGGTGCACGTTGACCTCGCGGTTCAGCTGCCGCGACACGCCTTCGGCCAGGTCGAAGAGTTCGTCCGGATCGGGCGACCCGACAACGAGGACGTCGACGTCACCGGGCGGCGGGCCGGGTTCACCGCGGTAGCGCGCCGCCCAGGAGCCGTAGATGAAGGCCTCGGTCACACCGGCCAGCCCGGACAGCGCCTCGGCGAGCAGCGGCATCGGCCCGAAGGTGACCGCGATGAGGTCGCTCAACGGCCGGTAGAGGGGGGTGTCGGTGCGGGCTTTGACCAGCCGGCTCCGCCCGACCCGCCGGGCCTCCAGGATCCCGCCCTCGACGAGCCGCTCGACCTCGCGCAGGGCGGCGGTGGGCGTGACACCACAGGCGTCGGCGAGCTCGGTGATGGTGTACTCGCGGTCCGGGTGCAGCAGGACGAGCGCAAGTAGCTCACCCTGCATGCGCGAACGCAACAGAGGCAGCAGGCTCGGCGACGCTTTCATTGGGCGCAGTTTATCCTGCGTCCAATGAAAATAACAACCAGTGATCGAGCGTGACGATGATCGTCGAAGTGGAACGGCACGGCCTCGTCGCGATCGGCGAAGGCGATCACTCCGCGGCCTACCAGGCCGCGGAGTGGCTGCGATCGTCCCGGGCGGCGATCGGCGCCCCGGCAAACCCCATCCGGATGCACGTCGAAGTTCTGCGACGGTTCGGCAGTCTTGCTCCGCGCGCTCTTGTCGGCGGACAGTTCGTGCCCGGCCAGGGCGACCGGACTCAGTCGGCCGTCGCCGTGGCGACCTTCGGCCTGTTCGACGCCGATGAGGAGCCGACCTGCCCGAGCGAGCTTTGGAAGGCACCGTTCACCGTCGGGCTGCCCGGTGAGTTCGCCCGCGCAGTGGCCGATGCGCTCGACGAAGGGCCAAGTCTCCCGGCGGGGACACTCACGATCGACCGTGCAGGCTTCGACCTGGTCAACTCGTCCGAAATGATCTTCGGGCAGGCGGCTTCCGCGCTGAAGACCGCCATGGTCGCCCGAATTTCGGGCCAGGATGCCGACGCCGCGACCCGGACGCTCGTCAGCACCTGGTGACTCACGCAGCGCCTATACGTTGAAGCGGAACTCCACCACGTCACCATCGGCCATGACGTAGTCCTTGCCCTCCATGCGGACCTTGCCCGCCGCGCGGGCCGCCGCCATCGAGCCTGCCGCCATCAGGTCGTCGTACGAGACGATCTCCGCCTTGATGAAGCCGCGCTCGAAGTCCGTGTGGATCACGCCCGCCGCCTGGGGGGCCGTTGCGCCCTGGGGGATCGTCCAGGCTCGGGACTCCTTGGGGCCCGCCGTCAGGTACGTCTGCAGCCCCAGCGTGTGGAAGCCCGCGCGGGCCAGCGAGTACAGGCCCGGCTCCGGCTGGCCGACCGACTCGAGCAGCTCCCGGACCGACTCTTCGTCGTCCAGCTCCAGCAGCTCCGCCTCGACCTTCGCGTCGAGGAACACCGCGTCCGCGGGCGCGACGAGCTTCGCCAGCTCCTCGCGGCGGGCCTCGTCGGTGAGGATCGACTCGTCGGCGTTGAAGACGTAGAGGAACGGCTTCGTCGTCAGCAGGCTCAGCTCGCGCAGCGCGTCGAAGTCGACTTCCTTCTGGGCCTGGAAGAGCGTGCGCCCGGCGTCGAGGATCTCCTTCGCCTTCTGCGCGTTGTCCAGCGCCGGCTTGTTCTCCTTCTTCGTCCGCGCTTCCTTCTCCAGCCGCGGCAGCGCCTTGTCCAGCGTCTGCAGGTCGGCGAGGATCAGCTCGGTGTTGATCGTCTCGATGTCGCTCGACGGGTCGATCCGGCCGTCGACGTGGATCACGTCCGGGTCGTCGAACACGCGGATGACCTGGCAGATCGCGTTGGCCTCACGGATGTTCGCAAGGAACTTGTTGCCCAGCCCGGCGCCCTCGGACGCGCCCTTCACGATGCCCGCGATGTCCACAAAGGACACGACGGCCGGGACGATCTTCTCCGACTTGTGCAGCTCGGCCAGCTTGTCCAGCCGCGGGTCCGGCAGCGGCACCACGCCGACGTTCGGCTCGATCGTCGCGAACGGGTAGTTCGCGGCGAGCACGTTGTTGCGGGTCAGCGCGTTGAACAGGGTGGACTTGCCGACGTTGGGCAGGCCGACGATACCGAGGGTCAGACTCACGATCCCGCAGTCTACGTGGGGCACCCGGCCGGGCCCCACGCGCCCAGCGCCGCGTCGGATTTCCGCCAGCGACAGCGCTGACCTGCTGGCATGCTCGGATCCATGGTCACCGAAACGCTCGCACTCTGGCGCGACGCCGAGCGCTGCTACCGCGTGGTCACCGCCCGCGACTCACGCTTCGACGGCCAGTTCATCATGGCCGTCCGCACCACCGGCATCTACTGCCGCCCGTCGTGCCCGGCGTCGACGCCGAAGGAGCAGAACGTCCGCTTCTTCCCGACGTCCGCGGCCGCGCAGTCCAACGGCTTCCGCGCCTGCCGCCGGTGCCTGCCGGACGCCGTCCCCGGCTCGCCGGACTGGGACGTGCGCGCCGACCTCGCCGCGCGGGCGATGCGCCTGATCGCGGACGGGACCGTCGAGCGCGAAGGTGTGCCGGGCCTCGCGCGGCGCCTCGGTTATTCGGAACGCCAGCTCGGCCGGGTGCTCACCGCCGAGCTGGGCGCGGGCCCGCTCGCGCTGGCCCGGGCGCACCGCGCGCATTCGGCGCGGCTGCTGATCGAGATGTCCGGGCTGCCGCTGACGGACGTCGCGTTCGCGGCGGGCTTCTCCAGCGTGCGGCAGTTCAACGAGACGATCCGCGAGGTGTTCGCGACAACGCCGTCGCAGCTTCGCGCCTTCGCGGCTTCTCGACGTAGACGTCACGGCGACGTCAGCGGGACGCGCCTCAGCCTGCGGTTGCCGTTCAGGCCGCCGTTCGACGCTCCTGGGTTGCTTCGCTTCTTCGCGGCCTACGCCGTACCGGGCGTCGAGGAAGTCACGGCGACGTCGTACGCCCGCACTCTGCGGCTCGCCCACGGCAGCGGTGTTGTCCGGTTGACCCCGGAGCCGGACCACGTGCGCTGCGAGCTGCTGCTCACCGACCTGCGCGACCTCGGCAGCGCGGTCAGCCGGGTGCGCCGGCTGCTCGACCTGGACGCCGACCCCGCGGCGGTCACCCGTGTCCTCGGCGCCGACCCGGCGCTGGCGCCGATGGTCGAGGCCGCGCCGGGCGTCCGGGTCCCGGGCACGGTCGACGGTGACGAGCTCGTGATCCGTGCCTTGCTCGACAACCGCGTTCCCGCGGCGCTCGGCGACGAGGTGCCGGGTGAGTGGGGCGTGACGCGCCTGTTCCCGATGGCGGCCCAGATCGCGACGGCGGAGCTGGGCGAGGCCGTCACCGGTGTCGCGGCCGCGCTGGCCGAGGGCACGCTGGACGTCCACGTCGGCCGGGACGCGGCCGAGCTGCGCGCCGACCTCCTGGCGTGCCCGGGCATCACGGCGTCGACCGCGGACTACGTGCTCATGCGCGTGCTCGGCGCACCGGACGTCCTGCTCACCGGGGACACCGCCGTCCGACGGGGCGCCGAAACCCTGGGCATCACACCGGATTCGCTGGCCGAACGAGCCCGGGCGTGGACGCCCTGGTGCTCCTACGCCGGGATGTACCTCCGGCGCGCGGCCTGATCCGGCGTCAGCCCTGCCACAGCAAGGCTTGGGCCACGATCACCTGGTCACCGTCGAAGGTCGCGGCCGGTGAGCCGTGCAGGCGGTAACCAAGCTCCAGCGCCTCGCTGACCCGGTGGCAGAACTTCGCGTCGTCCGGTCCGGTGAGCAGGCGGTAGCGGGGCAGGCCGTTCGGCGGCTGGTCCGTCATGCCTTCATCTTGTCCGAGTCTTCAGCCGGCACGCACCTCCACGGTCGAGCCCGTGCGGGACTTCCGGACGCGCAGCCGGGTCGGGATGCGCTGCCGCAGCTCCTCGACGTGCGACACCAGGCCGACGACCCGGCCGCCCGCGCGGAGCTCGTCGAGGATGTTCATCACGACGTCGAGGGTTTCGGCGTCCAGCGTGCCGAAGCCCTCGTCGACGAACAGCGTGTCCAGCAGCGCGCCGCCGGTCTCCCCGGCGACGACGTCGGCCAGCCCGAGCGCCAAGGCCAGCGACGCGAGGAACGACTCACCGCCGGACAGCGTCTTCGCCGGGCGGATCGTGCCGGAGTAGTCGTCCAGCACGTCGATGCCCAGGCCGCCGCGGGTGCCGCGCGCGCCGGCCGCGTCCGAGTGCACAAACGAGTAGCGCCCCTGGCTCATCGTCCGCAGCCGGTGCGTGGCGGCCACCGCGACCTCCTCCAGGCGCGCGGCCAGCACGTACGAGCGCAGCGACATCTTCCGGCTGTTCTGCCCGCGCCCGTTGACCACATCGGCCAGCGCGCGCAGCTCGGCGTACTCCGCTTCGGCCGGGGCGAGCCCGGCCAGCGCCTTGCGCAACAGGCCAGCCAGCCGGTTCAGCTCCTCGTGCTGCGCGGTGGCGACCCGCAGCGCCGCGTACGCCGAGTCGGCGCGGGCCCGCGCCAGCTGCGCCGAGTCGGCCGCACGGCCGACGTCCGCGACGTCGTCCGGCGAGATCCCGAAGAGGTCCGGTTCGGACAGCAGCGCCCGCGCCCCCGCCGCGGCCGCTTCGGCCTCGGCGATGCCCTGCTCCAGCTTCTCGATCTGTTCGTCCGGCAGCATCGCGGCCCGCGCCTTCTTCAGCGACGTGAACCCCTTCGCCTTCACCGCCGCCTCGACCAGCGTGCGCTGCTGGGCGACGCGTTCCCGGGCGCCCGCGACCGCCGTCCTGGCTTCGGCGACCGCTTCCAAGGCGCCGGCGAGCCCGATCAGGTGTGTTCGCCGGGCGCCGACGTCCGCGAACTCGCCTCTTCCGGCGACCAGACGGCGTTCGCGCTCGGCGAGCCGTTCGTCCAGCGCCCGGACGTCGGCCGTGGCCTCGGCCATCGCCTGCTCCGCGCGGTGCCGGCGTTCGGTCCGCAGCTCGAGGTCGCGTTCCAGCAGGACGACCTGCTCGCCGAGCTTCGCCTTCGCCGCTGCCTGCTGCGTCAAAGAACCGACCGTGGCACGGGCTTCGGCGAGCTCGGCCGTGATCGACTCGGCCGTGCGCTCGCCTAGCCGCTCCAGCAGGCCCGCCAGCCGCGCCTTGGCCTCTTCCAGCGCGACGACGACCCGCTGCCGCACCGCGTCGGTGGCCTGCTCGGCTTCCTCGGCGGCCCGCTCCTCGGCCGGGTCGACGAGCTCGACGTCCCCGTTCGCGGGCGCCGGGTGCTCGGCCGATCCGCACACCGGGCAGGGCCCGCCCGCCGGCAGGGCGGCGGCCAGCTCGGCCGCCATCCCGTCGAGGCGCCGTTCACGCAGGTCGAGCCGGTGCTGCCGGGCCGCCTGGTGCGCGTCGACGACTTCGCGCAGCTTCGCTTCGCCACGCCCGACTTTCGCGCGAGCCTCGGGCAGCTCGGCCGCGTCACGCGCGAAGGTCCTCAGCTCGTCGACCCGGGCGCGGGCGCCGTCGAGCTTCGCCTCCGCTTCGGCCGCCGCAAGGGCGTCCGACCGCAGTTTGCCCAGCTGGCCGGGGATCGCGGCCAGCTCGGCCGTGAGTTCTTCGACCTGCTGCCCGGCGGTGACGGCGGCCAGCTTCCGGTCGTCGCGCCGCATGACGTCGAGCTCCTGCTGCTCGGCCTCGGCGACCAGCTCCGCCACCGCGCCGGCTTCTTCGCGCGCGGTGGCGGCCCGCGCCTTCAGGTCGCCGGTCGCCCGGGTGCCGAACTCACGCAGCTCGGCCCCTCGCGCCTTCTCCGTCTGCTCGGCCTCGGTCAGCTCGGCGGCGCGGCGGTCCAGCAGCTCGGCCTCGACGGCCACCCCGGCCGCCCGCCGCGCGGCCGCGACCTCCTGCGCCCACTCGGCGCGTTGCGGCGCCTGCTCGGTGATCTCGACGAGCCGCAGGTGCGCGGTGCGGACCCGGCGGATCTTCTCGGCGCCCGCGCGTTCTTCCTGCAGGTAGACGTCGGCGCGCTGCGCGGCGGACCGGGCCCGGTTCTCCTCCGCGGTGACCTGCCCGACGCGCTCTTCCGCCGTCGCGAGCACGCTGCCGACCCACTCGGCCACGGCTTCTTCGGGCGGATCCTGCTGCGCCTCCTGCGCGTACCTCGCCAGCAGCTCCCGCACTTCGCCCTGGCGTTCCGAGAGCAACCGCCCGCGCTCGGCGCGCAGGTCGACGAACCAGCGTTCGACGTCGGCGAAGCGCTCGGTGCCGAACAGCCGCTCCAGCAGCTTCTCGCGCTCGGCGGTGTCCGACCGCAGGAACCGGGCGAACTCGCCCTGCGGCAGCAGCACCACCTGGAAGAACTGGGCCGCGGTCATCCCGAGCAGCCGCTCGACGGTGCGCGCGACCTCCTCGATCCGGATCAGGCCCTCCGGCGGCAGGCCGGCGGGCGCGGCGCCGACCCAGCTCAGCGAGACGCGCGCCTGCTGGGTGGTCGTGCCCTCACCGCGCCGCTTCGGCCGCTGGTACTCGGGATTGCGCACGATCTTGAGGCGGTGTCCCTGCACGGTGAGCTCCAGCGCGACCTCGGTGACCTGGTCGCGCTCGGCCAGATCGCAGCGCAGCCGCTTCGCCTCGTTTCGCGCGCCGGGGACGACGCCGAACAGCGCGAACGCGATCGCGTCGAGCAAGGTGGTCTTGCCGGCGCCGGTTTCGCCGTGGAGGAGGAAGAGGCCGTCGGCGCCGAGCACGTCGAAGTCGACCACTTCGCGCGCGCAGTACGGCCCGAAGGCCTCGACCTCCAGCCTGTGCAGCCTCATTTCGCGAGCGCCCCCCGGTCGGCCGCTTCGAGGGCGTGGAAAAGGAGCTTCTCTTCGCTCTCGGTCGGCGGGGCGCCGCGGCAGTCGTCGAGGAAGCTGCGCGAGATCTCGATGTCGGACCGGCCGCGCACGGCGTCGGAGTACCGCAGCGGGGCGCCGGCGGACCCGCCCTCGGGTTCCCATTCCAGGTGCACGGCATGGGGGAAGCGCACGCGCAGCCGCCGCATCGCGTCCACCGGGCGCACCCGGTCGGTGACCGTGACCGAGAGGAAGTGGTCGAGGAGCGTGTCGTGTTCCGGCGCGACCAGCAGGCTTTCGAGCTCGCCGCGGAGGGTGGCCAGCTTGCGCGGGACGGGCAGCTCGTGCCGGCGGACCTCGGCGAGTCCACTGTGGTCCAGGTCGACCAGCCAGACGGATTTCCGTTGCCGCGCTTCGGAAAACGAGTACGCCAGCGGGCTGCCGGAGTACCGCAGGTGCTCGGCGAGCGTCTGCGGGCCGTGGAGGTGGCCGAGCGCGACGTAGTCGACGCCGTCGAAGACCGAGCCGGGCACCTGCTCGACCCCGCCGACCGCGATCGTGCGCTCCGAATCCGTGGGTTCGCCGCCGGTGACGAACGCGTGCGCGAGCACGACGGACCGGGTGCCCGGCCGGGTTCCGAGGTCCGCGCGGATCCGGCGCATGGCCTCGGTGAGCACGCCGGTGTGGCCGCGCGCCTCCGGCACGCCCAGCGCGTGGCGGGCCGGTTCCGGCTCCAGGTAAGGGATTCCGTAGACGGCGACCGGCCCGTGGCCGTCGTCGAACAGCACCGGCTCGGCCAGTCCGCCGACGGTGGTGCGCAGGTGCAGCCCGCCCGCCGCGGCGAACTCCGCGAAGGCGCCGAGGCGGGGCGCCGAGTCGTGGTTCCCGGGGGTGACGACCAGCTGCGCGCCGGCCGCGCGGATCCGGGCGACGGCCGCGGTGGCCACCCGGACCGCCTCGGCCGAGGGCACCGCGCGGTCGTAGATGTCGCCTGCCACCAGGACGGCGTCGATCGCCTCGCCGGCCACGAGGTCGGCGAGGTGCCCGAGCACCGCTTCCTGTTCCGCGAGCAGGTCGGCGCCGTGGAAGGTGCGGCCGACGTGCCAGTCGGAGGTGTGCAGGAATCTCACGGTGGCCAAGGTACGACCCGGCTCCGACGAAATCGCGCCGACTCGCCGCCGGCTCACTCGAACGTGTGTACTAACACGAGCGTGCGGATCGGACACGCCCTGCGTGCGGCCGATTTGTTCGCAGGTCAGCTACCCGGAGCGACGGAACGGGTGCGATTTTTGTCGGTGCGGTCCGCCATGATGTCCCCGCGGTCCGATCCAGGCGGCCCGGAGGGAGGAGAGACCAGTGGCGACAGTGCTGACCACGGCGGCGATCGTGCTCGCGGTCCTGCTGTTGTTCGCCGTGGCGGTGTTGTGGCGGCTGTACAACGACGGGATGCGCCGGGCGGACGCGGCGGCCCGGCTGGTGGCGGCGGAGCGGGCCAAGGCGGATCAGCAGCAGCTGGCGTTGCGGCGGTACGAGGTGGCGTTCGCGTCGATCAGCGGGCGCGGCGAGCTGGGCGAGCAGGTGCTGGTCGAGACGGCGCGGGCGCTGGGGTTGCGCGAGGAGCTCCACTTCACGCTGCAGACCGACCTGGCGGGCGGCGGCGCGGCGAAGCCGGACATGGTGCTGCGGGTGGGCGGCGGCCGCACGGTGCCGGTCGACGCGAAGGCGAGCATGGCCACGTGGTCCGAAGCGGTGGAGACGGACAACCCGGAGGAGCGGCTCGACGCACTGCGCACGCACGTCCGGCAGATCCGGTCGAGGGCGGCGGAGCTGGCAGGCAAGGGCTACCAACGCTGGGCGGACGCGATCTACGGCACGATCATGTTCGTCCCGTCCGACGCGGCGGTGGTCGCGGCGCTGGACACCGACCCGGAGCTGCTGCGCTGGCTCATCGACCGCCGGGTGTTCTTGTGCGGCCCGACCGGCTTCGGAGTCCTGGCGTCGGCGGCCCTGTTCGCGGCCAGCGACCGGACACTCGAAGCGGACATCGACGCGGTCCGCACGGGAGCAGCGGCGGCCCACCGAGCAGCGGGCGGCGCGGTGGACGCGCTGAACCTGTCGAGCACCCATCTCCAGCGGTTCTTGTCGGCCCGGAGGCGAGAGCTGGAGGCGCTGGAGACCTTCCGGGCGACGGTGGCTCCGCTCAGTGAGGCGTCGGGGAGCCCGGCGCCGGTTCCTCCGGTGCGGAAGGGGGACGAACTGGCGGCTAGCTGAGACTCCGCGGACGGCGGCCGGCTCTTCGCGCCGGTCGCGGTTGGACGGCGGGTCCTCGGGCCGGGTCACGGACGATGGCTCGGGTGCCCGGAGGCCGGTCGGCGAGGCGAGCGCTTGGGTACGCGAACCGGCCGTTCGGATGCCGCAGTGAGTGCCATGGCAGGGGCGAGGCCGCGGTGGCGAGCGGCCCGACTGTGGTCAGGGCGGGACGGCCCGCGGCAGTGCTGGCAGTGCGCGGGTCGGTGGCCACCGCGACAGTGCTGGCAGCGGGGCGGTCCTGCGCTCACGGCCAGATACGGTGCCCCGCGAGACAGCGATGTACGCGACCGCGCCCACCAACGCGCCCGCACTCACGGCCAGACATCGCGCCCCACGAGACAGCGACGTGCGCGGCCGCCCAGCAAGCCTGCGCTCGCAGCGCCCGGCGACCCTCGTTCGCGTCGGCCCGCCCTCGCGGCCAGACACGACACCGGGCGAGGTCCACATGCGCGGTGGCACGTTCGCGCAGCGAGCTGCGCTCGCAGCTCGCCTCGACACCCGCAAGGTGACGAGGTGCTCGGCGGCGCGTGGGCGCGATCGCACGCAGCGAACCTGCGTCTGCCGCAAGACTCGCCCTTGGCACGAGTCCTCCGCGGCTCGGACGGCGGGCGAGCGCAGCGGCCTGCGCTCGCGCCGGCCGAGGCAGCGGGTCGCCGCCAACGTCCCGGCGCTCGGCGGCCCCTGGCTCGACCGGCCGGCGGCTGGTGACCGCAGCGACCATCGCGCGGCCCGGCGGGCTGCGCTCGCGGCGACCCAGCGGCAGGTCGCGGCGATGGCCGGCATCCGGCGGCCACTCATCGCCGCGGCGATGCATGAGCGGGAACACGGCCGCGCAGCGGTTCGCGCCCGGCGCCAGCCGCGCAGCGGTTCGCGCCCGGCGCCTCGGCATCCGAGCGCACCCACCCCGCCGAACCACACCCCAAAGCCCCCACCTGCGACAACCCCGCCCCGGCACCTCGATCCGAAAGGACTGGACCACCACCCCGGCGCCACCACAGCACCACCCGCCCCGCCGGCGGAATCACGCCGCCGGGTGGCGATACACCCACGTCGGCGGCGGTGCTGGCAAGATCTTCACAACTACGAGATACGGTGTTGTGCTGTGACCGCGATTCGCGATCGCCAGAGCGATCCAGATGCCGACGACGTCCCCGTGCCGTGGGACGAGCGTCCTGTCGTCGGTTCGAGGCGGGGGCTTCCGTGGTGGGCGGCGGTTCTCGTCGGCCTCGGGCTCGCCGTTGTCGGCGCCCTCGTCGGGAAGCCGACCCAGACCACCATCCCCGTGATCTTCACGGTCCTCTACATCGGCGGGGCCGTGATCGCGGTCTGCGCGGTGCGCCGCCGCGGGCTGTTCGGGCCGATGGTCATGCCGCCGCTCGTGCTGGCCGTGACCGTGCCCGGCGTGATCCTGCTGACCTCGGGCTCCGAGGGCGACGACACGCTCTCGAAGGTGCTGAGCATCGGCACCCCGCTGATCAACGGCTTCCCGATCATGGCCATCACCACCGGCATCACGCTGCTGATCGGGTTCGTCCGGATCGCCCGCGAGCGCGACCCGGACGCTCCGAAGAAGGCCAAGCGCGCCGCCGACGACGACGGTGACGAGAAGCCGCGCGCGAGCCGGCCGCGGCCGGCGGGCTCGAACCGCACCGGCCAGACCCCGGTGCCGCCGAGCCGGCGTGGCCGGGAAGGCGAACCGCCGAGGCGGCCGCGCCCGCCCGCCGAGGGTGAACGTCGTCCGCAGCGGGCCGCGCCCGCCGAACGTGACCGTGGGGCGCGCAAGCCGCCGCCCGCTGCGGGACGTCGGGCGCCGCGGCCGGACGAAGGTGATCCGCGCCGCCAGCCTCGCGCTGCCGGTGATGCTCCGCGGCGACGTCCGCGTCCGCCCGCCGAAGACGGCCGGGACACGCCGCCGCGGCGGCCGTCCGGGGGCCGGGGTGCGCCGCCGCGCCGGAACCGTCCTTGGGACGACGAAGACCGCTGATCCGCGAAACGACGGCCACCTCCCTCGAGAGCGAGAGCGGGAAGTGGCCGCCGTTCACCAAGCTCAGACCTTGCGCAGCTCCTTCGGCGGCGCGAAGGTGATCTTCTCGTTGGCCGTCGTGACCTCTTTGACGTCGCCGTAGCCCCGCTCGGCCAGCCAGGCCAGCAGGTCCATGACCAGCTCGTCCGGCACCGAAGCGCCCGAGGTGACCCCCACCGTCGTCACGCCGGAAAGCCAGGCTTCGTCGACCTCGTGCGCGAAGTCGACCAGGTACGACGCCCGGGCGCCCGCCTTCAGCGCGACCTCGACCAGGCGCTTCGAGTTGGACGAGTTCGTCGACCCGACCACCAGCACCAGGTCGCACTCGGCGGCCATCGCCTTGACCGCGACCTGACGGTTGGTCGTCGCGTAACAGATGTCGTCGCTCGGTGGGTCCGCCAGCCCCGGGAAGCGTTCGCGAAGCTGGTCGACGCGCTCCATCGTCTCGTCGACCGACAGCGTCGTCTGGGACAGCCAGATCACCTTCGACGGGTCGCGCACCTCGACCTTGTCGACGTCCTCGGCCTTGTCGACCAGCTGGACCTTGTCCGGCGCCTCGCCGGCGGTGCCCTCGACCTCCTCGTGGCCTTCGTGGCCGATCAGGAGGATGTCGTAGTCGTCCTTCGCGAAGCGGTTGACCTCCTTGTGCACCTTCGTCACCAGGGGGCAGGTCGCGTCGATCGTGCGCAGGTTCCGGTCCGCCGCCTCCTGGTGCACCATCGGCGAGACGCCGTGGGCGGAGAACACCACGAGCGCGCCCTCGGGCACCTCGGAGGTCTCGTCGACGAAGATCGCGCCGCGCTCGCGCAGCGTCTCGACCACGTGCTTGTTGTGCACGATCTCCTTGCGGACGTACACCGGGGCGCCGTAGACCTCGAGAGCCTTCTCGACGGCGATCACCGCGCGGTCGACACCCGCGCAGTAACCACGGGGTTTGGCCAGCAGCACCCGCTTGCCGGAGGCGGTTCCGGTGATCGTCGGGGTACCCGCGGGCTCGATTCCGGGACTCGCTGAACTCATGGCACCCAGGGTACGGGCAGTCCCGAGACGAACTCGAAGTCCCTTTCGGGTGAGCTTCGTCCCTCTTCAGAGCTGTGCGTGGGGTCACGCTCAGCACCCGAACCCACCCTTTCGGTTGGGCAGGATGGCGTAGATGCGGCAGGCTATACGCATGAAGCCATTCCCGCTCCCCCTCCGGGTCGCCGCGGGCCTCGCCGTCAGCACCGCCGAGCGGGTTCGTGAGCTTCCCCGGCAGCTCGCCGGGCTCCCGGTGACCGTGGTCAGCCAGGTCCTGCAGGCGTCCATGCGGGTGCAGCAGCACGTCACCGAGCTGGCGATCAAGGGTGACAACGCCCTCTCGAGCCTGCGCCCGGTCGAGGACACGCCCAGCTGGGCGACCTTCGACGAAGACCTCGACGTCTCCCCCGCCCGGCCGAACCTGGCGCCGGTCGCCGACGTGCCCGAGCCCCGGTCCGAGATCACGGACATCAACGGTCACGTTCCGTCAGCGGCCGAGCTCGAAGAGGAGCTCGGCGACCCGTGGGCCGAGGAGGAGCGCGCGCTCGCCGAGGAGCACGCAGACGGCGAGAACGACGCCGCGGAAGAAAACAAGCCGAAGCCCGGCACGCCCGCGGTCGACAAGAAGACCAAGGACGAGACCCCGCGCACCAGCGCCGGCGGGTACGCCGGCCCGGCCGGGCTGACCGGCTACGACCAGCTCACCCTCCCGCAGCTGCGGGCGCGGCTGCGCCAGTTCTCGATCGCCCAGCTCGAGACGATCCTCGAGTACGAGCGCGCGAACGCCGACCGCTCGTCCTTCACCGGGATGCTCTCGCGCCGGATCGCCAACGCCCGCAAGGCCGAGCAGGCGAAGGAAAACGGCGACGGCGCGGAAGGCCCGTGACCGAGACCGAAGCGAGCACCGCCGAGAAGCCCTGGCCGGTCCGGACCGTCGCGCGCAAGATCGGCGACTGGATCCACCGGCTCGGCACGGTCTGGGTCGAGGGCCAGGTCACGCAGGTCAACTCCCGGCCGAACACGCAGACCGCGTTCCTGACGCTGCGCGACCCCTCGGCCGACGTCTCGATGTCGGTCACCTGCCCGAACTGGCTGATCCGCGAGATGGAGCCGCCGCTGCGCGAAGGCGCCAGCGTGGTGGTGCACGCGAAGCCGTCGTTCTTCTTCGGCCGCGGCACGATCAGCCTGCGCGCCGACCAGATCCGCGCGGTCGGCATCGGCGAGCTGCTGGCCCGGATCGAGCGCCTGCGGAAGCTGCTGGCCGCCGAAGGCCTCTTCTCACCGCAACGCAAACGGCCGATCCCGTTCCTGCCGAAGGGGGTCGGGCTGATCACCGGCCGCGCGTCGGCCGCCGAGCGGGACGTGCTGGTCAACGCCCAGACGCGGTGGCCGCACGTCCGGTTCAAGGTGCTCAACACCGCCGTCCAGGGCTCGCAGGCGGTGCCGCAGGTCATGCGCGCCCTGAAGATCCTGGACGCCGATCCCGAGATCGACGTCATCGTCATCGCCCGCGGCGGCGGCAGCGTCGAGGACCTGCTGCCCTTCTCCGACGAGGCGCTCTGCCGCGCGGTCTCGGCCGCGGGCACGCCGGTCGTCAGCGCGATCGGGCACGAGCCCGACACCCCGCTGCTCGACCACGTCGCCGACCTGCGCTGTTCGACGCCGACCGACGCGAGCAAGCGGATCGTCCCGGACCTGCGCGAGGAGACCGAGCGGGTCCGCCAGATGCGCGACCGCGGCCGCCGCGCGCTGCACGGCTGGGTCGACACCCAGACGCGGCTGCTGACCCAGATCCGCAGCCGCCCGTCGCTGGCCGACCCGCTGGGCCCGATCCAGCGCCGCCAGGACGACGTCGACGTCCACCGCGAACGCGCGCGCCGCGCCATGCTGACCCTGCTCGCCAAGGACCAGGCCGAGACCGCGAGCGCGCGGGCCCGGCTCACCGCGCTCGGGCCGGCCGCGACGCTGGCCCGCGGGTACGCGGTCGTGCAGTTCGTCGACGCCGAAGGCAACCTCCAGGTACTCCGCTCCGTCTCCGAAGTCGAGGCCGGTGCCCAGCTGCGCGTGCGGGTGGGTGACGGCGCGATCGGCGCGGTGGCGGAAGGAGAGCAGGGGTGACGTTCCTCCCGCTGACGGTGGACGCGGCTCGCCGCCTGGGCGCGTGGCCGCTGCTGGACCAGGCGGTGCGCACCGACCGGGCCGCGGCCGAGTGCTGGACGGCGCTGCTCGCCGGCTGCGGAACGGCCGCCCGCCGTGACCTGGGCCCGCAGCTGCGTCGGCTGTCCGAGGCGACGTCGATGCAGGTCGGTTCACGCTGGTGGTTCGCCGAGGGCGCCGGGCACCGCAAGCGCGTCGCGGGGGCGCAGGAGAACCTCGAAGAGGCGATCGCGGAGGGTGACGGCCAGGAGTTCGCGCTCGCCTTCGTCGGGTACGACCACGCCATGGCCAGCGCGGTAGTGTGCGCGCACAGCCCAAGCCGGAAGGTCGGAGAACGCCCAGCGTGAGTGAAGCCAGCGAGGAACTCGGCTACGAGCAGGCCCGCGACCGCCTCGTCGAGGTCGTCCGCGAACTCGAAGCCGGTGGCCTGTCCCTCGAGCAGTCGCTCGCGCTGTGGGAGAAGGGCGAGAAGCTCGCGAAGGTGTGTGAGCGGCACCTCGAAGGCGCCCGCGAACGCGTCGAGGCCGCTCTGGCGTCCGTCGAGGACGAAACCGACAACGGCCAGTGACGTTTGCCATGCTTCGGGCGACTGGACCGACCCGCGGTATCTGAGAGACTGGGCGTCCGCCGAACTCGCTTCCCCGGGAGGCCCGCATGACGACCCCCAGCGCCCCACAACGCCGTGAAGCGCCCGACCGCAACCTCGCGATGGAGCTGGTCCGGGTGACCGAGGCCGCCGCGATGGCCGCCGGCCGCTGGGTCGGCCGCGGCGACAAGATCGGCGGGGACGGCGCGGCCGTCGACGCGATGCGCCAGCTGGTGTCGACGGTGTCGATGCGCGGGGTCGTGGTGATCGGCGAGGGCGAGAAGGACGAAGCGCCGATGCTGTTCAACGGCGAAGAGGTCGGCAACGGCGACGGCCCGGACTGCGACGTCGCGGTCGACCCGGTCGACGGCACCACGCTGATGGCCAAGGGCATGCCCAACGCCCTCGCGGTGCTCGCGGTCGCCGAGCGCGGCGCGATGTTCGACCCCTCCGCGGTGTTCTACATGGAGAAGCTGGCCGTCGGGCCCGAGGCGGCGGGCAAGGTGGAGCTCGGCGCGCCGATCGCGGAGAACATCCGGCGGGTGGCCAAGGCGAAGCACAGCAGCGTCGGCGACGTCACCGTGTGCGTCCTCGACCGGCCGCGCCACGAGCAGATCATCAAGGAGATCCGCGACGCGGGCGCGCGGATCCGGTTCATCTCCGACGGCGACGTCGCGGGCGCGATCGCCGCGGCCCGCCCGACCACCGGCGTCGACATGCTGATCGGCATCGGCGGGACGCCGGAGGGCATCATCGCGGCCTGCGCGATGAAGTGCCTCGGCGGCGAGCTGCAGGGCCGGCTGTGGCCGAAGGACGACGCCGAGCGCGAGAAGGCCATCGGCGCCGGGCACGACCTCGACCGCGTGCTGCTGAACGACGACCTCGTGACCGGCGACAACGTCTTCTTCTGCGCCACCGGCGTCACCGACGGCGACCTGCTGCGCGGGGTCCACTACCGCGAGGGCGGCGCGACGACGCAGTCCATCGTGATGCGGTCCAAGTCCGGGACCGTCAGAATGATCGACGGTTACCACCGGCTCAACAAGCTGCGGGCGTACTCCTCGGTCAACTTCGACGGCCACCTGGACACGCCCGACGACGACATCGTGCCCCCGCTGCCGTAGAGGAGATCCGTGACCCGGCGACTGCTCACCCTGCTGACCGCCGGCCTGTTCGTCCTGGTCACCGGCACCGCCGGGGCCGAGCCCGGCATCGTCGGGGGCGCGAACGCGAGTGAGCCGTACCCCTTCGCGGTGTCGCTGCACTCGTCGACGGGGAAGCTGTTCTGCGCCGGCGCGCTGATCGCGCCGGCCTGGGTGGTCACGGCCGCGCACTGCGCGTTCGACAAGGTGCCGTCCGCGGTTTCGGTGCGGGCGGGGACGGCCGATTCGGGACAGGGCGGGGAAGTCGCCCCGCTCGCCGACATCATCGTGAACCCGGCGTTCAACACGCAGAGCCCGGCAGGTGACATCGCGCTGCTGCGGCTGGCGACGCCGGTCAAGGCCGCGCCGGTCGCGGTGGCGACGGCGGCGTCGCCGGGCACGGCGACCCGCATCCTCGGCTGGGGCCAGACGTGCCCGAAGGTCAACTGCGGCCAGGTCCCGGCGACGCTGCAGCAGCTCGACACGCACATCGTCGAAGGCGCGAAGTGCACGTCGGTGTTCGACGGCACGGCCGAGCTGTGCACGGACAACCCCGGCGGCAAGTCCGGGGCGTGCTTCGGCGACTCCGGCGGCCCGGAGGTCGTGCGCGACGGCGACCACTGGCTGCTCGTCGGCGTCACCAGCCGGCCGGGCAACAACAGCCCGGAATGCGCGACGGCGCCGTCGATCTACACCTCCGTCGTCGCGTACCAGCCGTGGATCGCGGAGAAGACGAAGGCCTGACCTACTCGGCGTTGCTGGAGTGGCCCGGGAACAGGTGCGCGTCCGGGTCGAGGGCGACGGCGATGTTGTTGACGGCCGTCGCCGCCTCGCCGAAGCCGGTCGCGATCAGCTTGACCTTCCCCGGGTACGCGGCGACGTCGCCCGCGGCGTAGACGCGTTCGCGCGCGGTCGCCATCGTCGAGTCCACGGCGATGGCGCGGTGGTCGATCTCCAGGCCCCAGCTCTCGATCGGCCCGAGGTCGGCGGTGAACCCGAGCGCTGCGACCACGGAGTGGGCCGGCAGCCGCTCGTCTTCGGCGCCCTTCACCGAAACGTCGACGGCTTCGAGCGCGCCGCTCGCGTCCTCGACGAACCGCGTCACCTCGGCGTCGGTGATGATCCGGACGCCGAGCTCACGCGCCTGCCGCACGATCGACTCGGCGGCGCGGAACTTGGCGCGGCGGTGCACGAGCGTCACGCTCGCGGCGATCGGGTGCAGCGCGAGCACCCAGTCGAACGCCGAGTCGCCGCCGCCGACGATCACGACGTGCTGGTCCGCGTGCGCGTCGAACGACGGGACGAAGTGGACCATGCCGCGGCCGAGCCAGCCGTCGCCGGCGGGCAGCGGACGCGGGGTGAACTCGCCGATGCCCGCGGTGATCAGGACGGCGCCCGCGCGCAGCGTCTCGCCGCCGTCGAGGGTGAGCTCGACGCCGTTTCCGAGCGTCTGCAGCTTCTCCGCCTTGCGCCCCAACAAGTACGTCGGCGCGAACGGCGCGACCTGCTTCACCAGGCCGTCGACGAGATCGCGGCCGCGGACCTCGGCGAACCCGCCGACGTCGTAGATCATCTTCTCGGGGTACATCGCGGTCACCTGGCCGCCGGGCTCGGGCAGCGAGTCGACGATGGCCATCGACAGCCCGCGGAACCCGGCGTAGTAGCCGGCGAAGAGGCCGGTCGGGCCCGCGCCGATGATCACGAGGTCGTACGAGTCCCCAGAAGCTTCAGTCATGCTCGCTCCAGCCAGTGGTGGATGGCGGTGATCGAGAACACAGCCGATCCTAGCCTTGCCGGGCGAGTCAGGCGGGGATGTCGCCGTGCCCGAACAGACCGAGCAGCCAGGTGTGGCGGATGGCTTCACGAGCGCGGTCGTAGGCCTCGTCGGTGGCGAGCCAGATGGCCTGGGTGAGCAGCTCGATCGTCGCGGCGATGACGGTGCGCGCGGTGAACGGCGGCGGGAGCGGCAGGTCCGGGTCGGTCGTGCGCAGCCACGCGGCCGTCCGGTCGAACACCGCTTCACTCGCGCGCAGCACCTCTTCACGCGCTTCGAGGCCCGCGTCGCCGAGGGCGTAGATCTCCAGGAGCACCGCGCGGGCGACCACCGGGCGGCGGCGCACGTACCCGACGACGAAGTCGCCGCACGCGGTGACGGCGGCCAGCGGGGTCGGCGCCTCGGCCGCGACCGCGACACCCTGGTCGAGGAACTCCCCCGTCAGCGCGCGGTAGGCGGCGAGGAAGGCGTCCTGCTTGCCGGTGAACTGCTCGTAGAACGACGTGCGTGACACTCCCGCGGACGCCGTGACGTGGCCGACCGTCGTGGCGGCGTACCCGCGTGCGCCGACGTTGGCCAGCACCGCCTCGACCAGCCGGGCGCGCTGGGCCCCGGCCACTTCCTCGCGGCTGAGGCTGTGCGGCCCCTTGGGCAGCCGGCGGTCCTGGGTTCTCATCCGCGGCACCGTACCCGGCGGACCGGCCGCGAGGACCGGTCCGCCGGTGAGCGTCAGGCCGGCTCCTCCGGGGCCAGGGAGTTCCCGGCCGGGATGTGCCCGCAGCTCGACGGCGCCGCCTTGCCCGCGAAGCGGTCGACCAGCCACGCGATCGCCGTCGGCGCCCACGCCGCTGCGCCGCCGACGTGGCTGAGCAGGTCGTACTGCGTGTACTTGATCGAGCCGTTGCCGGTGGCGCAGTACTGCCGGGCGAGCGCCCGCACGTCGCCGGCCACCATCACGCCGTCGCCGGTGCCGATGCCCGGGAGGTTGCTGGTGGTCCCTTCGAGGAACCCGGCGTTGCCCTGGGCGATGAAGCCGGGGACCGACGGCGTCGGCGCGGACCCGATGTTGACCTTGTTCACCGCGGCGACGAACGGCGGCACCGAGTTCGGGTTCGCGTACTCCGGCTTCGCGATCTTCTGCCACGTCAGCCCCGGGTACCGGCCGAGGGCGTTGATGATCGACGCGTGCTCCAGGTCGTCGAGCACCTTCAAGCCGTACTCGCTCGCGTACGGCCGCAGGTCGATGCCGAAGCCGCGCGCGACGCCGATCAGCGCCATCGGGATGACCCCGGACCAGACCGGGCTGCCGCCGACGTACTTGAGGTTGTGCGCGGGGTCGACGAGCACACCGCCTTCGGTGAAGCCGACGAGCTTCCGGTTGACGTCGGGGGCGTAGCTCGGCGCGAGCGCGGCCGCCCAGCCGGTCGCGATCGCGCCGCCCGAGTACCCGAGGAGCCCGAACTTCGTGCCGTCGTTCATGCCGGTGGCGGCCGAGCTCGTCACGGCGCGGATCGAGTCGAGCGTGTTCGTGCCGTACTCGGGTCCGGCGGCGAAGTTCGCGGTCTGCCCTTCGGTGTCGGGCACCACGACGTTGTAGCCCAGCAGAAGCGACGGGAGGAGCAGCAGCGACTCGCCGTTGGGCAGCAGGCCGCCGAGGGTGACGTCCCCGGCGATCGCCCGCGACGGCGCGTCGGCGGGGTCGAGCGAGTCGTAGGCCGACTGGTACGACACGGCTTTCGTGGTGTCGCCGGTGATGCTGCGGACGACCGAGGTGACGTTGGCGGCCGGCCGGCCCTGCGCGTCGGTGGTGCGGTAGAGCAGCTGAATGGCCTTCACCGGCGTCGCGAGCCCGACGACGTGGTAGTTCAGCGTCCGGGTCTTGAGGACCGTCCCGGGCGCGTACGACGACAGCGGTGTGCTGCCGTCGTAGGAGTAGAAGGAATCGGACGACGCGGCGGCCGCCGGGCTCGCCGGCGCGAGGGCGGCGGTCAGCGCGAATGCGGCGGTGAGCGTGGCGAAACGAACGCGGTTGCGGATCATGACTCCCCTTTGAATCATGAGGTGGATCACGCGGATCGCCATAACCTACCAGCGAGTAGGTGTCGTGTACAGGCGCGTACACGATCGACGGAACGGGGTGCGCAACGCCACCACGCGGTGACTCGCGAAAAGGTCAAGAATCGGTGTCATGGCTGACCAGGAGTACCGGATCGAACACGACACCATGGGCGAGGTCCGCGTGCCGGCCGCCGCGCTCTACCGCGCGCAGACCCAGCGGGCCGTCGAGAACTTCCCCATCTCCGGCCGGGGCCTGGAGCGGGCCCAGATCCGCGCGCTCGGCCTGCTCAAGGCCGCCGCCGCGCGCGTGAACCAGAAGCTGGGCGTGCTCGACGCCGACGTCGCGGAGGCCATCGCGGCCGCCGCCGACGAGGTCGCCGAGGGCGCCCACGACGCGCACTTCCCGATCGACGTCTTCCAGACCGGGTCCGGGACGTCGTCGAACATGAACGCCAACGAGGTCATCGCGACGCTGGCGACCCGCGCCCTCGGCCGGGACGTGCACCCGAACGACCACGTCAACGCGTCGCAGTCGTCGAACGACACCTTCCCGACGACCATCCACGTCGCCGCGACCGAAGCCGTCCTCAAGGACGTCATCCCCGCGCTCGAGCACCTCGCCGGCGCCATCGAGGTGCGCGCCGCGGAGTGGGCCGACGTCGTGAAGTCCGGCCGCACGCACCTGATGGACGCCGTGCCGATCACCCTCGGCCAGGAGGCCGGCGCGTGGGCGTCGCAGGTCCGGTTCGGCGTCGAACGGCTGAAGTCCGGCCTGCCGCGCCTCGGTGAGCTGCCGATCGGCGGCACCGCCGTCGGGTCCGGCCTCAACGCGCCGGACGGCTTCGGCGCTTCGGTCGCCGCGGAGCTCGCCACCGTCACCGGCCTGCCGCTGACCGAGGCCCGCGACCACTTCGAGGCGCAGGCGACCCAGGACAGCGTCGTCGAGACGTCCGGGCACCTGCGCACGATCGCCGTGTCACTGAACAAGATCGCGAACGACCTGCGCTGGCTGGGCTCCGGCCCGCGCACCGGCCTCGCCGAGCTGGCGCTGCCGGACCTGCAGCCGGGCTCGTCGATCATGCCGGGCAAGGTGAACCCGGTGATCCCGGAGGCGACCCTGCAGGTCGTCGCGCAGGTGATCGGCAACGACGCGGCCGTCGCTTTCGCCGGTGCCGCGGGCAACTTCCAGCTGAACGTCAACCTGCCGGTGATCGCCCGGAACGTCCTCGAGTCGGCGCGCCTGCTCGCCGCCGTCTCGCGACTGCTGGCGGACAAGGTCTTCGACGGCGTCACAGCGAACGTCTCGCGGGCGCGGGAGTACGCCGAGGGTTCACCGTCGATCGTGACGCCGCTGAACAAGTACATCGGCTACGAAGAAGCCGCCGCGGTCGCGAAGCAGGCTCTGAAGGAGCTGAAGACGATCCGCGAGGTCGTGATCGAGCGCGGGTATGTGAAGGACGGCAAGCTCACCGAAGAGCAGCTCGACGAAGCGCTCGACGTCCTCCGCATGGCCCGCGGCGGCAAGTGACTCCCTACCGCCGGCGCAGGCGCGCGTCCGCCAGCGCCGGCGGGGTGTAGTCCTTCTCGGCCGGGTTCAGGTCCGTGCCCGGCGGGACGATCTCGTCGATCCGGTCCAGCACCTCGTCGTCCAGCACCAGGTCCGCGCCCGCCAGCAGGTCGTCGAGCTGCGACGGCGTGCGCGGGCCGATGATCGCCGACGTCACGCCCGGGTGCGCCCGGACGAACGCCGTCGCCAGGTGGGTGAGGGGCCGGCCCAGGTCGTCGGCGATCTTCTTCAGCTGCGCGATCGCCTCGAACTTGACGGCGTTCTCCGGCAGCGCCGGGTCGAACTTGTGCGCCTGCAACGTCCGGCGGCCTTCGGAAAGGTCCACATCGGACGGTTGCAGGTACTTGCCCGACAGCCAGCCGCTGGCCAGCGGGCTCCACGTCAGCACGCCCATGCCGTACTTCTGCGCGGTGGGCAGCACCGCCGCTTCGATCGCCCGGTTGAAGATCGAGTACGGCGGCTGTTCGGCCCGGAACCGGGCCAGGCCGCGCTTTTCCGCCACCCACTGGGCTTCCACGATCTGCTCGGCCGGGAAGTCCGACGACCCGATCGCGCGGACCTTCCCGGCGCGCACGAAGTCCGTGAGCACCGAGAGGGTTTCCTCGATGTCGGTCGCCGGGTCCGGCCGGTGGACCTGGTAGAGGTCGACGTAGTCGGTGTCGAGCCGCCGGAGGCTGTCGTCGAGCGCGCGGGTGAGCCAACGTCGCGAAAGACCGCCCTGGTTGGGGTCGGAGCCCATCCGGAAGAAGCCTTTGGTGGCCAGCACGACCTCGTCGCGGCGGCCCTTCAAGGCCTTGCCGACGATCCGCTCGTTCTCGCCGTCGCTGTACATGTCCGCGGTGTCCCAGAAGTTCACGCCGGCGTCGAGCGCGGTGTGCAGCATCCGGACGCCCTCTTCGTGGTCCGGATTGCCCCACTTGCCCAGCATCATCGCGCCGAACGCGTACTCGCTGACCGAGATCCCCGTGCCGCCCAGAATTCGTCGTTTCATGCCACCACCCTGCGGCGGGCGAGCAGCACGGACCAGGTCACGCTCAACCTGGGTCCGCCAGTACCAGGCGGGCCGCCGCGAGCCGGGGATACTGGAGGCATGAGTGACGCAGCCGAGCTGGGCGCCTTCCTGAAGGCGCGCCGCGCCGCACTGGACCCCGCCGACCTGGGCCTGCCGCCCGGGATCACGCAGCGGCGCGTCCAGGGCCTGCGCCGCGAGGAGCTGGCGCAGCTGTCCGGCATCAGCGTCGACTACTACACGCGGCTGGAGCAGGGCCGCGCGAAGAACGTCTCGGACGCGGTCCTCGACGCGCTGGCCCGCGCGCTGCGGCTCAACTCCGGCGAGGAGGCCTACCTGCGCAACCTCGCCGCACCGAGGCGCCGGGACGAGCACACGCCGCAGCGGGTCCGGCCCGAGCTGCAGCAGCTGCTCGACGCCATCCAGGCGCCCGCGTTCGTCTTCGGCCGGTACCTGGACGTGCTCGCGTGGAACCCGCTCGGGGGTGCGGTCGCGTTCGCGTTCGCCGACCTCGACGAGCTGAACATGCCGAAGCTCATCTTCATCGACGAACGCGCGAAGCAGCTGCACCCGGAGTACGACGCGGTCTGCCGGGAGCTCGTCGCGAACCTGCGCGCGGAGAGCGGCAGGCACCCCGGTGACCCGCGGTTCGCCCAGCTGATCGGGGAGCTCTCCCTGGCCAGCGAGCGGTTCCGGAAGCTGTGGGCCGAGCACGCGGTGCAGGAGAAGGCGCAGGGGTGGAAGCTGCTGCGCAACCCCGTCGTCGGCGAGCTGCGGCTGCGGTACGAAACGCTGCGCCTACCCCAGGATCCCGACCAGGGCCTGGTGATCTACCACGCCGAACCCGGGTCGGAGACCGAGCGCGCGCTCGGCCTGCTGGCCAGCTGGATCACCGCCGGTGAACGACCGGTGAACACTCGGCAAGCACGCACCCACCCGGCGTGACCGCTGCCTAGACTGCTGCATCTGGGGGAGCCGGGGGCAGAGGAGCAGCACGGTGGGCGTCGGCGCGACGATGCAGTCTCTCGCCGAGATCCTGAGCTCGGACTCGGGCAGCCTGGTCCTCGGGCTCGCCGCGCTGGTCGCGATGGCCGCGCCGTTCGTGGACCGCTACTTCATCCGGCGCCGGCGCATGACGTTCCGGGTGCTCTACAACTCCAAGATCGGCCTCTCCCCGATCGACCTGCACGACGGCGAGAACGGCTCGGCGCAGGCGGCTCCCCAGCTGGAGCAGATGGCCCGGCTGCTCGAGCGGATGAGCATCGTGGTGATCCGCGTCCACAACACCGGCGGGTTCGACATCGCGCCGGAGGACTTCGAGATCCCGCTCTCGTTCACCTTCGGCAGCCGGATCGTCTGGGACGCCCGGGTGTCCGACGCCACTGACGACGGCCTGCGCCAGCACGTCCGCGACGGTCTCGAGTTCTTCACGCGCGACACCGCGACCCCGCAGCCCGCCGAAGGCGTGAAGCTCTCTCGAGTGCGCGCGCTGCTGCCGAAGCGCTTCGCCGGGCTCGTCGCGTCCGAAGCGCCGCCGCCTGAAGCGCCCGAGTGGCACGGCGTCCGGTTCGCGCGGCTTTCCTTGAAGCGCAAGGAGAAGTTCAAGCTGGTCGTCGTGCTCCGGGAGTCCGAGGGCCACGACGGCGAGATCAGCAAGGAGATCGACCACCACGCGCGGCTCGCCGCCGGCCGGATCAAGGACGACCGCAAGCAGCGCCGGTTCGGCTGGCCGGTGCTCACGACGGCGGTCGGGGTGCTGCTGACCGGCGCGTTGCTGGCGACGTTGATCGTGTCCTGGTCCCGGCCGGCGGTCGACAGCGCGCTGTGCGCCATCGGGAAGCTGTCGGTCCAGGGGTCGAGCGCGTTCGTCCCGATCATCAACGGCATCGCCGGCGAGTACCACAGCCAGTGCGACGGCGCGACGATCACGACCCAGGCGACCGGCAGTGTCACCGGCGTCCGCGCGCTCGCCGTTGTCGACGCCGCGGGCAAGGACGAGCTGGCGGTGCTCTCGGACGGCCGCTCGGGCGAAGCCGGCCCCGGCCTGGAGGCCAAGGCCGTCGCGGTGGTGGTCTACAGCCTGGTCGTCAACCGCGCGGCCGGCGTCGACCGGCTGACGACCCAGCAGGTCAAGGACATCTTCAGCGGCCGGGTGCGGAACTGGGACCAGCTGCGGCCGGGGCCGTCGGTGCCGATCGGGATCGTCGGGCGCGGGCAGGAGTCCGGCACCCGCAAGACGTTCGAGCAGAAGGTGCTCGGCGGCGCGGAGGACCGGCTGACGTCGGACTCGTGCCGCAACCCCGAGCGCGACCCGGCGGCCGCCACCACGCGCTGCGAGCGCGGCACGACCGCCGAGGTGCTCACCGAGGTCGCGGCGGTGCCCGGCGCGATCGGGTACGCCGACGTCCCGGCGGCCAAGACCGCGGCCGCGCGCGACCAGCAGGTGAGCGTCGTGCAGCTCGACGGCCACTACCCCGACGTCACGACCGTCGACGCCGGGTACCGCTTCTGGACCGTCGAGTACCTGTACACGAAGGGCGTGCCGTCGAACGGGAGCGTGCTGAAGCGGTTCCTGGACTACCTGGCCAGCCCGACCGCGCGGGCCGAGCTGCAGGACGCCGGGTACACCCCCTGCGTGGCCAAGGACGGGCTGCTCGACCTCCTCTGCACCAGGCCGGACATCTGACCGTCCTGAAATTGTCGGTGGTCCGGGTCATGATGTCCGGGTGTTGCTGAGCGAGATAGTCCGGGCGTCGGCCGAGCTGGCGGCGACGAGGTCCAGGAAGGCGAAGATCGCCCTCCTGGCCGCGGTGCTGCGCGCCGCCGAGCTCGTCGAGCTGCCGGTGGTAATCGCGTACCTGACGGGGCAGACGGCGCAGGACAGGCTGGGTGCGGGCTGGCGCACCCTGGCCGGGCTCGGCGCCGGGTCCGCGCCCGATCCGGTCGCGACGGTGCTCGAAGTGGATTCCGCGCTGACCGAGGCGGCCGGGGTGGCGGCGGGCACGGGGTCCTCGGGACGGCGGCAGGAGATCCTGCGGGCGCTGTTCGAGCGGCTCACGAAGAGCGAGCAGGAGTTCCTGTTCCGGCTGGTCACCGGTGAGCTGCGGCAGGGCGCGCTGGAAGGCGTGATGGTCGACGCGGTCGCGGCGGCGGCCGAGGTGCCGGCCGTCGACGTGCGGCGGGCGTTCATGCTGTCCGGGAAGCTCGGCGTCACCGGTGTCGCGGCGATGACCGGCGGGCAGGCCGCGCTAGCGGAGTTCCGGCTGACGCTGGGCACGCCGGTCAAGCCGATGCTGGCGTCCCCGGCGGAGTCGCTGGAGGAGGCCGTCGCCGAGCACGCCGAGGCGATCGTCGAGTACAAGATGGACGGTGCGCGGATCCAGGTGCACCGCCAGGGCGACGAAGTGCACGTCTGGACGCGGACGCTGCGCGAGATCACCGGGAGCGTCCAGGAGCTGGTCGAGCTCGTGCGGGCGCTGCCGTGCGAGTCGGTGGTGCTGGACGGCGAGACGTTGGCGCTGACCGACGCCGGGCGGCCGCGGCCGTTCCAGGACACGATGAGCCGGTTCGGCAGCACGCGCGAGGAGCAGGTGAAGGCGCTGCTGCTGCGGCCGTACTTCTTCGACTGCCTGCACCTCGACGGCGTCGACCTGCTGGACGCGCCGCTGTCCGAGCGCAACGCGGCGCTGCGGAAGGTAGCCGGGGCGCACGTCATCCCGGGCGAAGTCGGCGTCGCGCGCGCGGCCGAAGTGCTGGAGGCGGCGATGGAGGCCGGCCACGAAGGGGTGATGGTCAAGGACCTGGCGTCGCCGTACGCGGCCGGGCGGCGCGGGCGCGCGTGGCTGAAGGTCAAGCCGGTGCACACGATCGACCTGGTGGTGCTGGCGGCGGAGTGGGGCCACGGCCGCCGCACGGGCACGCTGTCGAATCTGCACCTGGGCGCCCGCGACCCGGACGGCGGCCCGCCGATCATGGTGGGCAAGACGTTCAAGGGCATGACCGACGAGATCCTGGCCTGGCAGACGAGGACGTTCCAGGAGATCGAGACCCACCGCGACGACTGGACGGTGTACGTCCGCCCGGAGGTGGTGGTCGAGATCGAGCTGGACAGCGCCCAGGTCTCGACCCGCTACCCGGGCGGCCTCGCGCTGCGCTTCGCCCGGGTGGTCCGCTACCGCCCGGACAAAGACCCGGCAGAGGCCGACACGATCGAAACAGTCCGCGGCCTCCTCCACGGCGACCGCCCAGAACAAACCTGACCTCCCACCCATGGCACGTGTCGCCCCTCCAATCACGCGTGATGCCCCTTCAATCACGCGAAATGCCCGCCCAGTCACGCGTGATTCCCCTGCCCACCCCCGAAAGGAGCCGCTACGAAAGTCTTGATCACGACATCGCGCGTCTTCGAGGTGCTTTCCTCCTAAAAGGAAAGACGAAAGTCGATGTTGCCTTCTCCCCGTCGTGAGCAGAGTGGCTGACGGAGTTTCCTTCAGCCACGGGAGAAAAGCATGAGACTGCGCGCTGTGTCCGGCTTGCTCGCGAGCACCACGCTGCTCGTGACCGCGTTCGCCGCACCCGCCGGCGCGACGCCGGTGCCGAGCACGCCGAACGCCGGGCACCAGCCGTCGAAGCACCACTTCTCGGCGGCCGCGCAGTCGTTCGTCGGCGCGAACACCGTGGAGAAGCGCGTCGCCAAGCTGGAAGCGGCGATGGCGTCGCTGCCGAAGGAAAGCACCGCGTACAACACGACGAAGCTGTGGAACGCCGGGATCACCGGCGCCGGCAGCACCGTCGCGACGCTGGTGTCCTTCGGCGACGACCAGGTCAAGCAGGTCCTGGACACCTACTCGAAGAACCACGGCCTGCCGCCGGCGAACGTCGAGGTCATCGAGCCGTCCGGGGCCGTCCCGGCCTGCACCGACCCCGGTGTCGACACCGCCACCTGCCAGGGCTGGGGCGGCGAGACCGACCTCGACGTCACGATGATGCACGCCCTGGCGCCGAACGCGAAGATCATCGTCGCCGCGACGCCGGTCGCCGAGACGCAGGGCTTCACCGGCCTGCCCGAGATGATGCACGCCGTCGACTACCTGACCGAGCACAAGCTGACCGACGTCATCTCGATGAGCTTCGGCACCACCGAAGAGAACTTCCCGTCGTTCGACTCGATCAAGACGCTCGACCCGGCGCTCGACCGCGCGAGCAAGGCCGGCATCACGATGGTCGCCTCCTCCGGTGACGACGGCCCGACCGGCGGTTACCTCTACGGCCCGGGCAACTACCCGTACCGCGTCGCGAGCTGGCCGGCGTCCGACCCGCGCGTCACGACGCTCGGTGGCACCCAGCTGCACCTCGACGCGGCCGGCAACCGCACCAAGGCGGACGACGTCGTGAACGTCAAGGACAACGGCTTCTCCGAAGGCGCGGGCCTCTCCAAGACGTACGCGCGGCCGAACTGGCAGGACGGCGTCAAGAAGATCACCGGCAGCAAGATGCGCTCGTTCCCGGACATCAGCATGGAAGGCGTCTTCGGGACGTCGCAGTCCGCGCCGCTGTTCGCCGGCGTGCTCGCGCTGGCCGTCCAGGCCAAGCACGGCAGGCTCGGCCAGATCAACCCCGCCCTCTACACGAAGCTGGGACCGGCCGGCACCAAGGCGGGCATCGTCGACGTCACCGAAGGCGACAACAGCCAGGACGGCGTCACCGGCTTCACCGCGGCGAAGGGCTTCGACGTCGCCAGCGGCTGGGGCACGGTCGACGCCTCGGTCTTCGTTCCCGCGCTGGTCAAGGCGCTGAAGTAGACCACCGGGTGGGGGGGGGGGGGGGGGGGGGGGGGGGGGGGGGGGGTGCAGGAGATGGGGCGGTGGATATTATTGGGGGGGGGAGAAGAGTGACACCACCTCATTTG
>NZ_JBVJNO010000025.1:0-77885 GCF_055583645.1 Amycolatopsis sp. NPDC104587
TCCCCGCTCCCCCCCCCCCCCCCCCCCCCCCCTCCCCCCCCCCCCCCCCCCCCCCCCCCCCCCCCCCCCCCCCCCCGCGGCGGCAGTGGGTCAGTCCCGCGGCTCGTCCTCGATCGTGCCGACCTGGTCCGGGTCCTCCGGCGCGGGCATGTGGCGGATGCTGTCGCTGCCCTTGTGGTCGTGGGCGCGGGAGTACCGGGAATCCAGCAGCCGCCCCAGTTTCTGCGCCGCGCCGGCGTACGCGTCGTCCACAGTGGTCGCGTGGTGGGTGACCGCGACCGGCTGCTTGCCGCCCGGTCGCGCCTCGATCACGCACTTCTTGTCGTCCGGCTTGCCGCCGCCGTCCTCGCTGAGGTGCACCTCCACCCGGGTCAACCAGCCACCGAACCGGGACAGACTGCCTTCCAGGTCGGTCGTCACGTAGGTGGCCAGCCGTTCGCCACCGTGGATGTTGTGGTCGGTGTTGACCTGGATCTGCACGAGCACCCTCCGAAGCTGGACAACGGTGAACTCCGTCAGTACCCACGAGGGCGCCCGGCTCAAACCCGGTGCGCACTTGACTTCGAGTCCGGTTGAACTTTTAGCCTTCGGACATGCGTGCGGTCATGGCCGGCCGGTTCGGCGGCCCCGAGGTTCTCGAGCTCGTCCACCTGCCTGCCCCGGCGCCGGGGCGCGGTGAGGTGGTCGTCGACGTCGCGGCGATCGGGGTGGGGTGGCTCGACGCCCGGATCCGGTCCGGCCACGGCCCCGCGGTGTTCGACGTCCGGCCGCCGTACGTGCCGGGCGGAGCGGTCGCGGGCACGGTCACCGCGGTCGGCGCCGAAGTGGACGACACGTGGCTCGGCACGCGGGTCGTCACCCGGTCCACCGCGAGCTACGGCGGCGGGTACGCCGACACGGTGCTCGCCCACGCCGACGCCGCCTTCCCGCTGCCCGACGGCGTCGATCCGCGCACCGCGGCGGCGCTGCTCGACGACGGGGCGACCGCACTCGCGCTGCTGGAGAAGACCCCTGTCGGGACCAGGGACCGGGTCCTCGTCGCACCGGGGCTGGGCGGCCTGGGCAGTCTCGCGATCCAGCTCGCCCGTGCGGCCGGCGCGCGGGCCATCGCCGGCGTGCGGGGCGAAGAAAAGCTTGCCCTCGCGGCAAAAATGGCCGACGACGTGGTCGACTACTCCACAAAGGACTGGCCGGAGCAGGTGCGCGCGATCACCGGCGGGCACGGGCTCGACGTGGTGTTCGACGGGATCGGCGGTCCGGTCGGCACGGCCGCCGCGGCGCTGCTCGCGCCCGGCGGCCGGTTCTCCGGGTACGGCATGTCCAGCGGCTCGGAGGCGGTGGTCGACCACGCGGAGCAGCTGACGGTGGTGGACATGGCCCAGCTCCCGGAGTTCTGGCCGGACAACGCGCGCCGGGTGGTCCACGTGCTGAACGAGGCCGCCGCGGGCCGGCTGACGCCGGTCATCGGCCGGACCTACCCGCTGGCCGACGCCGCGGCGGCGCACGCCGACATCGAGGCACGCCGGTTCACCGGCAAGCTCCTGCTGCTTCCCTGACCGGGCACGCGCGTCAGCCGATGCCGAGGGAACGGGCGAGGCAGGTGGACCACCAGCGCAGCTGGGGGTCCGGCGTGCCGGCCGCCCGGCCCGCGATCCCGGCACTGCGGCGGAAAGCCGGGCCGTACAAGGGTTCGGTGACCAGCGCCTGGTGAAGCGCCGCGACGGCGAGCCGGGTGTCCTCGACCGAGGCGGTGGCGGCGTCGGGGCGCAACGCGTGCAGCGTGTCGACGACCGGATCGAGCATCCCCGAGCCGTCGTCCCGCCACCCGGCCGCGTGGAGAGCCACGGCCAGCGCGCCGTAACCCTGGCGGTAGAAGGCGGCCATCGTCTCGACCAGCCGGCCGAGATCGGGGCCGCGGTCGAGCCAGGAGCGCAGCACGTCGTCCATCCCGGCCCGGATCTTCCGGCCGCCGTGGCGCAGCAGGGCTGCCAAGAGGCGGTCACGGGTGCCGAAGTGGTGGCTGACCCCGGCGTCGGTCATGCCGACACGGGCGGCGACGGCCCGGATCTGGACGGCGGCCACCCCTCCCTCGGTCAGCAGCCGTTCGGCGGCCTCCAGGATCAGGCGCCGGGCCTCGTCGGGCGGACGGCGCACGCGCTGAGGTGTCACGGCGGCGATCGTACCTTGACGCTTCAAGGTACGAGTCGTTACCTTGAAGCACCAAGGTAGGGGGTCGTCATGGTCGTCTTGCGGCACCGGAGCATCACTCGCCCTGACGCGGTTCTGCGCGGAGAGGAAGCCGGCGACGGGCCGACCGCGCTACTGCTCCACGCCGGTGGAGAGCGTCGCTCGGTCTGGACGCCGGTCGTCGACCTCCTCGTCGACGCCGGGTTCCGGTGCGTGGCTTACGACCAGCGCGGCCACGGCGACAGCGACGGCTCGCCGCGCACCCTCACGTCCTGCGGCGAGGACGTCGCCGCCATGGTGCACGCCGAGCCGCCGGGATGCGTCGTCGTCGGCGCCTCGCTGGGCGGGCTCGCTGCCGTCGCCGCCCTGGATGATCCGGCGGTGCGGACGAGGGTGGCGGGCCTGGTGCTGGTGGACGTCGTCCCCGGGCTCGAGCCGCGGCGGGCCCGCCGCTTCCTCGCCACCCTCCCCTTGCCCGGCGCGCACACCGAACTCGTCGAGGACATCTTCGCCCGCGTTCCCCGGCTGCGGGAGATCACCGCGGGGCTCGACCGGCCCGTCCTGCTCGTCCGCGGCAGCCACCACTCCCCCGTCACCGACGACGACGTCGACGGATTGCGGCACCTCGCTCCGCAGACGACGGTGGTCCGCATCCCCGGCGCCGGGCACCTCGTCGCCCGGGACCAGCCGCGAGCGCTGGCCGAGACGATCGCCGCCGGCACCGCCGACTGGCCGGCGCTGGCGCTCCTGCGCGAGCTCGGCGCGGCCGGAACCGACCACCCCGGCGGCGACCTCCTCACCCACCTGCGGCGGGTAGCGGACCTCGTGCAAAGCTGGGGCGGGAGCCCGCGCGTGCGTCTTGCCGCGCTCTGCCACGCCGTGTACGGCACCGACGGCTTCCCGCACCCGCTGCTGCCACCGGACCGGCGAGCCCGCCTGCGGGCGGCCATCGGCGACGAGGCCGAAGCCCTCGTTTACCTCTACGGAGCCTGCGACCGGAGCCGGACCTACGCCCGCATCGGCACGACACCGCTCCCGCTGACCGACCGCTTCACCGGCGAGACCATCCCCCTCGCGGGCGCCGACCTCACCGACTTCGCGGTGCTCACCATCGCCAACGAACTCGACGTCGCCCGCACCGCTCGCCTCGACGACTCGGCCCGCCGGGACATCAGGGAGCTCGTCGCGGCTTTGGCGGTCTACGTTCCCGACGTCTCCGCCCGAGCCCTCGGCGACCACCGGGGCCCGAAATAACCCCGTGTCCATTTCGGACGGCTTTCAAGATCATTTTGACGAGGAATTGTCACCTGTCCGATACCTGGCGCACCACACCCGGTGCCACTACCTTGATCGGCAGTCATCACCCCCGAAGATCATTTCCGGGAAGGAACAAGTCGATCATGGCCAACCGGGCCAGTGTGCTCGTCGTGGGCGCGGGGCCGGCCGGACTGGTGTTGGGAAATCTGCTGCGGGCCCGGGGAATCGACGTGCTCATCCTCGAGCGCGGCAGCCGTGAGCACGTCCAGACCCGCGCCCGAGCCGGATTCCTCAACGCGCACAGCGCCAGGGTGCTGACCGAGCACGGCCTCGCGGCCGGCATGCTCCGCGATGGCCGCGAGCACGGCACCTGCGCGTTCCGCTACGCCGAAAGCCAGTTCGAGCTGGACTACGCGACGCTCGGCCGAGGCGAGACGCACACGGTTTACCCGCAGCAGAACCTCGTCACCGACCTGGTCGGCGAATTCCTCGGCCGCGGCGGTGAACTGCGGTTCGGCTGCACCGTCACGAGCGTCGACCCCGAGACCGCCACCGTCGCCTTCCGCGACGAAAACGGCGCCGGCGAGGCGAGCGGGCGTTTTGTGGTCGGCTGCGACGGCAGCAACGGCGTGGCCCGGGCGGCCATGCCCGCGGCCCGGACCGCGCGGCACACCCGCGACCACGGCATCACCTGGCTGGCGCTGCTCGCCCAGGCCCCGCAGAGCATGCCGGCGGTCACGTATGCCATGCACGACAACGGGTTCGCCGGCCACATGGCCCGCAGCCCGCGGACGACCCGCTACTACCTCCAGGTTTCGCGCGAGGACACCCCCGAAGCGTGGCCCGACGACCGCGTCTGGGCCGAGCTGAACCTGCGGATGCGGGCCGACCGCTTCGGCCCGCTGCGCCAAGGGCCCATCGTCGAACGCCGTCCGGTGCGGCTGCGCTCGGACGTCGTCCACCCGATGCAGCACGCCCGGCTGTTCCTCGCGGGTGACGCCGCAAGCTTGATCAGCCCGTCGGCCGCCAAGGGCGCCAACCTGGCCATCCTGCAGGCGGAGGTCCTCGCCACCGCGCTTTCCGACGCGCTCGCGCGGGACGACGAAGCCGCTCTCGCCGCGTATTCGCGGACCTGCCTGCCCCGGATCTGGCGCGCGCAGGAGTTTTCGCACTGGATGATCGGCCTGCTCCACGCGCCGTCCGGCACCGATCCGGACGCCGGCTTCCAGCGGGTGCTGCGCGACACCCGGTTGGACCTCCTGCGCGACTCGCGGGCCCAGCAGGACCTCTTCGCCGAGAACTACGTCGGCATCTGACCACCTGGAGTTTGCCATGACCGCGACGATCGCCCCTGCGCTCGCGCCCGAAGACCTCACCCGCCTGACCGCCGCGACGGAGTTCGTTCGCGCCCACACCACCGATTCGGTCCTCGCCACGGCCATGCCGTCGCTGGACGAGACCGACCGGGTGGCGCTGGCCCGGCACGCGTCCCTCGCCCACGCCGCGGTGCTGTTGTTCCCGAGCACGCTCGACGGACTGGCCGCGGAGCTGGCCCGCCACGGCGTCACGACGGGCCCGATGACCCCGAGCACCGTGGTGCGCGACCGGCTGAGCCGCCGGTACGGGCTTCCCATCGGGGAGCTGGAGCTCGGCATCCTGCGCGCACCGGTGCGTGACCGGGAGGGCCGGCTGTGCGAGGTCGAGATCTTCGCACTCGCCACCCCGCCGGAGCTCGCCTTCATCGCGGCCGACGAACGCCGGCACGGCCGGGAGTGCCACGTCGCGCTGAGCGTTCCGGACGGCGACCCGTTCAGCCTCGCCGGGCTGAGGTCCGCGATCGCCGCCCGGATGAGCCCGGACGGCGGTGGGTACAACGACTACGAGAACACCACCGTCCTGTACTTCCGCAACGGCGACCACCCGGTTCCCGACGTCCGCCGCCTGGAGCTCAACTGCGCGGGGCGTTACGACCGGCTGCTCACCACCCACCGGCACGAGTCCGCGGCCGGCACGCGGCTACTGCGCCTGATGACCGGGGCGTGGGCCACTCAGGCGATCACCGCGGCCGCCGAACTGCGGATCGCGGACCACCTCGCCGCCGGCCTCGCCGACCTGCCCGGTCTGGCCGCCGCCACCGGCGCCGACCCGGACAGCCTGGGCCGGCTCCTCCGCTACCTGGCGACCCTCGGCCTCGTCCGCGTCTCGCCCGCCGGTTACGCGCTCACCGAGTCCGGATCCCTGCTGCAGTCGGACATCAGCGGGTCCCTCCGGCCGCTGGCGCTGATGTACGGCGGCCCGTTCTACCGGTCGTTCGCCGCGCTGACCGACGCCGTCCGCACCGGCGAGGAGTCCTACGCGAAGGTCTTCGGCGCTCACCACTTCGACCACATGGCCGCCGATCCCGCGCTGGCCGGGCTGTTCCACCAGTCCATGGCCGCGAGCAACGCGGTGTTCGCCGAACTGGTCCTGGTGGTCGACTTCTCCGCCGTGGGCACCGTCGTCGACATCGCCGGCGGCAACGGCGAGCTGCTCGCCCGGGTCCTGACGGCCAACCCGCAGCTGCACGGTGTCCTCGTGGAACGCCCGCACGCCTTGGCGTCGGCGGAATCCACGCTCGCGCCCCTCGCCGGCCGCTGCACCCTGGTCCCCGGCGACTTCACCGAGTCCGTGCCCGCCACGGGCGACGTCTACCTCCTGTCGCGGGTCCTGCACGACTGGAGTGACGACCGCTGCCGGACCATCCTCGCGACGTGTGCCGCGGCGATGCCCGACCACGCCGAGCTCCTGGTCATCGAGCGGCTGCTGCCTGAAGGCGGCGAAGTCGACTCCTTGGCGGTGCCATGGGACGTCCACATGCTCTGCAACGTCGGCGGCCGCGAACGCACGGAGTCCCACTACCGCGCCTTGTTCGCCGACGCCGGGTTTCAGCTCACCGCGTCCATCCAGCTTCCGCTGGACACGTACGTCTTGCGTGCCCGCAAGATCCCGAGCGTCACGAGCTAGGCCGGGCGAGGGCGCGTTCGACGTGCCGGGCGAGGAAGGTGTACACCCGCCGGACCAGGTCGGGGTCGCCGTCCATGAGGTCGTAACCGTGGTCCACGCCGCGGAGGTCGTAGTGCTCCACCAGGGCACCGGCCTCGGCGAGCTTGCCCGCGTAGGCGACCGCCTCGGCGCGTAGCCGGTCGTGCTCGCAGGTGATCACGAGTGCGGGGGCGATTCCGGTCAAGTCGTCGGCGTTGGCGCCCCACGCCGGGGACGCCAACGGGTCGGCGCGGCGGGCGAGGTCGGGGAGGTAGGCGGTGTTGAAGACTTCGCCCATCCACGGCCGGATCACCACCCGGTTGTCCCGCGCGGGTTTGTCCGCGGCCGGGGTGACCAGGTCCAGGGGCGGGTAGTGCAGCACCTGCAACCTGATCTCGGGGCCGCCGTCGCGCCAGGCGAGCCGGGAGGCCGCGGCCGCGAGCGAGCCGCCCGCGCTCTGGCCGCCGACGCACAGCCGGGCGCCCGCCCATTCGCGTTCGGGTGCGGCCGCCCACGTCAGCGCGTCGTGGATCTGCTCGCAGGGAGCGGGAAACCGCTGGTGTGGAGCGAGGACGTAGTCGACGTTGACCACGAACACCCCGGCGTGCTCGGCGAGGTAGCGGCACAGCGGATCGTCGGCGATCGGGCCGCCCAGCACAAAACCGCCGCCGTGAGCATTGACGTAGACGCCGGTTGCCTTGCCCGGTGGGCGGTAGAGCGTCGCGGGCATCGGCCCGTGGCGCGTGGGGATCGTGATTGTGGTGGTGCGGCCGGGAATCTCGGGGAACAGCGGACGCGCCCTCATCACGCGAGCGGCGGCGGCCGCCATCAGGCGAGCCACTCTGTCGGCGACGAACGGCTTCGACAGGATCGACACGGGTGACCTCACTCCCCGCCGGTGGTGATGGACGAGTGTCGGGCAAAGGCAAGTGTCCGGGCAACCCCGCACCCGGGTTGTCCGTCCGGAAAGCACCGATCGAGGAGGAACTCCCATGCGGAGGCTGTCGGCGCTACGGCTGCCAGTTCGTCGAAGGACTCGGTTCCCGCCGGTTCACCGCGAAGCCCCTCTAGGATGCTCTGGCCGCGGCCGGTCGCCGGGGGAAGAAGAACGCGACCCGCCGCTGGTAGTCGCGGTAGCCCGGGCGCTCCTGCATGCGCCGTTCGGTGCGCTTGGCGCCGGTCGCGAACATCAGCAGGTAGCTCATCACCGCCGGCGCCGGCAGCGTCCAGGCCGCGGCGGGTGAGGCGGCCGCGGCGAGCCACGCGCCGTCCCACACCAGGGAGTCGCCGAAGTAGTTCGGGTGCCGGGACCAGCCCCACAGGCCGGTGTCGAGCACGTCCGGACGCTCGTCCCGGTCCCGTTTCGCATACTCCGACTTCTGGTGGTCGGCCAGCGCCTCGAGCACCGCTCCACCGATCATCACGGCCAGCCCGGCGGGCGCGAGCAGGCGGCGGGCGCCGCGAGGCACGGCGCTCGCGGCGGCGAGCTGCACCGGGGCGGACACCAGCAGCTGGCTCAGCCCCTGCGTGACGAAGACCTTGCCCACCACCGCCGCGGTCGAGTCGCCGTCGAGGAACTCGGTGTAGCGCGGGTCCTCGCGGTCACTGCCGCGCAAGCGAGCCAGCATCTGCCGTTCCAGCCGCGCCGCCCACACGGTGGTGACCGCCGCGAGCGCCCAGCGACGGCGGGCGTCACCGCGCCCGGCCAGTGCGCTGCTCACGGCGACGGCCGCCAAGCCGGGCCCCCAGACGGCGTCGGCGTAGTCACGACGGCCCTTGCGCACGGCGACGACCGCGGTCGCGGCCTGCACCGCCGTCACGACCACGGCCGACAGCCCGGCCACCCGGCGCAGGTTGGCGATGTCCACCACCGGTCAGCGGCCCAAGCCGTTGAGGACCTCGGTGAGCTGCCGCTCGGTGTCGTTCCCGAGCTTCTCGAACACCACCTTGCCCAGCGGCGCCGCGAGCTTCGCGGCCCCCTTGAACTCCAGGTCGTTGGTGTAGGTGATGGCCGAACCGGTCCCGTGGATGGTGATCTCGATGGTCTCGGTGGACGTCGCGGTCTTGTTGCGCCCGACGAACACGATGCGGTCCCCGGTGAGCTCCTCCAGCGTGTAGGTCAGCTCGGTGCCGATCCCCGCGATCTTGGACGTGTTGTGCCACGACGAGCCGACCTGGACCGGTCCGGTGTCGTTCCGGGTGCAGCTTTCGGTGCCGGGGTCCCACTGCTCGGCGTGGCCGAAGTCGGCCAGGTAGGGAACGACGACCGCCGGCGCGGGGTCGACGGTGAAGGTGCGCGAAACGGTGGTCACCGGTGGGTCCTCTCCTCGGGTGCGCGATCTCCGACCGGTTACCCGGAATCGGCCGATCCACGCCCGGCCCGGCGGCGGCCGCCGAAAGATGCCCCGCGGGGGTGAACGGCCACGGCTCCTGTGGATCGGCTTAAGAAAGCGGCAGCGGCCTCGCGCCCCACCCGGCGCGCGCCGCACGATCGAGGGCATGGTGGTGCTCTCCGAACGAGCGGCCGTCCGGCGGCTGCACGACCGCGTCGGCTTCGGGCCGCGGCCCGGTGACCTGGACCGCGGGTTCGCCGAAACCCGCGACCGGTTGCTGGGTGGCGGGCCCGACGCCGGGGCGGCCGCGACCCCGATGCCCGATCCCGGACCGCCCCCGGACAAGCCGGCCAAGGACGCCGACAAGGCCGCGAAGCAGCAGGCCCGCCGGCAGGCGCAGGCCCAGGCCGCGCAGGCGGTGGGGTGGTGGCTGGACCGGATGGCCGCCGCCGACGTCGCCTCCGTCGAACGGCTCACCTGGTTCTGGCACGGCCACTTCGCCACCAGCGAGCAGAAGGTGCGCAGCCCGCGGCTCATGCTCGCGCAGAACCGGACCCAGCGTGAGCACGCCCTCGGCAGCTTCACCGACCTCGCCCGGGCGATGGTCGTCGACCCGGCGATGCTGCTGTGGCTGGACGGCAACAGCAACAAGGCCGGGAAGCCGAACGAAAACCTCTCCCGCGAGTTCATGGAGCTGTTCACCCTCGGGGTCGGCCACTACGGCGAGGACGACGTCCGCGAGGCGGCTCGGGCGCTGACCGGCTGGACCGCCAAGCGGGAGGCCACCGGCGCGCAGCTGGTCGCCAAGCGGCACGACAACGGGGTGAAGCGCATCCTCGGCGCCAGCGGCAACTTCGACGCACAGTCCTTTGTGGACCTCGTGCTGGGGCGCCCCGAGTCGGCGCCGTTCGTCGCCGGGCGGGTCTGGGCGCGGCTCGTGTCCGCGACCCCGCCGCCGCCCGACACGCTCAACCGGCTCGTCGCCGCCTACGGAAGCCGCCGCGACATCCGGGCGCTCCTGCTGGCCATCACGGCCGAACCGGCTTTCCGCGACCCCGCGACATCGCTGGTGAAGCAACCGGTCGAATGGCTCGCCGGCCTGCTGCGCGCGCTCGGCGTCCGCCCGGGAAAGCTCGACGAGAAGCCCCGGACGCAGCTGCTGGCGGCGTTGCGCGGGATGGGCCAGGTGCCGTTCCAGCCGCCCAGCGTCGGCGGCTGGGCGGCCGGCGGAGCCTGGCTGACGACTTCGGCGGGCCTGGCCCGGCTGCACGCGGCGCAGCAGGTCGTCGCGCACGCCGACCTCGGCGCCGTGGCGAAGGCGCGGGACAAGGTCGCCGCGGTCGGCGACCTGCTCGGGGTCGACGCCTGGTCCGACCGCACCCGCGCCGCGCTCGCCGCGGTCGCCGGTGACGCGCGTCAGCTGTCCACAGTGGCCGCTTGTGCCCCCGAATACGTAGTGAGCGGGTGACGATCGTGCAGCAGGTGAACCGTCGCAGGTTCCTCACCGCGACCGGGGTGACGGCCGCCGCGGCCCTCGCCGCCGGCGCCACCCAGGTCGACTGGAACCGGCTGATGTCGGCCGCGGAGCAGGACCCCCTCGACCCGGACGCGGGTGTGCTCGTCGTCGTCACCCTCTACGGCGGCAACGACGGGCTCAACACCGTCGTCCCCGCGGGCGACCCGGCCTACCAGGACGCCCGGTCCGAGCTGGCCTACCGCCCGGAGGAAGTGCTCGACCTCGGCGAAGGGCTGGGGCTGAACCCGGGCATGAAGGGGTTCAAGGGCCTGTGGGACACCCGGCAGCTGGCCGTCCTGCGCGGGGTCGGGTACCCGAAGCCCGACCACAGCCACTTCCGGTCGATGGCGATCTGGCAGACGGCCTCCCCCGAGACGTCGGTGCCGACCGGCTGGCTCGGCCGCTGGCTGGACGCCTCCGGCGACGACCCGCTGCGCGCGGTGTCGGTCGACCCGGTGCTCCCGCCGCTGCTGGCCGGAGAGCGCACCGCCGCCGCGACCCTGCCGGTCGGCGGGCTGAAGCTGCCGCAGGGCGCGCTGGGCACGGCGTTCCAGGGCCTCGGCGCCACGCAGGCCGGTGAAGGGTTCTGGCAGGCGCGCGCGGCGCGGTCGGTGACCGACCTGCACCGCGCCGCCCAGACCCTGGGCGCGGCCACGAAGGACGGCGAGAAGGCCGAGGGGGAACTGGCAGCCCAGCTCGACGTGGTCGCCGGCCTGGTCGAGGCGGGGGTGCCGACGCGGGCGTACTCGGTGTCGCTCGGCGGGTTCGACACGCACGCCGACGAGCGCGGCACCCAGCAGCGGCTGCTGACCGAGCTCGACGGCGCGCTGACCCCGTTCGTCCAGCGGCTGGCGAAGTCCGACCGCGGCAAGCAGGTCACGGTGCTCGTGTACTCGGAGTTCGGCAGGCGGGTGGCGGCGAACGCGAGCCAGGGCACCGACCACGGCACGGCGGGCCCGGTGTTCGTCCTCGGCCCCCGCGTCCGGGGCGGCTTCCACGGCGCCGAGCCGAGCCTGACCGACCTCGACGACGGCGACCTCAAGCTCAGCACCGACTTCCGCGATGTCTACGCGACGCTGGTGGAGGACGTGCTCGGCGCCGACGCCGGCCAGGTGCTGCCGGGGCACGCCGGCCGGGTCACCGGCTTGTTCGCCTGAGCCGGACCGGCTCGGGCCGGCTCACCCGGCGGACCCGGGCAGCCCGGCCAGCCGGAACCGGGCTCCCCCGCCCGGAGCGGCCTCGCACCACAGGTCACCGCCGTGTGCCCGGGCGAACCCGCGGGCGATCGGCAGGCCCAGCCCGGACCCGCCCTGGCCGCGGGCCGCGTCGAGCCGCACGAGCCGGTCGAAGATCCGCTCCCGCTCCGGCCCCGGGACCCCCGGCCCGGTGTCGGTCACCGTGACGCCGTCGCCGGTGACCTCCAGGGTCAGCGTCCCCCGGCCGTCCATCGCTCGGACCGCGTTGCCGCTCAGGTTGGCCACGATCTGCGTCAGCCGGTCCCGGTCGCCGAGCACGACCACGTCCGGGCCGGTGACCTCGACCCTGATCTCCGGCGCGGTCAGCCGGACCTGCTCGGCCTGCGCCGAAACCAGCTCCCGCAGCGGCACCGGCGCCCGGTCGAGCTCGGCGCCGGCGTCCAGCCGAGCCAGGTCCAGCAAGTCGGCGACGAGCTTCCCCGCCCGCTGCGACTCGCGGACCACCAGTAGCTGCAGCTGCTCCCGCTGCTCCCGCGGCGCGTCCGCCGGCTGCTGCACCAGCGCCTCGGCCGCCGCCCGCACCCCGGCGAGCGGGGTCCGCAGCTCGTGGGCCGCGTCGGCGACGAACCGCCGGGTCCGCTCCTCGGACGCCCGTGCCGCCCGCTCGGCGCCTTCGAGCGCGTCCAGGGCGGCGTCGAACGCGGCCGCGGCGCGGCCCAGCTCGGTCCCGGTCCGCTCCGGGGCGAGCCGCCCACCACGCCCGCCGGAGACGATCGACCGGGCCAGCCGGGTCATCGCGTCCAGGGGCGCGAGCGCGAACCGGACGGCCAGCAGCAACGCGACCGCGGCGACGACGAGCGCGGCCACCCCGGTGCCGGCCAGCACCCACCGCAGGCTCTGCTCGGCGGCCGCGACCAGGGACTCGTCCGCGGTGAGGGTCAGCTTCGCGCCGTTGATCCGCGGCGGCCCGGACAGCGTCGCCCGCACCTGGCGGATCCGCGCGTCCGCCGGCAGGTCGTTCACGCCGAGAAAGGCGCCGTCCGGCAGGGAAAGCGAGGCCTGCACGCCGCGGGTCTCCAGCCGCCGCAGCAGGTTCTGCGGCGCGACGTTCTGTTTCGCCAGCTGCTGGGCCAGCTGGACGCGGGCGGTGAGCACGGCGTTGACGTCCCGCTCGGCCTGCGCGCGGAAGACCGTGTCCACCACGAGCCCGACGGCGACCAGCACCACGGCCAGCACCACCAGCACGGTGACGGTGACCCGGCGGCGCAGCGAAGCCGTGCGCAGCCCCGTCACGGCTCGCCGCGCAGGACGTACCCCTGCCCACGCACCGTGTGCAGCAGCCGCGGCCCGTGCGCCTCGAGCTTGCGGCGCAACGTGCTGACGTTCACCTCGACCAGGTTCGGCGCGTAATCGCCGTACCCCCAGACGGCCGTCAGGACCTGCGTCTTGGAGACCACCCGGTCCCGGTGCCGGGCGAAGTAGACCAGCACCTTCCACTCGGTGGAGGTCAGCTCGACGTCGGCGTCGCCGTAGCGGACCCGGCCCCCTTCGACGTCGACGACCAGGTCGCCGACCTCCACCGCCGGCGGCGTGCGCCCGGTCCGCCGCAGCACCGCGGTCACCCGCGCGACCAGCTCGTCGAGCACGAACGGCTTCACGACGTAGTCGTCGGCGCCCGCGCCGAGCCCCCGCAGCCGGTCCTCGACGCCGTCCCGCGCGGTCAGCATCACGACGCCGGCCGCCGACACCCGGCGGATCACCCGCAACAGCTCGAACCCGTCCCGCCCCGGCAGCATGACGTCCAGCACGACCAGGTCGGGCCGGGCGCGGGCGAGCTCGGTCTCCAGGTCCCCGCCGTCGGGACGGGCCCGGACCGAGAACCCCGCGGCGGCGAGCGCGGCCTCGACCGGGACCCGGATCGCTTCGGCGTCCTCGATCACCAGGATGCGCGGGACGCCGGGCGCGGCCGGCCGCCGTGCTGCGGTCACGTCGTCCATCGGCCCCAGCGTAAGGGAGCCGTCCCGGTTTCAGCCGGTGCCGGCCTGCCAGTAGTTCACCGCGCCCTGCAGCACCGTGCGGAACAGGTGGAAGTTCACCGGCTTGTAGACGTAGCTGTCCGCGCCGAGGGCGTAGCAGCGCTCGATGTCGGCCGACGTCGTCGATGAGGTGAAGACGATGATCTTCAGCGTCGCCAGGTCCGGGTTCGCCCGCAGTGCGGCCAGGACCTGGTAGCCGTCCCGGCCCGGGAGGTTGAGGTCCAGCAGCAGGAGCGCGGGGCGCTCGAGGCCGGCGTCGGCGAGGCGGGCGATCGCCGCGTCGCCGTCCGTGGCGAACTCCAGCTCCAGCTCCGGGTGGGAGCGGGCCAGCGCGCGCCGGATGGCCTCGCGGTCTTCGGCGCTGTCCTCGACCACCAGGACGAGCCGTTCACAGACGCTCACGCGGCGGCTCCCGTGTGGCGAATGGCCAGGACCGCGGCGTCGTCGCCGACCCGGTACCGCCCGCCGCCGGTGACGAGGGCTTCGAGCAGGTCGGGCAGCGGCAGGCCGGGCAGCCGGGCCAGGGTCGGCGCGAGGTCGGTTTCGAAGAACCGGCCCGCTTGGTCGCGGGCCTCGGTGAGCCCGTCGGTGTACAGCACCAGCGTGTCCCCCGGCCCGAGCCGTTCGGTCGCCGCACGCAGCCGCAGCTCCGGCAGGACGCCGACCAGCCGGCCCGAGCACGGTGGCTCCCGCACGGTCCCGTCGCGCCGCAGGACCAGGGGAGGTGGGTGCCCGGCCGTGAGCAGGGTCAGCCCGACCCCGGCCGGGCCGGCGGGTTCGAAGGTCGCCGTCGCGAGGGTGAGGAACCGGGAGACGTCGTTGCGCAGCAGCTTCGCATTGAGCCCCACCATGGCGTGCTCGGCCGAGCTGCCCTCCTCCAGCGCCGTCTCCAGGGTGTGCCGGGCCAGGCCGGTCAGCGCGGCCGCCGGCGCCCCGCGGCCGCAGACGTCCCCGATCAGCGCCGTGACGTGGCCGTCGGGCTGCGGGACCAGGCCGTAGAAGTCACCGCCCACCTCCAGGCTGTGGTCGGCGACGGTGTAGGTGGCGGCGGTCTCCAGGCCGGGCACGTCCGGCAGCACCGCGGGCAGCAGGTGCTGCTGCAGGGAAAGGACGTCCCGGCGCCGCCGCTCGTAGAGCGTCGCGTTGTCGATCGCCAGTGCCGCCCGCCCGGCCAGGTTGCGCAGGAACGACCGGTCCGGGCGGCGCTGCGAACCCGCGCGGTGGAAGAAGGTCAGCAGCCCGACGTCGCGGCCTCGGGCCCGCAGCACGCTGATCGTCATCTGCGGCAGCCGGGCCTCCTCGGGCAGCCCGGACGGCCGCGGGAGCTCGTCCCAGGCCGCCGGGTCGGCGCCGCGGACGACCTGCTCGCCGGCCCAGTGCCCGGCCCGCAGGGCCGCGGTCAGCGTGCGCTCGCGGTGGGCGTCGACGTGGGCGACCGCGATCGGCACCATCCGGCCGTCCCGGCGCACGTGGATCGCGGCGCCGTCGGCCAGGCCGGGCACCGCCATCCGGACGACGGCGCGCAGCGTGTCGTCGATGTCGAGCGAGGCGCCCATCTGCAGCGACGCCTCGGCGAGGATCGCGTCCTGGGCCTGCCGCTCGTCCAGTTCGCGCAGCTGGCTGGCGTGCTGGTCGGTGGCCACGATCACCTCGGCGACCTGGTGCAGCGCGGTGACCACGGACGGCGCGGCGGGCAGCCCGGCCGCGGTGCCCAGCACCAGCAGGGCCCGCTCCCCCTCCGCGACCGCGAACTCCAGGACCAGGAGCTCGCTCGCCCCGGCCGCGGTCAGCCGGGCGGCCAGCCCGGGCGCCACGGCCGCCACCTCGACCAGCGGTAGCTCCCCGACCTCCCCCGCCGGCCGCTCGGCCGTCCAGGCTTCGACGTCGGCCGCCAGCCCGGCCGGCTGCGTGCGCAGCCCGTCGTGGTCGGCCCACCGCGTCACCGACGCGGTGCCGTCGGCGGTCAGCCGGGCCCCGAGCACCACGCGCGCGGCCGGGAGGCAGAGCAGGCCCGAGTAGAGCTCGTCCGACAGGCCCTTGGTGTTCACCGCGTCGAACGCCGCCCGCCACAGCGCGTGCAGCCGCGCCGTCCAGGGGTCTTGGGAGGGGATGGCCACAACGCTCCGCTCGTCCGGGATGCCGCGTTCGCGGCGACGACCACTGTAAGGTTCGCCTTCCGTCGCGGCCGGACGGCACGACCGGGCAGAACGAGGAGTGGCATGAGCGACACCGGCGCCGGGGCGGCGTTCGAGCCGGGGGAACGCGACCGCACGGCGGAAGCCGTGGCCGGTCCGGCGTTCGACTTCTCGGTCTGCGTGACCGAGCCGATCCACCGGCTCGGCGGCATCCAGTCGTACGGCGCCCTGGTGGCGGTGGCCGACAACGGGCGCGTCGAAGTCGCCAGCTCGACCACCGAGCGGCTGCTCGGCCGCACTCCCGAGGAGCTGATCGGCACCCCGGTGGAGACCCTGCTCGGCGCCGACGGGGTAGCCGCGGTCCGGCAGACCCTCGAAGCGCCGACGGGCGACCGCGGCCTGCTCGCCCTGCGAGTGCCCGCGGACGGGCCGGAGTTCGACGTCACCGTCTACCACGCCGACGGCCGGCTCGTCTTGGAGCTGGAGCCCGCGACCGCGCAGCGCCCGTTCCGCTTCTCGCAGTTCTACCCCTCGGTGCGCGCCGCGCTGACCCGGCTGCAGCACGGGCGCACGGTCGTCGACGTGTGCGCGGCCGCGGTGGCCGAGATCCGGGCGCTCACCGGCTACGACCGGGTCGTCGCCTACCGCTTCGAAGGCCGCTCCGGCCCGGGCGAGGTGATCGCCGAGGCACTCGCGGACGGCCTGGAGCCGTGGGTGGGGCTGTGGTTCCCGGCCACCGACATCCCGCCCCAGGCACGCCGGCTCTACGAGCGCAACTGGATCCGCGTGATCAACGACGTCGACGACGCCACGTCGGCCCTGCACCCGGCGGCGCTGCCCGGCGGCACCGAGCCGCTGGACCTGTCCGACTCGACCCTGCGCACGGTCTCGTCGTTCCACCTGGAGTACCTGCGCAACATCGGCGTGGCGTCGTCGATGTCGGTGTCGCTGCTGCACGACGGCGCGCTGTGGGGCCTGATCGCCTGTCACGGACTGGCTCCCCGCCGGCTCGACCCGGAAGTCCGCGCGGCGTGCGAGTTCTTCGGCGTCACGCTCTCCCTGCAGCTGGCCGCGCTCCAGGAGGCCGAGACGGCCCGGGCCCGCCAGGAGGCCCGGACCGCGCTGTCCCGGCTCGTCGCGACCCTCGAGACGGAACCCGCGCGGTCGTTGCCGGACAACGGGGAGCTGCTCGCCGGGCTCGTCCGCTCCGACGCCGTCGTCCTCCGCCTCGGCGGCACGGTTTCCCCCGCCTACGGCGACACCGACGTGGCGCCGCTGTGGCCGGTGGTGCCCGACCTCGCCGCGGGTGAGGTCTGGGCGAGCGACTGCCTGACCGAGCACGCTCCCGGGCTCGCCTCGCACGCCGACGCGCTGAGCGGGGCGCTGGTGCTCGGGCTCGGCGACGGCGATCTGGTCGCCTGGACCCGGCGGGAACGCCGCGCCGACCGGACCTGGGCCGCCGACCCGGCCCAGCCGGTCCGGCTCGGCCCGCACGGCGAACGGCTCACGCCGCGCGGCTCGTCGGCCGTCTACCAGGCCGTGGTGCGTGGGCACAGCCTGCCGTGGACGGCCGCCGACGAAGCGGTCGCGGCGGACCTCGGCCGGGCCGTGTCCGCGATCTCGCTGCGCCAGGCGGCCCACCTGGCCGGGCTCAACACCGAGCTGCGCCGGGCGAACCAGGACCTGGACACCTTCGCCCACGCGGCCGCGCACGAGATGAAGGAGCCGTTGCGCGGCATCGCCACCACCGTCGCCTTCATCGGCGAGGACGCCGGCGAGACGCTCGACGCGACCACGCTGCGCCGGCTGGAGACCGTGGAAGGGCTCGCCAACCGCATGGACGAGCTCGTCAACTCCCTGCTGCACTTCGCCCAGCTCGGCCAGTCCGACCTGCGCCGGGAAGCGGTCGGCCTGCGGGCCGCGGCCGGCCGCGCGCTGGACATCGCCGGTCCCCGGCTGACCGAGAACGACGTCCGGGCCACGCTGCCCGGTGAGGACGTCACGGTTTCGGCCGATCCCGCCCGGCTGGAGGAGGTGCTCGTCAACCTCCTGGTGAACGCGGCGAAGTACGCGCGAACCGAGCGGCCGCGCACGGTCGAGGTCGGGCTGCGCCCGGCCGGGCCGGACCGGGCGGCCGCGGTGTTCGTGCGGGACAACGGGATCGGCATTCCCGAAGTGCACCAGCAAGACGTCCTCCGGCTGTTCCGCCGGCTGCACGCCCGCGACGCGTACGGCGGCGGGCACGGCGCGGGGCTCGCGATCGTGGACCGGATCGTCCAGCGCCACGGCGGCCACCTGTGGCTCGAGTCGGCCCCCGAGACCGGGACCACGGCGTGGTTCACCCTGGAGCCCGATCCCGAGCCGTGACCGCCACGCCGGGCGGTCAGGGCCAGGCGGGGCGAGGGGGATTTCCGCGGGTTTCCCGTAACAGAACCACGGTGGCCCCGACTTCGACTCCGTGGCAACCGCCACCGCACGGGCCGGCGGCGGGCTTTCCCCGAGACCGCCGCCGGCCCCCGACCTCTTCGTCACCCCTCAGGCTGCACCGAACCAGCGGGCCAGCGCCGGTTCCAGCGCACCCGGGTCACCGGCCCAGCAGACGTAGCCGTCCGGGCGGACGAGCATCGGCTCGGCGGTCGTTTCGCCCACCGCGCGGTCCACCCGGGCCGACCACGGGTCGGCGACCTTGCCGAACGCGTCGTCGGGGTCGAGCAGGACACCGCGACCGGACCGCAGCAGCTCGTGCAGCCGGGTGTCGGCCACCCGCGGGTCCGGGGCGGGACGGCCGGTCAGCGGGTGGTCGCCGGCGTCGGGCGTCGGGTAGCGGATCGCCATCCCGGACAGCAGGTCACCGAGGTGGCGCTGGACCTCCGGCAGCTGCGCCAGCGCGGCGAAGACCTCCCGGGTCGCCGCGACGTCCGGGTCACGCGTGCCCGCCCAGTCCATCAGCAGGCTTTGCGCCTGGACGTTGCGCAGCACCGCGGCGCCGACCGGGTGCCGCTCGGCGTGGTAGGAGTCCAGCAGGTCCGCCGGCGCCCAGCCGTGGACCGCGGCGCCGAGCTTCCAGCCGAGGTTCAGCGCGTCCTGCATGCCGGTGTTCATGCCCTGCGCGCCGAGCGGCAGGTGGACGTGCGCGGCGTCGCCGGCCAGGAAGACCCGGCCGTGGCGGTAGCGCTCGGCCTGCCGGGCCGCGTTGGTGATGCGGCGGGCGTACCGGAGCTCGAGCAGCCCGACGCCGTCGCCGAAGACGAGCCGCAGGCCTTCGCGGAGCTCGTCCTCGGTGACCGGGACGTCCCGCGGCCGTGAGCGGCCCGGACCGCCCAGGACGAGCCGGCGCATCGGCCGCCCCTGCCCGTCCGTGCCGAGCGGGTACAGCGCCGCCCAATGGCCGTCGTCGCTCCGCGCGTGCGTCATCGCGTCCCCGGCGCCGCTCAGCCGGACGTCGGCGGCGACGACCGTCGAGGTGCCCGGGCGTCCCGGGAACCCGGCCCCCAGCAGGGACCGCATCGTGCTGTGGGCGCCGTCGGCGGCCACCGCGTACCCGGCGCGGACGACCGCGCCGTGGGCGAACGTCGCGGTCACGCCGCCGCCGTCCTGGTCGAGGCCGGTCAGCTCGTGGTCACGCCGGACGTGGACGCCGTGCTCGGCGAGGTGCTTTTCGAAGAACCCTTCGAGCACGACCTGCGGCACGGACCGCCACGGCAGCCGGTGCGCGGTGCTTTCCGGCGCGAACTCGATCCCCGCGAAATGGCCCGCGCTGACCGGGTGGTTCCCGGTCGCCAGCAACGGTTCCAGCAGCCCGCGCTGGTCGAGCGCCGTCAAGGTGCGCGACTGCACACCACCCGCTCGCGAGAGTTCGCTGGGCCGCGGCAGCTTGTCGACGAGCAGGAACGGCACCTCCGCCAGCCGCAGCTCGTTGGCCAGTGTCAGGCCGGTCGGGCCCGCGCCGACGATGAGCACTCCGGTGTCCATGAGCTCTCCCCTGGTTGTGTCTGCAAGGACAAGAGCCACGGTGCGTCGCCCGGGGCGGACAAGCCAGAAACGCCGGTGATCGAGACCGAATCCGTCACCGGTTAGAGTCAGCGCGGTGGAATCCGACTACGACGAGCTGGACCGCCGGCTCGCGCACGCGCTGCAGGTCGACGGCCGGGCCCCGTTCAGCGCCATCGCCGAGGTGCTCGGCGTGTCGGATCGCACCATCGCCCGCCGGTACGCCCGGTTGCGGGCGACGGGAGCCGTGCGGGTGGTCGGCGGGGTCGACCCGACCGCGCTGGGCGCCGTGCTGTGGTTCCTGCGGGTGCGGTGCGCGCCGACCGCGTCGGTCCCGGTCGCCGAGGCGCTGGCCAAGCGGGCCGACACGTCGTGGGTGAGCCTCACCTCCGGCGGCACCGAGATCACCTGCACGGTGCGCACGGAGACCGCGGCCGACAGCGAAACCCTGCTGCTGGCGAAACTCCCTCGCACGCCGAGGGTCGAAGGGGTCACCGCGCATTCGGTGCTGCACACCTTCTACGGCGGCCCGGACAGCCTGATCGCGAAGCTCGGCTGGCTGGACGAAGACACGACCGCCCGGCTGCGCCCGCCGCCGGTGTCACGGCGGCCGGGCGCGGTGCGTCTCGACGACGGCGACCGGCGGCTGCTCGCCGCGCTGGCCGTCGACGGCCGGACCGGGATCACCCGGCTGGCCGCGCTCACCGGCTGGTCGCCGACCACGGTCCGGCGCCGGATGACCGACCTGCGCGAGCACGGCGTGCTGTACCTGGACATCGACGTCGACAGCCGGCTTTTCGGCACCGGTCCCCGGACTCTGCTTTGGCTTTCGGTTGTCCCCGCCCGGCTGGAAGAGGCGGGCGAAGAGCTGGCCACGCACCCGGAGATCGCCTTCGCCGCGGCCACGACCGGGCCGAGCAACCTGTTCGCCAGCGTCGTGTGCCCGGACCAGCGCGCGTTGTATCGGTACCTGACCACGCGGGTGGCGGCCCTGCCGGCGATCACGCACATCGAGACGGCGCCGGTGATCCGGACGGTCAAGCAGGCGGCCAACCGGGCGTAGGGCCCGCGGTTCTGGCGCCGCACGAGGAGTACGGCCCCAGAACCTTCGCGGGCTGCCGGCCACGACGAGGGGGATCACGGCCGGCAGCCGGGAATCGGTCCCCCGCTCCCTGAGAATTCCCCTGGGCCCGCGGAACCAAACTCAGGCAGGCGGGAAAGCCCGTGGCGGTGGTCCGCCACGGGCTCCCCTCCGCACCCGGTCGTCAGTAGACCAGCCAGCTGACGGTGAGCCTGCCCGACGAGCCGGCGCCGTCGGTCGCGGTGACCGGCGAACCGTAGTTGCCGGTCCTCGTCACCGTGCCGGTGATCAGGCCCGTGCGGGCGTCGAGCGTCAGCCCCGGCGGCAAGCCGGTCGCCGACCAGGTGTACGTCCCCGTCCCGCCGGTGGCCCGGAGCTGGAGGCGCACCGCCTGGCCGTGGACGAACTGGTAGCCGGGATCGGTCACCTTGACCGGCCCGGAGCTGCCCGGCTGCACCGTGAGGGTGAAGGTCGCGGTGCGGGTCTGCTGCGCGTTCTTGCCGGTGACGGTGACCGGGTACGTCCCGGCCGGCGTGGACACGCTCGTGGTGATCGTCAGCGCCGACGAGCCGCCGGTGTCGATCGACGCCGGGTCGAACGCCGCGGTGGCCCCGGCGGGCAGGCCCGAAGCGCTCAGCGCGATCCCGCCCGACGGCGGTGGCGTCGTCCCGCCGAGGTGCGCCTTGATCTCGTCGGCGTACGTCGTCACCCGGGCGTAGACGCCGTAGGTGTTGCAGGCGTTGGACATCCACGAGAAGAACCCGACGATCTGGTTGCCCTCCAGGAACGGGCTGCCGCTGTCACCGACACAAACGCCCTTGTGGCCGTCCGCGTACCCGGTGCAGAGCATCGACCCGTCGGATCGGTAGTACTGCGAGGTGTCGACGTGCTGGGCGCAGTCGGAGTCCTTCGCCACGGGGAACTCCGCGGTGCGCAAGACGTCCGAGTAGGTGTTCTGGCCGGTCTTGCCCCAGCCGATGCCGCGGCCCATCGTGCCCGGCGCGTTCACCGAGGTGTCGGTCGCGATGGTCGGGTACGTGATCCCCGCGGGCACCGGGACGTCCTTGTCGAGGGTGATGACGGCGACGTCGTGCCCGGTCTGCCAGCTGCGGTAGTCCGGGTCGGTCCAGGACTCCTTGATGTCGGCGCGGAACCCGGTGTCGTTCAGGTTCGTGGCGCCGTAGACGAACCACTTGGTGCCCGGGTTCTCGAGCAGGCAGTGCGCCGCGCCGACGACCGTGTGCGGGCCGGCCAGGGCCATGCTGCACGACTGCTTGCCCGGGAACGCGCTGCCTTCCCGGCGCATCGAGATCATGAACGGGTACTGCTCGACGGTGGTCGCCTCACCGCCGACGACGCTCGAGTGCGCACCCGCGGCGGTCGCGCTCACCGTCGTCCTGGCGGACTGCCCGGGAGCCACGGTCGCCGAAGACGGTGAGACGGCGAGTGAGAAGTCGCCGGTGCCCGAACCGTTCACGGTCAGCGAGACGTCCGCGGTGTGGCTCACGGCGCCGCCCTTGCCGGTGACGGTCACCGTCTTGGTGCCCGGCGTCGCCGACGACGTCGCGGTGAGCGTGAGGGTCGAGGACTGGCCGGCGGTCACCGTGGCCGGCGCGAAGGACGCCGTCACCCCCGCGGGCAGGCCGTCCGCCGACAGCGCCACGTCCTGCGCGCTGCCCTTGGTGACGCTCGTGCCGATCGACGTCGTCACGGACTTGCCCGGGTCGACGCTCACCGACGCCGGGGACGCCGTCATCGAGAAGTCGTTGTCGGGCGCCGGGGCCGAGCCGGTGATGAGCGGGTCGGCGAGGTTGTCACCCTGCGGCGAACCCCAGCCGGTGCACAGGTCGTAGCCCGTGCCGGCGTTGTAGGTGCCGTTGTTGCCGCTGGTGACGTCGTGGAAGGTCGAGGAGTACTGGGCGGAGCCGGCGACCGCGTAGATCGTCGGGTTCATCGCGCCGACGCCGTTCTTGCCCTGCCCCTTGGCTTTCTGGTCGACCATCGCGACGTACCCCGCCCACAGCGGGGACGACAGGCTGGTCCCGCCGACGTCCTGCCAGCCGCCGTTCATGTACACCGAGAGCGCGCCGGCGCCGTAGTCCGCGTCGAGCGCGACGTCGGGCACCGACCGGAACTGGTTGCCGCCCGGCTGCCACGACGGCCGCGCGTAGATCTGCGAGTAGCCGCCACCCGAGCGCGTGTTGCCGGAGCCGCCCTGGTTCCAGCACGACTCCGACTGGTAGGTGCCCGCGCTGTCGGCGGTGCGCAGCTGCGTGCCCCCGACACCGGTGAACAGCGGGTCGCTCGCCGGGAAGTCGGCCTGGACCGTGCTGTTGTCGCCGTTGTACCCGCAGCCGGTGGCGCCCCAGTCGCCCGACGCCGAGAGCATCGTGATGCCCTGCGCGGCCATCTGCGTGTAGGAGTCGTGCGACGCCTTGATCGGCGCGGACTCGCACTTCTCGCCGTTGAGCCAGGAGCCGGACAGGATGGTGATGCTGTTGTCACTCGCGATCTTCGCCATCTGGTCGACCCACGCGTTGTCGCTGTTGGGTGCTTCGTAGACGGTCTGGGCCGCGCCGGGCGCCGTCGCGGCGACGGCTTCGACGTCGAGCGTGACTTCGAGCTGGTTGCTGCCCGGGCTGGACACCCCGCCGTCGACCGGGACGACCTTCGGCGTCACCGACGGCTGACCGAAGTACTTCGTCCAGGCGTCGATGTCGGACTGCTTGAAGGCGTCGAACTCGATGAGCCCGACGTTCTGGCCGGCGCCGGTGTAGGAGCCGGCCAGCTTGGTCATGCTGTAGGCGGTGCGGAACTGGGCGGGCGTGTACCCACCGGCCGGTCCGCCCGGGCCGGCCGGTCCGGGCTTGACCTGCGAGGCCTTCGTGTTCGCGCGGTGCGCGACCGGCCGGTCGGACAGGCCCAGCACGCTGCGCACCACGCCCCCGAGCGAAGCGGGGACGGTGGGCGCGGAATCGTTGGTGCGGAAGTGTTTCCCGTCGGCGCCGGTGTAGTCGCCGAGCGTGGTGCCGAAGGCCGACCGCACGGCGTCGGCCGAGCCGGTCGCGTCGACGACCTGGCGGTTGCCCGACACCGCGGTGACGCGGAACCCTTGTGCGCGCAGGAAGTCCGTGACCCGGCCGACGTCCGACGCGGTCGGCGCGAAGCGGGCGTTGTACTGCTCGCTCGTGAGGTAGTGCCGGTAGCCGGGCGAGCGCGGGTCACCGGCCGCGGCGACGAACCGGTCCAGCGCCGTTTCGTCGTGCGGCTTGAGCGCGACGGCGATGGTGATAGCACGGTCTCCGGCGACCTCGGCGTTGCGGTGCGTGCCCGGCGGCGGGGAGGCGGAGTCGGCGAGAGCCACCCGGGTGTCCGGTGGCTGAGCGGTGGCCGGCACCCCGCCGAGTGCGGCGGTGGTGGCGAGGAGGGTGGCCGCCGCGGCGGCCACCCTCCTCGCACTGGGGAAAAGCGACATGTGCGTCCTCCGGGGCGAGAGCGGTTTCCCGGGACGCTAACTACGCCGGCGGCGTCCCGAAAAGACGCCGGTGAACGTTCAGTTCCGTTCACAGAGTGGCCGGTTCCGCGCTCTTCCTCCGCAGCTCGGAGACCCGATCCGTAGCCAGTTGTCCACACCACGAGGAGTCCGTTCACCGGACGAGCCCGGATCAGATCTTTCGGCCCTGGCACGGTGTGCGCGCGAGCGCCTACCGTCCGCGAGACCGTGGCACACGAGCAGGGAGGTCGCATGGCTCCGAGCGCGCAGACGGCCGTCCCGCTGGATCGTGAGCTGCGGCGGCTGCTGCGGCACGGCACGTTCGCGGCCGCACTCGACCGGGCTCTCACCGCGCGTGGCCTGAGCCTGGAGCAGGTCCAACGGCACCTGGCCGCACGAGGTGTGCGGGTGAGCCGGGCCGCGCTCAGCTACTGGCGGCGCGGCCGGAGCCGTCCGGAGCGCGAAGAGTCGTTGCGCGCGGTGCGGGCGCTGGAAGACCTGACCGGGCTGCCCGGGGAATCGCTGGTGGCGCTGCTCGGGCCGCGGCGTCCCCGCGGACGCGGCGCCGACCCGGGCACCGTGGACCGGCGGCGGCTCTGGCCGTCGTGCGAGCCGGTGCTGCGGGCCATCGGGGCCCCGCCGGAAGGGCAGGTGCGCTACGTGGACGTGCACGAGCACGTCCTGGTCGACGCCGACCGCAGGCTGCGCGAAGTCCGGACGCGGCTGGTGCTGGAGGCGACGGTGGACCGGACCGACCGCTGCGTCGTCTACGAATGGGCCGAAGAGTCTTCCCGGCCGGTGCTGGCCGGCCTGCGGTACTGCCGCCAGGGCCGGACCAGGCCCCAGGAGGAAAGCCCGGCGACGGTCTGCGAGCTCCTGCTGGAACAGCCGCTGTCCGCGGGGGACCGCACGGTGGTCGAGTACACCTGGCGGTACCCGGCCGGCTCGGTCCTGACGTCGTACCACCGGCGGTTCACCCGGACCACGGGCCACTACCTGCTGCAGGTCGGGTTCACCGGCGACGTGCCGGCCCGGTGCCTGCCCTACCACCAGCCGACCCTGAACGGTCCGCGCCGGACGGGGAAGCCGCTGTGGATCGGGGGCTCCGGCACGGCCCACCTGGCCGTCTCGGACGCCGGCCCGGGCCTGCTCGGGCTCGAGTGGGAGTGGAACTGACCGCTCGCGCCCCTACCGGCCACCGAAGCGCGGGAACAGCCGCGCGCAGTTGCGGGTGGTCAGCTCGCGCCGGGTCTTCGCCGGGAAGAAGAGCCTGTACGCGGGGGCCCGCCGCCCCCGCCACCGGGCGGAGTCTTCGTGCGGTGCCGCACGGGTGAGCTGATCGGCAACCAGCGCTCACGAGCCGGTCGAGCGTGCCCCGACCACGTCCGCGAGCGCCGACGCCACCAGCGCGACCGCCCGATCCTCGTCGCCGGCCAGCTGCCGGAGCGGTCCGTGCGCGATCGTTCCCGGCAGCTCGGCCAGCGCCTGGGCCAGCCGGATCCGCACCGCCGAGTCCGCCGCAGGGGTGCCGAGCTCGGCGACCAGCGCGCCCACGATCCCTTCCGCGAACCCGGGTTCGAGCGACAGCGTGCCCAGGACCTCGCCCGCGTCGACGTCGTTCACGCCCTCGACCACCATGGCCACGAGCGTCGGCACCGCCGCGTCCAGGCCTCGTGCGCCCAGGGCCAGCGCGGCCTGCCTGCGCACCGCCGCGTCCGCGTCCGCCAGCGCTTCGGCGAGCAGTGCCTCCGCCTCGGCGCCGGGCATCCCGGCGACCGCCCGGACCGCGCGGCGCCGGACGTCGACGTCCGGCGACCGCACCCCGGACGCCACACTGGCCACCCCGTCACCACCGGCCCGTGCGAGCGCCCATCGCAGCGCGCCGGCGACGTTCGGGTCGGCCTCCGCGAGGACCGCGCCGGCCAGCAGCTCCGCGGGCACCGGCACCTCCTCGGCCGGGGCCAGCACGGCCTGCTGCCGGCGCGCCGGGCTGGGCGAGTCGAGCCCGTGCAGCAGCTCGACGATCCGCAGCACGCCCTCCCAGCCCGACGGCGCCGAAGCGTCCACCCGGCGGAGCCGCTCGAGCAGCTCCTGCTCCCGCTTCAGCCGCTCCTCGGTCCGCCGGATGAGATCACCGACCAGCGTGGCCGGCGCGAAGCCGGGATCCTCCAGTGCCCGGCCGATCTCCCGCAGCGACAACCCCAGGGACCGCAGGCTCTCGACGTGGAAGATCCGGCGGATGTCCTCGGCGGAGTACTCGCGGTAGCCGCCCACGGTCCGGCCGGTCGGCCGCACCAGCCCGAGGGAGTCGTAGTGCCGCAGCATCCGGGTGCTCACCCCGGACCGCCGGGCCACCTCGCCGATCAGCACCCCGCTCCCCCGGCCCGCTCCGGGCCGAGCGCGACGACGCGTTTCGCCTCGTCGACGGCCAGGTCGAACCCCGCGTCCGGGTCGCGCAGAAGCCGTTCGGTGGCGCGGGCGTGCGCGCGGACCGCCGGGTCCGCACTCGCCGACGCCGACCGCAGGACCGGCACCGCCGTCTCCCCGAGCGCGACGAGCGCCCGGCTGAGGCTCAGCTGCACCGTCCGGTCGCCGCGACCGAGCTGGGCGGCCAGGTCCACGGCCAGGCCCCGGTGCTCCCGCGTCGGCGCCAGGATCACCGCGGCCCGCCACGCGCTGCGCGCGACCTCGTCGTCGGGGTCGTGCAGCAGGGTCCGGGTGATGGCGGGCCAGACGTCCCGGTCGCCGATCTTGGACAGCGTGTGCAGCGCCTGGCTGCGGGCCTGCGGACGCTCGGACAGGAGCTCCGCGCGCAGCCGGGGCACCGTGAGCTCCGCCGGGTGGCGGGTCAACGCCCAGGTGAGCATGTCGCGCACGAAGAAGTCCGGTTCGATCGCGCACCGCGCCACGAGCGCGTCGACGAAGCCGGGACCGGGGTTCGTGCCGACCGCCAGCGCCGCCTGCAGCCGCGTGGACGAGCTCGCCGCGGCCAGCGCGTCGAGCAGGCGCGTGTCCTGCGTTTTCATGTCGATCACCTCCTGCGCCCAGTGAAGACCTTGACACGGTGTCAAGGTCAAGCGCCGTTCGCGAAACGATCAGCCGCGCAGGACCCGGCGGATCCACCGAAGCTGCCGGAAGACGTCCCCGGCGCCGGCGATCTTCTCCCGGTCGGAGGTGTCGAACACGCCGACGAGGGTGTCGGCCGTCGCGCCGGTGCCCATGACCGGGCCGCCGGAGTCGCCGCCCGCGGGAACGCCGGTGACACCGGCCATGCAGAAGTCGGTCCCGCCCGGCTCGGCGAACCCCTCGCACCGTCGGTCGCCGACGGGCAGGACACGCAGGTCGGCCTGCTTGAGCACGTCCGACTGGCACGCGTTCTCGTCACCCCGGCAAGTGGCGCCCCAGCCGTACTGGCGCACGAGACGGCCGGCGCGCACCGGCCCCGAGCCGGGCAGCTTCGCCGGCGTGACGGCCATCGGCGGCACCTTGATCAGCATCATGTCCGCTTCCGTGGCGCCCTGCCTGCTCCCGGGCACGGGGTGGACGCGGGTGCCGGTGCGCTGGTCGAGGCTGCCGACGCGGAACTCGATGCGCGCGTCCGCGATGGGCTCGGCCTGCTCGAAGAAACAGTGCGACGCGCTGATGACCCACTCCCGGGTGATCGCGGTGCCGGTGCACTCCCCCTTGCCGTCGACCAGCATCCGCACCGCCCACGGCGCGGTCGTGCTGACCGAGCCGCCGATCACGGCGGACGCGCCGGGCGCGAAGACGACGACGGCCGGCGCGACCAGCGCCAGCAGGACAGCGAGACGGCGAAACCTCACGCGGATTCCTTTCGGGACGGCGACTGCCGCAAATCCTTCCAGGACTGCCCGGAGTTCGCCGGGGTCACCGGTGCGGCGCGCGTTCGTGGCGGTGCAATGCCCTTGATCTTGGTGTGGAGCCTGTGACCTACTGTCGCTTTCCGCTGAACGGAGGTTGCCATGCACAAGCTGCTGGTCCTGTATCCCGAACCCGCCGATCCGGGTCACTTCCGCGACTACTACGTGAACAACCACCTCCCGCTGGTCACGCGCATGCCCGGCCTGCTCGCGTGGCGCTACAGCTTCGAGGTGGCCGCGACGCCGGGACAGACGCCTTACTTCGCGGTTTTCGAGGCCGAGTTCGCCGACGCCGCGGCGATGACCGCGGCGAGGTCGTCGCCGGAGGGCCTGCAGGTGGCGGCCGATGTCGCCAACTACGCCACCGGCGGTGCGGTCGTCATCCACTATCCGGTGCAGGACGGCGCCCGCTGAGCCGCCGGCACGTCAGCCGGCCGCTGCGACCGGGGCGGCGGCCAGGCGCCGCGACCGCACCGCGAGGACGATCATGACCGCCGGGATCAGCAGGTCGGTGACGAGGACGCCGCCGGTGTTGCCCGGGGCGTGGTCGCCGTTGGCGAACCACTGGTAGAGGTGGCCGATGATGGCTCCCCACAGGAACATGCCGCCGCCGAGCCCGATGGTGATGCGCTCGCGGGCCGACGCCGAAGCGGCGCGGAAGCCCATGATGGCCAGCCCGAGGTTGGCGAAGGCGATCTCGAACAGGAACGGCGTCCGGGGAAAGCCGATCGCGGTGGCCATCACGTCCGGGAAGGCGAGGAACGCCACCGTCATCCACAGGCTGCCGATGCCGAAGGCGCCGATGGCCCACCAGCGCTGCCAGATCTCCAGCCGCTCCCGGGCCGAGGTGGCGTGGCGGGCGCGCAGGGAGGCGCCGATGGCCGGGACCACGATCCAGACCAGGGGGAAGGCTGACTGGCCGAGGTAACCGAAGTTGTCCATGCCCTGAGTCTTGCATGGTTAACATTAACGCGTCAACACTCTGCTAGGCTGATCCCGTGGACGAAGGACTCGCAGACTTGCTGCACCGCGTGGTCATGCTGCTGGGCGACGCGGCCCGGCGGCGCACCGACGGCCAGGACGGCCTGACCTACAGCCAGATCCGGCTGCTCGGCACGCTGGAGGACATCGAACCGGCGACGCAGCACCGGCTGGCGCAGGCGTTGTCGGTGTCGGACCCGGCGATCAGCCGAGCGCTACGCCCCCTCGAAGCGGACGGCCTGGTCCAGATCATCATCGACCCCACCCACGCGCGGCGGCGGCTGGTCACGCTCACCGAGACCGGCCGGAAAGCCTTCCACGTCAACGGAAAACCGCTCTACGACGAGTTCCGCGCCGGGTTGGTCGCCGCCGGGTTCCCGTACGAGCGCTACCTCGAAGACACCCTCCGGCTGGCGGAGCTCCTCGAATCCGACTGACCACACCGCCGGCCGCACGGGCCGGTCAGCCCGCCACTTCCCGCGTGTACTCCAGCTCGAACCGCGCGCCGATGCGCTCCCAGAGCTCCAAGGACCGCTCGAAAGCGGCGGCGTCGCCGAACCTGCCGCGCGCCCGGGCGACACACGCGGCCGCCCAGTCGTTCTCCTCGGCCGTCGACTCTGCCTGCTCCAGCCGTTTCCCCGCGTCAGGCAGCTGAGCGACGACGGCCAGTTCCGCACCCGCCGCGTTCGCGTACGACCGGTACCACAGTTGCGGAAACTCCTGGAACGCGTTGCACACCAGGCGATCCGCGTCGGCCAAGTGTCCGTTGTGGACGGCCAGCCGAGCCTCCACGAAGGCCGTGGTTGCGGCGAGGCGGCCCGAGCGGGACTCGGGGTGACCGGCGAACTCCAGCGTGCGAGCCCGCCACAGCCCGTGGTCGCCACGCAGACCGGACGCCAGCTCCAGCACCTGCACCGACGGCGCCAGCCACGCCAGGAGCGGCGCCCCCGCCGCGCGCCACTCGGCCAACGCCCGCTCGCCGAGCTCGACGGCCTCGTCGAACCGGCCGGACAGCGTGAGCGGCGCCAGGTACTTGAGGCGCGACACGAACGGGTATTCGCCGTTGACCGGGTCTTGTTCCGTGGCCCGGGCGGCGATGGCCAGCGCGCCCGGCAGGTCACCCACCGCCAGCGCGCACACCGAGACCGAGTGGAACAGGTCGAACATCTCGATGCCGTCGGCCGGCCGGTGCCGGCTGAGCTGGGGCAGCAGGTCCAGCCGCTCGCGGGCGATGCGGTAGGCCTCGCGCAGCCGGCCCTGGCGCGCGGCGGCCGAGTTGGCGCTGTCCAGGGCACCCTGCAGCAGCGTCGGATCACCCGCGTCGTGCGCGGCTTCGACGGCGGCGGCCGGGTCGGCCTCGCCGTGCCAGGCCCGGGCGGTGGCGAGCACTGCCGCGTGCTCACGGTCCTCGGCCGGGATCCGCTCGGCCCGCGCCAGCAGGTCCGCGCGGCGGGCCGCGGGCACCGCGTGGCGGAAGTCCCCGACAAAGCGGGTCGCGAGGGTCACGGCCAACGCCAGCAGCACGGCCCGGTCCCGCTCGTCACCCGCGCGGTCGGCGCCGGTGAGGAGCAGCGCGAACGCGTCGTCGCCGTCGGCCAGCGACTGCGCGGCCTCCGACGCGCTGCGCAGGTCCCGGACGGCGTCGGCGGGCGCGGTGGCCCGGTCGGCCGCGGCGCGGTAGTGCGCGCGGGACTCGACGAACGAACCCCGGGCGAACGTCAGGTGGGCCAGCGCCCGGCCCAGCCGGTGCGCCACGGGATCCGGCTCCGCGCCGGTCCGGGCGAACGCCGCTCGCAGGTCGTCGACCACCTCGTCGCAGCGCGCCGCGCGGTCGTCGTCGAGCCCGGCTTCCAGCTCCCCCGCGACCCGGCTCGCCCACTCCAGGTGCGCCCGCAGGACGTCGTCGCGGTCTTCGTCGGCGGCGAAGTGTTCGAGCGCGAACGCCCGGACCGTCTCCAGCAGCCGGTACCGCGTGCGGTCACCGCCGCGCCGCACCACCAGGCTCTTCTCCACGAGCCGGCCGAGCAGGTGCGCGACCGTGCTCGGGCGCTCGCGGGGTGAGACGGCCGTCGCGGCGTCGAGGTCGAAGCCCGCCGCGAACACCGAGAGCCGCCGGAACACCGCGCGTTCCGCGGGCTCCAGCAGGTCGTAGCTCCACCCGAGCACGTCGCCCAGCGAGTGGTGCCGCGCCTCGCCGCCGCGGCCGCCGGCCACCGCCCGCAACCGGTCTTCGAGGGCGGTGAGAAGCCCGTCGACGCCGAGCGCGGCGGCCCGCGCGGCCGCCAGCTCGATGGCCAGCGGCAGCCCGTCGAGCCGGGCGCACGCCTCGGTGACCAGCGCGGGAGCGGCGGCGAACGTGCGGTCGGCGCCGCGGGCGCGGTCGAGGAACAGGGTCTCGGCGGCCGAGCCGAGCGGCAGCGGCGGCACCGCGTGCGCCTCCTCGCCGGTGACGCCGAGCCGTTCCCGGCTGGTGGCGAGGACCCGCAGCTGTCCGCCCGCGCGCAGCAGGGTCTCGACGAGCTCGCCGACGTCGTCGAGCACGTGCTCGCAGTTGTCCAGCACCAGCAGCATCACGCGGCCGCGGACCCGGTCGGCGACGCTGTCGAGCAACGGCCGCGGCGGGCGTTCGGTGACACCGAGCGCGGCGGCCGCGGCGGCCACCACCTGCCCGGGCGGGACCGGGACGAGGTCGAGGTACACGACGCTGGCCGGGAACCGCGAGGCCGCGGCCGCCGTGACGGCGAGCCGGGTCTTGCCGACCCCGCCCGGCCCGGTGAGGGTCACCAGCCGGGTCGTGTCGATCGCCGTCCGCACGGCCTGGAGCTCCTCTTCGCGGCCGACGAAGCTGGTCCGGGCCTCCGGCAGCACGGCGTCATCGGCCCGCGCCCCGAGCTCGGCCGCCTCGGCGGCGAGCGCGGCCAGCTCGCGACGGCCGGTCGCGCCGCTCTTGCGCAGCAGCGCCGACACGTGGCTTTCCACCGTGCGGGCGGAGATGTGCAGCCGGCCGGCGATCTGCGCGTTCGTCAGGTGCTCGCCGACGGCCGCGAGCACCTCGGCCTCCCTGGCCGAGATCTCTCCCCACGGCAGCGCACCCACCCCGGACATGATTCCGTACCCGATCCGTGGTGAGCACGGATGCCCGGACGGGCCGCGCGGCGCAGGCTCTCCCCATCGGAGGAACCGGCCACGGGAGGCACCGCATGCGACGCATCATCAACTCGACGTACATCTCGCTCGACGGCGTGATCGAGACCCCGCACCACTGGCCCTCGAGCGGCCCCGACGGCGGCCGGGGTGAGGCCGCGCAGACCGAGCTGCTGCTCTCGTCCGACGCGCTCATCATGGGCAGACGCACCTACGAGGGCTTCGCGCCCGTGTGGCCGACCCGGTCGGGAGATCCGGCGAGCGACCACATCAACAGCATGGCCAAGTACGTGGTCTCCCGGACCCTCACCGATCCCGAGTGGACCAACACGACGGTCCTCACCGGTGACCCGGTGGCCGCGATCGAGAAGCTGAAGGGCGAGCCGGGGGCCAACATCATCCAGTACGGCTTCGGGCAGCTGACGCACGCCCTGCTGGAAAATGGCCTGCTCGACGAGCTGCGCCTGTGGTTCCACCCGCTGCTCGTGCGCCAGGGCGGCCCGCAGGACCTGCTGTTCCGCGAGGGCTCCCTGACCCAGCTCGAACTGGACACGGTGACCAAGCTCGACTCGGGCATCGTGATCCTCGGCTACCAGGTCCGCTGATGGACTACCAGGGGTTCGTCAAGAGACTGGCCACACCGGAGGGCGTCACGGTCCCGGCGGAGCTGACCCACGGCGACGTGGTCGCCCGGGCGATCACCCGCGCCGACCTGGCCGACGACGTCGCGGGCATCAACGCCGGCCTCGACCTCATCCGGCAGACCCGCGGCGGCGGCTGGCCGACCGAAGCGGTCACCGAGGAGCACAACTACGTCGACCTGGTGTGGCACGAGTGCGAGTTCCGCGACGGCGGCTCGTACACCTACGTCCTGCGCGACCCGGCGGGCGGCTACCTGGGCTGCTGCTACCTGTACCCGATGGGCGGCCGCACAAAGCTCACGGAGGATCTGCTCGACCACGACGTCGACGTCAGCTGGTGGGTGACCCCGGACGCGTACGACCGCGAGTACTACTCGAAGGTCCACGAGGCGCTGAAACACTGGCTGGCCCACGACCTGCCGTTCCGGAAGCCTTACTTCTCGAACCGGCGGATCCCCGGATGACCTGAAGGAGCAGCACCGTCATCCCGATCACGACGACCCCGAGCACCGGCGACAGAACCTCGTGCCCGGCCGTTACTCCGCTCGCGACCGCGAAGAGCGAATGCCCGGCCAGCGCGCCGCCGATGAGGAGGATCCGGTGGTGGTCGGTGAACCCCTCGGTCGCCGACCACCGGGCGACCAGCCTGCCCACCACGACGGCGAGCGCGAGCGCGAGCACCATCGGGATCGCCACCCAGCCGCCGTGGCCGAGCGGGAACAGCAGCAGGAGGAACACGATCGGTGTGAGCCCGGCGACGGTGCCCAGGACGAGCGCGGCAGCCGGGAGGCCGGGGCCGGACGCGGGATCTTCAGCCGTGGCAGCACCACGAGCGCCACCACCCCGAGCAGAACGATGGCGGTCAGGGCCGGCGGCCGTGTCGCCGGAAGATCAGCGTGGTGAGGGCGGCCTGGCTTTCCAGTAGGTGACGTTGATCCCGAACACGCGTCCCCAGCCGGCCACGCCGTACAGGTGCGGGCTGGTCAGGGCTTGGAGCCCGGTCCGGCAGACAAGCTCGCGGGCCAGCAGGACACCGGCCCCGTACAGCGGCACCAGCAGCGGGAACGCGAGCCAGATCTCCGACAGGGAGATCCCGGTGAACCCGGCTTCGACGCAGAGCGAGGCCAGTGCGAGAAGGGCGTGGATCCGATAGCCGTGACAAAGGCACAACCGACCAGACGGCGACTGTCGCCGGAGGACCGCAGGCGGGAGATCATCGCCGCGACGATCGACACCGTCGCCGCGCTCGGCTACCGCGCCGCGACCTTTGCGAAGATCGCCGAACGCAGCGGGCTGAGCAGCACCCGGCTGATCTCCTACCACTTCGCCGGCCGCGACGAGCTGATGCACGCGACGGTGACCCACGTGTACCAGCAGCTGCAGAACCACCTGGACGCCCGGCTCGCGGCGGCGACCGGCCCCCGCGACCGGCTCGCGGCGCACCTCCGCGCGGTGGTGGAGTTCGTCGCCGGGCACCGGATCGCGATGCAGGCGCTGGCCTCGATCTTCGTGAGCTTCCGCGACGAGGCGGGCGCCAGCCCCACCTACGACGCCGACGCCGACCAGGGCGCGATCGGCGCCGTCGAGCGGATCCTGCGCGAGGGCCGGGAAGACGGCACGTTCCGGGCGTTCGACCCGTTCGTCATGGGATCACTCGTGCAGCGCTCGGTGGACGGCCTGGCGTTCCTCTTGGAAACCTGCCCCGACCTTGATCTCGACGCCTACGCGGAAGAGCTCGTCGAGACCTTCGACATCGCCACCCGGTCCACTTCGGACTAAAGGTCGACGACCACCTTGCCGTGCACGTGCCGGCCGGCCTGGAGCTCGGCCGCGTCGCGGATCCGCTCGACCGGGAAGCTCGCCGCGATCGGCACCCGCAGACGGCCTTCCGCGACCAGGCGGGCGAGCTCTTCCAGGGCGCCGGGAGCGGCGTTCGCGCCGTTGGCCGCCGCCACGCCGTCGACCTGTGCGGCGATGGTGCAGATGCGGCCGTCCGGCACGCCGAGCTCCCTCGCGGTGTGCACCGTCTCCGTCCCGTGCAGGTCGATGGCCGCGGTGACGCCGCCGGGTGCGAGGGCCCGGACCCGGTCGGCCAGGCCCTCGCCGTAAGCGACCGGTTCGGCGCCGAGCTCGCGCAGGAAGCCGGCCGAGGTCGCCGATCCCGTCCCGAGCACCCGCGCTCCCGCGATCCGGGCCAGCTGCACGGCGAACACCCCGACCCCGCCCGCCGCGCCGCCGATCAGCACCGTGTCCTCCGGGCTCAGGTCGACCACGGCGAGGGCGGCGGACGCCGTGCGGCCGGCGATCGCGAGGGTGGCGGCGGTGCGGTCGTCGACGCCGTCGGGCGTGTGGTGGGCCTCGTTCGCCGCCGCCCCCTCGGCCAGGTCGACCACGACGAAGTCGGCGACCGCGCGGGACAGGGCGCCGCCGAACACCCGGTCGCCGGGCGCGAAGCCGGTCACCCCGGCGCCGACCTGGTCGACGACGCCCGCGTAGTCGGTCCCGAAGCCGACCGGGAGGCTCAGGCCGAACCGGGCGGCGGTGTCCGCGTCGGCGGTGATGATCCAGTCCATCGGGTTCAGCCCGGCCGCGGTGACCCGCACCCGGAGCTGTCCCCGCTCGGCCTGCGGCGCGGGCACCTCCTGGACCTCCAGGACCTCGGGGCCGCCGAACGCGGCGAGCCGGACGGCCCTGCTCTGGTCTTGTGGCATGGAAACCTGTCTCCTCGGCCCGGGGAGCGCGTCGAAACGGACTATGCTCCGGTTACCTGACCGACCCTAGCACAACCGGAGCGTGTTCCACTTTGTCCGAGGCAGAGACGCGTCCGCCACGGGCCGACGCCGCCCGCAACCGCGACCAGCTGCTCGCGGTGGCGACCCGCGTGTTCGTGGCCGGCGACGAGCCGTCGATGCGGGCCATCGCCCGCGAAGCCGGGGTCGGCATCGCGACGCTCTACCGGCACTTCCCCACCCGCGAATCGCTGGTCGACGCGGTCTACCGAGACCAGGTCGTGCGGCTGACCACCGGCGCCCGCGAGCTGCTCGCCCGGCTGGCCCCGGCCGCGGCGATGCGGCGCTGGATGGACCTGTTCGGCGACTGGATCGCGACCAAGAACGGCATGCTCGACACCCTGGTCGCGATGATCGACGCCGGCGAGATCGCCCACGCGCAGACCAGGACCGAGCTGCTGACGGCCATCTCGACGATCCTCGACGCCGGCCGCGCGGCGGGCGACCTTCGCGCCGACGTCACCGCCGAGGACGTCGCCGCGTCCCTCATCGGCATCTTCACCGTGGCGCCGCGGCCCGGGCACGAAGCCCAGGCCGGGCGCCTGCTGAACCTCCTGATGGACGGCCTCCGCCCGGGCCGGGCCCAGGTCAGCGAAGCTTGAGCTCGGCCCAGGCCAGCAGCTCGCCGACCACCTCGGCGCGGTTCGTCTCGTTGAGGATCTCGTGCCGCGCGCCCGGGTACACCCGCGCCGTCACGTCCGCGATGCCCGCGTCCCGGTAGCGCTGCACCAGGACGTCGAACAACGCCAGGTTGCCGTTCACCGGGTCCTGGTCCCCCACCGCGAGGTACAACGGCAGGTCCGGCCGCATCCGGGCCACCTCGGCCGGGTCTGCCAGCCGGCGCGCGCCGACGAACATCGCCTTGGTGTTCGCCGGGTCGATCCCGAAGCCGCACAACGGGTCCGCGACGTAAGCGTCCACTTCGGACTCGTCGCGGCTGAGCCAGTCGTAGTCCGTGCGCGGCGGCTGGAACGGCGCGTTGAACATCGCCAGGTCGAGCGGCTGGTCCAGGTCCAGCGCCGGCTCGAGGACGTCGAGGGCCGCCGTCCCGGTCAGGATCACCGCCGAGACGTCCGCCGAGTGGTCCAGCAGGTACTGCTGCGCCGCGAACGACCCCATGCTGTGCGCCAGCAGCACGACCGGCAGCCCGGGGAGCTCCGCACGCGCGTGGGCGGTCAGCACCCCGATGTCGGCCACCAGCGCCGCCCAGCCGTCCGGGCCGAGGTCTCCCGGCTCCGCGGTGATCGACGCGCCGTGGCCGCGGTGGTCCTGCCCGAACACGGCGAACCCACGCTCGGCGAACGCACGCGCGACCCGCTCGTAGCGCCGGACGTGCTCCCCCATGCCGTGCGTCAGCTGAAGGATCCCGGCCGGCTTCCCCACCGGGTTCCACCGGTACGCGGTCACGGCTCCGGGCAGGGTGAACGTCGCATCGGGCATCGTCGCCTCCTCAGTCGGTCCATTGTGCGCCGTCGCGGACGAACCTCGCCGGGACGTCGACGACCCGGCTGCGCCGGAAGCCACGCGCGAGACGTTCCGCGGCGGCTGGTTCCACTCGGGCGACCCGGCGGTGGTCGACGGCGACGGCCTGCGCGTCTCGAGCAGGCGGGTGGCGGCGTCCGCGTCGGAAGACCAGCTGATCGCCGGCCCGACCAGGCGGTTGCGGCTCAGGAAGGCGCCGTCCCCGTCTCGGCGAACTCCAGCCGTTTCGCCACCGAGACGGCCTGGTCGGCGAACCGCTCGTAGAACCGCGCCAGCAACGCCAACCCCGTCGCCGACTGGACGCCGTGCCGCCAGTCGTCGCCGGTGATCCGCCTGAGCACCTCGGCGTGCAGCGCGTCGACCGCGTGGTCGGTGTCGTCCAGCTCGGCGAACCCGCCCGTCGCGTCCCCGGCGATCAGCTCCCCGAGCCGGTCGGCCATCCCCGCCCCGGTCGCGGCCATCTCCTCGAACACCGCCTCGAGCTCAGCCGGAACCGCGGGCTCGGGATGGTTGAAGCGGGCGGTGTCGGCGATGTGCGCCGCCAGGTCGCCCATCCGCTCGATCTTCTCCGCGGAGTACACCGCCGCGAGGATCGCCCGCAGGTTCCCCGCCACCGGCGCCTGCAACGCCAGCAGCGCCTGAGCCCGCTCTTCGCACTCCCCGCACGCCCGGTCGAGAACGGCGTCGGCGCCGAGCACGCGCTCGGCGAGCCGCAGATCAGCGGTCAGCAGCGCCTGGCTGGCCAGCCGCATCGACTCCCCCGCCAAGCCGCACATGTACGCCAGCCGCTCGCCCAGCTCGGTCAACTCGCCGTGAAACCTTTCCCGCATCGAAGCATGCTAGCGCCCTCCACCCCGCGAAACCGGGTGCGCGCTCCCGAAGTCCGCGGACATTCACGACGATTATCGTGGTAACACTCGTTCTCCGGCACGGATTCCGCTAGGGTCCCGTCTCGCGGGTCCGGCCGCTCCCTCCCCCTCGACGGCCGGGCCCGCCTCACGGCCGGCCCGCGTCCCCGGCCGCGCCGCGCTGCCCGGGTCACCTTCATCCACAGTGGACTCCCCGGGTTAACGGGCTTTAACCTCCGTCGAACCGGCCGCTGACCACGGCGGTCCTAACGTCGGCGCGGTGTCGTCCACGCCCGCCGTCCTCAGCACCCGGAAACCCCTCGCCGCCGCTGTGGTCGCGCTGGTGGTGTTCCTGGCGCTGCTCGCCTCGGCCGGTGACCTGCTGCCCTGGGCGGGCGGCTTCGACCTCGCCGTCCACCAGTGGATCGTGACGGACCGCGGCGCGGGCCTGACGTCGTTCGCCGCGGTGCTCACGACAACCGCGTCCTCGGCGTTCACCGCTCCGCTGGTCTTCGTGGTCGCCGCCGTTTCGACTCCGGGGCCGGTGCGGGCCCGGCTCAACCGAGCCGTGCTCGTCGTCGTGCTGATGCTGTTCGCCGTGCTCACCCGCTACGCGATCTCCGAGCTGATCGCCCGGCCCCGGCCACCGGCGGCGGACTGGGCCGTCGACGCCGGTGGGCTGGCCTTCCCGTCGGGACACACCTCCGACGCGACACTCGCCGCGGGCCTGATCGCCTGGCTGGTCGTCCGCCGCTTCGCCCGTGCCCCGCGGTGGCTGGTCTGGCTCGTCGCGGTGGCGTACGCCCTCACGATCGCCTGGACCCGCGTCTACCTCGGCGTGCACTGGCCCACCGACGTGCTCGGCAGCCTCGCCTTCGCCACCGCTTGGCTGTCGGGTGCCCTGGTCCTGCAGCGCATCGACGAACGCGAAGCTCGTCGGATGACGGCCGGTCCGGCCCGCTGACTTCCGGCCACAATCGACACCGTGAACAACGCCGCGATCACCTTCGGCCCGGCCCTCGTGGTGGTGCTGGTCCTGCTCGCCGTCGCGGGCGCCGCCGTCGTGCGCTGGGGAGAGCTCGGTCAGGGGCGGGCCGTGCTGGTCGCGGCCGTCCGGGCGGTCGCGCAGCTGGCCCTCGTGTCGCTGGTGATCACCGCCGTGCTGCGCTCGGTCCCGCTCACCGGCCTCTTCGTGCTGCTCATGTTCACGATCGCGGCGGTGACGTCCGCGCGCCGTGTCGGCGGCTGGGCGAACCTGCCGTGGACGGCGGCGGCCCTCGCGGCCGGCGTCACCCCGGTGCTGGCGCTCGTCATCGGGGCCGGCGTGGTCCCGCCGAAGCCGATCGCGCTGGTCCCGATCGCCGGCATCATCATCGGCGGCGCGATGACGGCGACGTCGCAGGCCGCCCGCCGCGCCCTCGACGAGCTGAAGTCCCGCCACGGCGAGTACGAGGCGGCCCTCGCGCTGGGGTTCACCCCTCGCCCGGCCGCGCTCGAGATCTGCCGCCCCTCGGCCGGCCACGCGCTGATCCCGGCCCTGGACCAGACCCGCACGGTGGGCCTGGTGACCCTCCCGGGCGCGTACGTCGGTGTACTGCTCGGCGGCGCCGGACCGCTTCAGGCCGGAATGACGCAGGTGCTGGTGCTCATCGGGCTGCTGGCCGCGGAAGCGGTGTCGATCTTGGTGACGGTCCAGCTCGTCGCGGCGGGCAAGCTCAGCCGGGCACGGTGATCCCGCGAAGGTGAAATATCCGGCGGACTTCCGACGACTCTCCTGCTGGCGCTGACCGGCAGCACTCTTTTCTTCTTGCACCGCTCCGCCCAGGCCACACTGGACCGAGCCCGCACGGAGCGGATGGGCGGTCGTCCGGTGGCCACGTCGCTCGGCGACAAGGCGGCGACGGCGCAAGCGGCCGCCACCAACGCCACTCGTGTCGCCGCCCAGCGCAATGACCAGCTCACCGTTGCCGTCAACGCTCGCACCTCGGCGGAGGAAAGCCTGCGCGGAATGTCCTGGAGCAACCAGACCATGCTGCAGGAGTACCACGGCATCGTGCTGCGTTCCGCTCGGTCGGCACGCGGCCTCACCATCGCCGTCTTGGTCTTGGGCCTTCTCCTCATCACCGTGCTCGGCATCGCCGCGGTCTTCACCGTCGACGGGGTGCCGCGCGCTCGTCGCGCCGGCATTCGGCGAGAAGGAATGACGGGGCCGGGCAAGCTCAGCCGCCGTGACCGTGCTCGAGAGCGCCCACCTCGTGGCCCTCGAAGCCTTCTGCGCCGAAGCCGTGCACCGCGCCCGCGATGATCGCCGCCGCGATCAGGAGTCCGATGAGGACGGTCACGATGATCAGCAGCCGGCGGCGGCCGGGGGTGGGCTCCGCGGCCCGGCCGCGCAGGACCGCGACGTCGGCGGCCAGTGCGGCGCCCGCGGCGGACAAGATCTGCCGCCACCGCTTCGGCGCATCCGGCGACGTCGCGGGCAGATCCGCGGTCAGCGTGGCCAGTTCGTGCCGGAAGCGGACCGACTCGAGCTGCCCGAGGCGTTCCTCGACCTCGTCCATCGTCAACCGGCCTTCGCCGGCCGCCGCGTAAAGGGCGGTTCGGACCTGTTCACGTTCCGCATCCGAACAGCGAATCCCCTCGGGCATCGTCGTGCCAGGTGCGTTCTCGCTCATCGTTTCCTCTTTCGTTCCGGGAAAGCACTTCTCCCGAGGCTAACCGCGGAAAACCCGGCGAACGTTAATCTTCGATGAGAGTTCGCCCCGGTCGCGCCGAACTCAACTACAGTCACCCTGTGTCATCAACATCGAGTGAAGGGACTCCGGAGTGCACTTGGTGATCGTCGACGACGAGACGGCGGTGCAGGACTCCCTCTCGCGCACGCTGCGGTTCGAGGGTTACCGCGTCTCCATCGCCGGTGACGGGGCGGCGGGACTGACGATGATCCGCGACGAGAGTCCCGACGGCGTGCTGCTCGACGTCACGATGCCGGTGCTCGGCGGCATCGAGGTCTGCCGGGTGCTGCGCGCCGAGGGCAACACCGTGCCGGTCCTGATGCTGACCGCCCGGACCGGGGTGACCGACCGGGTCGCCGGCCTCGACGCGGGCGCCGACGACTACCTCGTCAAACCCTTCGCGCTGCAGGAGCTGCTGGCACGGGTGCGGGCCCTGCTGCGCCGCACCGAGTACAACGCCCCGGCCACGCCGCCCGCCCCCGCGGCGCTGCGGTTCGGCGACGTCACCCTCGACCCGGCGACGCGGGAGGTCTTCCGCGGCGACCGCGGCCTGCACCTGACCCGGACCGAGTTCGCCATGCTCGAGACGTTCCTGCGGCACCCCCGGATCGTGCTCACCCGCACCGTGATGTTCGAGCACGTCTGGGGTTACGACTTCGGCAGCGCCTCCAACGGCCTCGACGTCTACGTCAGCTACCTGCGCCGCAAGCTGGAAGCCGAGGGCGAGCCGCGACTGTTGCACACCGTGCGCGGCGTCGGGTACGTCCTGCGCGAGGAACCGCTGTGAAACGCCTGCGCTGGAAGAAACTCTCCCTGCGGGCCCGGCTCGGCGTACTCGTCGCCGGAGCCGTCGCGGTCGCCGTGGTCACCGTGTCGGCGCTGTCCTGGAGCATCACCCGGGCCGACCTCTACGACCAGTTCGACGCCCGGTTGCAGTCCTACGCCCAGCTCGCGGCGAAGACCGCCTCGCCCGAGGAGGCGCTGGCGACCCTGCAGTCGGCCGAGGACCGGCCCCGGTTCGGCCACAACGGCGGCTTGACCGTGCAGTTCCTCTCGGCGACCGGCGCCGTCACCGGCACCGCGGGAGCGAAGCCGGAAATCCCGCCGTCGCCGGTGGACGCGCCGGTCGCCGCGGGCACCACCGGACGCGCCTCCGACGTCCGCCGCATCGACGGCGACCGGTTCCGCGTGTGGACGGCTCAGCGCTCCGACGGCGGCGCGGTCCAGGTCGCCCAGGACTCCGAAGACGTCGAAAACACTTTGACGCGGCTGGGTTTCTGGCTCCTCGTGGTGTCCGTCGCCGGTGTCCTCGGCGCCACGCTGGTCGGCCGCGCGATCGCGCGTTCGGCGTTGCGCCCGGTCGACGACCTCACGTCGGCGGCGGAGAACGTCGCCCGCACGCAGGAGCTGTCCGCGGCGATCGAGGTCACCGCCTCCGGTGAGATCGGCCGGCTGGCCACCTCGTTCAACGCGATGCTGACCGCGCTGAGCCGCTCCCGCGACGAGCAGCGCCGGCTGGTCGAGGACGCCGGGCACGAGCTGCGGACCCCGTTGACGAGCCTGCGCACCAACATCGAGCTGCTCATCCACGCCGACGCCAACCCCCAGCGGCAGCTGTCGGCCGAAGACCGCTCCCGGCTGCTGGCCGACCTCGACACGCAGGCCGTCGAGCTGACCGCGCTGATCGGCGAGCTGGTCGACCTCTCCACCGGCGAACGCCCGAGCGAGGAGACCGAACGCCTGGACCTCGCCGACGTCGTCGGCTCGGCGGTCGAGCGCACCCGGTCGCGGTGGCCGGCCGTCACGTTCGAGGCCGAGCTGGCCCAGGCCGACGTCGTCGCGCGGCCCGCCGCGGTGGAACGCGCGGTGCTGAACGTCCTCGACAACGCCGCGAAGTGGTCCACGCCCGGCGGGACCGTGCGGGTCGCCATGAGCGTGGCGGACGGCTCGGTGCGCGTGCGCGTCGACGACGAAGGGCCGGGGATCCCCGAGGCCGACCTGCCGCACGTGTTCGAGCGGTTCTACCGGGCCGACGCCGCCCGCGCCCTGCCCGGCTCCGGGCTCGGCCTGGCCATCGTCGAGCAGGTGCTCACCCAGCACGGCGGGCACGCTTCGGCGGCCCGGGCCGGCGAAGGGGGCGCGCGGTTCGACCTCGTGCTCCCGCTGGCCGCTTCTTAAGGAAACCGCGCGCGATCTTCATCGAACTCTCATGGACGCGCACCACCGTCTGAGGGGTGACCCCACGGACCGCGCTTTCGCCCACGCCGCTGGCGACGCTGACGCTGGTCACGGCCGCCGTCGCGCAGGTGATCATCGCCGGGCTGACCCTCGGGTTCGCCGGGAACGTCAGCCCCTGGCGTGACCCGGTCAGCGACTACGCCTGGCACCGCGGCGGCCGCCTGCTGTTCGAAGCGGCGGTCGTGCTCCTGCTGGTCGCCGCGGCGATGCTCGCCGTCGCGGCCCGGCTCGCCGCGCTGCCGTGCAGCCCGCTGGCGAGCACCCTCTTCCTGCTCTGGACGGCCGGGCTCGTGGTGGTCCTGGTCTTCCGCAGCAACCTCAGCGCCGCGGACCCCACGGTGTCCGGGGAGATCCACCGCGCCGGCGGGGCGGTGCTGTTCGCCAGCCTGCCGCTCGCGGCCTGGGCGCTGAGCGCCCGGCTGCGCGCCGAACCCCGCTGGCTCGGCGTCGCCCCGGCGTTGCGGCGCGGCGCGGTCGCCGGGGTCGTGACCGCGGCGGCGTTCGGCACCGCCCAGGTGGTCGGCTGGCTGCCGGTGGGCCTGCTCGAACGGGTCGCGCTGCTGGCCGAGTTCCTGATCGTCGCGACGGTGGCGACGGCCCTGCGCCGGGTGCCGGAGGCCGTCCGATGACCGCGCTCGCGATCCTGTGCGCCCTGCTCGCCGCCGCGCTGTTCGCGCTGGCCGCGACCCGGCAGCACGCCGAGGTGACCGGGCTGGGCACCCGGGGCACGCCGGGGCTGCGCACCCTGTCCCGGCTGCTGCGCTCACCCGGCTGGTGGGCGGGCACCAGCCTGGCCGTCGGCGGCAGCCTGCTGCACGTCGTCGCGTTGTCGCTGGCCCCGCTCCCGGTCGTGCAGCCGCTCGGTGTGGTCAGCCTGGTCTTGACCGTCCTGTTCGGACGCCGGGTCCGCACCCGCCGGACGCTCACGGCCGTCGTGCTCGTCGTCGCGGGGGTCGCCGGGTTCGTGGCCTTCGCGGCCTCGGGAACCTCGACCGCGGTGATCAGCGCGGGCACGGCCGAGACCGTGGCCGTCGTCGGGCTCGTGATCGCGGCGCTCGCCTGGTTCGCCCGGGCGGGCTGTGCCGCGCGGGCGGCCGCGGCGGCGGTCCTCTTCGGACTCGGCTCGTCGGTGGTGCACGCGGCCGCGTCGCAGCCGCTCGGCACGGCGCTCCTGCTCGGCGGGCAGGCGCTGCTGCTGCTCGGCGCGGGCGGCGTGCTCCTGCACCGCGCCTACGCCGCCGGCTCGACCGCGGTCGTCGTCGGCACCACGACCGTGCTGGACCCCCTGACCGCCGTCGCCGTGGCCGCGCTGGCCTACGGCGAGGCCCCGAAGCCCGCGGCCGCCATCGCCGCGGTCGTCGCTCTCGCCGGCGTGCGTGTGCTCGCCGGCGCCGTTCCGACCACCGAGGAGAACCCCGTGCCCGAGCACCCGACCGGTCTTCGCGTCCTGATCGGCGCCGACACGTTCCCGCCCAACATCAACGGCGCCGCGTTCTTCACCGAACGGCTCGCCCGCGGGCTGGCCGGCCGCGGCCACGACGTCCACGTCGTCTGCCCGTCCGACGACGGCCCGGCCCGCACCGAAGAGCGTGACGGGTACACGATCCACCGCGTCCGGTCCCGCGCGATCCCGTTCCACGGGGACTACCGGTTCTGCACCCCCGGCGGCGCCCGCACGGAGGTCGGACCGCTCCTGGACCGGCTCCGCCCCGACGTCGTCCACGTCCAGGCCCACTTCGGCGTCGGCCGCGCGCTGCTCGAAGCGGCGGCCGAGCGGGACGTCCCCGGGATGGCCACCAACCACTTCATGCCGGACAACCTGCTCGGCTACACGCCGTTCCCGCGCCGGGTGAAGGCGGCGATCGCCCGCTGGGCGTGGCAGGACCTGGTCCACGTCTACCGCGACGCGCGCATCGTCACGACCCCGACCCCGCGGGCGGCCGAGGTCCTGGCCGGGATCGGGCTGGACCGGCCGGCCCAGGTCGTGTCCTGCGGCATCGACCTCGCGCACTACGCCGCACCGGCCGCGCGTCCGGCCGAAGGGCCGATGTCGGTCCTGTTCGTGGGGCGGCTGGACGCGGAGAAGAACATCGACCAGCTGCTGCGCGCCCTGGCCCCGCTGCCGCACGTGCGCGTGGACCTCGTCGGCGACGGCACCCGCCGCCACGAGCTCGAAGCGCTCGCGGGCGAACTGCAGGTCAGCGACCGCGTGACGTTCCACGGTTTTGTGCCGGACGCCGAGCTCGTGCACCGCTACGCCCGGGCCGACGTCTTCTGCATGCCCGGCACGGCAGAGCTGCAGAGCCTCGCCACGATGGAGGCGATGGCGGCGGGCCTCCCGGTCATCGCGGCCGACGCACTGGCCCTGCCCCACCTGGTCCACCACGGCGACAACGGTTTCCTCTTCGAACCGGGTGCGATCACGACGATCTCCCGGTGGATCGCCGAGCTGGCGGCCGATCCGGACTTGCGGGCCCGGATGGGCGAGGCGTCCCGGTCTCTGGTCGCCCGGCACGACATCAACGGCGCGCTCGCGACTTTCGAGAGCCAGTACCGGATTCTCGCGGGGGTTTCGACGCCGCCGATGGCCGGGCAAGCCGCGTGACGAGACGGGTAAGCGCTCGGCGAACCGCGTTGGCCGGGCGCTTACCCGTCAAGAACATTCACGGCGTTTCGAGCCGATAACCGTATCCGCGCACCGTGGTGATCGTCGGCGCTTCACTCGCCGCCTCGGCGAGTTTCCGGCGCAACGTCACGATGTGCACGTCCAAGGTCTTGGTCGACCCGCGCCAGTGCGTATCCCACACGTCCGCCATCAACGTGTCCCGGCTGATCGCCGACCCCGGCTCCTGGGCCAGGCGGTGCAGCAGGTCGAACTCCTTGGGCCGCAACACGATCTCGTCGCCCGACAGGGTCACGCGGCGGGCGGCCACCTGAACCACCAGCTCCCCCACGCGCAGCGGCAGCACGTTCGACGACGTCCCGCGACGCAGGTGCGCGTGCAGCCGCGCCAGGAGTTCGCGCAACCGCAGGGGTTTTGTCAGGTAGTCGTCCGCGCCGACCTCCAGGCCGACCACCACGTCCATCTCCTGCGTCCGCGCCGTGATCATGATGATCAGGGCGCTGGGGGTGATGCCGCGCGCCCGACGGCAGACCTCGATGCCGTCCAGGTCCGGCAGCCCGAGGTCGAGGAGGACGACGTCGTACTCGTCGAGCTGCATCCGGCGGAGCGCGTCGCCGCCCGTGCGCGACCACATCACGTCGTAGTCGTGCATGCGGAGCGCCGATTCGAGCAGGCTCCCGATGGTTTCGTCGTCTTCGACGAGGAGAACTGCGGCCATGACGAATTCTATCCGGTTTCCGATCACGGAAAGCGGATTTAGCCGAACGCTAACCTTCACCACCGGGAAATCGCCGTCCGCCGGGCAGACTGAAGTCATGCGCAGACGCATCATCCTGCTCGCCGTCGCCGCGGCCCTGCTGGCGACGACGCTCTTCGGGGTGCCCCTCGCGATCGGCGTCGCCGGTTATTTCGCGCAGGACGAGCGCACCGAGCTCGAACGCACCGCCGACGCGGCCGCCCTGTCGATCGCCGACGACGTCCTCACCCACGTCAGCCTGCCGCGGTTCCCGGGGTCCGAAGAGGACACAACCGGGTTGTACACCCCGAGCGGGACGCTGCTGACCGGCCAGGGACCGACCGCCGGCGACCCGGTCGTGCAGCGGGCCCGGGCCGGCGAGGTCGCGACCGGCGACGTCGGCTCGGACCTCGTCGTCGCCGTGCCGATCCTGCACGACTCGCAGCTGCAGGGCATCGTCCGCGCGTCGACGCCGCACACCGAGTGGTACCAGAAGGTCGCGGTCTCCTGGCTGGCGATGGCCGGGCTCGGCGTCGCCGCGCTCGCGCTGACCTGGCTGCTGGCCGCCCGGCTCGCCGCGCGGGTCGCGGGGCCTCTCGAACAGCTGTCCGGCGCGGCCGCGCGGCTCGGGGGCGGCGACTTCACCGTCCGGGCCCCCGTCAGCGGCATCGGCGAGATCGACCAGCTCGCCGAAGCGCTCGACCAGGCCGCGGTCCGGATCGGCGACGCCCTCGACCGTCAGCGCGCCCTGGCCGCGGACGCCTCGCACCAGCTGCGGACGCCGTTGGCCGGTCTGCGCCTGCAGCTCGAATCCGCCCTCGATCCACCTGGTCAGGACCTGGCCGCCGCGGTCGAGGCCGCCCTCGGCACGGCGGACCGGATGGAGACCACGATCAACGACCTGGTCATGCTCGCCGCCCGGCCGCCGGAGGACCGCGGCGTGATCGAACCGGACGGCCTGCTGCGGGACGTCGTCGCCGGCTGGCGCGGGCTGCTCGCCACCCGGGGCCGCCGGCTGCGGATCGACCCTCAGGCGACGGGCCGGCCGCGCGCGGCCGAGGCCGCCGTGCGGCAGATCCTCGGTGTCCTGCTGGACAACGCCGTCATCCACGGCCGGGGCACGGTGACCATCACGACCCGCGACGCCGGAGACGCCTTCGTCCTCGACGTCGCGGACGAAGGCCGGGACGCCGCGGACGTGGCGAACATGTTCACCCGCGGCCACAGCGGCGCCGGCGGCTCGGGCATCGGCCTCGCCCTCGCCCGGGACCTGGCCGAGGCCGAAGGGGGCCGGCTGCGGCTCGGCAGCCCGGCCCCCACGACGTTCACCTTGCTGCTGCCGTCGGCCCGTGCAGCGCACCCGCCCGCACCGTGACCGCGAAGAAGTCACGCTGGTCCGGCGCCAGGTAGCGGTCCGGCGCGGTCGGCATGTCCCGGGTCAGCGTGACCGGCGACGAGCCGGGGAAGTCCGGCCGGAAGAGGTTGGCGCTGACCATCCCGCCGTGGATGTCGAGCTCCATGCCCCGGACCGCGCCGGCGCTCGACAGCGCGTCCGCCAGCGCGGAGAGGGTGAGCTGGTTCCCGGCGACGTAGACCAGCCTGCCCTGCCCGTCCACGCCGACGCCGGACCGCCAGGTGAACTGGAACTGGTTCTTTGCGCTCCCCCACTGTCCCGCCGGGTTGCCGGACAGCCCGGGCACCGGCTGCCCGCCGTCGACGACCAGCTCGAGGTTCTGGCGCACCGCCGCGACGTCCGGGGTCAGGCGGACGTCGCGACCCCACACGCCGACGGTCGCCACCCCGGACTTGTCGACGACCAGGGAAGCCATCCCGTTCTTGAGCGGGATCCCGGACCGCCCGTCGGCGTAGAAGCCGCCCGGGGTGTCGCGGAACTTGAACCCGGAGTTGAACGTCGCCAGCAGCGACGAGCGCAGTGCGTCGGGCACCTGCGCGCCCTCGGGCCACTGGCCGCCGGGCTCCTTCGTCCCGGCGATCAGGTGCAGGCCGGTCCACTTCTGGTCGAACGCCACCAGAGCGGCGACCACGCTGGCGTGGCCGGGGTCGGGGCGGACGAACGTCGTGTAGTCCGCCGGCCGGCCCCCGGCCATCCGGGCGCCCGGCACCCACTGCCCTTCACCCGGCAGGGCGCCGGGCAGGGTGGGCAGCGCGGCGGGCGCGTTCGCCGTGTTGTCCGACGACACCGGCGCCGACACCGGCGCCGGCAGCGCGTTCGCGTCGGGACTGCCGCCGCCCGGCGGATGCCGGGTGTAGTACCAGTTCTCGAGGGCGTTCACGACCGGACCGGCGCCCATCTGCCGGGCCCAGTCCGCCGTCCGCGCGGCGAAGGTCGCCGCGCCCGGCGCGGTGAGCGCCTGCACGTACGTGACGGCCGGGTAGATGATCAGCAGCAGAAAGACGGCCAGTGCTCGCCGGAAACGCTTTCGACGGCGTTTCACCGGCGGCCGGGGAACGGGCGGGAATTCGGTTTTACCGGCTACGTCGACCATATTTCACGGTAACGATCCCGCGGTTCGAGCCAGTCCATCGAATTGCTAGCGAACAGTTAAGCGCGGTCGCGGGTTTCGGTGTTTCGCTTGCTGCCGCGCAGGATTTCCAGGGCGAGCGGGACGAGCGAGACGACGACCACGAGCGCGACGATCGGCAGCAGGTACTGGTCGATCCCGGGAATGCTGGAGCCGAGCACGTACCCGGCGAGCGTGACGCCGACCGCCCACAGGAGCCCGCCCAGAACCTGCCAGATCGTGAAGGTCCGCGCGGGCACCGCGAGGACTCCGGCGAGCGGGTTCAGCACCGTCCGCACGACCGGGACGAACCGCGCGAGGACGATGGCTTTGGCGTGCCCGTACCGGCCGAAGAGCTCCTCCGCGCGAGCCATGCCGCGATGCAGGTGGGCGTTCCGCGACCGGGCGAGCAGCGGACGTCCGCCGCGCCGGCCGAGGAGGAACCCGGTCTGCGCCCCCAGCAGGGCCCCGGCGACCGACGCGACCAGCACGGCCGGGAGCGAAAGGTGCACCGTGGCGGTGGCGCTGGTGGTGCAGAACAGGCCGGCGGTGAACAGCAGGGAGTCCCCGGGCAGGAAAAACCCGATCAGCAAGCCGGTTTCGGCGAACAGCACGAGGAAGACCCCGGCCGTGCCGAGGCTGGACAACCACGACGTCGCGCTCAACGGGTTCATCGGCCACCTTTCTTCGACAGCTACGTAGTATTTCTACACCTATGTCGTTTTTGACCGCCACCCGCCTCGCGCGCACTCCCGGTCCCACGACCGCGCCCGGCGCCGGTCCAGTCCCCGGCGCAGCACCAGGTAGACCCCGCCGAGCACCACGAGCAAGACGCTCTCCCAGACGAGACCGCCGAGGATCGCCGTCGTGAACGCCTCGGCGCCACTGAGCGGCGGCACCACCTGCCCGCCGGACTGGTCGATCCACACCGGGACGTGCTGCGGCAGCGCCGGTCCGGCGCCGACGTCGACCACGCCTTGCCGGAGCCGGCCGCCCGGCGCGAGCCAGGTGGCGGTGACCGGGACGAGCTCACCACCGGCCGACGCCGAGCCGGCCGGCACCGGGATGTCCGGGCGCACGGTCGCGACCACCAGGTGGCGCGTACGGCCCTCGACCACAGCCGAGGCCGCCAGCCGGTCGTAGTCGGCCATGACCTGACGGCAGATCACCGCGACCGACCCGACGACGAGCAGGCTCACCACGAGCAGGAGCACCGCCTCGAGCCGGTCGGTGCCCCGCGCGGACCGCAGGAAGATCGGTTTGAGCAGCCGGAGACGCCGCGCGACGGCGCCCACCCTCCAGAAAGTGCCCATGACTCCAGCGTGCGCCGCCGCGTCCGCCCGCCGCAGCGCCGTTAACCCGGCCTTTGCCCGGCACTGGAAGATGCTTGCCGGCCGAGCCGCTCCGAGCAGCACAATCGGCACCGCTGACCGTTTTGTCCGTTCCTAAAGTTCGGCTAACTTACCGTCGGTTCCTGGATTCGGAGGTGAGCCTTACCTAATGCTTGCGCGGTCCCCCTCGTCACCGGATCGCCAAGGAGCCGCGCGTTGTTGTTCTCCAGCCTGCTGATCGGCCTGCGGGAGGGACTCGAGGCCGCGCTCGTCGTGAGCATCCTCGTGGCCTTCCTCGTCAAGACCGACCGGCGACCGGCGCTGCGCTGGGTGTGGCCCGGAGTGGCCGCCGCCGTGCTGCTTTCGGTCGCCGTGGGCGCGATCCTCACCTACACCACCGCCCACCTGACCTTCGCGCACCAGGAGCTGGTCGGCGGCACGCTGTCCATCGTGGCCGTCGCGTTCGTCACCGCGATGATCTTCTGGATGCGCACGGCCGCCCGGCACATCTCCGCCGAGCTGCGCGGGAAGATGGAGAACGCGCTGAAGCTCGGCCCGCTGGCGATCGTGCTCGTGTCGTTCCTGTCCGTCGGCCGCGAAGGCCTGGAGACGTCCGTCTTCTTCTACGCCTCCGTCCAGACCGCCCAGGGTGACACCGCACTCCCGTTGCTCGGCTTCGCCATCGGGATCCTCATCGCCGTCGCGCTGACCTGGCTGCTCTACCGCGGCGCGCTGCGGTTCGACCTCGGGAAGTTCTTCCGGATCACCGGCGTGCTGCTCGTGTTCGTCGCCGCCGGCGTGCTGGGTTACGGCCTGCACGACCTCCAGGAGGGCGGCTTCCTCCCCGGTCTGTCCACTTTGGCCTTCGACGCTTCCGGTGTCCTGCCGGAGACTTCGTGGTACGGCACCCTGCTCAAGGGGATCTTCAACTACTCCCAGCAGACCACGCTCCTGCAGGCGATCGCCTGGGCGGCCTACGTCGGGATCGTGCTCCCGCTCTTCCTGCGCCCGGCGCGAGCCAAAGCCACCACCACCGCCGAACCGAAGGAGTGACCATGGCGACCGCACTGCGGACCGGAGCCGCGCTCACCGCGCTCGCCCTGCTGACGGCGTGTGACGCCCGGCCCCCGGCCGCCGCCCCGGGCGGGCCGATCTCGGTCACCGCGACCGACACGGGCTGCCAGGTTTCGGCGAGCACGGCCCCCGCGGGGACCATCACGTTCCAGATCTCCAACCAAGGCAGCAAAGTCACCGAGTTCTACCTCTACGGCGAGGGCGACCGGATCATGGGTGAGGTGGAGAACATCGCGCCCGGGATTTCCCGCCGGCTGATCGTGGAGGTCGCCGGCGGCGGCGCGTACCAGACCGCGTGCAAGCCCGGCATGGCCGGCGTCGGCATCCGCGGCGCGTTCACCGTCACCGGAGGCGCGGCGAAGGGCACCGACGTGAACGCCGAACTGGCCGACGCCGCGCGCGGCTACGCGCGGTACGTCACCAGCCAGACCGGCGCGTTCGCCGACGAATCGAAGAAGTTCGCCGCGACGGTCAAGGCCGGCGACGTCGCCGGCGCCCGGGCCCAGTACGCCCGGACCCGCGTCTACTACGAGCGGATCGAACCGGTCGCGGCCAAGTTCGGCGACCTCGACCCGGCACTCGACGTCCGCGAAGCCGACCTCGAGCCCGGGCAGAAGTTCACCGGCTTCCACCGGCTGGAGAAGGACTTGTGGGTCAGCGGACTGCAGCCGGACTCGGCCGCGGTCGCCGAGCAGCTCGTCACCGACGTCACCACGCTGGGCCGGAAGGCCGGCGCGCTGCAGCTGAGCGCGCTCGACCTGGCCAACGGCGCCAAGAGCCTGCTCGACGAGGTCGCCACCGGGAAGATCACCGGCGAGGAGGAAGCCTTCTCCCACACGGATCTCTCCGACTTCCAGGCCAATGTGGACGGCTCCAAGGCGGCCATCCAGGCGCTGCGCCCGGTCCTGTCCCAGCGCGACCCCGCGCTGGTGGCCACGATCGACGGCCGGTTCGCCGATGTCCAGAAGCTCCTCGACGCCCAGCGCACCGGGGACACCTTCAAGCTCTACACCGACCTGACGAAGGACCAGATCAAGGCGTTCGCGTCGGCCGTGGACGCGCTGTCGGAACCCCTGAGCAAGGTCGCGGAGGTCGTAGCGAAGTAGGGCGGCTTCTACAGTCAGGTAGTATTTCTACATAAGCGTAGTAATACACCCCGGGAAGGCACCGTGCTGGACTACTTCGAAGCGATCGTCGTCGGCGCCTTCCAGGGCGTGACCGAGCTGTTCCCGGTCTCCAGCCTCGGGCACTCCGTCCTGATCCCCGCGGTGGTCGGCGGGAAGTGGGCGCAGGACCTGAGCGTGTCGACGCCGGAGTCGCCGTACCTGGCGTTCATCGTCGGCCTGCACGTGGCGACCGCCGCCGCGCTGCTGGTGTTCTTCCGGCGGGACTGGGTCCGGATCATCGGCGGGTTCTTCAGCTCGATCCGGCACCGCCGGGTGCGGACCTCCGGCGAACGGCTGGCGTGGCTGATCATCCTCGCGACCATCCCGGTCGGGGTGAGCGGGCTGCTGCTGGAGCACCTCTTCCGCACCACGCTGGGCAAGCCGGTCCCGGCCGCGGCGTTCCTGATCGCCAACGGCGTCGTGCTCTACGGCGGCGAGCTCCTGCGCCGCAGGGCGAACGCGACCGCGGTGCCCGCCGACGCTCCCGGAGCGGCCGTCGACACCGACGTCGCGGCGGACGAACGCCTTTCGCGGATGTCCTTCGGCCGGGGTGTCCTCATCGGCAGCGCCCAGGTGCTGGCCCTGCTGCCCGGGATCAGCCGCTCCGGCGTCACGATGGTCGCCGGGCTGCTGCGCGGCCTCTCCCACGAAGACGCCGCCCGGTTCTCGTTCCTCCTGGCCACTCCAGTGATCCTCGCCGCGGGCGTGCTCAAGATCCCGGACCTCTTCGGCCCGCTCGGCGCCGGCATCCACGGCCAGGTCCTGGTCGGCAGCGTCGCCTCGTTCGTCAGCGCCTACCTCGCCGTGCGGTTCCTCACCCGCCACTTCCACACCCGGACGCTGACGCCGTTCGCGCTCTACTGCGTGCTCGCCGGGGCCGGTGCGCTGGCCGTGCTGACCCTCCGCTGATACGACAGCCGTGTAGATTCGAAGCATGCGGAAGGAACCGGCGCGGCGCGCCCCGGGAACGCTCGAAGCCGAGGTGCTGAGCCTGCTGTGGAGCGCCGGGGAACCCCTCTCCCCCACCGACGTCCAGGCCCGGATCGAGGACGACCTCGCGTACACGACGGTCGTGACGATCCTCACCCGCCTGCACGACAAGGGCATGGCGACACGGGAGAAGCACGGGCGCGCGTTCCACTACTCCGCCGTCGACGACGAAGCCGGGCTGGCGGCGCGGAAGATGACGAAGGTCCTCGACAGCGAGCCCGACCGCGGCAGTGTGCTGGCGCGCTTCGTCACCCAGCTGTCGGATTCGGACGAAGCGGTGCTGCGAGATCTCCTGCGCGGCTCGCCGTGACCACCGACCTGTTGATCCCGCTGCTGCTGCCCCTGCTCGCGTGGCCGGCCGCGCGCCTGGTCGCGCCGCGGCTGCCCCCGCGGCCGGCGAGCTGGCTGCTCACCGGCGCCTGCCTCGTCCTCGCGGCCGGAAGCACCGCGGCGCTGGCTCTGCTGGCGTTCTCCGGGCTGTCGCTGGTCCCGGTCGTCGCCGACCTCGGGCACTGGTCACCGCGGGAGCTGCGGACGCTGAGCGGCGTGGACGTCCCGACGTCGATTGCCGCCGGCGTCGTGCTGGGTGTGCTGCTGCTTCTCCTGGCGCGCACCGCCGTCCGGTACGCACGATGGGCTCGGCGGCTGTCGCGCGAGCTCGACGAACACGGGCGGGACGGGATCCTCGTCCTGCCGGGCGAGGAGGCCGTGGCGTTCGCCGCGCCCGGGCGCGGGGGCCGGATCGCGGTCTCCCGCGGCATGCTGGCGGCGCTGAGCCCGCGCGAACGGACCGCGTTGCTGGCCCACGAGCGGGCGCACCTGGCCTCGCGCCACCACCTGTTCCTGATCGTGCTGACGGTGTCCTCGACGCTGAATCCGTTGCTGCGCCCGCTTTGTTCGGCGACGCGGTTCGCGCTCGAACGGTGGGCCGACGAAACCGCGGCCCACCGGGTCGGCGACCGGACGGTGGTCGCGCACGCCGTGGCCAAGGCCGCGCTCGCCGGGCGGGCACACGCGGGTTTCGCCCTCGCCGCCACCGGTGGCCCGGTCCCGCAGCGGGTGTCGGCGCTGCTGGCGCCCGCACCGCGGGTCCGCGGCCGCGTCCCGGTGGTGGTGCTGAGCGCGGTGATCCTCGGCATCGCGGGCCTGTCGGCCGAAACCGCCCTGGACAGCGCCGCCGACCTGCACGACGGCATCGAAGTCGCCCAGATCGGGAACGCAGACCGATACTGTGCCGATCGTTACTAATCCGACCACAGGCACGGCCGAATGGCCTTTGCAGCAACGGTTCCGTGCCGCGTCAGGGTCGTCCTGCTTTTGGCCGGATTAATAACCCCGTCTTAATCTACGCTCGTGTAGAACTTCTACTAAGTTGTCGTAGAAGGGAGCGGGCATGGCGCGCATCGTGATCGTCTCGGCCCGCGTGGGCGCCGGGCACGACGGAGCGGCTCACGCTCTGGCGGACCGGTTGACCGGCCACGCCGTCGAAGTCCACGACTACCTGGACCTCCTGCCCGGCTCGCTCGGGCACCGCTTGTGCGCCTGCTACCACCGCCAGCTCGAGATGGCGCCCCGCAGCTGGGACTGGACCCTGAGCGTGCTCGGGACAGCCTGGGGCGCCGGGCTGGCGGCGCGGGCCGCCACCCTCGCCCGGCCGGGGCTGACCGCGCTGGTCCGCGGCGCGGACCTGGTCACCTCGACCTACCCCCTGGCCACGCAGGCGCTGGGCGTCCTGCGGACCGCGGAGACCCCTCCCCTGGCGGCCTACCTGACCGATCCCGCCGTGCACCGGCTGGCCGTGCACCCCGGCGCCGACCTGCACATCGCCCCGAACCACCGGGCGGCGGAGCAGGCCCAGTCCCTGGGCGCCGCCGAGGTCGCCGTCGCGGCGCCCCTGGTCCGGCCGGCCTTCCGCCGGGCGGGGCCGAGCGAACGCCACGGCGCCCGGCACGCCTTCGGCCTTCCCGAGCGCGGGCGCCTGGCGCTCGTGGTGGCCGGGTCCTGGGGTGTGGGGCAGGTCCGCGAGACCGTCGACGACGTCACGGCGTCCGGCACGGCGGTCCCGGTCGTCGTGTGCGGCCGCAACACGGCCCTGCGCGACCAGCTCCTCGCCGCCGGGCACCGGCACGTGTTCGGCTGGGTCGACGACATGCCGCGGCTGCTGCGCGCGGCCGACGTCGTGGTCCAGAACGCCGGGGGCCTGACGACGTCCGAGGCGCTCGCGGCCGGGCTGCCGGTGCTCACCTACCGCTGCCTGCCCGGCCACGGCCGCGCCAACGCCGCCGTGCTCGACCGGATCGGGGCGGTCCCGTGGATCCGCCGCCGCCGCGACCTCGGACCGGCGCTCGCCGCCGCCCGCCCGCACGATCGGCTCGACGAAGCCCAGGATGCCGTGCCACTGCTGGAAAAGCTGATGGAGCTCGCGTGAAGACCGCCGTCGCGCTCGCCACGATCACCCTCGCCGCCCACGCCGCCCCGGCGGCGGCGTTCCTGCCCGGCCCCCGGCGTGCCCTGCTGCCCCGCCTGGCCGGCACGACAGCGCCCGGGCAGGTAGCCCTGACCTTCGACGACGGCCCGTCCCCCGTCTCGACACCGCAGTTCCTGCGGGTCCTGGCCGAGCACGACGTCCGGGCCACGTTCTTCCTCCTCGGCGCCCAGGCCCGGCAAGCCCCGGACGTCGTGCGCGCCATCGCCGCGGCGGGACACGAGGTCGGCGTGCACGGCTGGGACCACCGCTGCCTGCTGGCCCGGTCACCGCGGGCGACGCATCGCGACCTGCGCGCGGCCCGCGATCTCCTGCACCGCCTGACCGGAACGGCACCACGCTGGTTCCGCCCGCCCTACGGCGTCTTCAGCACGGCGTCGCTGATCGCGGCCCGGCACTTGGCGCTCCGCCCGCTCCTGTGGAGCACCTGGGGGTTCGACTGGACCGAAGGCTGCACCCCCGGCTCGATCCGCCGCCGCGTCGCCGGCAACCTCGGCGGCGGCGGCACGATCCTCTTGCACGACAGCGACACCACCACCGGCAACGGCGCCTGGCGCGCCACGCTCGGCGCGCTCCCCGGCATCATCGACGACTGCCGTCGTCGTGGCCTCACCTTCGACACTCCTCGACGGTGAGGATCAGCCGGTCGCGGTTTTCAACGCCGGAGGCGCTGGGCCTTCTCCGGGTTGAACCGGGCGCAGGACCGGACCGAGCGCACCGACCAGGTTGACGGCGGCCGCTCCGGCCCGACCTCGGCGACCTGCGCTCCCGCTGATCTGGCCACTGCGCCGCAGGTGGGGCACCATGGAGGACGGCCGCGGCGTGGCGGCCGGACGTCGGCGAAGGAGCCCGCGATGGACGCCCCTGCGACCCTGCCCGGCAGCCGCGCGGCCCCCGGGCGGCTCGTCCTGGTCGTCGACGACGACCCGCGGGTGCGGACCGTCGTGACGTGGCAGCTGGAGGCCGAAGGGTTCCGGGTCGCCGAGGCGCCCGACGGCCGGCGGGCCCTCGAAGCCATCGAACGCGAGCAGCTGGACCTCGTCATCCTGGACCTCGCGCTGCCCGGCGTCGGCGGCCTGGACGTGTTGCGGCGGCTGCGGGACGGCGTGCACGCCTCGTTGCCGGTGATCGTCCTGTCGGGCCGCAGCGGTGAGACCGACCGGATCGTCGGGCTCGACCTCGGCGCCGACGACTACCTCGTGAAGCCCTTCTCCCCCGGTGAGCTGGCCGCCCGCGTGCGCTCGGTGCTGCGGCGGGTCGCGCCCGCGCCGCCCACGACCGCCGCCGGCCTGAGGATCGACCACGCCGCCCGCGAAGTCTTCTTCGACGGCCGCGAGATCACCATGACGGCCAAGGAGTTCGACCTGCTCGCCTTCCTGGCCGCGCACCCGCGGCAGGTGTTCACCCGCGCCCAGCTGCTCGAACGCGTCTGGGCCAGCGCCGCCGAGTGGCAGAGCGAGGCGACCGTCACCGAGCACGTCCACCGCCTGCGCCAGAAGCTCGGGCCACGGCTCGTGCGGACCGTCCGCGGCGTCGGCTACCGGCTCGAGCCATGACGAACGTCCAAGAGACCGTCGGCGACACCGAGGCCCTGCTGCGGGCCCAGTCCGGCGTCCTGGAGCGCATCGCGGGCGGCGCGCCGCTGGCCGAGGTGCTGACCGAGGTCGCGACCGCCCTCGAACGGCTGATGCCGGGCTGCCACTGCTCGATCCTGCTGCTCGACCTGGAAACGGCGACGCTGCACCACGGCGCGGCGCCGTCGCTGCCCGCGGCCTACTCCGCCGGCATCGACGGTCTCCCCATCGGCCGCGACGCCGGGTCCTGCGGCGCGGCGGCCTACCTGGGCGTGCCGGTCGTCGCCGAAGACGTCACGACCGACCCGCGCTGGGTGCAGTTCCGCGCGCTCGCGGGCGCCCACCGGCTGCGGTCCTGCTGGTCGACGCCGATCCGCGGCCGGGACGGCGTGGTCGGCACCTTCGCCGTCTACCACGAGCGGACCCACCAGCCCGCGCCCCGCGAACGCGACCTGGTCGACCGGCTCACCCACCTGGCGTCGGTGGCCATCGACCACAACACGCTCTTCGGCGCGCTGGCCGACAGCGAAGAGCGGTTCCGCCGTGCCTTCGACGACAACGTGACCGGCATGGCGATCACCGAGCCCGACGGCGCCGTCACCCGGACCAACGAAGCGTTGCGGGACCTGCTCGGGCGCACCGAGTACGAGCTGATCGGCGCCCGGCTCGACGAGCTGCTCACCCCGGCGGGGGCACCGCCCTACGAGGCGACATTGCGCCACCCGGACGGGCGCACGCTGGACGTCGTCGTCTCGGTGTCGCCGGTCGCCGGGCCCGACGGGCTCCCGGTCCGGCTGATCGCGAACGTCCTCGACGTCACCCAGCGCCGGGCGGCCGAGCGCGAACGCCGTGGCCGGCGCGAGGCCGAGGTGGCCCGTCAGGCGGCCGAGCAGGCCAGCCGCGCCAAGACCGACTTCGTCGCCGCCCTCGGGCACGAGCTGCGCACCCCGCTGCAGGCCATCACCGGCTTCACCGAGCTGCTGGGCTCGCTCGACCTGCCCCCGGAACGCCGGCGGGCGGCCCTGGAACACATCACCGGCGCGGCCGGGCACATCCTGGCCATGGTCGACGACGTCCTCGACGTGGCCCGGATCGAGGCCAGGGCGCTCCGGCTGCACCCGGCCGACATCGACGTCGCGGCCGTGGTCACCGAGGTGCTGAACCTGCTGGAGCCGCTGGCCGACGCCGAAGGTGTCCGCCTCCGCGACGAGAGCGGCCCGGCCACCGTGTGCTGCGACGAGCGCCGGCTCAAGCAGGTCCTGCTCAACCTCGCGGGCAACGCCGTCCGCTATAACCGGACCGGCGGCACCGTCACGATCACCACCGGCACCGAGGCCGACGCCGTGGTCGTCACCGTCACCGACACCGGCCGGGGCGTCGCGCCGGAACACCTGACGCGGTTGTTCACGCCGTTCGACCGGCTGGGCGTCGACACCGACCAGGGCGTCGGCCTGGGACTGCCGCTGGCGAAGGGCCTCACCGAAGCGATGGGCGGGCAGCTCGCCGTCTCGACCGTCGTGGGCCAGGGCACGACGGTCGAGGTGCGGCTGCCGCGCTAGGCGGCGTTGACCTTCGGCATGATCTCCTCGGTGAGCCGCTTGAGGTCGTCGAGGGTCTTCGACGTCGGCACGTCGCGGAACGGCGGCCACAGCAGCGGCATGGTCAGGCCGGCTTCCTTGTAGCGCTTGAGGATGTCCTCGACCTGCTGGGCGCTGCCGGCCAGCAGGTTGGTGCCCTTGCCCGCCGGGGTCTGGTCCATCGGCTCGTCGGTGATGACGAACCAGATCATGCTGCACATCTCGAACCCGTCGGGGAAACCGCGGCCGAGCTCGCCCAGCTCACGCTCCATCTCGCCCTTCCAGCGCTTGATGTCCTCGGGGGTGTCCTGGATGCCGATCCAGCCCTGCAGGCCGTACTTCGCGATGCGCTTGGCCGAGCGCTTCGGGTCCTTCAGACCGGAGAAGAAGATCGGCGGCGGCTGCTGGATCGGCTTGTGCCCGAAGCCCGACAGCTCGAAGTCGGCGAACTCGCCGTGGTACTCGAACAGCTCGTTGGACCAGATGCCCTGCATGATCTCGATCGTCTCGCGGACGTGGGCGTGCCGGCGGCCGAACAACTGCGGGACGCTGGCCGCCGCGAACTCCTCGGGCATCCAGCCGGAGCCGATGCCGACGTTGAGCCGCCCGCCCGAGAGGTGGTCCTGGGTGGCGAGCTCGGCCGCGAGCACGCCGGGCGAGCGGTACGGCGTGTCGATGATGCTCATGCCGATCCGGACCTTCGTGGTCTTCGCGGCGAGCCACGGGATCAGCGTCATGCCCTGGAACCACTTGCCGCGTGAGATGACCGGCAGCGCGTTGGGCAGGTCGGTCATCATGCCGAACGGGTACTGCAGCTCGGCGTGGTCGGACGTTTCGGGGACGACGATCCGGTCGAGCGTCCAGACGGAGTCGAAGTCGAGGTCTTCGGCGAGCGCGGTGAGGTCTTCGAGCTCCTTCAGCGTCACCTCGTCGCGGAAGTTGGGCAGGTACAGGGCGAGCTTCATGCGTCCGGCCTCCTCGTGACGTCGTCGTCCCAGGGATCGTGCGCCGGCCGGCTCAACTCGATCACACGCGATTCTCAAATCCCCGTCAACGGCGCCGGGGCGCGCGGCGAACTGTCTCTATGTTTCCGGTATGGACGTGCTCTGGAGCCCGACGGCGGACCGCATCGAGAACTCCCCGCTGCGCGCGTACCTGAACTGGCTGGAGCGGCGCGAGGGGCGGCCGTTCCCCGACCACGACGCACTCTGGGCCTGGTCCGTCGAGGACCTGGACCGGTTCTGGACCTCGATCGTCGACTACTACGACGTCGAGTTCACCACGCCGTGGACCCGCGTGCGCACCGCCGATCCCATGCCGCACACCCGCTGGTTCGCCGGCGGACGGCTGAACTGGGCGCAGCACGCGCTGCGCCGCGGGGCGGACGACACCACCGCGCTGGTCTGCGTCCAGGAGGGTGGCGGCCCCGCGCGCGAGACGACTTTCGGCGCCCTGCGCCGGTCGGTGGCGGCCGTGGCCGGCTGGCTGCGCCGGGCGGGGGTGCGCCCCGGCGACCGGGTCGGCGCCTACCTGCCCAACACCGAGCACGCGGTGATCGCCTGCCTCGCGACCGCCGCCGTCGGCGCCGTGTGGGCGTGCTGCTCCCCCGACTTCGGCGCCGACGGCGCCATCGGACGGCTCGCGCAGCTCGAACCCACCGTGCTGATCGCGGCGGACGGATACCACTGGAACGGCAAGGAGATCGACCGCGGCGACGTCGTCACGCGGCTGCGCGAGGAACTTCCGACACTGCGGCACTTCGTCCACGTCCCGTACGTCTTCGACCGGCCGCACCCGGACGGCTCGACGTCGTGGGACGAGCTGCCGGCCCAGGACGCGCCGCCGGAGTTCGAGCAGGTCGAGTTCTCCCACCCGCTGTGGGTGCTGTTCTCCTCCGGCACCACGGGACTGCCGAAAGGCCTGGTGCACAGCCACGGCGGCATCACGCTCGAAGGGCTGAAGTGGTCCGGGCTCTACTGTGGACTGCGGACCGGCGAGCGGATGTACACGTTCACCTCGACCGGCTGGGCGCTGTGGAACATGCAGCTGGGCGCGCTCGCCCAGGGCGCGGCCATCACGCTCTACGAAGGCGCGCCCCACCACCCGGCGGGCGCGGTCTGGGAGGTCGCCGCCCGGGTCCGCGCCGACGTCATGCTGCTGGGCGCCGCGGTGGTCACCGCCGGCACCGACGTCTCGCCCCGGGACCGGCACGACCTGAGCCGGCTGCGGCACGTGATGGTCAGCGGGTCGGCGCTGCCGTCGGCCGGTTACCACTGGCTGATGGAGCACGTCCGCCCGGACCTGCGGATCGACTCGACCAGTGGCGGCACCGACATCTCCGGCTCGTTCGTCGGCGCCAACGAGTACACCCCGGTCCGGGTGGGCCGCATCGGCGGGCGGCTCGCCGGCGTCGACTGCGCGGCCTGGGGCGAAGACGGAAAGCCGGTGGTCGACGCGGTCGGGGACCTCGTGATCACGCAGCCGATGCCGTCGATGCCGGTGTCCCTGTGGAACGACCCGGACGCCGAACGGTACACCGAGTCCTACTTCGACACCTGGCCCGGCGTCTGGCGCCACGGCGACTGGGTGACCCTGCACGCCGACGGCAGCGTCTCCATCCACGGCCGGTCCGACTCGACGCTCAACCGCCAGGGCGTCCGGCTGGGCAGCAGCGACTTCTACGACGTGCTCGAGACCCTGCCGGAGATCACCGAGACCCTGGTGATCGGGGTCGACCGGCCGGACGACGGCTACTGGCTGGGGCTGTTCGTGGTTCCCGCGCCCGGCCACGCACTCGACGACACGCTCAAGGGGAAGATCGTCACCACCCTGCGGACCCGGCTCACCGCCCGGCACGTCCCGGACGAGATCGTCGAGGCGCCCGCCGTCCCACACACGCTGAGCGGCAAGCGGCTGGAGGTCCCGATCAAGAAGCTGCTGGCCGGGTGGGCGCTGGAGAAGGCCGCGAACATCGCGTCGGTCGACGATCCGGACGCGCTGCGCTGGTACGCGCGGTTCGCCGCGGACCGGGCCCGCTGACATGCGCTTGGGAGCGACGCTCGCGCACTTGTCGCCCGGGCCGCCGATCGACGTCGCGGAGTGGGCGAAACGCTTGGCGGGCGAGGGTTTCGAGAGCTTGTGGACACCCCAGATCATCGGGCGCGGCTTCTTCGTGCCGGACCCGTTCGTCACGCTGGCGGTCGCCGCCACCGCCACCGAGGACGTGGAGGTGGGCACGGCCACCGTGCAAGTTCCGCTGCACCACCCCGCCGACCTCGCGTACCGGGTCCGGTCGCTGATGTCGGTGTGCGGCAACCGGTTGACGCTCGGCGTCAGCCCCGGGTCCACCGACCTCGACTACGCACTCCTCGACCGGGACTACACCGCGCGTTTCCGCACCTTCCGTGAGAACGTGCCGCGGCTGAGGGACCTGCTCGACCCCTCACCGCCGCTGCTCCTCGGCTCGTGGGGCGCCAACGTCGAGCGGGCCGCCCGCGAGTTCGACGGCTGGCTGGCGGCGGCCCACCGCCGCACGGCTGAGCAGATCATCACCGCCCACGACCGGTTCCGCGCCGCCGGCGGCCGGCGGGCGATCGTCTGCGCCATCACGGTGTCCACAAAGGACGACCTCGGCCCGGTCGGCGAGACGCTGCGGCGGTATGCCGAGGCCGGTTTCGACGACGCCGTGGTGGTGCTCGGCCCGGACGGGCCCGATCCCGCCCGGGTGCGAGCCCTGCTCTAGGTGAGCAGCTGCCGCAGGCCCGCGATGCCGCCGCCGTAGACGTCCTGGGCGAAGGTGCGGTCGAGCGCCTCTTCCTGGTCCGCGTCGGCGTCGTACTCCGCCCACCACTCGACGAAGGACTCGCCCGTGTCGGTGACCGGGCTGACCCGGATCGTCGAGACGTAGCGGCGCACGCCGAACGGGTTCGCCCCGGTGAACGCGTAGGTGAGGGTGCGTGCGGGGTCGTCGAGGACGAGCAGCCGCTCGTCGAACGGGTCGCCGCCGGCCGCGAGGGTCAGCCGGCGGACGGCTCCGACGTGGCCGTCGGCGCCTTCGACGATCTCGCAGTGCCCGATCGCGCCGAGGAAGTCGGGCAGGTCGCCGAAGGCGCGGACCCGGGCCCAGACCTGGTCGACGGGCGCGGCGACAACTCCGCTGGCGTAGGGACGCGGCATAGTCTCTCCCAGTGTCGGTCCACCGGTCCCGGCGCCGGGACCTTCCGGATCATCGCAGCGTCTCACGCCGTTCACAACGGAATCTCAACCGGCCGTCAACTCGGCCGGTGGCCGCCGCTCGGCCTTGCGGCGGTCCACCACGAACCCCACCACGGCCAGCCCGAGCCCGATCGCGCTCACCACCACGCCGGCCCACGCCGTCGCGCGGTAGCCGAGACCGGCCGCGATGACCACGCTGCCCAGCGCCGCGCCGAGGCTGTTGGCCGTGTTGAACGCCGACTGGTTCAGCGCCGCGCCCATCAGCTGGGCGCCCGGCGCCACCGCGATCAGCCGGGCCTGCAGCACCGGGCCCAGGAACAGGATCGTCCCGCCGATCAGGAATGCGCCGGTGAACAGGCCGAACGCCGAGCCCACGGTCAGTCCGAAGTAGACGTTCGCGGCGATCACCGCGGCGAAGCCCACGAGCATGGCTCGGCGCAGGTTCCGGTCGGCCTGCCAGCCGCCCAGGAAGTTGCCCACCGTCATGCCGAGCCCGACCGCGACGAGCGCCCACGGGACCGCGCCCGGCGACAGCCCGGTGACCGAGGTCGTGATCGGCGCGAGGTAGCTGTCGACGGCGAAGAACCCGGCGATCCCGATCGACGCCGTCACCGCCACCAGCCACACCTGCGGCCGGCGCAGGGCGCGCAGCTCGTCGGCCGGTGACCCGCCCGCGGCCGGCGCGTCCGGCACCGTGACCGCCACCGCCACCAGCGCGAGCAGGAAGACCCCGGCGATGACCAGGTACGCCGGCCGCCAGCCGACGGCCTGCCCGAGCCGGGTGATCACCGGGACGCCGGCGACGTTGGCCACCGTCAGCCCGCTGAGCACCACGGCGAACCCGCGCCCCTCGTTGCCCGGCCCCATCAGCGTCGCCGCCAGCAGGCCCGCGGCCCCGAAGTACGCGCCGTGCGGCAGGCCCGCCGCGAACCGGGCCACCAGCACCAGGCCGAACGACGACGCCACCGCGGACGCGAGCGTGCCGAGCACGAACAGCACCAGCAGCCCGAGCACCAGGCGTTTGCGCCGCATCCGCGCGGTGACCGTCGCGAGCACGGGCGCGCCGACGACCACGCCGAGCGCGTACGCGGTGATCATCCAGCCGGCCCGCGCGACCGAGTCCGGTTCGGCGTTGCCGAGCACGCTGCGCGCGATGTCCGGCAGGAGCCCGGCCGGCACGAACTCGGTCAGCCCGATCGCGACCGAGCCGAGCGCCAGGGCGAGCAGGGCCGCCCAGCGGCGCCGACGGGTGAGGTCGTCCATTCCGGCGACTTTAGCAACGCTGTTGCGTTAATACCAGGGCCCGGCGGTAGGGTGACGCCGTGCACCTGGCTTTCCTGCGGGACTACCACGAAGCGCTGGTGATCGCGCTGGCCCGGACCGTGCCCACGCTCGAGCGCGGCACCGTCGCCGAGGTCACCGGGCTGACCCCGCAGGCCGTGTCGAAGGTGCTGGCCCGGCTGGTCGAGGAAGGCCTGCTGGAGCCGTCCGGCGTCCGGCGTCCGCCGCGGGGCAAACCGGCCGCGGTCTACCGCCTGGTCCCCGGCAGCCGCTGGGCGATCGGCGCGCACGTCACCCGCCGCGAGCTGCGCCTGGTCCTCGCCGATCTGGCCGGTGACGTCCGTGCGTCGACGGCAACGCCGTTGCCGGCCGACTTCACCCCGGAGCAGCTGCTGGACGAGCTGGCGGCCGGCGTCACGGCGATGATCGCCGGGCACGGTCTGGCCGGCCCGGAGCTCGCCGGGGTCGGGATCGGCATGATCGGGCCGCTCGACCAGTCGACCGGCACCGTCCGCGGCGCCCACCGGCTGCGGCACTGGCGCGACGTCCCGCTGGCCGCCCTCGCCGAACAGCGGCTGGGCCTGCCCGTCGTGCTGGACAAGGACGTCACCGCCGGGGTCACGGCCGAAGCCTGGCGCCGCGGAACGGCTTTCCGCAACGCGGCCCTGGTCGTGGTCGACGCCGGCGTGGGCGCCGGGCTGTGGCTCGGCGGCGCCGCCCACCGCGGCGCGCACACGAACGCCAGCGAGTTCGGCCACGCCGTCGTCCAGCTCGACGGCCCGCTCTGCGCCTGCGGCCGGCACGGCTGCCTGGAAGCCGTCCACGAGCAGGCGACCGACCCCGCCGCGGCCGCCGCCGTGCTCGCGACCGGAGTCGTCAACCTCTTGCAGACCCTCGACCTCGGCCACATCGTCCTCGGCGGCGCGGACCTGCTCCCCCACGGCGAGCTCTACCGGGAAGCCGTCGACCACGCCGTGCGCACCCAGGTCCCGGGCGACGGGTGGCTCACCGTGGACGTTTCCCTGACGTCGCTGGGCACGGACGTCGTGGCGGCCGGCGCGGCCATGCAGGTGCTCAACGCCCGCTACGGCCTCCCCGACCCGACCCGGCCTCGCGAGCCCGCGGCGGCGAGCCGGTGACTCAGGTTTCCGGCGACCAGTCCGCGCACGTGCCGACGGCGGAGCCGCGGCCCGGGAAGACCTTGCGCACCAGCGGGTCGTGCACCTCCGGGTCGTCGTCCGGCAGGTCGGCGCGATCGTAGTTCCGTCAGCCGAACGTGAACGAATACGCCTGCAACCCCTTGCTCAGCTTCACGGTCACCGTGCCCTGCTGCGGATTCGGCGTCTGGACGACGGCGTGGATGTCCGGGCTGCCGGACACCGGGATCGTCCGCGTGACACCGCCGGCGGTCGCGGTGACCGTGCCCGTGCCGCCGACGTCGAGGTAGACCACCGAGGCGTTGTAGGTGAGCGTCAGGGAGGCATCGTCGTCGCCGGCGGCGACGTCGGTGCGCGGGGGCAGCGTCCGGGCCGGGTCGGCGGTGGTGAGCAGCTCGCGGATGAGCGACTCGGTGCCGTCGTAGTCGCCTTCGCCGATCGAGACGTGGCGGACCCGCCCGGCGGCGTCGGCGAGGTACTCGGCGGGCCAGGACTGGTTGCCGAAGGCGTTCCAGGTGGCGTAGTCGTTGTCGATCGCCACGGGGTAGGTGATGTGCCGGCGGGCGGCGCCGGCCGCGACGTCGGCCGGGACGTGCTCGAACGCGTACTCCGGCGTGTGCACCCCGACGATCTCCAGGCCCGCGTCGTGGTAGCGCTGGTACCACGCTTCGACATGCGGGATCGCACGCTGGCAGTTGATGCAGGAGTAGGCCCAGAAGTCGTAGAGCACGACTTTTCCGGCCGGCACCGGGGGTTTCCCGCCCGGGGTGTTCAGCCACTGGCCGATCCCGGCGGGCTGCGGCGCGGCGCCGCAGTCCTGCAGCTCGTCGGACGGGTCGCACGCCTGCAGGCTGCCGCCGCCGACCTCGTCCGTGCCGAGGGCCTGGTTCAGTCCCGCGGTGTAGTCGGGAATGGCGCGCTGCAGGGCGTCGGCGAGGTTGAACGTGAGCGCGACGGCCAGCCCGGTCACCACCACACCCGCGGCGACGCGCACCTGCCGTTGCCGGGTGCGGAACGCCTTCACCCGCTCGGCGACGCGGTTGCCCGCCATCGCGAAGAACAGCAGCGGAACCGCTGTGCCGACAGCAAAAGCGACGGTGAGCGCGATGGTCCCGGCGCCGATCGTGTGGGTCGCGCCGCCCACGGTGATGGCCGCGAGCACCGGCCCCGCGCACGGCACGTAGACGGTGCCGAGCGCGAGCCCGAGCACAAACGCGCCGCGGTCGCCCGGCACGGATTTGCGGCCCAGGCGGGCGAACGGCCGTTCCAGGAGGTCCTGCACCCGCGGGACCATCATCGCGACCCCGAGCACCACCAGCACGACGAGCCCCGCCCAGCGCAGCACGTCGCCGGGCAGGTGCAGCGCGGCGAGCACGAGGGTGCCGAGGAGCGTGACGAGGCTGAAGCTCAACGCCAGCCCGGCCACGATGAGGAACGGCCGGCGCCGGGTGGGTGCGGCGGCCGCCGCACCCGTGCCGCCGGTCATGAACAACACCGGCAGCACGGGAGCACGCACGGCGAGATGCCGGTGATCAGCCCGCCGACCAGACCGATCAGCACCAACGTGACCAGGGTGACCTCCTCCGTCCCGGCCGAGCGCAGGCCGATGCCGGGTCGCGGCGGCCGGTCCCGCGGCGGCGGTCAGGGATTCGTAAGACTCGCTTCCGGTCCGGCTCAGCCGTTCCACCAGGTCAGCAGTTCCGGCGCCAGTGCACGCGCCTGCGCCGCGCCCGCGTCGGCCGCGATGGCGACGAACCGCGGATCGAGCAGATCCATCGGCGCGGTGAAGAACGGTTCCGCGACGACGACACGCACCCGGTGACCGCGCTCGGCCAGGAAAGCCTCTTCGCGGCCGAGGTTCCCGGCCGACAGGGGCGCCACGACCAGCACCCGGCCCGGTCCCGCGGTGTTGTCGGCCACCAGGTCGGCGTTGGTGCCGCTCCGCACTCCCCCGTCCAGCCAGGTCCCGCCCGCCACCGCGACCGGCGGAGCGACCCCGGGGGCCGCGGTGGAACACGCGACCCCGACGGCCAGGGGAAGGCCGTCCCGGGCCGACCAGACCCGCACCCGGCCGGTGGCGGCGTCCACCGCCGTCATCCGCAGCCGCGACGGCCACGCGCCCGCGGGCAGCATCGCCTGCCACAGGTCGGTGGCCTGCTCGGCGGAAATCGGCGGCATCGCCGCGATCGCGGCCCGGCCGATCTCCCCGGCCGGGCCGGTGCCCTTCCGGGTGTCCGCCACGAGCGCGGTGAACAGGCCGGTGTCCGGACGCCCGGTCGAGGTGTTGCCCGCGTGCCAGGCCGCGCGCTTGTGCATCAGGGCCGGCACCTCCGCCAGGCCGTCCGGTTCGCTCGTCAGCCAGGCGCCGACCACCGAGCCGGCCGACGTTCCGAGCACGTCGGAACCGTCCAGCGGAGCCCCGGCCGCGCGCAACCCGGTCAGCAGGGCCGACGTCCACGACGCCCCCGCCGGCCCACCGCCGCCCAGGACGAGCGCCGGGGAAACCGACGATCGCTGATTATGTCGTCCGTCATACATGCCCGCAGAGTACACTTCGGCCATGGCTCGACGTACGGACACCAAGCAGCGCATGGTCGGGGCCGCCCGCCAGCTCATCCGCGAACACGGCTACAGCTCGATGGCGCTGTCCGATGTGGTCGAGCGCAGCGCAGCGCCGCGCGGGTCGATCTACTACCACTTTCCCGAGGGCAAGGTGCAGATGGCCGCCGAGGCGGCCGAGGAGCACACGCGGGAGCAGGTCGACCTGATCAACCGGCTCGCCGAAGAAGCGGACACGGCCGAGGACCTGGTCCGGGCCTACGTCGAGGTGGCCCGCAAAGGCATGCAGGACAGCGGTTACGGCCGCGGCTGCACGATCGCCCCGCTGGTGATCGAGGTCGGCGAGTCCTCCGAGGAGCTGGGCGCCGTCAGCCGGCGCGCGTTCTTCCTGATGGTCGAGACCCTGGCGCTCCGGTTCGTGGTTTTCGGCACGGACCCGGCCGGCGCCCGCGAGCTGGCGCACGCGACGGTGGCGGGCGTCGAAGGAGCGCTCGTGACCTCACGCGCGTTGCGCAGCCCCGAGCCGTTCGACGCGATCCGGGACGTCCTGGCGAGCCGCGCGCACACGCTCACCCGCGGCTGATTCTTCACTCCGCCCGGCCATCAGGCTTCAAATTATGTCGGCCGACATACATACGTGCTAGCGTGGTCCCCATGCCTTCGATCCTCATCACCGGCGCCTCCCAGGGAATCGGCCGCGCCACGGCGCTGGAGCTCGCCCGCCGCGGTCACCACGTCATCGGCACCGCCCGCGATCCCGAAAGCCTGGCCGACCTCCCGATCGCCGAGCGGCTCCGGCTCGACGTCACCGACCAGGCCGGCGTCGACGCGGCGATCAGGGCCGCGGGCCCGATCGACGTCGTTGTCAACAACGCCGGAGAGACCATGCGCGCCCCGCTGGAGACGGTCCCGGTCGCCGAGGTCGCCCGGCTCTTCGACCTGAACACCCTGGGCGCGCTGCGCGTCGTCCAGGCCGCCCTGCCCGGCATGCGGGAACGCGGCTCCGGGCACCTGGTGTTCCTGTCGAGCATCCAGGGCCGGATGGTGCTGCCGATCATCGGCCCGTACGCGATGAGCAAGTGGGCGGTGGAGGCGATGGCCGAAGCACTGGCCATCGAAACCGGTCACTTCGGCGTGAAGGTCAGCCTGGTCCAGCCGGGAGTGGTGACGACCAACGGCGGCGCGAAGGCCAAGACGTACCGCGCCGCCGACGACCCGTACGGCCCGCTGTTCGACGAGCTGGTCAAGACCCGCGGCGAGGTCGTCACCCCGGAGGAGGTGGCCACAGTGGTGGCCGACACGATCGAGCGGGAGAACCCGCCGCTGCGCGTGACCGCCGGACCGTCCGCGGAGAAGATCCTGGCCGCCCGCAAGGCCGCCCCCGAGGACGAGATCTTCCTGCCCTACGACCTCGACTGGTGACCGCAGCGGCGGGCTTCCCAGAACTCGGCGCGCGGAAAGCGGGTCTCCCGGCCGTAGACCGCCGAGTACTGCCGGGCGTAGTCCGCGGCAAGGTCGTCGACCAGGTCCGCGTACCCCGGCCGGTCACCGGTGAGCAATGCGTCCGCCGCCGCGTTCGCCGTTCGCAGGGCCGAGGTGACGCCGCCGGAAGACAGCGGGTCCATGGCCAGCGCCGCGTCGCCCACCGCCAGCCAGCCCGGGCCCGTGCACGGGTGCAGCCGGTGGACCGCCGCCGTGACCACGTGGACCGGACCCGCCGCCGGGCCGGCCACGACCTGCCGGACGTGGCTCGCGCCCGACGCCGCGGCCGTCCACCCGGCCGGGGTGCCCAGCGCCAGCCGCGCCGCTATCGGGGCGTCGGTGAAACACGCCACCGTGCGCCGGCCGTCCGGCAAGGGGGCCGCGTACCACCAGCCGTGGTCCACCGCCTCCACGAACGTGTCTCCGGGCAGCTCGCCCAGCCGTGCCGGGAACGTCCTCGCGGCGCAGACCAGCCGGTCGGACCGGATCTGCCGGGCGCCGAGCCCTCGTGAGATCCGCGCGGCGCGCCCGGTGGCGTCCACGACCACCTCCGCCCGGGCCGGGATCGCCGCGTCGATGAGGAACCCGCCCGGCGCGGGGCACACCCGGCGCACCTTGGCCGGGAACACCGCCACCCCGCTCTCCTTCGCGACGTCCGAGAGCATCCGGTCGAAGCGCGCCCGGTCGACGTGCCAGCCGTTGCCGTAGGGGCAGAAGAGAAACGACCGGGCCGACACCTCGTCGGCGCCCCAGACGGCCGTGGTTTCGTAGGACGCCACGGCTTCGAGCGCCGTGAACTCGGCCCAGACCCGCAGCTCGCGCAGCACCGGATTGACCGACGGCGGCAGGGTTTCGGCCATACGCGTCCGGTCGTCCGCCGAAGGCGCGTACAGCCCGACGTCGACACCGCGGCGGGCCAGCCGGAGCGCGGTCACCGCGCCGGCGGGGCCGCCGCCGACCACCGCGACCTCCAGGGACTTCATCGGTCCGGAGCGCGTTCGGTCTCGACCAGGCCGTCCTGCTGCCGGATGACGAACCCCAGCTTCGTCCAGCCACCGGCGACGAACCCGGCCCGGCCGAACCCGCGTCTCCAGTCTTCGCGCGGGGCAGTCGCCGGCGAGCCCGCCACCCTGACCTTGTCCGGCCGGGCACCGGGCCACCAGAAGTTTTCGCAGGCTTCGAAGTCGGCCTGCCACGGCACCGTCATGTTCGCGGTGACCTCACCGGGCCGGACTTCGCCGTGGCGGAGCCGGAACGACGGCCGTCCGTCGAGAGTCCGCACCGATTCGTACTTTCCCGGCCGCAGCAGGAACTCTCCCGCCTCGATCCCGGGACAGAACGGGCCGCCGACGCAGTTCTCCAGCGCCGCCTTGTCCATTCCCCCGGGGGTGACCGGACCCGGCACCGGCGGCCCGCCGGTCCAGGCGGCGTTCCACCGGGGCCCGGCCTCCTTGTCTCCCCGCGCCCACTTCGCGACCATGCACTTCTGCGTCGGTGTCAGCTCGAGGTCCAGGTCGGCCGGGTCGAGCTTCGACCTCAGCATCGGCATGTGCCCGGTCCCGATCCGGTCGACCCGCCTGGCGATGGCGGCCTTGGCCGGTCCGTCGACCGGGTGCCGGAAAACGTGGTGCAGCCGGGTCTTGCCGTGGTCTTCGGTGCTGTACGCGCTCGCGTTCACCCCGCCCGCGTCGATCGCCGCCTGGATGATCGGATAGATGTCGTCGACGTAGGAAAACCGGGCGGACGCCGCCGGCGGAGCCAGTTCCTGGAGCATTTCGTCCCAGAGCCGGACCGCGTGGATGACCGGCGGAGCGAACTTCGGTGGCGCGACGATCACCCAGGCGCCCGCCACGTCATGCTCTTCGCCCTTGATCTTCACCCGGGCGGTGACCGGGCCGTCGGAGATGTCGTCGTACCAGTCGTCGCTGTCGCCGCTGGTGGCGAGCGGTGCTCCGGACGGGGATCCGGCGGCGCCGAACCCGCCCAGCACCAGCAACCGGCCCGCCTCATCGGTGCGGATCGCGCCCAGCGGGACCCGTTCGGCCGGGTGGCCTTTGAGCTTGAACACCCCGCTGTCGAAGAGCGCCTCCTGCCCGGTCCCGCCGACGGTTCGCGGCCCGGGATCGATCATCAGGTCCTTGAGCCCGGCATACGAACAACCGCTGTTCCGGGTCGACGCGGAATCGAACATCCGGGCCGCCGCCTTGGCGTTGACGAGGTGCACGGTCCATTCGATCTCGACGCCGGTCCCCGCGACGAGCTCGGTCGCCGTGTTGTGCTCGTCGAAGGCGAACAACCGGAACCGGGCGGCCTGGCGCTTGATCCGGCCGCACGGGTCCTTGTATTTCCCGTCCGCCGGCGCCGCGGTGTCCCACTTCCGTTCGGGACCGACGAAGAATCCGGTTTCACTGTTTCCCACCCGGGCGATACCGATCGCGGGATGGATTCGAATCTCGGTAATGTCCACCGCGCACACCTCGAAATAAAATCATCGGAAACGATTCGACGCGCTGCTTCTTCGAAACCCTGAGTCGGCGGCCGGGCGGGAACGTTACACCCGCCGAACCGGCCTGTATCAGCGGCGCGGCCCCGCGGCTCTGACCAAGCACAGGGACCGGCGAAGGAGAGAGCATGACCGACAGTGGTCACCGGGTGGTCGGCGTCGGCGATCCGATGCTGCACGAGACTTTGCGGTGGTTGACCAGGATGTTCGACGGCATCAAGATCAGACCGCGGCCGCGGAAGGTCAAGGTCGTCGACCTCGAAGAGATCATCCGGTACTTCGTCGAGAACCACCCAGGCGACCCGAAGATCGTCGCGGGCGCGCTGCTCCGGCTGCCCTTTCCCCAAGGCCACTTGCTCTTCCAGATCTTCCTCGACGACGCCGACCGCATCTGCCTCGACGAAAGCGGTCATCCGCACGGCCGGCGGCTGGTCGCCAAGTCCCTCGGCCCCGAGCTCGGCCGGCGGCTCGCCGAAGCCGACCTCGTCATCTTCCGATAGGACCACTATGTCGACAACCACGATCGCCGTGTCCGTCTCCGTCGGTGCCGGGGCGGCGCTGGCGCTGATGTTCCTCGTGTTCCTGCTGACCGCAAAACGAAGAAGGGCCGCCAGGAGAGTCAGCCTGGCCGGTCTCAAGTCATGGTTCCGGCGAAGGGGATGACGGTGATGGAACCCATTTCACTCAGCTTGGCGATCGCGTCGTTCGTCGGATCGGTCGTCGTCGCTCTCGTGGTGTTGACCCTCCGCAAGATCGTCGACTGGTTCACCGCGCGCCGGCGTATCGCGCAACGCGACCGCGACGTGATCGGGGTCGTCCTGGCCAAGCGGTTGAACAACCGCAACTACGTGGAGGTGCCGGGCGTCTTTTCCCGCACCAGCGCGAGCACCCAGATCGTCCAGGCGATCTACGACCGGCGAAACGGCACGGTGCTCGACGCGCGGGCGGTCTCTTCCCCGGTCACCTCCGACCAGGACCTGATCAGGAAGACGAACGAAGGCGACGGAATGATCGTCTTCACTTAGAAAGCCGAGGAAATGGAACCGATCACGCTCATCCTGCTCGCTCTGCTCGCCGGCGCCGGGACCGCGGCGGCCGCCGTTGTCGTCGAAATCCTGTCCTGGCGGGCCGTCGACAGCTACATCGCGTCCCGGTCGGCGGCCAGGGGCTCGGCCGAGATCATCAAGAACCGGCTGGCGTCCGGCCGGTACCAGGTGGTCGTCGGCGTTTTCTCCCCGCTGGGTGTCAAGGTCGCCACGCAGTCGTGGGACGCGCAGACCCTCGACCCGGCCCTGCACGACCGCTTCGGCGGCACGAATGTCATCACGATCAGGACCTGACCGCGGTCCGGAAGACGGGAGAGCCCAGGTGGAACCGAGATCGTCCGACTTCTTCTTCGAGGGAACGATTCCGAACGCCGGCCCCACCGACCTGGCGATGTTCCGTGTGCGGCTCTTCGAGCTGATCTCGACCATGGCCCGCCGGAACCGGACCGGCCCCTTCGCGATCACGGCCGGATACGGGTCCCGGCAGCCCGCTCCGGCCCCGCCCGAGCGAGCCCAGGCCGCGCCGAACACCGAACCCCGCGCTGCGGTCCTGACCCCCGCCCGGCCCAAGTGGCGGTTCGACCAGCTGGTCCTGCCCGGGGAGACGACCGAGCTGCTGCTCGACTGCGTCGCCTTCGTCGAGGTCGCGCCGACGATCTTCGACCGGTGGAACCTCCGGTCGATCGAGCCGAACCCTTCGGTCGCGGTCAACTTCCGCGGCCCGCCGGGCACCGGGAAGACGATGGCGGCGCACGCCGTGGCCCACCGGCTGAACCGCGGCATCATCACGAGCAGGCTGTCCGACCTGGAGAGCAAGTACCACGGAGACGGCCCCAAGAACGTGGTGAACCTGTTCCGGTCCGCCGCCACGCAGAACGCCGTGCTGTTCGTCGACGAGGCTGAATCCCTGCTGTCCCGCCGGTTCTCCCAGCCCGACCAGGCGGCCGAAAGTGCCATCAACTCCATGCGGACGGAGCTGCTCATGGCGCTCGACTCGTTCGAAGGCCTGGTCATCTTCGCCACGAACCTCCAGGGCAGCTACGACACGGCGATCTCGTCGCGGCTCACGCACGTCGACTTCGGGCTGCCCGGGCCGGAAGCCCGGAAGGCCCTCTGGCGCAACCACCTCCCCGACGAGCTTCCGCTCGCCGCGGACGTCGACGTGGACACGCTCGCGAAGATCGACGGGGTGACCGGCCGCGACATCAAGGAAGCCGTCCTGCGCGCGGCCGTCGCGGCGGCCCGGCGCGGACTGCCGGCGTTGCCGATGGATCTGCTGACCACGCACGTCCGGCAACGCTTGTCCGCCGGCGCCGAGGAAATCCCGTCGAGCGCCGTCGACCTGGCGGCGACCAAAGCCGAGATCGACGCCCGGCTGGCCAGCCGGGCTCAGGGCCGCGATGGGGCGACGTAAGGACGCAACGCCGTCGCGAGGTCTTCGTCCGCCACGACCTCGGCGACCGCGGCGTCTTCCGGCGCCGCCGGGTCGACCCGGTCGGGGCAGAACAGGTCGACCGGGGTGCGGTAGGCGTTGCTGTCCAGCTCGAAACTGCCGACCAGGGCGGCGGTGCGCGCTTGCCGCACTTCGTAGCGGTATCGCAGGCGGTACACGGCGATCGCGCCGACGCCGCCCTGGTACGGCCCGCAGCCGTAGCCGACGCTCCGGGCGTCGACGGAGAGCGGGTATTCGCACACGACCAGCTGCACCTTCGCCGCGTAGATGGCACCGTGGCGGCCGTCTTGAACCTGACGTCCGCTCGGATCCGAGCCGGGTTCCGGCACCGGCTCCCACGCCGTCGGAAGCTTCGGCGCGAACGAGCCCCACAGCAGCCGGTGGCCGTCGCGCGGGTCGGGATAACCGGACGTCGCCTTGATCAGGGTGGCGAAGCGAGTCCCCGGGCCGGGAAAGGACGCACCGTCCTTGTTGTACGGCGCCGGTTGCTCCGAGGGGCCGGGACAGGGGCGCGCCGGCGGCTCCTCGGTCCCGCATGCGGTGACGACGCTCGCGGCCAGGAACAGGCCGGCGAGCACCGCACTCCAGCGACCGCGAGCACGCGCGACCCGACGCATCGGACATCCTCTCGGCCGGACCCGGGTTGGCGAGAGACTCTCACGGAGCGCCGGGGACCCCTCCCGGCTGCTGCATCGAGCCGCGAAATGTGGTCATCCCACCAGACTTCACGGCCGGTGCTGGGCGACCCCGGGCGGCGCGCGGTTCACTGGGCTCTCCCGTGCGAACGGGTGCGAGAAGGGGTACCGGCGACCATGCGGATGGCTGAACTCAGCGCGGAATCGGGTGTTCCGGTCGCGACCGTCAAGTACTACCTGCGCGAGGGCCTGCTGCCCGCCGGGCGGCGGGTCGGGCACAACCAGGCGCAGTACTCACCCGAGCACGTGAAACGGCTGCGGCTCGTCTGCGCGTTGCGCGAGATCGGGGGGCTCTCGCTGGCCGAGGTCGCGGACGTGCTCGCGGCGCTCGACGCCGGCCGGGAAGCTCCCGTCGTGCTCGGGGTGGCGCAGGACGGCCGCGTGCACGTCCGGCCGGTCGCCGAGACCGCGCGCGACTGGGCGCTCGCCCGGGTCGCCGAGCTGCTCGGCGCGCCGGTCGACGACACCGATCCCGCCGTCGCCAACCTGGTCACCGTGCTGGCCGTCTGCCACGGCCTCGACCACGGCGCGATCTCCGGCCGGCTCGCCGAGTACGCCGACCTGGCCCGCGCGGTCGCCGCCGTCGACGCCGCCCTCATCAACGACGTCGGCCCGGCCCGGCGGCCCGGCGAGACCGCGCTCATCACGACCCTGCTCGGCGAACGGCTCTTCGCCGGGCTGCGCCACGTCGCCCTCGTCGACGTGCTCGCCGCGCCGGCGCAGGCCTGACGCCGGGACCCGCGGTCCCGGCGCCGGCCCGGCTCAGCGCTGCCGGCTCAGCGGCGCGCGGCCCGCGTACCGCGCCGACCGCCCGAGATCCTCCTCGATCCGCAGCAGCTGGTTGTACTTCGCCGTGCGGTCGGTCCGCGACAGCGACCCGGTCTTGATCTGCCCGCAGTCCGTGGCCACCGAAAGGTCGGCGATCGTCGTGTCCTCGGTCTCGCCGGACCGGTGCGACAGCACGACCCCGTACCCGGCCCGGGAAGCGACCTCGACCGCTTCGAGCGTCTCGGTCAGCGTGCCGATCTGGTTGACCTTCACCAGGATCGCGTTCGCCACCCCCTGCGCGACGCCGTCGGACAGCAGGCCGACGTTGGTGCAGAAGACGTCGTCCCCGACCAGCTGCACCTCCTCCCCCAGCGCCCGGGTCACCAGCTGCCAGCCGGCCAGGTCGTCCTCCGCCATCGCGTCCTCGATGGACGCGATCGGGTACCGGGCCACCAGGTCGCGCAGGTAACCGGCGTGCTCGGACGCCGAGCGCTTCACGCCTTCGCCGCGGTAGTGGTAGACGCCGTTCTGGTAGAACTCCGACGCGGCCAGGTCCAGCATCAGCGCCACGTCGTCCCCGGGAACGTACCCGGCCTGCTCGATCGCCCGCACCACGAACCTCAGCGCCTCGTCGGCCGTGTCGAGCTGCGGGGCGAACCCGCCCTCGTCCCCGACGTTCGTGTTGTGCCCGGCGTCGCGCAGGATCCCGCGCAGCGTGTGGAACACCTCGGCCCCCATGCGGACCGCGTCCGCGAAGCTCGTCGCGCCGACCGGCGCGATCATGAACTCCTGGAAGTCGATGCCGTTGTCCGCGTGCGCGCCGCCGTTGACGATGTTCATCATCGGGGTCGGCAGCAGGTTCGCGTCGTCGCCGCCGAGGTGCCGGTACAGCGGCAGCACGTGCGCCTGGGCGGCCGCCTTCGCCACCGCCAGCGAAACCCCGAGGATGGCGTTCGCGCCCAGGCGCGCCTTGTTCGGCGTGCCGTCCAGCTCGATCATCGCGCGGTCCACCGTGGCCTGCGACCGCGAGTCGAGCCCCTCGACCGCGTCGGCCAGCTCGCCGTTCACCGCGGCGACCGCCTTCGAGACCCCCTTGCCCAGGAAGCGGTGCGGATCCCCGTCACGCAGCTCGACCGCTTCCCGCGTGCCGGTCGACGCGCCCGACGGCACCGCCGCCCGTCCGAACGAACCGTCGGCGAGCTCGACGTCGACCTCGACGGTCGGGTTGCCGCGGCTGTCCAGGATCTCCCGGCCGGTGACTTGGACGATGGCAGTCATTTCTCTCCTCAGCGCACGACGGAGTCGTACTTCGGTTCCAGGGAAGGCCGGCGGGACGAACACGGCGCGGCCGGGACGACGTCGTCACCTGCCACCGGCCGGACCGGTACTCCCTGTCTACCCGGCCGCCACTGGGGAAAACCCCAGCATCACCCCGCACGAGCACCGCCGGGCCCGGCCGCTGGGCTAGCGTTCCGCCGGAAACCCACCCCCGAGTCCGAAGTGGAGCCCGACGATGCCCATCGCCACCCCCGAGGTCTACCGAGAGATGCTCGACCGGGCCAAGGGAGGCGAGTTCGCCTACCCGGCCATCAACGTGACCTCGTCCGAGACCGTGAACGCCGCCATCCGCGGGTTCGCCGAGGCGGAGAGCGACGGCATCATCC
>NZ_JBVJNO010000026.1:0-77758 GCF_055583645.1 Amycolatopsis sp. NPDC104587
CGCCCGGTCCCATTCCGAACCCGGAAGCTAAGCTTGACAGCGCCGATGGTACTGCAACCGAAGGGTTGTGGGAGAGTAGGACACCGCCGAACTTACCTTCCGTACGGCCCGTTAGGATAGCCAGTTGGCTGCCCTAGCGGGCCGTACGCGTATGTCCGGAACAAGATTTTTCCATGGCAGGAGGCCAGGTGTCCGAGTTCGGTCGACGAGACTCAGCGGATGATGGGTCAGGCCGGTCGGCACGCCGGGACGAAGGCTCCCGGGGCCGGTCGGACGGACCCGGGGGAGACCGACGTGGTGGCCGGCAGGACCGCGGCGGCCGCGACGGTGGACACCAGGGGCGCCCTCGCCGTGACGACCGTGGGGTTCGCGGGGGTGGCAAGCCCTTCCGCGGCTCGGACGGTCCCCGTGAGCAGCGCGGAGGATACGCAGGTCAGAGCCGTGACAGCGGTGGCCGGTCCGACAACCGGGACGACCGTCGCGGGGGCGGCGGGTACGCCGGCCGCGACTCGGGCGGCGGGTACGCCGGCCGCGACTCGGGCGGCCGGTCGGGTGGCGGCAGCCGGTACTCCGATGGGCCCGCCCGCTCCGGCAGTGGCCGGTACGAGGACCGCGGCAGCCGCTCCGGTGGGACGGGCCGCGACGACCGCGGTGGCCGGCCCGGTGGCGGCCGCCCCCAGGGCAAGTCGTCGTTCGGCGACCGCAAGCCGCGCTGGGAGGACCGCAGCGGCTCCGGCCGCCGCGACGACGACCGCGGCGGCGCTCGTTCGGGTGGTTTCCGCTCGGACGACCGCGGGCGCTCGGGCAGTGACTCGCGCGGTGACCGCGGTGGCTTCCGCTCGGACGACCGCAACCGCGGCAGTTTCCGTCCGGACGACCGCAACCGCGGCGGAAACGATTCGCGGGGCGACCGCGGCGGATTCCGTTCCGACGACCGCGGGCGCGGCGGAAACGATTCGCGCGGTGACCGCGGCAATTTCCGGTCGGACGACCGCAATCGCGGTGGCAATGATTCGCGGGGCGACCGCGGCGGTTACCAGCGCCGCGACGACGACCGCGGCTCCCGCTCCGGTGGCGGCTACCGCTCCGGCGGCAGTGACTCCCGCGGCAGCTACCAGCGCCGGGACGACGATCGTGGCACCCGCAGTGGTGGCAGTGACTCCCGCGGCAGCTATCAGCGCCGCGATGACGACCGCGGCACGCGCAGCGGTGGGAGCGACTCCCGTGGCGGCGGCTACCAGCGCCGAGACGATGACCGTGGCACCCGCAGCGGCAGCGATTCTCGCGGCGGCAGTTACCAGCGGCGAGACGATAACCGCGGCAGCGACTCCCGTGGCGGCAGTTACCAGCGGCGCGACGACAACCGCGGCAACGACTCCCGTAGCGGCAGCTACCAGCGCCGAGACGACAACCGCGGCAGCGACTCCCGTGGCAGCAGCTACCAGCGCCGCGATGACGACCGCAGCAGCAGCACCAGCAGCAGCGACTCCCGGGGCAGCTACCAGCGCCGCGACGATCGCGACTCGGCCAAGCGGGGCACCGGCGACAGCCGCCCCGCCGCTCGGGACCATGACCGCAAGGACCGCCGGGACGACCGGCCGCGGCGCGACCCGCGGCCCAAGGTCGGCGGCCCGCTCGACGACGAGGCCCTCGCCAAGGAGCTCCTCGAGGCACCTGAACTGCCCGAAGACATCGAGTACTCCGACCTCGACGAAGAGGTCCGCCGTGAGCTGCGGACCCTGCCGAAGGGGCTCGCGGAGACCGTCGGGAAGCACCTCGTCGCCGCCGGTGGGCTGATCGACAGTGATCCCGAGGCCGCCCTCGAGCACGCCAAGTACGCCAAGGCCAAGGCCTCGCGCGTGCCGATCGTGCGTGAGGCGCTCGGCCTGGTCGCCTACCACGCCGGCAACTGGTCGGAGGCGCTCTCGGAACTGCGCGCCGTCCGGCGGATGACGCGCAGCGACGAGCACATCGCCATCATCGCCGACGCCGAGCGGGCGCTGGGCCGGCCCGAGCGGGCTCTCGACCTCGCGAAGGAAGCCGACACGGCGAAGCTGGCGAAGGCGACTCAGGTCGAGCTCGCGATCGTCGCGGCCGGGGCGCGCCGGGACCTGGGGCAGCTCGACGCCGCCGTCGTCTCGCTGCAGGGTGACGACCTCAAGGCCGAGAAGCGCGACCCGTGGAGCGCTCGCCTCTTCTACGCCTACGCCGACAACCTCGCCGCCGCCGGGCGCGAAGAAGAGGCCGTCCGGTGGTTCCTCAACTCGGCCGACGCCGATGCCGAGGACGAGACCGACGCGTCCGAGCGCGCCGCCGACCTGGCCAACGCCGGGCAGGACAAGGACGCCGAAGAAGCGAAGGACACCGAAGCCACCGATGAGTGACGCCCTGCTCGCGGTCTACGACGCGGTCCTCTTCGACCTCGACGGCACCGTCTACCACGGCACCCGGGTGATCCCGGGCGCCCCGGAGACCGTCCGCGCGGCCCGCGAGCACGGCACACCCGTCCGCTTCGTGACGAACAACGCGTCCAAAGCCCCGGCGGAGGTCGTCGACCACCTCACCGAGCTCGGCATGCCCGCCGAGGCCGGCGAGGTGCACACGAGCGCGCAGGCCGGGGCGCAGCTGCTCAAGGACCGGCTCGAGCCCGGCGCCGAGGTCCTCGTCGTCGGCACCGAGTCGCTCGCGGCCGAGGTCGCCGGTGCCGGGCTGAAGCCGGTGCGGGAGAACGGCGACGGCGTCCAAGCGGTGGTGCAGGGCCACTCGCCCGACAACACCTGGGCCGCGCTGGCCGAAGCCTGCCTGGCCATCCGCGCCGGCGCGCTGTGGGTCGCGTGCAACGTCGACGCGACCCTGCCCAGCGAGCGCGGCCTGCTGCCGGGCAACGGCTCGATGGTCGCCGCGCTGCGCACCGCCACCGACGTCGAGCCGCTGGTCGCCGGGAAGCCGGAGCCGCTGCTGTTCGAGACCGCGGCGAAGTCCGCCGGTGCGGAGCATCCACTCGTGGTCGGTGACCGGCTGGACACCGACATCGCCGGCGCGGTCGCCGCGGGCGTCGACTCGCTGGTCGTGCTCTCCGGTGTCGCGACGCCGAAACAGCTGATCGAAGCTGTTCCGGCCGAGCGCGCCACCTACCTCGCCCAGGACCTCACGGCTCTCGAAGCCAAGGCCGAGGACCTCAAGATCGGGCCGCGCCCGGGCTGGACCGTGACCACAGAAGACGGCGTGCTGGACGCGGAAGGCGACGGCGACGCCCTGGACCTGCTGCGCGCGTTGTGCCACACGGCCTGGGAGACGGGCGTCACCGAACTCGGCGCGCGCGCCGAGGCGAAGCTCGCCTGACTGATACCGTTCGAAGCGTGCAGGACCACCCCTATCCCGTCCCGGGCCCGCCGCCCGGTTCGTTCTCGCAGCAGACCGACCCGCGGGCCGGCATCGAAGAAGCCGTCGCCGGCCTGGACGACCTGGACGCGCTGCCGCTCGGTGAGCACGTCGAGCGCTTCGACGCCGTGCACACCGAGCTGACGGTCGCCCTGTCCAGCATCGACAAGGTCTGACCACGGTGCCCAAGCGGGCGCGCCTCGATGCGGAACTGGTTCGGCGCGGCCTCGCCCGGTCGCGCGAGCAGGCGTCGGCCCTGATCACCGGCGGCAAGGTCACCGTGCGCGGTTTGGTGGCGAGCAAACCCGCCACCGGTGTCGAGACCGACGCGCCCATCGTCGTGAAGGACGAGGACGACCCCGGCTGGGCCTCGCGCGGCGCGCACAAGCTGCTCGGCGCGCTGGCGGCGTTCGACGGCTTGAGTGTCGAAGGCAAACGCTGCCTCGATGCCGGCGCGTCGACCGGCGGGTTCACCGACGTCCTGCTGCGCAACGGCGCCGCGACCGTGATCGCCGCCGACGTGGGCCGTGGCCTGCTCGACTGGCGGATCCGCACCGACGAACGTGTAGTGGTCATGGACCGCACCAATGTTCGCTCCCTCTCTCCCGACGACCTCGGCGGGCAGGTCGACGTCGTCGTCGGGGACCTCTCGTTCATCTCCCTCAAGCTCGTGCTGCCCGCGCTCGCCGCCTGCGCGCGAGAAGGCGCCGACCTGGTGCCGATGGTCAAGCCGCAGTTCGAAGTGGGCAAGGACCGGCTCGGCAGCGGCGGTGTCGTGCGTGACCCCGAGCTGCGCGCCGAGTCGGTGCTCACCGTCATCGACGAAGCCGCGAAGCTCGGGCTCGCGCTGCGCGGGGTGACCGCCAGCCCGCTGCCCGGGCCGTCCGGCAACGTCGAGTACTTCGTGTGGCTCAAGAATGAACACGAGGCCGTGGACAGGTCTGAGGCCGAGCGGCTCGTCCGAACCGCCGTCGAGGAAGGGCCCGCATGACCACCGAACGTGAAGTGCTCCTCATGGTGCACCCCGATCGTGAAGCGACGGGCGAGGCGGCGCGCGAGGTTTCGGCGCGCTTCGCCAAGGCCGGCATCCGGATCCGGGTGATCGAGGACGACGTCTGCTCGCTGATCAACCCGGACGAGCACGGGGTCGGCTCGACCTGCACCGTCGTCGACCCGGACGACAACCCCGCCGCGGGGGTCGAGCTGGTGTTCGTCCTCGGCGGTGACGGCACGCTGCTGCGCGCGGCCGAGCTGGCCCGCCGGGCCGGAGTGCCGGTGCTCGGGGTCAACCTCGGGCGCGTCGGCTTCCTCGCCGAGGCCGACTCGGACGCGCTGGCCGACACCGTGCAGCGGGTCGTCGACGGTGACTACCAGGTCGAAGAGCGGATGACCATCGATGTCACCGTCACCCACGACGGCGCCGAGGTCGCCCGCACCTGGGCGCTCAACGAGGCCAGCGTCGAGAAGAGCACCCGCGAGCGGGTGCTGGACGCGTTGATCGAGGTCGACGGCCGCCCGGTGTCGGCCTTCGGCTGCGACGGTGTGCTGTGCGCCACACCGACCGGTTCGACGGCGTACGCGTTCTCGGCGGGTGGCCCGATCATCTGGCCCGACGTCCAGGCGCTGCTGGTCGTGCCGAGCAACGCGCACGCGATGTTCGCGCGGCCGCTGGTCGTCTCGCGCAACTCGGTGATCACCGTCGGGATCGACCCCGACGGCTCGTCCGCCGTCCTGACCTGCGACGGCGGCCGGCTCATCGACCTGCCGCCGGGCGCCCGGGTCCGGGTGACGTGCGGCACGACGCCCGTCCGGCTGGTCCGGCTGTGGGACGGGCCGTTCACGGACCGGCTGGTGCAGAAGTTCTCACTGCCGGTGAAGAGCTGGCGCGAGCGCCACGCGCGTCCCTGCGAGTAGGGACCGCTCGGCGATCCATTCGAACATATCGGCGACTCGCCGGGCTCCCGCGCGCGCAGAGTGTCGGTGGGGGCCGCTACGGTAGGCGGCGTGCTGGCCGAGATGCGCATCCAGGGCCTCGGAGTCATCGAGGACGCCCTGCTGGAACTGCACGCGGGCTTCACCGTCGTGACCGGTGAGACGGGTGCCGGTAAGACCATGGTCGTCACCGGGTTGCACCTGCTCTCCGGGGGCCGGGCCGAGGTGTCCAAGGTCCGGACGGGGATGCTCAAGGCGTTCGTGGAAGGGCGGTTCACCTATTCCGGCGTCGAAGGCGCCGAACGGATCGTCACCGATTCGGGTGCGGACGTGGACGAAGACGGCAGTGTGATCGCGCTGCGCGCGGTCGCCGTCGACGGCCGGTCCCGCGCCCACCTGGGCGGCCGGTCCGTGCCGGTCGGCGTGCTCGCGGAGCTGTCCGAGCAGCTGATCGCGGTGCACGGGCAGAACGACCAGCTGCGGCTGCTGCGGCCCGCCGAGCAGCGCGCGGTCATCGACCGGTTCGCCGGCGACGCGGTGGCGAAGCCGCTGCGGGCCTACCAGGAGGTCCGGTCCGAGTGGCTGGCGGTGATCGCCGAGCTGACCGAGCGGTCGACGCGCTCGCGGGAGCTGGCCCAGCAGGCCGACCTGCTCAAGCACGGGCTGACCGAGATCGACGCCGTCGCGCCGGAGCCGGGCGAGGACGCCGAGCTCACCGGGCAGATCAAGCGGCTCGCGGCGGTCGACGAGCTGCGCGCGGCCGCGACCGAGGCGCACGTCGCGGTCTCCGGTTCCGCGGACGGCGACCCGGACGCCCCGGGTGCGGCCGGCCTGGTCTCGGAGGCGCTGCGGCGGCTCTCGACGTCCGAGGACGCCGTGCTGCGAGAACTCGCGCCGCGCTTGGAGGAGGCGTCGGTGCTGCTGGCCGACGTCGGCGCCGAGCTGGGCAGTTACGTCGAGACGCTGGACGCCGACCCGGCGCTGCTGGAGAAGGTGCTGGCGCGCCAGGGTGACCTCAAGCGGCTGACGCGCAAGTACGCGGCGGACGTCGACGGCGTGCTCGCCTGGGCCGACGACGCCCGGCGCCGCTTGGAGTCGATGGACACCTCGGAAGAGGCGCTGGCGGAGCTGGGCATGCGGCGCGACCAGCTCGCGGTGCAGCTGGCCGCGCACGCCGTCGAGGTTTCGGCGGCCCGCGAGAAGGCCGCCGCCGAGCTGGCCGCGGAGATCACGCGGGAGCTGTCCGGGCTGGCGATGGGCCAGGCCGCGATCGAGGTGACGGTCGAGCAGCGCCCGGCCGAGCACGGCGACACCCACGCGCTGGTGCTCGACGGCCGCGCGGTGCACGCGGGCGCGGAGGGCGTCGACGACGTCGAGCTGCTCCTGCGCGCGCACGACGGCGCGCCGCCGCTGCCGGTGCACAAGGCCGCGTCCGGCGGTGAGCTGTCGCGGGTGATGCTGGCGATCGAGGTGGTCCTCGCGCACGCGGACACGGTGCAGACGCTGGTGTTCGACGAGGTGGACGCCGGGGTCGGCGGCCGCGCGGCGATCGAGATCGGCCGCCGGCTGGCCCGGCTGGCCCGCACCCACCAGGTCCTGGTGGTCACGCACCTGCCGCAGGTCGCCGCGTTCGCCGACCAGCACCTGGTGGTGGACAAGGGCCACACCGGCGGGGTCACGCGCAGCGGCGTGAAGAACCTGAGCCAGTCCGACCGGGTGAGCGAGCTGGCCCGGATGCTCGCGGGCATGGACAACGAGACGGGCCGCGCGCACGCCGAGGAGCTCCTGGCGACGGCGGCGAAGGACAAGGCCGACTTCGAGCCGAAACGCAAGCGGGCCAAGAAGAAGTAGGGCGGGTCAGCCGGCGTCCAGGTCCGCGGTGATGGCGCGGAACACCGCCGCCAGCACCCGCGCCTGCTCGGCGCTCACGTGGTCGGCGAAGTACCGCTGCACGCCGCGGACGTGCGTCGGCCAGGCGTTCTCCAGCGCCGCCAAGCCCTTCGGCGTCAACACCACCAGGGTGGCGCGGCGGTTGCCCGGGTCCACCTCGCGCTGTGCGTAACCGTCGCGCTCCAAGCCGTCGACGAGGCGGGTCAGGCCGCTGGTGCTGTGGACCAGCGCGTCGGCCAGGTCCTTCATGTGCAGGCGCCGGTCCGGGGCCTCCGACAGCTGGACGAGCGCGTCGTACGTCCGGTGTGTCATGCCGTGCTCGGCGCGCAGCTGGGCGTCGAGGACCCGCAGCAGCAGGGCCGACGAGCGCAGGAAGCCGCGCCAGGCCTCGTCGTGATCCCGGGACAAGCTCACCCGGGGAATAGTACTCGCGCGGACAGTTGTTGTGCGGACTGTTCGCTTGCGAAGAAAGGGTCCACGATGCGCGCAGTCGTCCTCCGGGAACCCGGTCCCGTCGAGAACCTCGAACTCACCGACCTCCCGCTGCCCGAGGTGAAACCCGGCTGGGTGCGGATCGCGGTGCGGGCGTTCGGCCTCAACCGCTCCGAGCTGCACACCCGCCTCGGCCTGGCCGACGGCGTGACGTTCCCGCGCGTGCCGGGCATCGAGGCCGTCGGCGTGGTCGACGCCGACCCGGACGGGGAGCTGACGCCCGGGCAGCAGGTCGCCACGATGATGGGCGGGATGGGCCGCACCTTCGACGGCGGTTACGCCGAATACACGGTGGTGCCGAAGGGGCAGGTCATCCCGTTCCGCTCGGACCTGCCGTGGGAGGTCCTCGGCCAGGTCCCGGAGACGCTGCAGACCGCGTACGGTTCGCTCACCACCGGGCTCGACCTCAAGAGGGGCCAGACGCTGCTGATCCGCGGGGGCACCTCCGCGCTCGGCTTTGCCGCGGCGGCCCTGGCGAAAGACCTCGGCGCCACGGTCTTCGCGACCACCCGGCAGCCCGACCGGCTCGACACCCTGCGCGAACACGGCGTCGACCACCCGCTCTCCGACGACGGCGACGTCGCGGCCCAGGTCCGGAAGATCGCGCCCGAAGGGGTCGACGCCGCCCTCGAGCTGGTCGGCACCCCGACCCTGCCGGACACCCTGAACGCCACGCGTGTGCACGGCACGGTCTGCTTCGCCGGCATGTTGTCCAACCAATGGACGATCTCGAACTTCTATCCGATCGGATACCTTCCCGCCGGGGTGCGGTTGACCGCTTATGGTGGTGAGGCGGACGACCTGCCCGCCTCCGTCCTCCAGCGCCACCTCGACCGGATCGCCGCCGGCGAAACGAGCCTCGGCCCCGCGAAGGTGTACCCGATGACGGAGATCCGGCAGGCGCACGACGACCTGGAGCACAACCGGACGGCGGGCAAGCTCGTCGTGCTGACCGGCCGAGCGGAGGGAGCCGCCCCGTGATCGTGCCGCCGCCGGCCGACCTCGAAGCCCAGCTCGCCGCCGCGCGGCGGGACGGCGACCTCGACCGCTACCTCGGCCTGCTCGCCGGGGAAGAGCTGTTCGTCCCGATCCGGCGGGTGGACGCGCTGAGCATCCTCGACGAGCGCGCGGAGACCTTCCCGAACGTCTACTTCGAGACCGGCGGTGACGAGTTCTTGCAGGTCTTCACCCGCGGCGCCCTGCCGGACCTCGGTTCGGACGTGGTGGCCATGAGCGGCGCGCTGGACTGGGCGGTCGACGGGGTCGGGCGGCACGAGCGGGTCGTGTTCAACCGCGGCACGCGGGGCGAGTGGCGGCTGCCGGGCGCGACGCTGCAGCCGTGGCTCGACGGGCACCTCGACGACGTCACGCCGCTGGAGGAGCAGGTCGAGCGGCTGATCACTGCGCCGTACGGGCATCTCGAAGGGCCGATCGCGCACGCCCTCGCCTGCGGCGCGCACCTGGCGGTGCTGAACGCCGCGCCGTGGAACGTCCTCGACGCCCGCTACCACGACTACGTCGCCGAGGTCCGGGGCCTGCGGGACTGGTGGGGCGTGCCCGACCCGCCGGGCTGGCGCGCCACCATGGCCGACCTGATCGGCGACGGGTACGCACTGACCCCGGGCAACCTGGTGCTGATGCTGCGCCTGCGGTTCGCCGCCGAGTACGGCCTGACCGGCGGGGAGCTCGACCCGCTGACCTGGGCGGAGCTGGTGGACCGGTGGTGCGCGGAGAACGACGCGGCCGACCAGGCCGACGAGCTGCGCCACACTGTCCGGCGGGTGTCGCGCTGCGAGCAGCGGTTCCGGGCCGACGGCCTGGTCGACACGGACGGGTTCGTCACGACGGCGTTGTCGTGGGACGTCGGCCGCGCGGTCAACATCGCCCGCTGGGGTCTCGCGGCCGGCTACTGCGACGCGCTGACCGCCGAGCTGATGGTGCTCGAGGCGGGTTCGCTGGCGCGTCGCTACCACCAGTCATGGGCCGACCTGTCGGCGGGGTACGTCATGGGCCGGGTGCTGCACGCCGAGGACGACGAGTTCGGCGAGTGGTACCCGGCGGCCGTGCGGGTCCACCACCAGCTCCTTCAGGACCCGGCGAGCCCCTGGGTGAACCTCGGTTTCGGGTCGCTTTCGGAGGAGTCCGAGGCCTGACCCGTGCGGGGGAGGTCACCACAACGAGTCACCTCGGCTACGGCGTGGCGCACATCGTCCCACGAGCAAATTTGTCACCATCGGCCACATGAAGCTCACCGGCTTGCTCACGCGGAACCAAGAACCCCTCCCGGGGATCACCGGCGTCGCCCGCGTGGACCGCCGGACCCGGGAGCTGCTGCGCCGGATCAGTCCCGGCGACATCGTCGTGCTCGACCAGCTGGACCTCGACCGCCAGACGGCCGACGCCCTGGTCGAGGCCGAGGTCGCCGGCGTGGTCAACGCGTCGCCGTCGATCTCCGGCCGGTTCCCGAACCTGGGCCCCGAGATCCTCATCGCCGCCGGTGTCCCGCTCGTCGACTCGGTCGGCGGTGAGCTGCTGCGCACGATCAAGGACGGCACGAAGCTGCGGCTGCACGACGGCCTCGTGTTCGTCGGCGAGCGCCAGGTCGCCTCCGGCATCGAGCAGACCGCCGACAGCGTCGCGGACCAGATGATCGAGGCCAAGGCCGGGATGTCGACGCAGCTGGAGGCGTTCTCGGCCAACACCATCGAGTTCCTCCGCCGCGAGCGCACCCTCATCCTCGACGGCGTCGGCGTGCCGGAGCTGAAGGTGGTCATCCGCGACCGGCACGTGCTGGTCGTCGCGGGTGGCAACGGGCACGCCGAGGACCTCAAGAAGCTCAAGAAGTACGTCGCCGAGCACCGGCCGGTGCTGATCGGCGTCGACGCCGGCGCGGACACCCTGCGGGTGCAGGGGTACAAGCCGGACGTCATCGTCGGCGACCCGACCGGCATCGGCACCGTCACCCTGCGCGGCGGCGGGGAGGTCGTGGTGCCCGCGCAGCCGGACGGGCACGCGCCCGGGGTCGAGCGGATCCAGGACCTCGGCATCGGCGCGGTGACGTTCCCCGCGACCGGCAACGCCGAAGACCTCGCGCTGCTGCTGGCCGACGCGCACGGCGCGAACCTCGTCGTCACGGTCGGCTTCCAGGCCACCCTGCGCGAGTTCCTCGACCACGGCCGGTCCGGTTCGAACCCGTCGACGTTCCTGACCCGGCTCAAGCTCGGCACGAAACTCGTCGACGGGAAAGCGGTGGCGACGCTGCACCGCAGCCGGGTGTCGATCGGCGCGGTCGTCCTGCTCGTGCTCGCCGCGGTCGTGGTCGTCGCCGCGGCCCTGCTGGTGTCCGACGTCGGCTCGGTCTACCTGGACTGGCTCCGGCACACCTGGAACTCGCTCGCCGCCTGGGTCAAGGGACTGTTCACGTGATTTCGCTGCGCTACCACGTCGTTTCGATCGCCGCCTGCTTCCTCGCGCTCGCCGTCGGGGTCGTGCTCGGCTCGACCGCGCTGAACGGCTCGCTGCTGTCCGGGCTGGCGGGGGAGAAGAAGGACCTGGGCAGCCAGGTCTCCGATCTCGAGGCGCAGCGCAACGCGCTCAACGCCCGCCTGGCCGACGCGGACGCGTTCGCCGGCGCAATGGGGCCGAAGGTCGTCGCCGGAGTGCTGGACAAGCGGTCGGTGGTCCTGGTGACCACCGAGGACGCGCGCCCGGCCGACCGCGACGCGCTCAAGCAGCTGATCGGCCAGTCCGGCGCTTCGGTGACCGGCGAGGTGCAGCTGACCGCCGCGTTCGCCGACCCCGACAAGGCCGACCAGCTCCGCGACGTCGTCACGCGGCTGCAGCCCGCCGGGTCGAAGTTCCCGACCGCGGGTGACTCCGGCACGCTCGCCGGCGCGCTGCTCGGATCCGTGCTGCTGCTGGACAAGACCACGGCGAAACCGCAGTCCTCGGTGGAGGAGCTGGCGGCCGCCCTCGGCGGGCTCACCGACGGCGGGTTCGTCAAGGCGGGCCCGGACGTCAAGCCGGCGCAGCTGGCGGTCGTGCTCACCGGCGCCCAGGCGACCGGCGACGGCGCGGGTGACCGCGCGGCGACGATCGCCCGGTTCGCCACCCAGCTCGACCGCACCGGCGCGGGCACGGTCCTGGCCGGCGACGCCGGCTCGGCGGAAGGCACCGGCGCGCTGGGCGTGGTCCGCGCCGACACCTCGGCGACGTCGATTCTGTCCACTGTGGACAACGTCGACTCGTCGGCCGGCCGGGTGAGCACGGTGCTGGCGTTGAAGGAACAGCTCGACGGGGGCGCTGGACGCTACGGCATCGCCGGCAACGCCCAGGCCCCCGCACCGGGAGTCGGCGCCCCCAACGGCAACTGATGTCGTGAGTGGTAATTAGGGTTAGAACCCTAATTACCACTCACGACACCTTTCAGCCGGCCAGCCAGAGGGCCGGGACGTTCGGCGGTTCCCAGCCCACCAGCGAGGTGTGGGCCTGGCGGCACGTGTACGTGACGCCGTTGTAGGTCACCTTCGCACCCGTCGCGTACGCCGTGTTCGGGGCCCACGCGGGCACCGACGGCGGCGTTGTCGGGGTGGTGGGTGTGGTCGGCGTGGTGGGGGTGGTCGGAGTGGTCGGGGTCGTGGGTGTGGTGGGGGTCGTCGGAGTGGTGGTCGGCGGTGGGGTCGAGCAGTTCGGCGTCGAGGCCGCCAGCCCGTTGACCACCGCGTGGAACAGCGTCGAGCCCGGGTCCAGGTCGTAGAGCGAGAACATCATCGCGCCGCCGAGGCCCGTGCAGTGGATGTAGTCCGTGCGCGCCTTGATCGACTGCGCCGACGAGCCGCCGTAGAAGTTCGTGCCGTCGTAGAACCAGGCCGACTGCGTGACCGGGTCCCAGTACGTGTCCGCCGGGTTGTCGACGAGGCCGGACAGCTCCTTGTACATCGCGACACCGGGGACGTTGCCGCTCAGCGCGTGGCCGGGTGACGGGCCCGAAGCGGACTGGTAGAGCCCGTGGTTCGAGCCGGCCGGGACGCCGGTCCAGCCGCGGTAGTAAAACGGGATGCCCAGCGTCAGCTTGCTCGCGGGGAATCCGCCGGCGAGGCCGTACGCGCTGTTGCCGTGCAGGTAGTCCTTGACCACCGAGTCGATCGTGTACTTCTCGGTGCCGGGCGGGATCGTGCCGGACGGGTCGCCCGGCGACGAGTAGAGCGGGTCCTGGAAGTTCGTCGGCCCGGTCGCGTCCCACGCGCCGTGCATGTCGTAGGTCATCGCGTTGCCGAAGTCCAGGTACTGCCCGATCTTGTCGGTCTGCAGCTTCGCGATCTTGTCCTGCCCGCCGGGCAGCGCGGCCGAGAGCGCGTAGTGCTTGCCGCCCAACGCGTCCAGCTCGCTGCGGAACTCCGCCATCAGCGCGGTGTAGTTCGCGGTGTCGGCGGCGCTGTAGTGGTTGCCGACGTGCCCGGTCGGGGAAGCCGGGTACTCCCAGTCGATGTCGATGCCGTCGAAGATGCCCGCCGCGGTGCCCGGGCCGCCGTACCCGCCGGCCGCCGGGATGTTGCCCTTGATGAACATGTCGAGGCACGAGCTGACGAACTTCTTGCGCGACGCGTCGGTCGCGGCGGCGTCGGAGAAGTACTTCGAGTACGTCCACCCGCCGATCGACAGCAGCACCTTGAGGTTCGGGTGCCGGGCCTTGAGCTCCTGCAGCTGGTGGAAGTTGCCGGCGACCGGCTGGTTCCAGACGTCGGCGGTGCCGTCGACGCTGATGTCGGAGCCGAAGGACTTCTGGTAGTCGGCGAACTGGTCACCGCCGCCGTCCCCGGCGTTCGGGTCGGTCTCGCCGCCCGGGTCGGGCGTGGTCGCCTTCGTCGCCTCGAAGCAGGTGTGGTTCGTCGGGTCGATGTTCTCGAAGTCGTAGAGCAGGTAGTCGAGGTTGTTGGCGATGGAGTCGACGTTCTTCAGGTAGTAGGCGTTCTGGTAGATGGACCACTGGTCGAAGTAGGCGATCCGGACCCCGCCGGAGGTCGCCGCGGCGGCGCCTGGGGCGGCCGGTCCGGCGATCGTGAGCGCGCCCACGACCACGGCGGCCGCGGCGGCGGCGAACCACGCCAGTCTTCGGGAAACTCCTCTGGCCATGCTGTCTCCTCGCGCAGGCGGACGGCCCTCTCCCGGGCCGCGACGGCGCGGGAGAGGGCGTACGCGACGGTTCTTCACGAAGCGGGTCCGGCCCCGGTCATGAATGTGCGCGCGAGGACACCGAGTGTCAATACTTTGGACTAGACCAATCTTGCGGAGGCGTGCGCTATGGGGTGTGGTGTCCGGATTTCCCAGCGTTGGTAGGGGTTACTTGAGCGGCGGGTCGAGCGGGAAGCACGACACGCGCACCGGCCACGTGTCCCCGCCGGCGGGCAGCGGCATCTTCTTCAGCGCCGCGGCCGCGGCCTGGTCGTGGGCCTCCTCGGCCGCGGCGTGGAAGATGTCCGCCGCGATCGACTGGTCGAACACGCCGATCTGCTGGTGCGGCCAGCCCGCGGCGCCCTGCAGCGCGCCCGGGATCAGCTGGTCGACGACCTTGCGCAGGGTCACCCCGTTCGGTGCGGTGTACTTCCAGACGTCGACGCCGAGGTTCTTCCCGAGTTCCGCCATCCGGCCCCACGCGGTGAGGTTGAAGTTGACGTAGTGCCACGACATCGTCCGCGAAAGCTCCAGCGGCTGGCTGCCGTCGGCGGCGAACTGCACCGGGAACCGCTTCTTCTCGGCGTCCAGGACGATCTTCTTCGCCGTGTCCCGCTTGCCGAGGTACGCCGCGATGGTCGCGTTCTGCATGTCGAGGAAGGTGCCGTGGTTGTTGGTGGCGGCCAGTTCCAGCTTCGCCTGCGGGCTGGTCTGCATCCAGTTCAGGTACTGCGTCAGCCACGCCTTGACGCCGTCGCGGTCCTTGCCGGTCCAGCCCGGCGCGCCGCCGTCGAGGAGGGCGAAGACGTCGAGGACCTGGCTGAACGACTGCGTCGAGTCGATGATCCCGGTGCCGCTGACCGTGGTCTTGCACGGGATGATCTGCGAGTACGTCATGTTCGGGTTCATCTTGGTGGCCGGGTCGAGGAACCACGTCCGGATGTCCAATGCCGCCCGCTTCGCGTATTTCGCGTCGCCGGTGTAGTACCAGGCGAGCGAGAGGTAGTACATCGCGTCCCAGGCCACCATCCGGTAGGTGTGGTCGGTGATCGCGTCGGCCTCGGGGTTGCGCTGGCCGTCCTTGTTGACGTACGGGCAGCCCTGCGGGTTTTCCGGGGTCTTCTCACTCGCCCACCAGTAGGGGGCCTGGCTCATGTAGTCGTGCTTGTCGCCGCTCGGCGGCGCGGTCGGCTTGTCCATCACCGACCACGGCCCGGCGGTGAGCGCGGTGTTCGCCTTGGCCAGCACGGTTTTCAGCGCGTCCCGCTGGGCCTGGGACGCGTGCCCGCCGCGCAGCGCCTGCTTGATGTTCGCGAGCTTGGCGCCGTCGGTGACGATCGTGTGCGGTGGCGACGCGGCGGCCGCCGTTCCGCTGATCGGGACCAGGAACACACTCGCGGATACCGCCATCGCGCCGAGAACGCGGAGCCTTCGCACGTCGACCGCCTTTCGGGGACGTCAAGATCCCCACGTCGTCACCGGGCGGCGGTACGGCTGGAGGGATTCTGGCGTCCCCGTGCGGTGGGTGTCAATCGGGCCAGGTCCGGCGCTTGTCGAGCGGCTTGGCGTAGGAACCCGCGCGGCTGGTCTTCAGGCCCAGGCCGACGAGCGACTCGGCGAGCCGGACAGCCGCCGCGACGCCGTCTATCACCGGGATGTCCAGCATCGTGGCGATCTTCCGGTCCAGCCCGGTCATCCCGGCGCAACCGAGCACGAGCACTTCCGCCCCGGCGTCGCGGGCACGCCGGCCGGCGGTCAGCAGCGCCGACTCCGTCCGGCGTTCGTCGGTCAGCTCCAGCACACCCAGCCCGGCGCCGGTGACCGTGACGCAGTTCCGCGCGACCCCGGCGGTGTGCAGGCTGTCCTCGATCAGCCCGACCGTCCGGTCCAAAGTGGTCACCACGCCGTAGCGGCGGCCGAGCAGGCACGCCAGGTGCGCGGCGGCTTCGGTGATGTCGACGACCGGGACGTCGAGCAGCTCGCGCGCGCCCTCGCGGCCGTGCTCGCCGAACCCCGCGAGCACCACCGCGTCGAACGTTTCTTCCAGGCCCCGCAACAGATCCAGCACCGCCGCGGCGGAGAGGAAGCTGTCCAGCCACCCCTCGGCCGACTCCGGGCCCCACTTCGGGGTCCGCGCCAGGATCTCGGTGCCGGGACTCGCGGCCGCGCGGGCCCCGGCTTCGATCTCCTTCGTCATCGCCTCGGTGGTGTTGCAGTTGGTGACGACGATCTTCATCGGTGCTTCCTCGAGACCGCGAAGTACAGCAGCGCCGACGACGCCGTGCCGATGAACCACGAGTACGGCGCGGCCGGGGCGAAGAACGGCACCAGCGCGATCACCGCGGCGAGCGCGGCGGTCGGGAAGAACGTCACGAGCGCACGCGGGTTCACGCGGGGGTAGATCCCGCCGTCGACGAACAGCTGCGCGACGTCGACCTTGCCGCGGCGGATCAGGTAGTAGTCGACGATCATGATCCCGAACAGCGGCCCGAGGAACGCGCCGAGCCCGCCGAGGAAGTAGTTGACGACCGTCGGCGACGAGTACAGCTTCCACGGCAGCACGCACAACGCGGCGACCGCGCTGATCAGCCCGCCGATGGTGAACGAGATCCGCTTCGGCCAGATGTTGGCCAGGTCGTAGGCGGGGGAGACGAAGTTCGCGACGATGTTGACGCCCATGGTGGCGATGGCGAAGGTCAGCGCGCCGACGATCAGCACGGGGGTGTTGTGCACCTTCGAAAGCAGCTCCGCCGGGTCGGTGATGGCCTCGCCGAACACCTGCATGCTGCCCGCGGTGACGATCACCGACAGCAGCGCGAACGCCGTCGAGTTGATCGGCAGGCCCCAGAAGTTGCCGCGCTTCACCGTCTTCTGGTCCGGGGCGAAGCGGGAGAAGTCGCAGAAGTTCAGCATCAGCGTGCCGTAGGTGGCCAGGATGAGCCCGGCCGCGCCGAACCACTGCCGGATCTGCTCACCCGTCGAGAGCTGTTTCGGGCTGCTGGTCAGGGAAATGTTCCAGTGCCCGGCGGCGAGGATCCAGACGGCGAGGGCGATCATCACGACCCAGATCGCCGGGCCGCACCAGTCCTGGAACTTGCGCACGGACTCCATTCCCCGCGTCAGGATGAGCGCCTGGACCGCCCACAGGGCCACGAAGCAGATCCAGCCGAGCGCGTGCAGGCCGAGGAAACCGTGTTCGGTCAACGGTTTCAGGCCGGGGTCGATGGCGAGCACGAGCAGCGTGATGGCGACGCTGGCGAGGTAGGTCTGGATGCCGTACCAGAAGATCGCGATGACCGCCCGGATCAGCGCGGGCAGGTTGGCGCCGAACGTGCCAAAGCTGATCCGCGCGACGACCGGGAACGGGACGCCGGTGCGCTGCCCGATCCGGCCCATCAGGTTCATGCCGGCGTAGATGATCACAAAGCCGAACAGCAGGGCGGTGAAGACCTGCCAGGCCGAGAGGCCGAGCACGAACAGCCCGGCCGCGAAGGTGTAGTTGCCGAGGTTGTGCACGTCCGACATCCACAGCGCGAAGATGTCGTAGACCTTCCAGCGGCGGTCCTTCGCCGGGGCGAGGTCTTCGTTTCAGAGCCGGGGATCCGGCGGTGAGCTCGTCTCTTGCTGGGATTCGGTGAGCGGGGCGGCGGTCATGCGGGCCTCCGATCGACGGATGCTTTCGGGGGTTCCGGGTGGCGGAGCCCCCGGCCGGGGCGAAGCCCCGCGTGTCACAGTGCAGCGACGGCGATTTGGGATACCAAAATTTGGCATCCCAAATATCACCCTCGCGTCCGCCGTCGTCAACCCTCCGGCCCGTAAACTTGTGTTACAGGCATGTTGAGGGAGGGAACCGGTGACAACGGCGAGCGAGCGGCAACCCCTCGCGGCCACCCGGCAGCGGGTGCGCGACGAGCTGCGCGAGCGCATCCTGACCGGCCGGCTCCGCCCGGGTGACCGGCTGGTCGAGCGGGAGCTGGCCGAAGACCTCGGTGTCTCCAGGGTGCCCGTGCGCGAGGCCATCCGCAGTCTCGAAGCCGAAGGGTTCCTCGTCGAGCAGTCGGCGCGGCGGATCGTCGTCCGGCAGCTGGCACGGGTCGACGTCGAGGAGCTGTTCGACGTCCGTGAGGCCCTCGAAGGGCTCGCCGCCGGGCGTGCCGCCGAACGGGCCGGGGCGCCGGAGCTGAAGCGGCTCGAGCGGATGCTGGCCGACGCCGCCCGCGCGACCGCTCGCGACGACGCCGCCAAGATCACCGTGTTCAACTCGCGCTTCCACGACGAGATCGTCGCCATCGCGGGCAACACGCTGCTCACCACGATGCTGCAGCCGCTGCAGGGCCGGCTCCGCTGGCTGACCAGCCAGAACGAGCACTGGACCGAGCTGCTCGACGAGCACCGCCGGCTCTACGACGCGATCGCCTCAGGCGACGCGGAGCGCGCGCACGCCGAAGCCGTCGAGCACGTGCGCGTCAACCGGGAAGTGACGCTCACGTCGCTCTTCGGCACGGATCAGGCCACCGCCGGCTCCAGGTAGGGCGTGACGTTGCGCAGTGCCCGCGCGACGTAGTCCTCCTTCTCGCCGACCGGGGCGACGTAGTGCATCGCGTGCTCGGCGGCTTCGAGGCCGTGGAGCCGGGCGATGACCCACGTCGCGAGGTAGGTCGAGGCCAGGCAGCCGCCCGCGGTGGCGAGCGTGCCGCGGGCGAAGAACGGCTGGTTCAGCACTTCGACCCCGGCCGCGACGACCCATGGCCTGGTCGTCAGGTCGGTGCACGCGGGGACGTCGGCGAGCAGTCCCAGCTTCGCCAGGACGAGCGTGCCGGAGCACTGCGCGGCCAGCAGCTGCCGGGCGGGGTCGAGCCGGCTCAGCGTCGCCATGATCGCCGGGTCCTCGACCACTTTGCGGGTCCGCGCGCCGCTGCCGACGATGACGGCGTCGGCGGCGCAGGCCTCTTCGAGGTCGATCGCGGCGTCGATCGTGACCCCGTTCATCGACGTCACGCGCGGGGCCGGGCTCGCGATCGACACGCGTGAGCCGGGCACCCGGTTCAGGACGCCGAGGGCGATCAGCGAGTCGAGTTCGTTGTAGCCGTCGAAGGTCAGGATCGCGGTGTGCATGGCGGCCACGCTAAGGCCGCCGATCCAGGACAGTCCACAAATTGTCCTGCCTACAATCGGGCGCGTGCGGGTGCCGAAGTACAAGGGCGTCGTCGACACGTTCGCGGCGGGGATCCGGGCCGGGCGGTGGCCGGCGGGCACGCGGCTGCCCACCCACCGCCGGCTGGCCGCGGACGAGGGCATCGCCGTGGTGACCGCGTCCCGCGTCTACGCCGAGCTCGAGGCGATGGGGCTGGTCAGCTGTGAACAGGGGCGGGGCACGTTCGTCCGTGACCTGGCCGCCGGGGACGGGGTCGACGAGCGGTCGGTGGCCGCCGACGCCGTCGACCTCAGCTTCAACTACCCGGCCGTGCCCGGGCAGGCCGACCTGCTGCGCCAGGCGCTGCGGGACCTCGCCACGGCCGGCGACCTCGACGCGCTGCTGCGCTACCAGCCGCACCGCGGCCGCGCCGAAGACCGGGCCGCCGTCGCCCGGCACCTGCGGCTGCGCGGGCTGGCCGTCGGCCGCGAGCGGGTGCTGATCACCGGCGGCGCCCAGCACGGCCTCGCCGTGACGGCGATGGCGCTGTTCTCCCCGGGGGACGTCGTCGCGGCCGACGCCGTCACCTACCCCGGGTTCCGGGTGCTCGCGCGCACGCTCGGGCTGGAGGTCGCGCCCGTGCCGGTGGCCGACGGCGGTCCCGACCTCGACGCCTTCGACCGGCTCTGCCGGCGGCGTCGCGTCCGCGCGGTCTACACGATGCCGACCCTGCACAACCCGCTCGGCTGGGTGCTCTCCGCCGAACAGCGCGCACGGCTGGTCGAGATCGCCCGGCGGCACGGCGTGACGATCGTCGAAGATGCTTCCTACGCCTACCTGGCCGCGGACGCGCCGCCGCCGCTGGCGGCGCTCGCCCCGGAGTGCACGGTCTACGTGTCCGGGCTCTCGAAGAGCGTCGCGACCGGGCTGCGGATCGGGTTCGCCGCCGCGCCGGTCGAGCTCGTCCCAGCCGTCGAGACGGCGATCCGCGCGACGACGTGGAACACCCCGGCCCTGACGGTGGCCCTCGCGCGCCGCTGGCTCGACGACGGTACGGTCGAGCGCTTGGAGGCGGACAAGCGCGAAGACGCCCGGCGGCGCCAGGCGCTCGCCTCCGAAGTGCTCGCCGGGCTGCCCTGGCTCGGGCACCCGTCGTCGTACTTCCGGTGGCTGCCACTGGCCCGGGACTCCCGGCCGGACCGGATCGCGGCGGCACTGGCCCGGCGGCGGGTCGCGGTCTCGACGGCGGAGCCGTTCGCGACGACGCCGGCGGTGCCGCAGGCACTCCGGCTGGCCCTCGGTTCGGTCGGGAAGACGGAACTACGGAGTGCGCTCGAAGCGGTCCGGGAGGAGGCCGATCGGGACGCTCTCCGCTGATCGGAGCGGCCGGCCGGGTGATGACTAAGGTCACGCTCGGTACCGGAGGGCTCACGCGTTAACATGATCCACGGCTCCCCGCTCCCTGAGCGGACGTGGCATATCCGACAGCCCGCCGGGGCCCTGCCAACAGGCGCTTCCCAGTGCCTTCATGGGAAATTCACAGAATGGGTGGCAAGTCTGACAACGTGAACCACGCCGACGACGGTGCCGGAACGGCGGCACGATGACGACTGCCCAGGCCACTCTCGAAGCTCCCGCCCGGACCACGAGACCGGGTGGGAAAGCGCCGTACCTGCACCAGATCGACCTCTTCCGGCTGATCACGTTCGCGTGCGTGATCCTCATCCATGTCGTGGGCGCGACGAACTTCGCCCAGGACGTCGGGGCGAACGCCGTCGAGACGCCGCTGCACTTCACGCGTGAGGCGTTCTTCGCGCTGACCGGGTTCGTGCTGGTGTTCCAGAACCGCGGCCGCGAGATCACGCCGTCCGACTTCTGGCGCCGGCGGCTGCCGCTGGTCGCGACGCCGTACCTGGCGTGGACGATGTTCTTCTGGGCGTTCTCGCTGGTGACCGGCACGCAGCAGCCGGGCTCGCTCGAGGCGTCGATGCGCCTGCTGCTGAAGGACCTGGTGACCGGCGGCGCCTGGTACCACCTGTACTTCCTGCTCGTGACGATGCAGGTGTACCTGCTGTTCCCGCTGCTGATGAAGCTGCTGCGGGCGACCGCGGGCAAGCACAAGTGGCTGTTGCTCGGCAGCGGGCTGCTGCAGGTCGGCGTGACGTTGTTCATGACGTACCAGCCGCTGGGCGTCAGCTACGAGACGATCACCCACCTGTACGCCACGATCCTGCCGTACCAGTTCTACACGCTGTTCGGGGCCGTGGTGGCCATGCACTTCGAGGCCGTGCACGCCTGGGCGGGCCGGCACCGGCTGCTGCTCGGCGGCGCGCTCGTCGCGGTCTTGGCCGGCACCGAGTGGTACTACCTCCGGACCGTCCACAGTGGAACGTTCCCGCAGGTGGCCAGCGACCCGTTCCAGCCGTACCTGATCCCGTGGTTCCTCACGGTCATCGCGGCGATCTACGCGTTCAGCACGTGGTGGTCGGCGCGGCGCCGGGAAGGCGGCCGCGGGGCCCGGGTGGTCTCGTGGGCGGCGAACCGGTCGTTCAGCATCTTCCTGGTCCACCCGCTCGCGCTGGCCTTCCTCGGCCCGGTGATCCCGCACGTCGCCGAGCGCTTCGGCGCGCCGTGGCTGAGCGTGATCATCTACGTCGGCACGATCGCGCTGACGATCCTGATCGTCGAGGTGCTCCGGCGCCTGCCGGGCAGCCGGGCGCTGACCGGGCGGCCGCGGCTGAAGCTCGCGAAGGCCACCGCGTAGTCACCCTGCCGGGTGGTCAACGGCACACTGTGTCCTGCGGGGTCGAACCCCGCACCCCGCCGGGGGGCTCCGCCCCCACGGACCCCCGAAAGTGGCTTAGGGCATGTCCCGCCGCGCGGATCCGGAGCCTTCGGATATGCTGGCGGCCCGTGGGACTTCAGTCACGGGCTACCAAGTACGTTTTTGTCACCGGAGGCGTCGCCTCCTCTCTGGGTAAAGGACTCACGGCTTCCAGCCTGGGACAACTCCTTACCGCGCGCGGGCTTCGCGTCACGATGCAGAAGCTCGATCCGTACCTCAACGTCGACCCCGGGACGATGAACCCGTTCCAGCACGGTGAGGTGTTCGTCACCGACGACGGCGCCGAGACCGACCTCGACATCGGGCACTACGAGCGCTTCCTCGACCGCGACCTCGACGGCAAGGCCAACGTCACGACCGGCCAGGTCTACTCCGAGGTGATCGCCAAGGAGCGCCGCGGCGAGTACCTCGGCGACACGGTGCAGGTCATTCCGCACATCACCGATGAGATCAAGTCCCGGATCACCGCCGCGGCCGAGCCCGACGAGGCCGGCCAGACGCCGGACGTCGTCATCACCGAGGTCGGCGGCACGGTCGGCGACATCGAGTCGCTGCCGTTCCTGGAGGCGTGCCGCCAGGTCCGCCACGACGTCGGCCGCGACCACTGCTTCTTCCTGCACGTCTCGCTGGTGCCGTACCTGGCGCCCTCGGGCGAGCTCAAGACGAAGCCGACCCAGCACTCGGTCGCCGCGCTGCGCAACATCGGCATCCAGCCCGACGCGCTGGTCTGCCGGGCCGACCGCGAGATCCCCGAGGACCTCAAGCGCAAGATCGGCCTGATGTGCGACGTCGACACCGAGGCCGTCATCGCCTGCCCGGACGCGCGGTCGATCTACGACATCCCGAAGGTGCTGCACGGCGAGGCGCTCGACGCCTACGTCGTCCGCCGCCTCGGGCTGCCGTTCCGCGACGTCGACTGGACGGTGTGGGGTGACCTGCTCGACCGGGTGCACAACCCGAACGAGGTCGTCCGGGTCGCCGTCGTCGGCAAGTACATCGACCTGCCGGACGCCTACCTGTCGGTCACCGAGGCGCTGCGCGCGGGCGGGTTCGCCCACCGCGCCAAGGTCGAGATCGTCTGGGTCGCCTCCGACGACGCGCAGACCGCGTCCGGCGCGGCGTCCGTGCTGTCCGATGTGGACGGTGTGCTGATCCCGGGCGGGTTCGGCATCCGCGGCATCGAGGGCAAGGTCGGCGCGATCGAGTACGCCCGCACGCGCGGGGTGCCGCTGCTCGGCCTGTGCCTCGGCCTGCAGTGCATGGTCATCGAGGGCGCCCGGCACCTGGCCGGCATCGCCGACGCCGGCTCGTCGGAGTTCGACGAGAACACCAAGCACCCGGTGATCTCGACGATGGCCGACCAGCGCGACGTCGTCGCGGGGGAGCGGGACATGGGCGGCACCATGCGCCTGGGCGCGTACCCGGCGAAGCTCAAGCCGGGCTCGCAGGTCGCGAAGGCGTACGGCACCACCGAGGTGTCCGAGCGCCACCGCCACCGCTACGAGGTGAACAACGCCTACCGCAAGCAGCTCACCGACGCCGGCCTGGTCTTCTCCGGCACCTCGCCGGACGACCGCCTGGTCGAGTTCGTCGAGCTGCCCGCCGACAAGCACCCGTTCTTCGTCGGCACGCAGGCGCACCCGGAGCTCAAGAGCCGCCCGACTCGGCCGCACCCGCTGTTCAGCGCGTTCGTCAAGGCCGTGGTGGACCGCAAGGTCGCCGAGCGGCTGCCGGTCGAGCTGCCCGAAGCCCCCGTGGCCGCCCGGTGACCGCGCCGGGCGAGCACGAGTTCACCGTCGCTTCCAGCCGTGACGTCCACATCGGACGGGTGGTCGGCCTGCGGATCGACGACGTCGTGATGCCGGGCGGTGGCACCGCGGTCCGCGAGGTGATCGAGCACCTGGGCGCGGTGGCGATCGTCGCTTTGGACGAGTCGCAGCAGGTCACGCTGATCCACCAGTACCGGCACCCGATCGGGCACCGGCTGTGGGAGCTGCCCGCGGGCCTGATCGACCACCTCGGCGAGGACCCGGTCGGCACGGCCAAGCGGGAACTCGTCGAGGAGGCCGGTCTGGCCGCCGCGGACTGGGTGACGCTGGTCGACGTCGCGGCGTCGCCCGGCTTCACCGACGAGGTCGTGCGGGTCTTCCTGGCCCGTGGACTGTCCGATGTGGACCGGGACGTGCTCGGCGAGGAGGAGGCGGACCTCGTCATCCGGAAGTTCCCGCTCGCCGAGGCCGTGCGGATGGCCCTGGCGGGCGAGCTGGTGAACGGCGCCACGGTGTCCGGGGTGCTGGCCGCGCACGCGGTGGTCACCGGAGGGGCTCCGGCCCGTCCGGCGGACGCCCCGTGGGAGGACCGCCCGACGGCGTTCGCCAAGCGCAAGGAAGCCTGACCCGAGCGCCCCAAGGCGGCCTTGGGTGCGTCAGACGCACCGAAGGCCACATTGGGTGCGTCTGACGCACCGAAGGCCACATTGGGGCGCTCGGGTCAGGGGGCGTCCGGGTCGTCGTCCCGGGCCTTCTGCGCCGCCTCGCGCATCTCGATCACGTCGGTCAGCCAGTCGCCGGTCTCGCGGGCGATGTCGCGGATCGCTCCCGTGATGATCGAGGCGATGTTGCCGACGTGGGTCGCGGCGGACTCGGTGATCACCTGCAGGGTGTCCTTGTCTCGTTCGAACTGGCCCACCATGTCACCCTCACGCTGCTCGGAGCTGCCGGTCGGGTTCCACGGTAACCGGCGACGGCGAACTCTGCGGAAGAGCGAGCTTCACGATCTTCTTCGCCACCGACCAGAGCTGCTTGCGCAGCGGCCCCGTGTGGTACGGCAGGCCGTACTTCTCGCAGATCGCGCGCACCTCGCCGGCGATCTCCGGGTAGCGGCGCGCCGGGATGTCGGGGAACAGGTGGTGCTCGATCTGGTGGGACAGGTTGCCGCTCATGATGTGGAACAGCGGGCCGCCGGAGATGTTCGCCGAACCCAGGATCTGGCGCAGGTACCACTGGCCCCGGGACTCGGAAGCGGTCTCCTCCTCGGTGAAGCTCTCGACGTCGGCCGGGAAGTGGCCGCAGAAGATGATCGAGAACGACCACAGGTTGCGGACCAGGTTCGCGGTCGCGTTGCCGGCGAAGGTCAGCGGCGCGAGCGGCCCGGTCAGCAGCGGGAACAGCACGTAGTCCTTGCCGACCTGCCGCGACGCCTTGCGCAGGATGCGCCGGAGCACCGGCGCGTTGTCGGCCCACGACCGCTCGCCCTTGACGACGTTTTCGACCTCGAGGTCGTGCAGCATCACACCCCACTGGAAGAACAGCGCCAGCAGCGTCGCGTACACCGGGTTGCCCAGGTAGTACGGGTGCCACTTCTGGGCGGTGTCCATCCGCAGGATGCCGTACCCGACGTCGCGGTCCTTGTCGACGATGTTCGTGTACGTGTGGTGGATGTAGTTGTGCGAATGCCGCCAGTTCTCGGCCGGCGCCACGGTGTCCCACTCGAAGCGCTGCGAGCTCAGCGCCGGGTCGCGCGTCCAGTCGTACTGGCCGTGCATGACGTTGTGGCCGATCTCCATGTTGTCGAGGATCTTCGCCACCGACAGCGCGCCGACACCGGCGAGCCACGCGGGCGGGAAGAACCCGGCGAACAACAGCGCGCGGCCCGCGACCTCGAGGCCGCGCTGGGTCTTGATGATGCCGTGGATGTAGTCGACGTCTTCCTGGCCCAAGCTGTCGACGGTCCGCTGCCGCAGCGCGTCGAGCTCGCGGCCGAACTCCTCGACCTGTTCCGGGGTCAGGCGGTCCTGCAGACCGGTCATGGCGGTTCTCCTTAAGCGTCGATCTCGACGTCCCCGACCGGGACGGAGATGCAGAGCTGGATTTCTTCGTCTTCTTCGCCGGAGACCTCGCCCGTCTTGGCGTTGCGGACGCGGCCGGCGGTCTTGAGCTGGGTGCAGGAGAAGCAGATGCCCATCCGGCAGCCGTGCTCCGGCGACAGGCCCGCTTCCTCGGCCTGCTCCAGCAACGGCTTCCCGGAGTTGGCGCACTCCCGGTCGCTGCGCTTGAACCGGACCTGCCCCTCGGCGTTCGCCGTGTCGAAGGTCAACGCCGGCGGCGTGAACTCTTCGGTGTGCACCCGTTCACCCAGCTGGTCACGCACGGCGTCCATCAGCGGCTTCGGGCCGCAGACGAACGCCTCCGCGTCGCGGTGCCACGGCGCGACGCGCTCGAGGTGTTCCGGCGAGAAGAACCCGCGCAGGTCGCCGCCCTGGGTGTGGGTGTAGGCGTGCACGACCTTCAGCCCGGGGTGCCGGGCGGCGAGCTCGGCCAGCTCGGTGCGGTAGAGCGCGTCGGCCGGGCCGTTCGAGTACTGCAGGAACACGATCTCGCCGGCGTGCCCCTCGGCGACCAGGGTGCGCACCATGGCGAGCACGGGCGTGACCCCGCTGCCGCCGCCGATCAGCAGCACCCGTCCGGGCCGGGTGGCCGGCAGCGTGAACGTGCCGTCCGGAGTGGACAGACCGACCACCGAGCCGGCGCCGATCGCGCGGTTCAGGTGCCCGGAGACAAGGCCCTGCTCCTTGACCGTGAACTCCAGCTCACCGTCGTACTGCGAACCGCACGGCGAATAGCAGCGCGTGCGCCGGACGCCGTTGATCTCCACCTGCAGGCGGACGTACTGGCCGGCGGTGAAGCCGGGCCACGCGCGGCTGGGCCGCACGGTGAGCGTGACGGTGTCCGGTGTCTGCTTGCGCACCGCAGTGACCAGGCCGCGGATCTCGCGGCGGACCAGCATCGGGTCGACGAGCTCCAGGTAGCGGTCCATCCCGTGCGGGGTCAGCAGCGCTTCGGCCAGCGAGGCCAGGCTGCGCACCCGCCGGGGGATGAGCGCCGTCATCGGAGACCTCCTCGATTACAGTGAACGACTGTACACTCAACAGTGCACTGCAGGAGTGGACTGCGTGTCAACGAACGACGCGGAGGATGTGACGTGAGCAACGCGGTGGACATCCGTACGCTGGACCTCGTGTCCGAAGAGCCCGTAAGCCGCCAGGAGCGCAAGCAGCGCACGCGCCAGGCGTTGCTGGACACCGCACTGGAGCTGCTGGCCGACCGCCCGTTCGCGAGCCTTTCCCTGCGTGAGGTCGCGAAGGGCGCCGGTTTGGTCCCGACGGCGTTCTACCGGCACTTCGCCTCGATGGAGGAGCTCGGCGTCGCGCTCGTCGAAGAAGCGACCCGCACCCTGCGCGGCATGATGCGCTCGGCGCGCAGCGACCCGGACACCTACCGGGGGATGATCAGCGCTTCGGTCGCCACCGTGCACCAATTCGTCCGGGCGAACGAGGACCATTTCCGGTTCCTCACCCGCGAACGCTACGGCGGCGGCCCGCTCGCCCGCGCCATCGCCGTCGAACTGCGGATGTTCTCCGGTGATCTCGCGATCGACCTCGCCCGGTTCACGCCGCTGCGGGCGTGGAGCACCGAAGACCTGCACATGCTGGCCGACTTGATCGTTTCCGTAATGATCACCACGACGGTGGAACTGCTGGAAGCGCGCCCTGGTGAAGACGCAAAAATCACCGGAACGGCGGAAAAACGGCTGCGGTTGGTCCTGCTCGGGATCCCCCATTGGAAAACGAGCTGAACGTTTCCGGCACAACGCTCGTATCTTCTGGCACATCCCCGGGACTTGCGACCCACGTCACTGGGGACTGTCGGTCCGGCGTGGTACAACCCACGGATCGTGCCTCGCCGATGAGGAGGTCGTGTGGCGGACAGCGAACAGGATCAGCAGCTCACCGTGGGCGTGGTGGCCGAGTCACGCCCCGGGGAGCGCCGGGTGGCCATGGTGCCCAAACTGGTCGGGAGACTCGTGCAGCGCGGGCTGCGCGTGCTCGTCGAACCGGGCGCCGGGGCCGGGGCGCACCTGAGTGACGACGCGTACACCCAAGCGGGCGCCGAACTCGGCGACGCCTGGGGCGCGTCGGTCGTCGTCAAGGTGAACCCACCCGCGCCGGAAGAGATCGCCAAGCTGAGCCGGGGCGCCGTGCTCATCGGCTTCCTCGACCCGCGCGGCAACCCGGAGGGGCTCGCGAAGCTCGACGAAGCGGGCCTCAAAGCGTTCGCCATGGAAGCGGTCCCGCGGATCTCCCGGGCCCAGGCGATGGACGCGCTGTCGTCGCAGGCCAGCATCGGCGGGTACCGCGCCGTGCTGCTCGCGGCGCAGAAGCTCCCGCGCTTCTTCCCGATGCTCACCACCGCGGCGGGCACCGTGCCGCCGGCGAAGGTGCTGGTGCTCGGCGCCGGCGTCGCCGGCCTGCAGGCGCTGGCCACCGCGAAACGGCTCGGCGCGCAGACCACCGGCTACGACGTGCGGCCCGAGGTCGCCGAGCAGGTCAAGTCGCTCGGCGCGCAGTTCCTGGACCTCGGCATCGAAGCGGTCGGCGAAGGCGGGTACGCCCGCGAGCTGACGGCGGAGGAGCGCGAGGAGCAGCAGCGGCGGCTCACCGAGGCCATCACGAAGTTCGACGTCGTGATCACCACCGCGCTGGTGCCGGGCCGCAAGGCGCCGACCCTGGTCACCGCGGACGCGGTCAAGGGCATGCCGGCCGGGTCGGTGGTCGTCGACCTCGCCGGCGAGACCGGCGGCAACTGCGAGCTGACCAAGCCGGGCGAGGACGTCGTGGAGCACGACGTCACCATCTCCTCCCCGCTGAACCTGCCCGCCGAAATGCCTTCGCACGCCAGCGAGCTCTACGCCCGGAACGTCACCGAGCTGCTGGAGCTGCTGGTGACGAAGGAAGGCGCGCTGGAGCTGAACTTCGAGGACGAGATCGTCGCCGGTGCCTGCGTGGCCGGGCGCGAAGGGAGCCCGGCATGAGTCCCCTGGTGCAGAACCTGGCGGTGCTGGTGCTCGCCGGGTTCGTCGGCTTCGCCGTCATTTCCAAGGTGCCCAACACGCTGCACACGCCACTGATGTCCGGCACCAACGCGATCCACGGCATCGTGCTGCTGGGCGGGCTGGTCGTGCTCGGCCTCGGCGTCGACGGCGTCTTCAACAAGATCCTGCTGGTGATCGCGATCGCCTTCGGCACGATCAACGTCGTCGGCGGCTTCCTGGCCACCGACCGGATGCTGTCGATGTTCAAGGCCAAGAAGCCCGCGCCCGGCGAGGAGGAGGACAAGTGACCGACTTCGTCGCGATCCTCTACATCGTCGCGTTCGCCCTCTTCATCTACGGCCTGATGGGCCTGACCGGCCCGCGCACCGCGGTCCGCGGCAACTGGATCGCCGCGGTCGGCATGGGCATCGCCGTCATCGCCACCCTGCTGACGCCGGGCATGGGCAACTGGCTGCTGATCGTCCTCGGCGTCGCGATCGGCGCGGTGGTCGGCGTGCCGTCGGCGCGCAAGGTCAAGATGACCGCGATGCCGCAGATGGTGGCCCTGTTCAACGGTGTCGGCGGCGGCGCGGTCGCGCTCATCGCGTGGGTCGAGTTCAACTCCACCGACGGCTACGCGCACGAGCCGACGTACATCGCGATCGCGTCGCTGTTCGCCGCGATCATCGGGTCGATCTCCTTCTGGGGCTCGAACGTCGCGTTCGGCAAGCTCCAGGAGCTGATCAGCGGCCGCCCGATCACGATGGGCAAGCTGCAGCAGCCGGTCAACGCGCTGCTCCTGCTGATCGCCCTCGCGTGCGCGGTGGGCATCATCGCCGGCGGCAACTCGTGGCTGCTGATCGTCGGGCTGCTCGTCGCGGCCGGCATCCTCGGCCTCACCGTCGTGCTGCCGATCGGCGGCGCGGACATGCCGGTCGTGATCTCGCTGCTCAACGCGTTCACCGGTCTGTCGGCCGCGGCGATGGGCCTCGCGCTGGACAACACGGCGCTGATCGTGGCCGGCATGATCGTCGGCGCGTCCGGCTCGATCCTGACCAACCTGATGGCCAAGGCGATGAACCGGTCCATCCCGGCGATCGTCGCGGGCGGCTTCGGCGGCGGTCCGGCGGTCGCGTCCGGCGGGGGCACGAAGGAAGAGCGCCCGGTGCGTTCGACCAGCGCCGCCGACACCGCGATCCAGATGGCGTACGCCAGCAAGGTCGTCGTGGTGCCGGGCTACGGCATGGCCGTGGCGCAGGCGCAGCACACCGTCCGCGAGATGGCGAAGCTGCTGGAGAAGAAGGGCATCGCAGTCGCCTACGCGATCCACCCGGTGGCCGGGCGCATGCCCGGGCACATGAACGTGCTGCTCGCCGAGGCCGACGTGCCCTACGAGCAGCTCAAGGAGATGGACGAGATCAACTCCGAGTTCGGTCAGACCGACGTCGCGCTGGTGATCGGCGCGAACGACGTCACCAACCCGGCCGCGCAGACCGACCCGAGCTCGCCGATCTACGGGATGCCGATCCTCAAGGTCAACGAGAGCCGGTCCGTGATCGTGTTGAAACGCGGCATGAGCTCGGGCTTCGCCGGCATCGACAACGACCTGTTCTACGATCCGAAGACCAGCATGCTCTTCGGGGACGCCAAGTCGTCGGTGGGCGAGATCGTGGAGGAACTCAAAGCGTTATGACAACCGGGTCGGACGTGCGCGCGGCGTTCACCGATCCGGCCGAGAACCTCGCTTTCGACGAAGCGCTCCTCCGGGTTGCGCCCGAGTCACCGGTCGTGTGGCTCTGGCGCAACCCGGTTTGTGTCGTGGTGGGCCGCGGGCAGCGGATCGCGCGGGAGGTGCACGTCGATGCGTGCTCGCGCGACGGCGTCCCGGTGCTGCGGCGCGCGAGCGGCGGCGGCACGGTGTTCCACGACCCGGGCAACCTGAACGTGACGCTGGTCCTGCCCGGGCCCGCCGACCGGCCGCTGGAAGCGCTCGGCCAGGTGATGAGCGCCGCCGTCGACCAGCTCGGGCTGGTGCCGCGGATCGGCGACCGCGGGCTGTTCGTCGGCGAGGCGAAGCTGTGCGGGTTCGCGGTGTTCCGCACCAAGACCGGGCTGCTCGCCCACTCGACGCTGCTGGTCGAGACGTCGGCGGAGCTGGTCGGGCGGTACCTGACCAGCGCGCCGCCGGACCCGCGCCCGCTCGACTCCCACCGCAGCCCGGTGGCGTCGCTGGCCGAGCACGGGCTGCGGCCCGGCTTCCCGGCGGTCGAGGCGGCGGTGCGGGCGGCGGCGTCACAGCTGCTCGGCACGCTGGTGCCGCGCCCGCCGTCCGCGGCCGAGCTGGCCCGGCAGCGGGCGCTGCTGCACACCCGCTACCGGTACCCGGCCTGGCACGCGGACGGTTCCCAGCGCGCGGCCTGACCCCAGCGCCCCAATGTGGCCTTCGGTGCGTTGAACGCACCCAAGGGGCCCTTCGGTGCGTTAGACGCACCCAAGGGCCCCTTGGGGCGCTCGGGTCAGGCTGTCTACTGTGGACTTATTTTTCGGCCGCCGAGAACGTGACGGTGGGCGCCTTGCGGGCGGCCGCGCGGGTGGTCTTCTTCGGCTCCGCCGTCTTGCGCACGCGGGTGGTCTTCGCAGGCTCGGCCTTCGCGGCGGTCTTCTTCGCCGGGGCCTTGGCGGTGGTCTTCGGTGCCGCGGCCTTGGTGGCGGCTGTCGTGCGCCCGGCGACCGGCTTTGCGGTCTTGGGGGCGGCCTTCGCCTTGGTCTTCTTCGCGCCCGGGACGATCCGCGGCCGGCGCTTGCGGCCGCCGGCGCGCCGGCCCGCGTCGGCGTAGCGCTGCAGCAGCTCGCGCAGCGCCTCGGCGTTGGCGAAGGTGAGGTCGATGTCGTAGTCGACGCCGTCCAGCGAGAACCCGACCGTCTCGCCGGCGGGGTCCCCGGTCAGATCGTCCAGGACCCGCACAGCCGTGTTTCTGGCCACGACAAACCTCCCGTGCTCGAACGTGGTTGCTCGCGCGCACCGGGCCCGACGGCACCCGGTGCCGCCGATGTCTTGCAGCTTCCTGACGAGGATAACTGCTGGCTTGCGCGATCCCGCGTGGTGGTGTGCGCTGAACCCATGTCTGGACAGACTTTTGACGTAGTGGTGGTCGGCGCGGGTCCGGTGGGGGAGGTGGCCGCCGAACGGGCGGCCCGTGGCGGCCTGAAGGTCGCCCTCGTCGAGCACGAACGCTTCGGCGGCGAGTGCTCGTACTGGGCGTGCATCCCGAGCAAGGCGTTGCTGCGGCCCGGAAATCTCCTCGCGGCGGCCAAGCGCGTGCCCGGGGTGCCGGTCGGCGACAAGATCGACCCCGCCGCGGTGTTCGCCCGCCGTGACTGGTTCACCGGCAAGGGTGACGACTCGGGCCAGGTCGAGTGGGCGCGCGGCGCCGGCATCGAGCCGGTCCGCGGGCACGGCGAGATCACCGGTGAGCGGGAGGTGACCGTCGGCGGCGACCGCGTCCTGACCGCGCGGCACGCGGTGATCGTCTGCACCGGCAGCGTGCCGAGCCGGCCGTCGATCCCCGGGCTCGACACGATCGAACCGTGGGGTTCGCGGGAGGCGACGTCGGCTTCGTCGGTGCCCGGCCGCCTCGGCGTGCTGGGTGGCGGGGTGGTCGGCGTCGAGATGGCGCAGGCGTTCGCGTCGCTCGGCTCGGAGGTCCACCTGGTGATCACCGGCGAGCGGCCGCTGCCGCGTAACGCCGCGTTCGCCGGCGACCTCGTCTTGCACGGTCTGCGTGAGGCCGGGGTCTACGTGCACACGGAGTCGGGCGTTTCCCGCGTCGCGGCCGTCGAGGGTGGCACCGAGCTGGCGCTGAAGGACGGCGAGACGGTCGTCGTCGACGAGTTCCTGGTGGCGACCGGCCGCCGTCCCGCGACGGCCGGGCTCGGCCTGGAGGCGTTCGGCGTCGAGCCCGGGCGCCCGCTGGAGGTCGACGACACCGGCCGCGTGTCCGCAGTGGACGGTGGCTGGCTGTACGCGGCGGGCGACGTCACCGGCCGGGCCCCGCTGACCCACCAGGGCAAGTACGGCGCCCGCGCGGCCGGCGACACGGTGGCGGCGCTGGCCGAGGGCAAGCCGGTGTCGGCTTCGCCGTGGAGCCCGTTCACCGCGACGGCCGACCACCACGCGATCCCGCAGGTGGTGTTCACCGACCCGGAGGTGGCGGCGGTCGGCCTGGCGGACGCCCGGCCCGGCTCGGCCGACCGCGTCGTCGACATCGACATCGCGGTGGCGGGCTCGTCCCTGCACGCCGACGGGTACACGGGTAAGGCCCGGATGGTGGTCGACACCGAGCGGAACGTTCTGCTCGGCGTGACGTTCGTCGGCCAGGACGTCTCGGAGCTGGTCCACTCGGCGACGATCGCGATCGTCGGCGAGGTGCCGCTGGACCGCCTGTGGCACGCGGTGCCGTCGTTCCCGACGATCAGCGAGGTGTGGTTGCGCCTGCTCGAGGCGTACGGGCTCTGAGGGTTACTGGGCCGGCAGGTCCAGGGCGGCTTTCGCGGCCCGGGTGAGGCCGGGATCGTCCGGAGTGGACGGTCCCGGCGCCCAGACGGCCTGCACCAGGCGCACGGAGGTGCCTTCGACCTTGCTGGCGTAGGCGGCGTTCTCGAAGCGGGGCGGCTGGGTGGCGCCCCACTGGCCGGTCTCGGTGGCGAGGTCGAGGATGCCGCCCCCGCCGGGGGTGTCGGCGACGGCCTTAAAGTCGGCGGCCTGAGCGGCATCGGGAAACTGCACGATCCCGACGGTGACGGCCCCGGCCCGCCCATCGATGGTGGCGGCGTAGCTCGCCCGCCGCACACCGGCGCAGCTGGTCTGCTGAAGGCTGGCTTGAGCATCCCCGAAGGCATGGGAGGCGCACCGTTGGTCACCCCCGGCGGCGCGCAGGGCGAACTGAAGGCTCTCGACAGGAGCGGCGCCGGCGGAGGAGCCGGGCGGCTGAGTGGCGGGAGTGGGCGGGCCAGTGGGTGCGGCGGCGGTGTCATCCCCGGTGGTGGCGACGGCAATCGCGGCGACGACCAGGACGACGAGCAGAGCGATGGCGGCCAGGGGGAGCCAGCGGACGGTCTTCGAGGCCGGAGTGGCGCCGCGGGCGGCGGGTTCGGGGCGCGGCCGGGGAGTGGGGAAGGACGGCGGCCCGAGGGGGTGCGCGGATCCGGTGGCCGGAGTGGACTTGGCGGCTTGAGCGGGCTCGCTGGACTCGGTGTGCTCAGTGGGCTTTGCGGTCTCGGTAGAGGAGGAACTGGCCGGCTTGGGGAGCCAGGGGAGCTCGGCTGCGCTGGTGGCCTCGGCGGTGGGGGAGGAACCGGCCGGTTTCGGGAGCCAGGGGAGCTGGACTGCGTTGGTGGCCGAAGTGGACTCGGCGGCTGAGGCGGGCTCCGTGGAGGGAGTTGGCTTGGCGGCCTGGGCCGGGTCGGTGGGTTGCGCTGGTTCGGCGGGCTCGGTCGGTTCGGTGGATTGCGCCGGGTCGGGGGGCTCGGTCAACCCGGCGGGCTCGGCCACTCCGATGGGCCGGGTCGCTCCGGTGGGCTGTGCGGGCTCGGTCGACTCGGTAGCTTGGGAGGATCCGTCGGGCTCGGTCGCTCCGGTGGATTGCGCCGGTTCGGTGGACCGGGTGGGCTGAGGTCGGGCGCTCCCGGGGAAGCGGAGAGTCTCGGTTTGCTCGGTGTCCGGGGCTTCGAGGGACTCGGTCCGCTCGGTTTCCGTGGCAGGAGCCGCGGGTCGCGGAGAGGACTCGGTGCCGGGGAACACCGGCAGGGCGGGAGTTTCCGCCGGTTCGATCTCGCCCTCAGTGAGAGACGAGAGAACCTCGGTGCGCTCGGCAGCGAAAGGCGCGGGATCTGCTGCGGAAGAGCCCGCTTGCGCAGCCTCGGGCCGCGTTTCGGCAGGGAGAGTGCCGCTCGAGACGGCAGAATTCGTGCTCGCCCGGGGCGCAGCTGAGTCCGGAGCGACCTCGGATGCGGCAGAAACCGCAGGCACTGCGGCAGAAAGGTCCGGTTCCGAAGCAGCACTGACAGCCGAGGCCGGTGTCTTGGTCCGCCAGTCGGCTCCGCTCGATGCCACCGGACCGGGTGAACCGCCCGCCACCGAGCCCGGCGCAGGAGAACTCGGCGCAGCCGCGCCGGCCGCCACTGGGCCCGGCGCACGAGAACCCGCCCCAGAAGAAACCGCCGCACCACCGTCCCAAAGGGACTCCGGGGGCGAGTCGTCCGAAAAGCGGCTGAAGCCCTCCCCCAGCAAAACCTCGTCCGACAGCTCCGGCGCCTCCGGAGCCAACCCCCGGATCAACGCCCGCACCTGGTCCACCGATCGGGGCCGGTGGGCCGTGGCCAGCGACACCGTCGCCGCCAGCATCGTCGTCGGGGTCGGGTGGAGGACCCGGACCGGGCCCGCCAGGTCGCCCGCCGGCTGGTCGACCGTCTCCACGTACGGTCCTACCGCGACGATCGTCCCCACCGGGGCCGTTCCCGGCACCAGGGACACGATGCGCTGCTCGCACGCCTGGGACAGGTCCAACGCCTCCGTCGCCGGGTTGACCGCGTCGTCGTCGGCGACCAGGGGCCAGCCGTCCGCCTTCCACTCCGCCCCCAGCGGGGCTTCCAGGCGCAGCGCCGGGTCCGGGAGGTCGACGCCGATCACGATGATCACCCCGTGTGGCAACAGGACTACCGCTTCGATCGGGCGCTCGGTCACCGAGCCGACCCCGACCAGCGCGATCCCGCCGACGACGGTGCTGCCGCGGCCCAGGGACGCCAGCGCCGCCCGGACGTCGTCGGCCACCCGGGACTGCTGCCGCTCCAGGCGCACCAGTCGCACCGAAACCCCTCCCTGCTCGTCGTTCCGGGTCATCACGCTAGCGCGCGTGGTGGTATCCACCGCGCGACACGGGGACGACGCGGCCGCGAGCCCACCGAAAGTGGGGCCCTGGGTGACTTGTGGTGTTCATGTGGCCAAACAGCACGGTTGGGGTGCAGAATGTGCTACAACGCATCGGAGGCGGTATTCGGGAGCCGCACTGAGGCCGCGCTGCAACTCGATTCAGGGCGTAGGGGAAGACGTCCCTCGTCGAGTTACAAGCGGAGGTAGCAGTGAGCACCCGTGGCAGCACCCGAGGTGTGGTGTACGTCCACTCGTCGCCGTCTGCGGTGTGTCCGCACGTCGAGTGGGCTATTTCGGGCACCCTGGGTGCCCGCGTTGACCTGAAGTGGACGGCGCAGCCGGCCAGTCCGGGTCAGCTTCGCGCCGAATGCGGCTGGCGCGCGCCCGCGGGCACCGGCGCCAGATTGGCGTCCGCCCTCAAGGCGTGGCCGATGATTCGGTTCGAAGTCACCGAAGAGCCCAGCGCGGGCCTCGACGGCGAACGGTTCTGCTTCGCGCCCGGCCTCGGCCTGTGGCACGGGCGGACCAGCGCCAACGGGGACATCGTGGTGGGCGAAGACCAGCTGCGCGCCCTCGTCGCCATGACCCGTGGGGGTGAGTCCCTCGCGCACAAGCTCGACGAACTCCTCGCCGCGGGCTGGGACGAGGCGCTCGAGCCCTACCGCCACGCCGGCGACGGCGCTCCGGTGACCTGGCTGCACCAGGTGGGCTGACCGGTTTCCCGCGAGCGGCCCGGCGCGACCTCGGGTGATCCCCGGCGCGCCGGGCTGCTCGCGCGTCCGGGCCCGGAGTCCCGCGGCCGGGGCCGGTACGCTTCCGGGCGTGACCAGCCCCGCCCCCAGCTCCCGCCAGCGCTGGCTGGTGCCCGTCGTGGTCGTGGTGCTCTCCGTGACCGTGGGTGCCGGCCTGCTCGCTCGCGAGCTCTACCGCCGGCCGGACCAGCCCACTGACGACACGTCCTCTTCGGTGTCGGCGCCGTCCTCGGCCAGCGGCGGTGAACCGGCCGCGGCGGACGCCGTCGGGATGACCGACGACGCGCGGGCGCACCCGCAGGCCGACGACGTCCGCAAGCTGCTGCAGCAGTACTTCGAGGCCATCAACACCAAGCAGTACGCGCAGTGGACGGCCGTGGTCAGCGCCCAGCGGATCGCGGAGCAGTCGCAGACGACCTGGAAGAACGGCGTCCGCACCACAAAGGACAGTGACGCGCTCGTCTACCGGATCGAGCGCGGCTCGGGCTCGTCGCTGCGGGTCCTGGTCGGGTTCACCAGCGTCCAGGACCGCGAGGACGCGCCCGTGTTCTTCCCGGAGCCGTGCATCAAGTGGCGGCTCGTGCTGCCCGTGATCGTCGAGAAGTCCGCCCTGAAGATCGACTCCGTCGACAAGGGCCCGCCGCCCGAACACGAAAAGTGCTGACGCGAGAAGGGGCCCGGCCGAAGCCGGGCCCCTTCTCGTTCGTCAGTGTGTTCAGGCCGCCGGGGTGAACAGCAGCGCGGTGTTGTGCCCGCCGAAGCCGAACGAGTTGCTGATCGCCGCGGTCAGCTCGACCTTGCGGGCCTCGCCCGCCACGACGTCCAGCTGCACCCGCGGGTCCAGGTCGGTCAGGTTCAGGGTCGCCGGCACGATGCCGTGGTAGAGCGCCAGGATCGTGATGATCCCCTCGACCGCGCCGGCGCCGCCGACGAGGTGGCCGAGCGCGCCCTTCGGCGCCGTCACGACCGGGTGTTCCCCGACCGCGTTGCGGATCGCCGCCGCCTCGCCGATGTCACCGACCACAGTGGACGTCGCGTGAGCGTTGACGTGCCCGATGTCCGCGGGGGTGACCCCGGCCATCTTCATCGCCGCGCGCATGGCGGCGATCTGGCCGATGCCCTCGGGGTGGTTGCCCGTGATGTGGTAGGCGTCCGAGGTGATGCCGTGGCCGGCGATCGTCGCGTAGATCCGCGCGCCCCGGGCCTTGGCCTGGTCCGCGCGCTCCAGGATGACCACGCCGGAGCCCTCGCCGAGGACGAAGCCGTCCCGGTTGGCGTCGAACGGGCGCGAGGCCGCGCCCGGGTCGTCGTTGCGCGTGGACACCGTGCGGGCCTGGGCGAACCCGGCCAGCGTGATCGGGTGGATGCACGCTTCGGCGCCTCCGGCGACCACGACGTCGGCACGCCCGGAGCGGATCATCTCCACGCCGTTCGCGATGCCTTCCGCGCCCGAAGCACAGGCCGAAGCCGGCGAATGCACCCCGGCCCGCGCCTTCAGGTCGATGCCCACGTGCGCCGCCGGACCGTTCGGCATCAGCATCGGCACGGTCAGCGGCGACACCTTGCGGAGACCCTGCTGGTGCAACAGGTCGTTCTGGGTGAGCAGGGTGACCGGGCCGCCGACACCGGTGCCGATCGACACGCCGAGGCGGTCGGGGTCGACGTCGGTGTGTTCGTCGGTCGGCTCGGCGTACCCGGCGTCGGCCCACGCCTGGCGGGCGGCGATCAGCGCGACCTGCTCGCAGCGGTCCAGCCGGCGGGCCTGCACCCGCGGGAGGACCTCCGACGGATCGACGGCCAGCTGACCGCCGATCTTGACCGGCAGCTGCAGCTCCTCGACCCAGTCGGCCTCGATCGCCCGGATCCCGCTCCGCCCGGCCAGCAGACCGTCCCACGTGGACGTCACGTCCCCGCCGAGCGGTGTGGTGGCGCCGAGACCGGTGATCACGACGTCGATGTTGCTCATGGGAGTCTCCTCAAGGAGGGAAGAGGACTTACTTGGAGTTGGCCGACACGTAGTTCACGGCGTCGCCCACGGTCTTCAGGTTGGCGAGCTCGTCGTCCGGGATCTTGACGCCGAACTTGTCCTCGGCCTGCACGGCGATCTCGACCATCGACAGCGAGTCGATGTCCAGGTCGTCCACGAACGACTTCTCGGCGGTGACGTCGTCCTGAGCCACACCGGCCACCTCTTCGACGATCTCGGCGAGGCCGGCGAGGATCTCAGCGTTGTCAGCCATGGGGTAGTTCCCTTCTCGGTGTTTCTTTGGGTCTGGTGCCCTCGGGCGAGTGCCCGCGGGGAGCGTAACGGTGGTCAGGGGCAGACGAACGCCTGCCCGGCGTAGGACAGGCCCGCGCCGAACCCGACCGCCAGCACCACGTCGCCGGACTTCGCCGTCCCGGCCTTGCGCATGTGGTCCAGCGCGAGGGGGATGGACGCCGACGAGGTGTTGCCGGAGTACTTGATGTCGTCGGCGACGACCATCTCTTCGCGAGCGCCCTGCGCCCGCAGCTTCTTCGCGATCGCCTCGACGATGCGCAGGTTCGCCTGGTGCGGGATGAGGACGTCCACATCGGACGGCTTCAGCCCGGCGACCTCCAGCGCCCGCAGCGCGATCGGCGCGATCTGGGTGGTCGCCCACCGGAAGACCGACTGGCCCTCCTGGTAGATGAACTTGTCCTCGGTCATCCCGATCAGGTCGACGAGGTCACCCGCGCTGCCCCAGGAGACCGGGCCGATCTGCGGTTCGTCGGACGCGCCGACGACCGCGGCGCCGGCGCCGTCGGCGAAGATGATCGCGTTCGCGCGGTCGGTCGGGTTCACCGAGTCGGTGAGCTTCTCGGCGCCGATCACGAGGACCTTCTTCGCCGAGCCCGCGCGGACCAGGTCGGAGGCGACCCCGAGGCCGTAGCAGAACCCGGCGCACGCGGCGTTGAGGTCGAACGCGCCGGGGCTCGGGATGCCGATCCGGGCGGCGACCTGGGCGGCCGCGTTCGGGATCTGCGTCGGCATGGTGCAGTTCGGGAGGATCACCGTGTCCACTTCGGACGGGTCGACGCCCGCGTCGGCCAGCGCGGCGGTGCCGGCGGCGACGGCCATGTCGGTGAGCAGCTCGTCCTTCTCGGCGAAGCGGCGCTCGATGATCCCGACGCGCGTCTGGATCCACTCGTCGTTGGTCTCCATCAGCTTCGAGAGGTCGTCGTTGGTGACGACCTTCTTGGGCTGGTAGCTGCCGACGCCCAGCACGCGGCTCCCGCGGGAGCCCGGGTTGAGGCTCAGGGCCGGTCGGTCGGTCACGAGGCGTCCTCCTGGCGCAGCGCCGCCAGTTCGGCCGGCGTCTTCAGCGCGGTGGTAGTGGTCACGACGCCCTTGAGCTGCCGCTTGACCAGGCCGGTCAGCGTGCCCGCGGGCGCGAGTTCGACGGTGCGGGTGACGCCGAGCGCGACGAGGCCGTCCATCGTCAGGTCCCAGCGGACCGACCGGGTGACCTGCGAAACCAGGCGCTCCAGGTACTCGGCCCCGCTGGTGACGACCGCGCCGTCCGCGTTGGACAGCAGCGGGCGCGTCGGGTCGGCCGGGGTGAGCTCGGCGGCGTGGGCGCGCAACGCCTCTTCGGCGGGCGCCATGTACTGCGTGTGGAACGCGCCGGCGACCTTGAGAGCGCGGATCTTCGTGCCGTCAAGGGGTTCGGCGACGATCTTCGCGATCGCGTCGGCGGCGCCGGAGGCGACGATCTGCCCCGCTCCGTTGCGGTTCGCCGCGGTCAGGCCCCGCTCTTCGAGCCAGGCGACGACCTGCTCGGGGTCCCCGAGCATGACCGCGGCCATCGACGTCGGTTCGAGCGCGCACGCCTTCGCCATCTCGGCGCCGCGGACGGCGGCGAGCGCGACGGCGTCTTCGGGCTTGAGCACCCCGGCGATCGCGGCGGCCGCGAGCTCGCCGACGGAGTGGCCGGCGACCGGCGCGTCGGCGGGCACCGGCGCAGTCGCCTGGAGGTGCTCGAAGGTGAGCAGCGACAGCGCGACGATCAGCGGCTGCGCGATCGCGGTGTCCTGGATCTCCTCGGCGTCCCCCTCGGTGCCGAGGCGGAGCAGGTCGAGCCCCGCGCGCTCGGACCACTGGGCGACGCGCTCGCGGGCGCCGTCGAGGTCGAGCCAGGGCGTGAACATACCGGGGGCCTGGGACCCCTGACCGGGAGCGAGGACTGCTGCTGTCACCCTCTAAGACAACACGCTGGGGCCCGGTTCCCGTGATGCCGACGCTCACAGTGTCTGCCCGGCGTCTTTGTCGGAAACCTCCAAAGACGCGCCGGACGACCTCGCTCGTAACCCGGAAGCCTTGTCGGGTTCACTGTAATCTGGGTCACGCGCGGGCCGTCACCAGAGGCCGCGGGCGCGGGCCAGCCGGCCCACGGTGAGCGCGATCCGCAGCACCAGCGCGTCCCGCGGGTCGGTCGGCTGGCAGCCGGTGAGGTCCGCCGCCTTCCGCAGGCGGTAGCGGACGGTGTTCGGGTGGACGAACAGCGTCTTCGCGCACGTCTCCAGCACACCGCCGGACTCGAGGTAGGCCTCCACCGTGCGCTGCAGCGTCGGGCCGGCCTCTTCCAACGGCCGGGCGATCAGGTCGACCAGCAGGCGCTCGGCCTCGGCGTCGCCGGACAGCGCGCGCTCCGGCAGCAGGTCCGCCGAACGGACCGGGCGGGGTGCGCCGGGCCAGCCGACCACCGCGCGCAGCCCGGACAGCGCCTCCGTGGCGCTGTGGTGGGCCTCCGCGAGCGTCGCCACGGTCGGGCCCGCGACCACCGGGCCGTCGGCGAACGCCACCGACATCTTGGCCAGGATTTCGCGTTCCTTCAGGCCGCCTTCGGTCGGCCCGCCCACCACGACCACCAGCCGGGAGCCCTGCACCGACAGCAGCACCGGGCGCCCGACGCGGGCGGCGCGGCTGCGGACCTCGAACACCACCGTCGGCGGGTCTTCCGACGGCGGGTTGCCCACCAGGACCGTCGCCGCGGCGGACGGCTCCCAGCCCAGCGCGGTCGCGCGCGAGAGCACCGACTCCTCGGCGTCCCCGCGGACGATGCCGTCGACGACCAGCGCCTCCAGCCGGGCGTCCCACGCGCCGCGCGCCTCCGCGGCGGCGGCGTAGGAGTTCGCCGCCGCGAACGCGATTTCCCGGCCGTAGCGGAGAATTCCCTCGATCAGGGCGGCCCGTTCGGCTTCGTTCGCGGCGAATTCGGGCAGCTGCTCTTCGAAGACTTCGATGGCGAGCCGCACCATGCCGACCGCCTGACGCAGGCTGACCCACCGGGAAAGCTCGGCCGGCGCGTCGCGGAACGCCTCCGTCGTGAGCTTCAGCGCTTCCTTCGAGTCCCGCAGCCAGCTGACAAAACCGGCGGCGCCGGCCTGCGTGATCAGCAGGACGCTCGCGCGCTGGTCGGCGGGCAGCCGGGCGAACCACGGCAGCCGCCGTTCCATCACCGCGACACTGGCGCTGGCCAGGCTGCCGGACGCGTGCTCGAGCCGCCGGAGTGTCTTCGCGGACAGTCCGTGGTGCTTGGGCACCCGGCGCGGGGCGGTCGTTCCATCCATGGCGGAGGCGATCCTACGTGCCCGCAACTTTCGTAGCCGCCGAAGGCAACGCCGGACGGTATGCGGGGCGTGGACGTACTGCCTAGGATCTCCGGCGAGGGCAGACCAGGAATGGGGGAACCGGAATGACCGGTTTAGAGATCGACGCGATCTCCAAACGCTACGGCGACGTGGTCGCCTTGCGTGAAATGACGTTCGACGTCCGGCCGGGCGAATTGTTCGGCTTCGTCGGCAGCAACGGCGCCGGGAAGACCACCACCATGCGGATCGCGCTCGGCGTGCTGTCCGCCGACGCCGGCCAGGTGCGCTACGAAGGCGAGCCGGTGACGCACGAAACCCGGCGCCACATCGGGTACATGCCGGAAGAACGCGGGCTCTACCCCAAGATGAAGGTCGGCGAGCAGCTCACCTACCTGGCCCGGCTGCACGGGATGTCCGCTTCGGACGCCAAGTCGTCGGCGGAGAAGTGGACCGAACGGCTGGGCGTGGCCGCGCGCCGCGACGACGAGGTCCAGAAGCTCAGCCTCGGCAACCAGCAGCGCGTCCAGCTGGCCGCGGCGCTGGTGCACGAGCCGCGGATCCTGGTGCTCGACGAGCCGTTCTCCGGCCTCGACCCGGTCGCGGTGGACGTGATGAGCGCGGTGCTCAAGGAAAAGGCCGCCGAGGGTGTGCCGGTCGTGTTCTCCAGCCACCAGCTCGACCTCGTCGAGCGGCTCTGCGACAGGGTCGGCATCGTCCGGAGTGGACAGATGGTCGAGATCGGCACGGTCGGCGACCTGCGCTCCGGCGGCGCCGTCCGGCTGCGCGTCGACGTCCCCTCGGCCGGTGACGGCTGGGCCGACGGCGTCCCGGGGGTGCGGGTGCTCGGCCACAAGGGCACGGTCACCGAGCTGGAGCTCGGCGAGGGCGCCGACGACCAGGACGTCCTCAAGGCCGCGCTGGCCACCGGGCCGGTGCGCGAGTTCGCCCGTGAACAGCCTTCGCTGGCCGACCTGTTCCGCACCGTCGTGACGACCGAGGAGGTCCCCGCATGAGCACGCCGCTCCCGGACGTCCGGATGAGCCCGATGAGCGCGGTCGGCCTGGTCGCCTCGCGCGAGATCGGCACCCGCGTGAAGTCGAAGGCCTACCGCGTCACCACGGTGATCATGCTGCTGCTGATCGTGGTCGGCATCGTGCTGGTCAAGCTGATCTCGGGTGGGGGCGACGGCGCCGACTCGACCGTCGGGTACACCCCGGCGACCGCGCCGTTCGCCGCGCCGCTGAAGGCCGGCGGCCAGGCGGTCGACGAGTCCATCGACACCACCCAGGTCGCCGACGAGGCCGCCGGGCGGGCGAAGCTGGCCGACGGCTCGATCGACGCGCTGCTCACCGGCGACGGCAAGAGCGTGCACGTCCAGGTGAAGAAGGACCTCGACGGCAAGCTCGCGAACGTGCTGCAGCTGCTGTCCCGCCAGGTCGCGCTCGACCAGCGGATCACCGCGCTGGGCGGGAACCCGGCGCAGTTCCAGGCGGCGGTCGCGTCGGCGACGTTCATCGAGGACCCACCCCTGGAGCAGCCGTACGACTACAACGGCCAGCAGCTGATCCTGGGCATCGTCGCCGGCATCCTGATCTACATGTCGTTGATGCTCAACGGCCAGAGCGTGGCGCAGGGCGTTGTCGAGGAGAAGACGTCGCGGGTCGTGGAACTGCTGCTGTCGACGATCAAGCCGTGGCAGCTGATGGCGGGGAAGGTGCTCGGCATCGGTGTGGTCGGGCTGATCCAGATACTCGTGATCGGGGCCGGCGGGGTGATCGCCGGCCTGGCGTCCGGGGTGCTCACCATTTCCGTTTCGGCGGCCGTGGGCACGGTCGTCTGGCTGATCGTGTGGTACCTGCTCGGGTTCTTCATGTACTCGATCGTGTTCGCCGCGCTGGGTGCGCTGGTTTCGCGCCAGGAAGACGTCGGCGGCGCGACGATGCCGGCGTTGATGTTCGTGATCGCCGGGTACGTCGTCGGCATTTCCGTTCTGCCGTCGGATCCGGGTAACACGTTTGTCGAGGTGCTTTCCGTGATTCCGGTGTTCTCGCCGACGCTGATGCCGATGCGGCTGGCGATGGGCGGGGTCCCGGTGTGGGAAGCCGTGTTGTCGGTGGGGCTGGTGGTGCTGATGATTCCGGGGCTGATCTGGCTCGCCGCGCGGATCTACCGCAACGCCGTGATGCGCAGTGGCGCAAAGGTGAAACTGCGCGACGCCCTGCGCGCCGCCTGAAGTTCGCCGGTCGTTCATCCGGCCCTCGGAAGCTTCGGCTTCCGGGGGCCGGATTTTTGTATACCCGGTAAATGCTCGAGGCCGCCCGGCGCTTGCGGTTTACGCTGCGCCGGACGGCCTCGTCTCCCCGGTCCCCACCGGTAGAACCAGTATGGCCGTGGCTGATCTTCGCGCGCCAGTCGTCTCACTCGATCGTGGGGCGCACGAGTTGCCGCGGCTGGGTACCTGATCAACGATCCGGTGCACAACAGCGCGCACCACCCGAATCGTGATTCGGTGCGAACACCTAGAGGGAGTCGGACATGGGCCAGCAACTGAAGGACGGACTCGGGCAGGCGTGGAACCTCGTCGCCACGTTCGTGCCGAAACTCGTCGGATTCCTGATCATCCTGCTGATCGGCTGGCTGATCGCGAAGGCGGTGTCGAAAGGGCTGAGCCTGGTCCTCGGAAAGGTCGGGTTCGGCAAGCTGATCGAGAAGACCGGCCTTTCCGCCAGCATCGGCCAGCAGAAGATCGACGCGGCCGGGATCCTCGTGAAACTGGTCTACTACTTCATTCTGCTGATCGCGCTGCAGCTGGCGTTCGGCGTGTTCGGGCCGACCAACCCGGTGAGCCAGCTGCTCAACGACATCATCGCGTTCCTGCCGCGGATCGTGGTCGCGCTGGTGCTGATCGTGGTCGCGGCGGCCATCGCGAAGGTCGTGCGTGACGTCGTCTCGTCGGCGATGTCGGGCCGCCCGGCCGGCCGTTACCTGGCGACCGGCGCGTACTGGCTGATCATGGCGTTCGGCATCATCGCCGCGCTCGGCCAGGTGAACATCGCCACGGCGATCACCGGCCCGGTCCTGATCGCGGTCCTGGCCACGATCGGCGGCGTGATCGTGGTCGGCTTCGGCGGCGGCCTCATCAAGCCGGCCCAGGACCGCTGGCGCGGCTGGATGGCGAACATGCAGCAGCAGCTGGCCGAGACCCCGGCCCAGCGCACGGGCGAGATGGGCACGAGCGCCCCGCCGCGGGCGACCGTGGGCGCCGACAACACCCCGACCCCGCCGGCGGGGATGCAGCGCCCGCAGGTCTGAGCGGGCTCAGTGGTTCACGGGACGGGCCCGGCGGACGGGGAAGCCGCCGGGCCCTTGCCTGCCGCACCCCCGCGCCCCAATGTGGCCTTCGGTGCGTTCAACGCACCGAAGGCCGCCTTGGGTGCGTCAGACGCACCCAAGGCCACATTGGGGCGGTTTGGTCCCACGCCTCGGGATGTCTCGCCGCTCACAGTCTCTGGGGAATTCACCCTCCGCGGAGCATGTTGGAGCGGGAGAACGAAAGGGGCGTGTCGTGGACTTCCTGCTGCACCACGGGATCACCGTGCTCGGACAGTGGATCTCGATCGCGGAGCTCGCCGGGCAGGTGTTCGCGCTGGCCGTGGTGTTCCTCGCTCAGCGTCGCACCCTGTGGACCTGGCCCGTGCAGGTCGGGGCGACCGTCCTGCTCTTCGCCGTCTACGTCTCCGCGCACCTCGGGGGGCTCGCTGCCCGGCAGGTCGCCATCCTCGCCATCTCCGTCTACGGCTGGTGGGCTTGGACGCGCCGCCAGGACCCCGTGTTCGGCGTCGTCGTACGGCAGGGACGGCTCGTCGAACGCCTGGCCATGCTCGGCGCCTTCGTCGTCGGGACCACCGTGATGGCGCTGGTCCTGGACGCGCTGCACGCGTCCTGGGCGCCCTGGCCGGACGCCGCCATCTTCGTCGGGACCCTCGTCGCCTTCGGAGCGCAGGGTGCGGGGCTCGTCGAGTTCTGGCTGGTCTGGCTGGTCGTCGACGCGATCGGCGTGCCGCTGCAGATCTCGTCCGGGCTCTACTTCTCCGCCGCGATCTACATCGTCTTCGCCGGGCTCGTCGTGCACGGCTGGTGGAGCTGGAACCGCTCCGCGAAGCAGACGATCGCCGCCCACGACGTCATGGCAGCATCCAGCTGAGCACCGGCGTGCTCTGACCCCACACGATCAGGCACATCACCAGCAGCAGCCCGACGCTCCACGGCAGCACCTTCCGCAGGAGCTTGCCCTCTTCACCGGGCAGGTTCGCGGCGACGCACGCGATCGTGAGGTTCTGCGGCGAGACCATCTTGCCGAGCACCCCGCCGGAGCTGTTGGCCGCGGCGAGCAGGTCCGCGGGCAGGCCCGTCTTGTTCGCCGCCGTCACCTGCAACGCACCGAACAGCGCGTTCGCCGACGTGTCCGACCCCGAGACGGCGACGCCGAACCAGCCCAGCACCGGGGAGAGGAACGCCAGGCCCGCGCCCGCGGCCGCGATGAACGTGCCGATCGTGCTCGTCTGGCCGGAAAGGTTCATCACGTAGGCCAGCGCGAGCACCCCGGTCACGGTGAGGATCGCGAACCGCAGCTCCTTCACCGTCGCCAGCCACTCGCTCGCGGCGCCGCTCGCCGACACCGCCAGCAGCACCGTCGTCAGGATCCCGGCCAGCAGCACCAGCGTGCCGCCGGTGTTGAGGAACGGCAGCGAGAAGGTGTTGCCGGACAGCGGTTTCCCGTTCGGCCCCGCGACGTTCAGCCCCGGCCAGTGGAACTTCCACGTCGCCTTGTCGAGCAGCTTCTTGACCGGCGGCAGCACGGCGAGCGAGAAGATCACGATGATCAGGAGGTAGGGCAGGTAGGCCTTGACGACGTCGTCGCGGGAGTCTTCCGGCGGCGTCTCCCCGGTGGCCGCGCCGCCCGTGCCGATCCGGACGGACTCGGGCACCGCGCGGCGGGTCTGGGGGAGGGCCACCAGCGCGGCCGCGCCGGCGAGCGCCGCGCCGATGTCGGCCAGCTGCGGTGAGACGAAGTTCGACGCGAGGAACTGCACGAGCCCGAACGCGACCCCGCAGACCAGCGCGGGCAGCCAGGTGTCGCGCAGGCCGCGCTTGCCGTCGACGATGATGACCAGCAGCAGCGGCACGACCAGCGCGAGCAACGGCGTCTGGCGGCCGACGATCGAGGAGACCTGCTCCAGCGGCAGCCCGGTGACCTGGGCGAGCGTGACGACCGGGGTGCCCATCGCCCCGAACGCGACCGGGGCGGTGTTCGCGACCAGCGCGACGACGGCGGCCTTCACCGGGTGGAAGCCGACGGCCACCAGCATCACGGCGCTGATCGCGACCGGCGCGCCGAAGCCGGCGAGGGCCTCCATCAGCGCGCCGAAGCAGAAGGCGATGATCAGCGCCTGGATCCGCGGGTCGTCGGAGATCCGGCCGAACGAGCGGCGCAGGACGTCGAAGTGCCCGGTCCGCACGGTGAGCCGGTAGACCCACAGCGCGTTGACGACGATCCACATGATCGGCCACAACCCGAACGCGGCGCCCGACAGCGCGCCGGAGACGGCCTGGACGATCGGCATCCCGAACGCGGCGATCCCGACGACGAGCGCGACCAGCAGCCCGATCAGGGCGGCGTGGTGCGCCCGCATCCGGACGACGCCGAGGAGGACGAGGACGGTGGCCAGCGGCAGCACGGCGACGAGCGCCGACAGGCCCAGCGAGCCGAGGGGAGTCACGTCTTGCACGAACACGGGCGACCTCCGTTTTCCACGATGCGAAAACGGCCTTTCGGCGAGTGTCCGAGATCTTCGTCACAAACCAGGCGGTCCGTCAAGAAGTTGAGTCCGGTTGGCCCAATGGGTCAGGCGGTAACGCGAGTTACGGCTTCGGCAGGACGGCCAGGGTGGTCTCGGCGATCGTCTGCAGCTCAGCCGGGCTGGAACCGCCCTTGCCGAGCGCTTCGATGCCGCGGTTGACGGCGAGCAGGAGGCTCGCCAGGTGGGCCGGGTCGTGGCCGCCGGCGATGTCGCCGGCGCGCTGGGCCGCCGCGATGCAGTCCGCCAGCTGGGCGTGCAGCTCGCGGAACGCACGCTCGGAACGGGCTGCGATCGCTTCGTCGTGCTGCGCGCACTCCGCCGTGCTCTTCGCGATCAGGCAGCCGCGCCGGTCGCGGTCGGCCGCGGTGTCCTCGGCGATCGCCAGGACGTGCTCGCGCAGCCGCTGGTAGGCGGTCTCGTCGGGGCCCTCGAGAAGGCGACGCGTTGCTTCGGTGGCCTCGGTGCAGTAGTCGTCGTAGACGCGCAGGAACAGCGCGTGCTTGTCCCCGAAGGCGCCGTAGAGGCTGCCTTTGCCGAGGCCGGTCACCGCCGCGATGTCGTCGATCTTCGTACCCGCGTAACCGGTTGCCCAGAACTGGTCCCGTGCGGCGCGCAGGACCGCGGCCTCGTCGAAGCTCCGGGGTCTCGCCATGAAGCAAGCCTACCCATTCTTGACTATCTCGTCCAGAACCGCGTACGTTCTGGACGAGATAGTCAAGAATTCGGAGGGTGAGATGAACCTGAAGGACAAGACGGCACTGGTGACCGGCGCCGGGACCGGCATCGGCCTGGGCATCGCGAAGCGGTTCGCGGCCGAAGGCGCGCACGTCGTGATCACCGGGCGGCGCAAGGAGGTCCTCGACGACGCCGTCGCCGAGATCGGCGGCAGCGTCCAGGCGATCCGCGCCGACTCCTCGAACCTCGCCGACCTCGACGAGGTCTACCGGGTGATCGCCGAGCGCGGCCGCGGTCTCGACGTCGTCGTGGCCAACTCGGGCGGCGGCGTGACCCAGCCGCTGGGCGAGATCACCGAGGAGCAGTTCGACGCGACCTTCGGCACGAACGTCAAGGGTGTCGTCTTCACCGTGCAGAAGGCCTTGCCGCTGCTGAACGACAAGGCGTCGGTCATCCTCACCGGCTCGACGACGTCGACGCGCGTGGCGCCGGGCATGAGCATCTACGCGTCGACGAAGTCCGCCGTCCGCAGTTTCGCCCGCACCTGGGCGCTCGACCTGCAGGGCAAGGGAATCCGCGTCAACGTGCTGAGCCCCGGGCCGACGCTCACCCCGGGCCTGCTCGGCCTGGCCGAGCCGGACGCGCGGCAGCAGCTCGTCGAAGGCATGGCGAGCCAGGTGCCGCTCGGCCGCCTGGGCGACCCGAGCGAGATCGCCGCGGCGGCGCTGTTCCTGGCCACCGACGAGGCGAGCTTCGTCAACGGCGTCGAGTTCTTCGTCGACGGCGGCCAGGCGCAGGTCTAACGCAGGGTGGCGTGCGAGGGCGTCAGGTCCTTCAAGGTCCGGACACCCAGCAGCTGCATCGTGCGGACCATCTCCGTCCGCAGGATGTCGACGCAGCGCTGCACCCCGCGCTCACCGCCGGCCATCAGGCCGTACAGGAACGCGCGGCCGACCAGCACCGCGTCGGCGCCGCGGGCGATCGCCGCCACGATGTCGCCGCCCGAGAGGATGCCCGTGTCGATCCAGACCTCGGCGCCGCCCTGGAGCTCGTCCAGCACCGCCGGGAGCAGCTCCAGGGGCGTCGGGGCGCGGTCGAGCTGGCGGCCGCCGTGGTTCGAGATCAGGACCGCGTCCGCGCCGTGCTTGACGACGTCGCGAGCGTCGTCGACGTTCTGCACGCCCTTCACCACGAGCTTGCCCGGCCAGGTGCGGCGCACCCAGTCGAGGTCGTCGAAGTTGAGCGTGGGGTCGAAGAGCTTGTTCAGCAGTTCGGCGACGGTGCCGCCGAAGTGGTTGAGCGAGGCGAAGTTCAGCGGCTCGGTGGTCAGCAGGTTGAACCACCACGCCGGGTGCGTCGCGCCGTCGAGGAACGTCTTGAGGGTCAGCGCGGGCGGGATGGTCAGGCCGTTGCGGACGTCGCGCAGGCGGGCGCCGCCGACCGGGGTGTCCACGGTCAGCATGAGCGTGTCGTAGCCGTGCTCCCACGCGCGATTCATCAGATCTTCACCCGCGCCGTGGTCGCGCCAGACGTAGAGCTGGAACCACTTCCGCGCGCCGGGCGCGGCGGCCGCGAGGTCTTCGATCGATGTTGTCGCCATCGTCGAGAGGCCGACCGGGATGCCGTTGCGCTCGGCGACGCGCGCCACCGCGCTCTCGCCCTCGTGCTGCATCATCCGGGTGAACCCGGTGGGGGCGAAGGCGAACGGCAGCGCGGACGTCTTCCCGAGGATCTCGCGCGTGGTGTCCACATCGGACACCCCGCGCAGCACGTTCGGGTGGAACTCGATCCGCCGGTAGGCCTGCCGCGCGCGGCGCAGGCTGTCCTCGAGCTCGGCCGCGCCGTCGGTGTAGTCGAAGGCCGCCCGGGGAGTGCGCTTGCGCGCGATCGTCCGCAGGTCGGCGATGGTGTGCGCGTTCGCCAGCCGCCGGTCGGTCGGGTTCAGCACGATCGGCTTCGGCCGCAGGATCTGCTTCAGCTCGTCCGGCTTCGGCAGTCGGCGCTTCGTCACACTCATCAGCTCCCTAAGCAGGCGGGACCCGGCAGACATCGGATGTCTGCCGGGTCCCTTTCTAGCATCGAATCACGCGCTACCGGAATCCGACGTCTGCGGCCCGGCGGCCGCGATGTCGTCGAGCCGGTACTTCGTGGCCGCTTCGAGGACCTTCGCCTGCTCGACCTCGCCGCGCTTGGCCAGGATCGACAGCGCGCCGACGGTGATCGACTCGGCGTCGACCAGGAACTTCCGCCGCGCCGCCGGCCGGGTGTCGGAGAACCCGAACCCGTCGGTGCCCAGCGTCAGCATGTCGGTCGGCACGTACGGGCGGATCAGGTCCGGCACCGCGCGCATCCAGTCCGACACCGCCACGACCGGGCCGTTCGCGCGTGAAAGTTTCTCGGTTACGTACGGCACGCGCGGCTCGCTGCCCGGGTAGAGCAGGTTGTCGTGGTCGATCTCCACGGCCTCGCGCCGCAGCTCGGTCCACGACGTCGCCGACCAGACCGACGCCCGCACACCCCACTCCTCGGCGAGCAGCTTCTGCGCCTTGAGCGCGTCCGGCATCGTGACGCCCGAGACGAGGATCTGCACCTCCGGACCGTCGCCCGAGGGCGCGTCCGCGTACTTGTACAGACCCTTCAGCAGACCGTCGACGTCGAGGTTCTCCGGCTCGGCGGGCTGCTGGTACGGCTCGTTGTAGATCGTCATGTAGTAGAAGACGTTCTCGCCGTTGCCGTCCGGGCCGGTCTCGCCGTACATCCGGCGCAGGCCGTCCTTCACGATGTGCGCGATCTCGAACGACCACGACGGGTCGTAGGCCACCGCGGCCGGGTTGGTCGCCGCCAGCAGCAGCGAGTGCCCGTCCGCGTGCTGCAGGCCCTCACCCGTCAGGGTGGTCCGGCCGGCGGTGGCGCCGAGGACGAACCCGCGGGCCATCTGGTCGGCGGCGGCGTAGAGGCCGTCACCGGTGCGCTGGAACCCGAACATCGAGTAGAAGATGTAGATCGGGATCATCGGCTCGCCGTGCGTCGCGTACGACGTGCCGACGGCGGTGAACGACGCGGTCGAGCCCGCCTCGTTGATGCCCTCGTGCAGCAGCTGGCCCTTTTCGGACTCCTTGTAGGCCAGCATCAGGCTCGCGTCGACCGAGGTGTAGGTCTGGCCGTGCGGGTTGTAGATCTTGGCCGTCGGGAACATCGAGTCGAGGCCGAAGGTGCGGGCCTCGTCCGGGATGATCGGGACGACGCGCTTGCCGATCTCGGAGTCCTTCGCCAGCTCGCGGACCAGCCGGACGAACGCCATCGTCGTGGCGACCTCCTGCTTGCCGGAGCCCTTGCGCAGGCCTTCGTAGACCTTGTCGCCGGGCAGCACGAGCGCCTTCGACGCCTTCGGACGCCGCTCGGGCAGGAAGCCGCCGAGCGCCTTGCGGCGGCCGACCATGTACTCGATCTCGGGCGAGTTCGCGCCCGGGTGGTAGTACGGCGGCAGCTTCGGGTCGCGCTCGAGCTCCTCGTCGCTGATCGGGATCCGCTGCGAGTCGCGGAACAGCTTGAGGTCGTCGAGGGTGAGTTTCTTCATCTGGTGCGTGGCGTTGCGGCCCTCGAACGCCGGGCCCAGGCCGTAACCCTTGATCGTGTGGGCCAGGATCACCGTCGGCTGGCCGTGGTGCTCCAGCGCCGACTTGTACGCCGCGTACACCTTGCGGTAGTCGTGGCCGCCGCGCTTGAGGTTCCAGATGTCGGCGTCGGAGAGGTCCTTGACCAGGTCCTTCGTCCGCGGGTCGCGGCCGAAGAAGTGCTCGCGGACGAAGGCGCCGTCGTTGGCCTTGTACGTCTGGTAGTCGCCGTCGGGCGTCACGTTCATCAGGTTGACCAGGGCGCCGTCGCGGTCGGCGTGCAGCAGCGAGTCCCACTCGCGGCCCCAGATGACCTTGATGACGTTCCAGCCGGCGCCGCGGAAGTACGACTCCAGCTCCTGGATGATCTTGCCGTTGCCGCGCACCGGGCCGTCGAGCCGCTGCAGGTTGCAGTTGATCACGAAGGTCAGGTTGTCGAGGCCCTCGTGCGCCGCGACGTGGATCAGGCCGCGCGACTCGGGCTCGTCCATCTCGCCGTCGCCGAGGAACGCCCAGACGTGCTGGTCGTTCGTGTCCTTGATGCCGCGGTCGCGCAGGTAGCGGTTGAACCGGGCCTGGTAGATGGCGTTCATCGGGCCGAGGCCCATGGACACCGTCGGGTACTCCCAGAACTCCGGCATCAGCCGCGGGTGCGGGTACGACGGCAGGCCGCCGCCCTCGCCGGCGTGCGAGAACTCCTGGCGGAAGCCGTCGAGCTGCTGCTCGGTCAGCCGGCCCTCGAGGAACGCGCGGGCGTAGGTGCCGGGGGAGGCGTGGCCCTGGAGGTAGACGTGGTCACCCCCGCCCGAGTGGTCTTTGCCGCGGAAGAAGTGGTTGAACCCGACTTCGTAGAGCGCGGCGGAGGAGGCGTAGGTCGAGATGTGCCCGCCGACGCCGACGCCCGGGCGCTGCGCCCGGTGCACCATGATCGCGGCGTTCCACCGGATGTAGGCGCGGTAGCGGCGCTCGATCTCCTCGTCGCCGGGGAACCACGGTTCGTTCTCCGTCGGGATGGTGTTGACGTAGTCCGTCGACGTGAGCGCCGGCACGCCGACGTGGCGTTCACGGGCGCGCTCCAGGATGCGCAGCATCAGGTACCGGGCCCGCTGCTGACCTCCCCTGGCCAGCGCCTCGTCGAAGGAGTCCAGCCACTCGGCGGTCTCCTCCGGGTCGATGTCGGGCAGGTGCGCCGCCAATCCGTCACGGATGACGCGTACGCGTGCCGGGGTCTCCTTGCCGGAGGCGCCGTCGTTCTGCGGGGCCAAGGGGTCTCCTTGCGAAAAGTTGTAGCCGGTGGTGCTCGTACGCGGGGGTGTACGACTCTCCATCGTCGTCTTCCGTCCCGGCTTCCGCACCGCTACTTGGCGGTAACATCGGCCGACCCGGGCGAGCCACTCCCAGCGCGCGGTGTATCGCGCGCGCGTTTTCTTCCTCCCCACCCTAGGGGACGGGTCCCGGCGGGGTGCCAGACCGGTCGCCGGAGGCACCCGAAACGCCGTCGCGGCGAGTCCCCGCCGCCCCGTATCCTGCGACACGAGTTGTCAAAGATCCGGTGTGGACGGTTGCGCGCAGCGCCGCACCAGTGTTCGCTATCGGCAACCGGGTAGCCGAGTGTGGCGCAGCCGTACCCTCCACGAGGGTGCCGGACCGCCACGCTCCGTCGTAGTTGGAGGAGTGAAAGCAGTGGTCGCCGCGGGAGACGCTGATCAGAGCAGCGTCGCCGAGAGGCTCGGCATCAAGCCCGAGATGGTGGTCCAGGAGATCGGCTGGGACGAGGACGTCGACGACGACGTCCGCGCGGCGATCGAGGAGCAGATCGGCGGGGACATCCTCGACGAGGAAGCCGACGAGGTCATCGACGTGGTGCTGCTGTGGTGGCGCGAAGACGACGGCGACCTCGGCGACGCGCTCATCGACGCCAGGGGCCCCCTGGAAGAAACCGGCGTGATCTGGGTCCTGACCCCGAAGACGGGACAGCCCGGGCACGTCGAGCCGAGCGAGATCGCGGAAGCGGTCCCTGCCGTCGGACTGGCCCAGACCGCCAACATGAGCGTGGGGGCGAACTGGATCGGCACCCGGCTGGTGTCCCCGAAGTCGAAGTCCAAGCAGCGCTGAACCGGCTCGCCCGGGTGACACGATAGGGTTGTCGTCGCAGGCACGTGTCCGTTCGGGAGAGGAAACGCGGTATGGCCCTCGAGGTCGGCTCTGAGGCCCCAGACTTCACGCTCAACGACTACAACAAGCAGCCGGTCCAGCTGTCGTCCTTCCGGGGTGACAAGCCGGTGCTGGTGGTCTTCTACCCGTTCGCGTTCAGCGGCATCTGCACGGGCGAGCTCTGCCAGCTCCGTGACGAGTTCGCGGACTACGACGGCAAGGGCGTCCAGGTGCTGGGTGTCTCGGTGGACACGCCGTTCTCGCTGAAGGCGTGGGCCGAGAAGGAGGGCTACCAGTTCCCGCTGCTGTCCGACTTCTGGCCGCACGGCGAGGTGGCCCGCGCCTACGGCGTCTTCAACGAGCAGGCGGGCCTGGCGGTCCGCGGCACGTTCCTGGTCGACACCTCGGGTGTGGTCAGGTTCGCCGAGGTCAACGGCCCGGGCGAGGCCCGCGACCAGCAGGCCTGGAAGAAGGCCGTCGCCGAACTGGTGTGAGGTTTCCCGGCGGCGGCCCCCTGGGTGGGGACCGCCGCCGCCGGGCGCATAGCTCAGCGGAAGAGCACTCGGCTTACACCCGAGCGGTCGCAGGTTCGAACCCTGCTGCGCCCACCACGTCGCGCTGACGCATCGTCGTCACCAGCAGGGCCAGGCCCGCGAACAGCACTGCCGCGATCACGCCCGTGACGTTCACCGCGGTCGTGAACGCCGCCTTGGCCTGCGCGGCCAGCTCCGGCCGGGTGACGTCCGCCGCCAGCGTTGTCCCCGCCGGGAACACCGCGCGGTAGACCGCCGTCGCCAGCAGACCGATCAGGGCCAGGCCCAGGGAGCCGCCCAGGTAGTTGCCCGTGTCGGCCATCGAGGCCGCCGAGCCCGCGCGCTCCGGCGGGACCGCGCCGACCACCAGGCCGATGCCGAGCGCGAACAGCGGGCCCGTGCCCAGCGTCAGCACCGCGATGCCCGCCACGACCAGCGGCAGGCCGTCCGCGAAGGCCAGCAGGAGGCTGCCCGCCGCCGAGACCACCAGGCCGCCCGCGATCGCCGTGGCCGGGGTCATCCGGCCGGTCAGCGCCGGCGCCGCCAGTGTGCCCGCCGCGACGCCGAGCCCCATCGGGGCGAACAGCAGCGCCGACACCAGCGGCGAATACCCGAGGACGCTCTGCAGGTACTGCGTCACCAGCAGGCCGACCCCGGCCATCGCGACCCCGGCGAACACGAGCGCGACCAGCACCGCGGTGAACGGGCGGTTCCGGAACAGCCGCAGGTCCAGCAACGGCGACGACGAGGTCAGCTGACGCCGGACGAAGACCGTGCCCAGCCCGGCCCCGGCGGCGATCGCGACCAGCGGCACGGTCAGCCGGCCGGTGCTCAGCTGCTTGAGGCCGAACACGATGAGCAGCACGGCCGCCAGCGAGAGCGCCACCCCGGCGAAGTCGAGCCGCCCGGTCGCGGGCGCCTGGGACTCCGGCAGCAGGAACGGGCCGGCCACCAGCAGCACCGCCATCGCCGGGACGGCGACCAGGAAGACCGACCCCCACGCGAAGTGCTGCAGCAGGAACCCGGCGAGCACCGGGCCGGCCGAGCCGCCCGCGAACTGGCAGGTGGCCCAGATCGAGATGGCCTTCCCGCGCTGCCGGTCGTCGCGGAACATGTTCGTGATCAGGGCGAGCGTCGACGGCATCAGCGTCGCCCCGGCGATGCCGAGCGCCCCGCGCGCGACGATGAGCATCTCCGGGCTGGTCGAGAACGCGGCGACGACCGAGAGCGCGGCGAACGCGCCGCCGCCGGTGAGCAGCAGCCGCCGTCGCCCGATCCGGTCGCCGAGGGTGCCCATGGTGATCACGAACCCGGCGACGACAAAGCCGTAGCTGTCGGTGATCCACAGCTGCTCGGTGGCGCTCGCGCCGAGGTCCGCGCTCAGCTGCGGCAGCGCGAGGAACAGCGAGGTCATGTCCATCGCGACGAGCAGGGTGGGCAGCACGAGCACCATCAGCCCCAGCCACTCCCGCCGTCCGGCCGGCTTGTCCATTTCGACTCCTTCTCGGTGGTGCGGTCACCGAGGGGTCGTCGCCGCGGGCCGGGACCGGACACCAGGGATAAGAGACCTGAGTCACATAAATCTTCGAAGCCCGCCCAACGGGCTGCCACCGGACTGCATGGTCATCGGCACCTTCTCCCGGCCGTTCTGAGCGCACGGGAAATCCCGGGCGGACCGGAGGCCGGCGCCGGTAGCGTCGACGGAGTGAAGATCATCGTGCTGGGCGCGACCGGGCTCGTCGGCCGGGCCGTCACCGCCGCTCTCGAACCGCGTCACGAGGTCGTCCGCGTCTCGCGGACGACCGAGGTGCGCGCCGATCTCCGGGATCCCGCTTCGCTCGACGCGCTGTTCGGCGAACCGGCCGACGCCGTGGTGTGCTGCGGCGCCCACGTGCCGCTGCGGCCGCTGGCCGAGCTGACCGACGAGCAGGCCCTGGACGACCTGCGCGGCAAGCTGCTCGGCCAGGTGGCCCTGGCGAGGCGCGCGGCGCGGCACCTGGCTGACGGCGGTTCGATCACCCTGACCGGCGGGACGTTCGACGAGCCGATCCCGGGCAGCGGCCTGGGCGCGCTCGTCAACGCCGGCCTCGAGGGGTTCGTCCGCTCGGCCGCGGTCGAGCTGCCCCGCGGCCTGCGGATCAACGTCGTCAGCCCGGGCTGGGTCACCGAAACCCTCGAGGCCATGGGAAGGACCGGCGGGACACCGGTGGCCGTGGTCGCCGACGCCTACCGCGCGCTCGTCGAGGGTGACGCGAACGGCAGCACCGTCAGACCGGGATAGCCGGTGGCGGCGGAAGTTCACCGCCACCGGCGCCCGGCTCACCGCACGACGAACCCCACGTCGTTGTTGGGCAGGTAGGAGCCCGGCCAGATCGACAGCGGGTCGGACGACAGCCGGCTTCCCAGCCCGCTGTGGAAGTCCGAGTCGAGGTACCACTCCGTGCCCGCGTGGTACTTCGTCGCCCTCATCCCCGGCGGGGCGGTCGTCTGCAGCTTGTACGTGCCCTGCGGGACGTCTTCGAAGTAGTAGTCCGCGCCGCCGGTGGTGGTCACCGTGCGGTTCAACAGTCCTTCGAACCCACTCGGGCCGACCAGCGAAAACTGCGTCTCCCGGCGGGGTTCGGTGTCCTGGCGGACGCCGTCGCCGTTCGTGTCGTCCCAGGCGCGGCCGTGGATGCGGCCGCCCTGCTGCCCGAAGTGGTCGAAGCCGGTGGGATGCGGCAACGCCAGCGTGCGGTCCTGCGTGTTCCACCCGCTCGTGCGGTAGCCGTCGTCGATCGCGTGGACCGTGTAGTCGCCGAGGGCGAGCCCGGTGAACGCGTAATGGCCGTCCTGGTCGGTGTAAGCGACGTAGTCGGCCGGCGGTGACACCTGGTGGAGGACGACCTTCGCGCCCGCCCGGCCCGGCTCACCCTGGTTCTCGATGTTGTTGCCGTCGCGATCGAACCAGACGCGGCCCTCCAGGTCGCCGGGACCGGTGTCCGCCACCGCCGGAGCGGTCACCGCCCCCATCAGCACGACCGCCAGAAGCGCCGCTCTTCCCCACAGCCCCACGGTGAATCCCCCTTCTCGGGCGGCCTGTTCGCCGCCGACGGGAAAAACACTAGCGAGGGGCACCGACAGTTTCGGGACTCCAGGCGTGGGCGGCGAAGACCTCGTCGAGGGGCGCGTCCGTCAGGCGGTTCGCGAACGTCGAGAGCGTGTAGGTGCCGATGCCCAGCACCACCTCCAAGGCGTTCTGTGGCGTGTATCCGGCGTCGACGAACGTCGCGAGCGCAGCCGGGGGCACGTCGCCCGTCGTGTCCATGACCGCGTGCGCGAACTGCCGCAACGCCTCCAGCCGTGGGTCGGGGAGCGGGGCCTGCGCCCGCAGCGCCGTCACCAGTTCGGGTGACGCCGAGAGTCGCACCAGCGCGGCCGTGTGCATGGCGACGCACACGTGACAGCCGTTGCGCGCGGTCACCGTCATGACCAGCACTTCGCGATCGAGCGCGGGCAGGGTGGTGGACTCGAAGAGCGCGTTCAGCTTGAGGAAGCCGTTCAGCAGTTCGGGTGACGTCGCCAGCCGTCCGACGGCGGCCGGGACGTGACCGAACTTCTTCGCCGTGGCCGCCATCGCCGGACGGGCGGCCGGGGGTGCAGACTCCGGGGTGTGATCGGGGAACAAGACGTCTCCAGACGTAGGATCGACAATATGGTTGTCGAAACCGTAAACCTGGTTGTCGAACTTGGCAAGGGGTCATGACCGACGCGCCCGGCTACGAGCTGCCGTTCCTGCTCTTCGGCGGCTTCCGCACGCTCATCGACCGCCTGCACGCCGAGCTCGCGCGCCGGGGCCACCCGCACGTCCGGCCGTCCTACGGCTTCGCGATGCAGGCCATCGGGATCCCGGGCGCGACGGCGTCGGAGATCGGCCGCCGCCTCGGCGTCTCCAAGCAGGCGGCCGGCAAGACGGTCGAACGGCTCGAAGCGCTCGGGTACGCCGAGCGCGCCGAAGACCCGGACGACGCGCGCCGCAAGATCGTCCGGCTGACCGCGCACGGCGTCGACGCGCTGACGAAGTCGGCCGAGATCTTCGACGACCTGCGCGCGGACTGGGCGCGCACGGTCGGCGCCGAGCGCATCGCCGCCCTCGAGGCGGACCTGCGCGCCGTGGTCGGGCCCGCCGCGTACCGCCTCGACGCGGCGGGCTGGTTCTCGGCCTAGAAGCCGCAGCCGGGGTCCGGCGCGTTCTCGGAGAGGGGGCTGCCCGCCGGGAGCACGTACAGGACCTCCAGCACCAGCGGCGTCGACCCGAGGTTGCGGCCGATGTGCACCTGGTCGGGGTGCTCGGTGAACGCGCGCCCGGCGCCGAAGACGCCGTCGACGCTGCAGTCGGCGAGGTTGTGCGTGAGCGTGCCGGCCTTGACGTAGGCGTAGAGCGTGCCGTCGTGGAAGTGCCAGCCGGTGTAACCGCCCGGCTGGACGGTGATCTCGCGCAGGGTGTAGTCGGTGTGCCCGATCGTCTTCTGCGTGAGGATCGTGCCGGTCACGCCGCTGCCCGGCGTCGCGGACGCGGTCGAGGGCAGCAGGACCGCGGCGAGCGCGGCGGCGGTGAGCACGGTCAACGGCTTGCGCATCAGGGAGCTCCTCGGTGGTCAGTCCCGCCGCAAGGTGCGGCGCAGCATCTTGCCCGACTCCGTCCGGGGCAGCAGCTCGGTGAAGTCGAACCGTTTCGGGGTCTTGAACCCGGCGAGCGCGGCCCGGCAGTGTTCGGCCAGGCGCGCGGCCAGCGCGTCGTCCCCGGGCACTCCCGGCACCGGCTGGACGACGGCGACCACCCGCTGCCCCCATTCGTCGTCCGGCTCGCCGATCACCGCCGCGTCGGCGACGTCCGGGTGGCCGAGCAGCCGTGCCTCGACCTCGGCCGGGTAGATGTTGACCCCGCCGGAAAGGATCAGGTCCGTCCGGCGGTCGAGCAGGAAGACGCGGCCTTCGGGGTCGCGGTGGCCGAAGTCGCCGACGGTGAGGAACTCGCCGGACCGCGCGGCCGCCGTCTTCTCCGGGTCGCCGAGGTAGTCGAGCGTGGTGTGCGCCGAGCTGAAGTAGATCGTGCCCGGCTCGCCGTCCGGCACGTCCTCGCCGTCTTCGTCGACGACCTTCAGCCGCACGCCGGTCAGCGGCTGGCCGACCGTGCCCGGCGCCTCCAGCCAGCCGGCCGCCGTGACGCCGCAGATCAGGCCCTCGGACGCGCCGTAGTACTCGTGCACCACCGGCCCGAGCCAGGCGATCATCCGCTCCTTGACCTCACGCGGGCACGGCGCCGCGCCGTGGATCACGCTGGTGAGGCTCGACGTGTCGTACCGCGAACGGACGTCTTCGAGCAGCCGCAGCATCCGGTGGAACATGGTCGGCACCAGGTGGGTGCTCGTCACGCGGTGGCGCTCGACCAGCCGCAGCGTCTCCTCGGCGTCGAAGCGGTCCATGAGCACCGCGGAGTGCCCGACGTGCATCGCGTTGACGGCGAACGAGCCGGGCGCGGCGTGGTAGAGCGGGCAGGCGACGAGGTGCACCCCCGGGCCCGGGTGGACGTCGAACATCGCCAGCAGGTCGCGGTGGATCGCGTGCAGCGACGGCGGTTTCCCGCTGAGTGCGCGCCGGACGCCCTTGGGCCGCCCGGTGGTCCCCGACGTGTAGAGCATCGTCTGACCGGCGGTCCGCGGCTCCGGCGCGGTGTCCGGCTCGTCCTCACCCCACGCCGCGTAGTCGCCCCAGCCGTCCGCCTCGCCGATCGCGAACCGGTGCACCGGGCCCAGATCGGCACACGTCCGCGCGATGCCGGCGTCGGCGACGACGACCCGCGCGCCGCTGTTGCCCACGACGTAGGCGATCTCCTCGGCCGAAGACCGGTAGTTGACCGGCGTGAAGTACAGCCCGGCCTGCAGGGTGGCGAACAGCAGCTCGAAGTAGGGGAGTCCGTTGTGGACGATCGCGACGACGACGTCACCCTCGCCGAGCCCGAGCCGCCGCAGCGCGTGGGTCAGCCGGTTCGCCCGCGCGGCCAGCTGCCCGAAGGTCGCGGCCGTCCCGTCCGGCGCGAGCACCGCGAGCCGGTCCGGGTGCTGTTCGGCGACGTCGTAGAAGGTGCTCACGCTCCGCACGCTACCGCGCACTGATCCGTGGATCACTCCGGCTTGCGCTGGAGTTCACTCCAGCTCCTAGCGTCGGGGTATGACCACTGCACAGCACAAGATCGGCTCGGGCTTCGGCGCCACGAGCACCGCGGCCGACGTCCTGGCCGGGATCGACCTGACCGGCAGGCTCGCGATCGTCACCGGCGGCTACTCGGGCCTCGGTCTGGAGACGACTCGGGCGCTGACCCGGGCGGGCGCGCACGTCGTCGTCCCGGCCCGGCGCCGCGCCACGGCGGAAGAAGCGTTGCGGGGCCTCGACAACGTCGAAGTCGACGAGCTCGACCTGGCAGACCTCGAGAGCGTCCGTGCGTTCGCCGAGCGGTTCGTCGCCTCCGGGCGCGGGATCGACGTCTTCGTCGGCAGCGCCGGGATCATGGCGGCGCCGGAGACCCGCGTCGGGCCGGGCTGGGAGGCGCAGTTCGCGACCAACCACCTCGGGCACTTCGCCCTGGTGAACCGGCTCTGGCCGGCCTTCGCGCCGGGCGCCCGCGTCGTTTCGGTGTCGTCGCGCGGCCACCACTTCGGCCCGGTGCGCTTCGACGACCTGAACTTCGAGCAGGGTTACGACAAGTGGCTCGCCTACGGCCAGGCGAAGACGGCGAACGTGCTCTTCGCGGTCCAGCTCGACAAGCTGGCGCGGGAGCGGGGGATCCGCGCGTTCGCGCTGCACCCGGGCCGGATCATGACCGACCTCGTGCGCTACCTCGACCACCAGGAGCTCGTCGACGCCGGGATGCTCGACGCCGACGGAGAGGTGACCGGCGACGTCAAGACGCCCGAGCAGGGCGCCGCGACCCAGGTCTGGGCCGCGACGTCCCCGCAGCTCGACGGGCTGGGCGGGGTGTACCTCGAGGACTGCGACATCGCCGAGCCCGCTCCGGCCGACGGCGGGCGGTCAGGGGTGAAGGACTACGCGGTCGACCCGGCGCAGGCCGAGCGCCTGTGGACGGTTTCGGCCGAGCTGACCGGCGTCGACGCGTTCGCCTGAGACTGTCAGAGCTTCTCGATCTGCTTCACCAGCAGGTCGATCTCCTCTTCGGTGTTGTAGTAGTGCACCGACGCCCGGACCAGGTCGGGCAGCTCGCGCGCGGTGAAGTCGTACTGCGCCGACGTCCTCGACGACACCGATGTGTTGATGCCCGCCTCGGCCAGGCGGGCCTTGACGTCCGCGGCCGGGGTGCCGTCGACGCTGAAGGTCGTGATGCCGCACTTCTTCGCGCCGATGTCGTGCACTTGGGCGCCTGCGTCGGCAAGTCGGCTTCGCAGGGTCGCGGCGAGGGTGGCGACGCGCGTCTCGATGGCCGGCAGGCCCCAGCCGAGCGCGTAGTCGATGGCCGCGCCCAAGCCGTACACGGCCGCGAAGTCGCGTTCCCACACCTCGAAGCGCTTCGCGCTCGGGTCGACGACGTACTCGGTGGGCGACGTCCAGCTCGCGGAGTGCAGGTCGAGCATCGCCGGCTCCAGCCGCTCCCGCAGCCGCGGGTGCGCGTAGAGGAACCCGGTGCCGCGCGGGCCGCGCAGGTACTTGCGGCCGGTCATCGACAGCGCGTCGCACTTCAGGCGAGTGACGTCGAGGTCGACCTGGCCGGCCGACTGGCACGCGTCGAGCAGGAACGGGATGCCCGCCGCCTCGGCGACCGCGCCGATCTCCTCGGCCGGGTTGACCAGGCCGCCCTGGGTGGGCACGTGGCTGACCGCGATGAGCTTCACGCTGCCGTCGACGCGCCGCTTCAGGTCTTCGACGTCCAGCTGCCCGGTCTCGTCGTCGCCGACCACCTCGACCACCGCGCCGGTGCGCCGCGCGACCTGCAGGAACGCGATGGCGTTGCTGGCGTACTCCGCGCGAGAGGTGAGGATCCGGTCCCCGGCGGCGAACGGCAGCGCGTAGAAGACGGCCTGCCAGGACCGCGTCGCGTTGTCGGTGATCGCGATGTCGTCGGCCTCGCCGCCGACCAGCCGGGCCGCCGACGTGTACACCGCGTCCAGCCGGTCCTTCGTTCCGGCGGCCGCTTCATAGCCGCCGACCAGCGCTTCGTGGCGGAGGTAGTCGACCACGGTGTCGGTGACGACGGCCGGGGGCAGCGCGGAGCCGGCGTTGTTGAGGTGGACCACTTCGGCGCAGCCGGGCGTTTCACGGCGGGCGCGTGCGACGTCGAAGGTCATAGGAACTGAATACAGTAGCTGCTATCTGTATGCAATACTCCCGGCCATGGCCCGGACCCCGCTGCGCAGCGACCTCATCGAGGAGATCACCACCCGCGTCCTCGACGGGCGGCTCGCCGCCGGCGCGCGGGTCAACGAAGTGCACCTGGCCCGCGAGCTGGGCGTCAGCCGGACGCCGCTGCGGGAGGCGCTGATCGGGCTGGCCGACCGCGGCCTGCTTGTCTCCGCGCCGGGCCGCGGTTTCCTGGTGCCGCCGTTCGACCCGGACGAGGCGCGCCGGCTCTACCCGCTGGTCGCCGAGCTCGAGGCCCTGGCCCTGCGCTGGACGTCGCCGCTGGAGCTGGCCGGGCTGCCCGACGCCCTCGACACCGTCGCCGACGAGATGGCCACGACGCTGGCCGACGCCGGCGATCCGTCCGAAGTGGACGATCGCTGGCACGCGCTGCTGCTGTCCCGCTGCCCGAACCCGCACCTGCTGCGGCTGATCGGGCAGACCAAACCGCTGCTCAAGCGGTACGAGTCGTGTTACTTCGGCGGGGCCGCGCGGGCCGAGGAGAGCATCGGCGAGCACCGCCGGATCGCCGCGGCGCTGCGGGACGGCGACCTGCCCCAAGCGTCCGCGGTGCTCGTCCGCAACTGGGTGAAAGCGCTGGCGTACCTGGGAAAGGACGACCGGTGATCATCGCGCGCCTCAGAGACCTGCACCTGGACGGCGAGCCGCGGGCCGACGAACGCGCCGTTCGCCCTGTGCGACTCGACGATTCCCGGCCGCGGCTCGGGTTTCCCGGCCGATGACCGCACATTCCCACCTACTGAGATCCCCCTCCCAAAACACGCATCTTTCTCAGGGAAAGTGCCGCATCGAGGTTTCTGAGACCTCACTTTCCCTGAGAAAGATGCGGCCGTGGTCAGCCGCCGAACACCGGCAGCGTGATCCGCGACGGCCGGGCCGCGTCGTGGAAGACCTCGAACCGGTTCGGCTTCCCGTCGACCGCCGAGGTGATCGGCTCGTCCGTCCCGTGGTTGCGGGCGAACCGCGGGAACGCCCCGCCCGCCACCTGCACCCGCAGGCGGTGGCCGCGGCGGAAGCGGTAGGCCGTCGGGTCGAGCGTGACCTCCGCCGTCACGACGCCGTCCGCGTCCGCCGCCGGGACGCCCGGCCGCAGCCGGAGGATGCCGTCGGTGACGTTGCGGGACACCCCGCTCGTGTCGACGTCGCAGAGCCGGACGTAGACGTCCGCGTACGGCAGTTCGGTGCGCACGTGGACGGTCGCCGACACCTCGCCGATGACGTCCAGCTCCGAGGGCAGCGGCTCGCCGGTGAACACCAGGACGTCCGGGCGGGCCTCGACCTCCTGGTTGTCCTTCTGCTTCCAGTCGCCGGTCAGCAGCGGCCCGCCGACGGCCGGGGTCGGGTCGGCCGGGTCGTAGGTGAACGTCGTCGGCAGCGCCTCGTCGTCGACACCCTCACCGAGCCCGCCGATCGGCCGCAGGTGCGACGCGGCCGCGGTCGAGGGCGGCGGCCACGACTCGAAGTCCAGCCAGGTGCCGGCGCCCTGGAGGAAGAGCCGGACCGGCGCGCGCTGCAGCTGCGTGCGGTCGCCGAGCAGGTGGGCGCGCAGGAAACCGAGCTGGTCGCGGATCATCGGGCCCATGCTGGCCGGTTCGCCGTGCGCCCACGGGCCGATGGTGAGCCGCGGCGCCTTGCCCGCCTCGGCGAGCCGGCGGTAGTCGCGCAGCTGCGAGCCGATGAACAGGTCGTACCAGCCGGTGGCCATCGACACCGGCACATCCAGTTTTTCGACGTCGGCGCTGTGGTCCGACATGGCCCAGTAGGTGTCGTCCGGCACGAAGTGCTCGGTGACGTCCTGGAGGAACTGCACCGGCTTGCCGATCGCGGCGACGTCGGCGCGGCTCAGCGGCAGGAACGACATCGCCTGCCGCGTCTTGCGCTTCTGGAGCGGGTTCGGGAACGCGGCGAAGCGTTCCTCCTGGCGGCCGATCATGGCCGACCACGAGACCATGTTGTCCGCCGCGAGCACGCCGCCCGGGTAGAACGTCGAGACGAACTCCGACGCCGTGACGCCGAGGCACATCGCCTTCAGCGGCGGGTCGAGGTAGGGGCCGACGGCCCACTGCGTGTGCCCGAGGTAGCTGGCGCCGGCCATGCCGAGGTTCCCGTCGCACCACGGCTGCGCGCGCAGCCACTCGGCCGTCGCGACGCCGTCCTCGCGCTCGAGGTGGAAGGGCCGGAACTCGCCGCCGGAGCCGAACGAGCCGCGGGTGCTCTGGATGACCGTCTGCAGGCCGTGCCGGGCGAACGTGTCGCCGAAGAGCTTCGAGAGCAGGCCCTTGCGCCCGTACGGCGTGCGGATCAGCACCACCGGCGCCGTCGTCGTCCCGGCCGGGGCGTACCGGTCCGCGAGCAGCGTGACGCCGTCGGCCATCGGCACCGGCAGGTCGCGCGTGACGACCGGTTTCGGGCCTTCGGCGCGGGGGAGCCCGAGCATCCTGTCGACAAGTCGGTCCAGCACGGGCGCCCGCCTTCCGAAGTGGAGTCACACCTTCCGGATCCGACGGTACCCCGTGCCGGCCGCCTGGCAAGTCAGCTCAGCCGGGCGAGGGTCTCCGGCCGCAGCAGCTTCGCCAGCTCCTCGGCGGGGATCAGGCCCTTCTCGACGACCAGCTCGGCGACGCCCCGCCCGGTGGCCAGCGCCTCCTTCGCGATCTCCGTCGCGGCCGCGTACCCGATCGCCGGGTTCAACGCCGTCACCAGGCCGATCGAGTTCTCGACGTAGGAGCGCAGGACGTCGGTGTTGGCGGTGATCCCGGCGACGCACCGCCGCGCGAGCACCCGGCAGGCCGCGCCCAGGTGCGTGATGCTCTCCGACAGCGAGTGCAGGATGACCGGCTCGAACGCGTTGAGCTGCAGCTGCCCGGCTTCGGCGGCCATCGTCACGGTGACGTCGTTGCCGATCACCTCGAACGCGACCTGGTTGACCACCTCGGGGATCACCGGGTTGATCTTGCCGGGCATGATCGACGACCCGGCCTGCACCGGCGGCAGGTTGATCTCGTTGAGCCCGGCGCGCGGCCCGGACGACAGCAGGCGCAGGTCGTTGCAGCTCTTCGACAGCTTCACGGCGATCCGCTTGAGCACACCGGAGAGGTGCACGAACGCACCGCAGTCCTGCGTCGCCTCCACAAGGTCTGCCGCAGTGACGACGGGCAGCCCGGTGATCTCGCGCAGGTGGCGGCACGCGGCTTCGGCGTAGCCCGGCGGGGCGTTGAGGCCGGTGCCGATCGCGGTGGCGCCGAGGTTGATCTCGTGCAGCAGCGCGACGGCTTCGTTCAGCCGCAGCCGGTCCTCGCCGAGCATCACCGCGTAGGTGCCGAACTCCTGGCCGAGCGTCATCGGGACCGCGTCCTGCAGCTGCGTCCGGCCCATCTTCAGGACGTCGTGGAACTCGACGGCCTTGGCGGCGAACGCCTGCTCCAGCACGACCATCGCGTCGGACAGCTCGCGCACCGCGAGGATCGTCGCGACGTTCACGGCGGTCGGGTACGCGTCGTTGGTCGACTGGCTCAGGTTGACGTGCTCGTTCGGGTGCACGACGTGGTAGTCGCCCTTGGCGTGCCCGAGCAGTTCGAGCGCGCGGTTCGCGATCACCTCGTTGGCGTTCATGTTGGTCGAGGTCCCGGCGCCGCCCTGGATGACGTCGACGACGAACTCGCCGTGCAGCGCGCCCTCGCGGATCTCCCGGCAGGCCGCGCCGATCGCGTCGGCGATCCCGGGTTCGAGCAGGCCCAGCTCGGCGTTCGCGCGGGCCGCGGCCTCCTTCACCGAAGCCAGGGCCTCGATCAGGTGCGGGTAGGCGGCGATCGTGGCGCCGGTGATCGGGAAGTTCTCCCGGGCGCGGGCGGTGTGCACGCCCCAGTACGCGCCGGCCGGGACGTCCTTGTCGCCGAGCAGGTCGTGTTCGAGGCGGGTGGTCATCACAAGCTCCCCACGGAGGCGGCCAGTTTTCCGGTGACACGCAGGTTTTCCGGTCCGGACGGGACGTCGACGCCGCACAGCTTCAGCGCCGCGGCCAGCACGGGCAGGCGGGCCCGGTCGCCGCCGTCGGCGATCTTGACGGCGATCGCCGTGCCGTCCGGCAGCGCGGCGACCTGGACAGCCTCGAAGCCGTCCTTCGCGATCAGCCCGGGCACCGCGCGCATGACGGCGGTGACGTCGCGACGGCGGCCGCCGACCAGGTCCGGGTGCTGCCGGATCCCCTCGGCGACCAGGTGGTCCGGCGTGCCAGGCGCGGCGGTGGCGATCTTCGCCACGGCCGTGGCGAGCCCGCGCAACGTCGTCGCGAACAGCGGCGCGCCGCAGCCGTCCACCGCGACCCGCTCGATGCCGCGTCCGGTCAGGTCCTCGACGGTGGCGGCGATCGCGCGCTGCAGCGGGTGCGCCGGGTCGAGGTAGCCGTCGGTGGGCCAGCCGTTCAGGTCGCAGGTCGCGAGCATCGCCGCGTGCTTGCCGGAGCAGTTGTGCGCCAGCCGGCTCGGGGCGCGGCCCGCGGCGACCCAGCGGTCGCGCTCGACCGGGTCGTACGGGAAGTCCGCCGGGTTGCCGAGCGCGTCCGGGGAACGGCCGTCGAGCACCGCCGACGCGGCGTCGAGGTGCTCCGGCTCGCCGGAGTGGCTGGCCGCCGCGATGGCGAACCCGGCGGGGGAGAGGCGCAGGCCGAGCCGGGCCATCGCCGTGGCCTGCAGCGGCTTCGCCGTCGACCGCGGGTACATCGGCGCGTCCGGGTCGCCGGCGGTGAACCGGGTCGTGCCGTCCGGGGCGAGCACGACCGCCGAGCCGTGGTGGACCCCCTCGACCAGGCCGTCGCGCACCAGCTCGACGAGCGGTTCGTGGCTCACAGGCCCTCCTCGTCGAACGCGCGCATGTCGATCCGCTTGCGCACGGCGAACCAGCCGACGACCAGCGCGACGGCGATCGCGGGCAGCGCCAGGAGCGTGATCCGGCCGGTCTCGTCGAAGCCCATCAGCACCACGACGGCGGCGAGGAACACCAGCGTCGCGATCTCGGTGTACGGGGAGAACGGCAGCCGGAACGACGGCCGCTCGACGCCGTCGCGCTTCGCCTTGCGCACGAACAGCAGGTGGCAGAGCACGATGATGGCCCAGGTGGCGAGGATGCCGATCGCGGCGAAGTTCAGCACGATGTCGAAGGCGTCCTTCGGCACGACGTAGTTCAGCCCGACCCCGAGCACGCAGACGGCCGCGGTGAGCAGGATCCCGCCGTAGGGCACGTGGTTGCGGTTCATCACGCCGGTGAACTTGGGCGCCGACCCGGCCGTCGCCATCGAACGCAGGATGCGGCCGGTGGAGTAGAGGCCGGAGTTCAGGCTCGACAGCGCCGCGGTGAGCACGACCAGGTTCATCACGCTGTCGGCCGCGGGCACGCCCAGGTGCGAAAGCACGGTGACGAACGGGCTCTGGTCCTTCGTGTAGGAGCTCCACGGCAGGAGCATCGCCAGCAGCACGACCGACCCGACGTAGAACACCGCGATGCGCCACATGATGGAGTTGATCGCCTTCGGCATGATCTTCTCCGGGTTCTCGGTCTCGCCGGCGGCCACGCCGACCAGCTCGACCGAGGCGTAGGCGAACACGACGCCCTGGACGATCAGCACCATCGGCAGCAGCCCGGTGGGGAAGAGCCCGCCGTGGTCGGTGATCAGCTGCGGGCCGGGGACGGCGCCGTCGATCGGCGTCTGCGTCACCAGCAGGAAGATCCCGATCACCATGAACAGCACGAGCGCGGCGACCTTGACGATGGCGAACCAGAACTCCATCTCGCCGAACAGCTTCACCGAGACGAGGTTGAGCGTCAGCACGACGGCGAGCGCGATCAGCGCGAGCACCCACTGGGGGATCGGCGAGAAGAACGACCAGAAGTGCGCGTACAGCGCGATGGCCGTGATGTCGGCGATGCCGGTGGTCGACCAGTTGAGGAAGTGCATCCAGCCGGCGACGTACGCGCCCTTCTCGCCCATGAACTCGCGCGCGTAGGAGACGAAGGCGCCGCTGGAGGGCCGGTACAGGATCAGCTCGCCGAGCGCGCGGACGACGAAGAACGCGAAGAGCCCGCAGACGCCGTAGACGATCGCGAGCGCCGGCCCGGCCTGGGCGAGCCGGCCGCCGGCGCCGAGGAAGAGGCCGGTGCCGATGGCGCCGCCGATGGCGATCATGGTCACGTGCCGGGGCTTGAGCGCCTTGGCGTAGCCGGCGTCCCCGGCGTCGGCGGCCCGGGTGAGGGTCTTCTCGGTCACTGGTCCCCGTTCACGATGCTGGTGAGCGTGTCTTCGACGTGCTGCAGGTGGGCGGTCATGGCGGCGACGGCGGCGCCTTCGTCGCCGCTCTCGATCGCCGTGACGATCTCCCGGTGCTCGACGTTCGACTGCCGCCGCCGGCCGCCGAGCTGGTTGAGGAAGGCGGACTGCCGGGCGAGCGCGTCGCGGATCTCCTCGATCACCTTCCCGAACACGGGGTTGCCCGAGGCCTGGGCGATGGTGATGTGGAAGAGCGAGTCGAGCGCGACCCAGGCGGTGTTGTCGGTCTCGGCGTCCATCCGGTCGACGAGGTGGGCGAGCAGGTCGAGGTGGTCCTGGTCGCGCCGGACGGCGGCATAGCCCGCGACGGGGATTTCGACGTGCCGGCGCACCTCGATGAGGTCGCGGGCCGAGTAGGGCCCGAAGGTCGGGTGCTCGGCGGGGCCGGTGGCGGTGACGAAGGTGCCCTTGCCGGTCTTGGACTCGGTCAGGCCGAGGGCCTGCAGGCCGCGCAGGGCCTCCCGGACGACCGACCGGCTGACCTCGAACTCCCTGCTCAGCGCGGCCTCGGAGGGCAGCTTGGCGCCGACGGCGTACTCGCCGTTTTCGATCAGCCGGCGCAGGTGGGCCAGCACGGCCTCCATGGCGCTGACCCGCCGCGGACCACCTTGTCCGGCTGTCCGGCTGTCAGACAGGTTCATGCGGGGAATGCTCGGTCCCGGGGGACGCGCTGTCAACGCGAGCCCGGGCCGCTGTGGCTCACCTCACCGCCTCGACCGTGATGCCTCCCCAGACACGCGTGATGCCCCTCCAGTCACGCGTGATGCCTCCCTGATCACGCGTGATGCCTCCTCGATCACCTCGCCCGCCGCCAACCGGCCCGGCGCCGGCCTGCCCCGGGCGTCGCGCGAGAAGAGCGGCGCCGGAGTGCCCCACCCGCCCCGTCCGGCGTCCCCGCGTGACCGTCCGGCAGCACCCCGTGCCCACCCGTCGCACCGTGATCACCACCGCCCGAAAAGGGGGCGTGTCCCAGCGGCGGAACACCTTCCGCGAGGAGCAGAATCGAGCGGGCCAGTACGTGTCGGGACCGGCAACGCCACGGGTTAGGGTGAGGGACCCGGGCGCAGCCGGTCCCATTCACCTAGGGGAGGTTTTCGCTGGTGTCGAACGATTCCTTCGTCCACCTGCACGTCCACACCGAGTACTCGATGCTCGACGGTGCGGCGAAGATCGCCCCCCTCTTCGCGGAGGCGGCGCGCCTCGGCATGCCCGCGGTCGGCATGACCGACCACGGCAACATGTACGGCGGCGACGAGTTCTACCAGCAGTCGAAGAAACACGGTCTCAAGCCGATCATCGGCATCGAGGCCTACATCGCGCCGGAGAGCCGCTTCCACAAGAAGCCGGTCTTCTGGGGGCAGTCGAACCAGCGCGGCTCCGACGAGCTGGGTGAGGGCGGCGACGTTTCGGGCGCCGGCGCGTACACCCACATGACGATGCTCGCGCAGAACGCGACCGGCCTGCGGAACCTCTTCAAGCTGTCGTCCCTGGCCAGCATGCAGGGCTACTACCGCAAGCCCCGGATGGACCGCGAGCTGATCGCGGAGAACCACTCGGGGATCATCGCGACCACCGGCTGCCCGTCCGGCGAGGTGCAGACCCGGCTGCGGCTGGGCCAGAAGGAGGCGGCGATCCAGGCCGCGTCCGACTACAAGGACATCTTCGGCGCCGACAACTTCTTCCTCGAGCTGATGGACCACGGCCTGCCGATCGAGCGGTCGGTCCGCGAGGGCCTCCTCGAGGTCGGCCGCCTGCTCGACCTCAAGCCGATCGCCACTAACGACTCGCACTACGTCACCAAGGACCAGGCCGACACGCACTCGGCGCTGCTGTGCGTCCAGGCGGGCAAGACCCTCAACGACCCGACCCGGTTCAAGTTCGACGGCGACGGTTACTACCTCAAGGCCGCCGCCGAGATGCGCGAGTACTGGGACAAGGAGGTCCCGGGCGCGGCGGACAACACGCTGCTGATCGCCGAGCGCGTCGAGTCCTACGAAGACGTCTACGCGCACAAGGACCGGCTGCCGTTCTTCGAGGTGCCGGAGGGTTACGACCAGGGCGGCTGGCTGCGCGAAGAGGTCGCGAAGGGCCTCGCGTGGCGCTTCCCGGGCGGCCCGCCGGAGGGCTACCCCGAGCGGATCGAGAAGGAGCTCGACGTCATCATCGGGAAGGGCTTCCCGGCCTACTTCCTGATCGTCGCCGACCTCATCAGCTACGCCCGCCGGGTCGGCATCCGCGTCGGCCCCGGCCGTGGTTCGGCTGCCGGCTCGCTGGTCGCGTACGTGCTCGGTATCACCAACCTGGACCCGATCCCGCAGAAGCTGCTGTTCGAGCGGTTCCTCAACCCCGAGCGCGTCTCGATGCCCGACATCGACATCGACTTCGACGACCGCCGGCGCGGCGAGATGATCCGCTACGCGACCGACAAGTACGGCTCGGACAAGGTCGCCCAGGTCATCACCTTCGGCACGATTAAGACGAAGGCGGCGATCAAGGACTCCGCGCGCGTCCACTTCGGCCAGCCCGGGTACGCGATCGCGGACAAGATCTCCAAGGCACTGCCGCCGCCGATCATGGCGAAGGACATCCCGCTCTCGGGCATCGTCGACAACAAGCACGAGCGCTACGGCGAGGCCGCCGAGGTCCGCGCGCTGGTCGAGACCGACGACGAGTGCAAGACGATCTTCGAGACCGCCCGCGGTCTTGAGGGCCTGATCCGCAACGCGGGCGTGCACGCCTGCGCGGTCATCATGTCGTGCGACCCGCTGACCGACGCGATCCCGCTCTGGCAGCGTGACGACGGCTCGATCATCACCGGTTGGGACTACCCGTCGTGCGAGGCCATCGGCCTGCTGAAGATGGACTTCCTGGGTCTGCGGAACCTGACGGTCATCGGTGACGCGATCGACAACATCAAGGCCAACCGCGGGATCGACATCGACCTCGACACCCTGGGCGTCGAGGACCCGGAGACCTACAAGCTGCTCGCCCGCGGTGACACGCTCGGCGTGTTCCAGCTGGACGGCGGGCCCATGCGTGACCTGCTGCGCCGCATGGAGCCCACGGTGTTCGACGACATCGTCGCGGTCGGCGCGCTCTACCGCCCCGGCCCGATGGGCATGAACGCGCACAACGACTACGCCGACCGGAAGAACAACCGGCAGAAGGTCAAGCCGATCCACCCGGAGCTCGACGAGCCGCTGCGGGAGATCCTGGCCGACACCTACGGCCTGATCGTGTACCAAGAGCAGATCATGCACATCGGCCAGAAGGTGGCCGGCTACACGATGGGGCGCGCGGACGTGCTCCGCCGCGCGATGGGCAAGAAGAAGAAGGAAGTCCTCGACCTCGAGTACGAGGGCTTCGAGGCCGGTATGAAGGCGAGCGACCTGCTCCCGGGCGGGTTCTCCGCCGAGGCCGTCAAGGCGCTCTGGGACACGATCCTCCCGTTCGCCGGCTACGCGTTCAACAAGAGCCACGCGGCCGCGTACGGCCTGGTCTCCTACTGGACGGCGTACCTCAAGGCGAACTTCACGGCCGAGTACATGGCGGCCCTGCTCACGTCGGTCGGCGACAACAAGGACAAGTCGGCGGTCTACCTGTCCGAGTGCCGCCGCCTCGGCATCAAGGTGCTGCCGCCGGACGTCAACGAGTCGGCCCTGCGGTTCGCGGCCGTCGGGGACGACATCCGCTTCGGCATGGGTGCCGTCCGCAACGTCGGCGCGAACGTCGTCGAGTCGATCATCAAGACCCGCGCGGAGAAGGGCAAGTACGCTTCTTTCACCGACTTCCTCGACAAGTCCGAGCTCGTGGCCTGCAACAAGCGGGTCATCGAGTCGCTGATCAAGGCGGGCGGCTTCGACTCGCTCGGTCACACGCGGCTGTCGATGATCCAGGTCCACGAGGACGCGGTGGAAGCCGTCGTCCCGCTCAAGCGCCAGGAGGCGATGGGCCAGTTCGACCTCTTCGGCTTCGGCGGGGACGAGGGGGAGGCGCAGCCGTCGTCGTCACCGCTCGCGCACCTGAAGTTCGGCGAGGAGGAGTACCCGCGCAAGCAGCTGCTCGCCTACGAGCGCGAGATGCTCGGCCTGTACGTCTCGGCCCACCCGCTGGACGGCGCCGAGCGGATCCTGCGCAAGCACGCCCCGAAGCCGATCGCCGGCATCCTCGCCGACCCGCCCAAGGAAGGCGAGCTCGTCATCTCCGGGCTGATCACGTCGCTCGAGCGGCGGGTCAACAAGAAGGGCGAGCCCTGGGCGATCTGCACGGTCGAGGACATGGACGCCTCGCTGGAGGTGCTGTTCTTCCCGAAGTCGTACGCGCTGTTCTCCTCCGAGCTGATCGAGGACAACGCGGTGCTGGTCAAGGGCCGCGTCAACTGGCGCGAGGACAAGATGTCCATCTTCGGCGGCGGGCTGGCGACCCTGGACCTGTCCGAGGTCGGCACGGGCAACGGCGACGACGAGCCGCCGCTGGTGCTGCTGGCCGCGGCGGAGAAGATCGACCAGTCGGTGGTCAGCGAGCTCCGCTCCACGCTGCTCGCCCACAAGGGTGAAACGATGGTCCACCTGAAGCTGGTGGGGCGGAACCAGACGGTGTTCGCCCTCCACGACTACCCGGTGAAGGTCAGCTCGATGCTGATCGGCGAGCTCAAGGGGATCCGCGGGATCACCGCTTCTACGTAGCTTCTGCGCGAAACGGGCGGGACCGCGGCGGACAACGCGCGCGGATCCCGCCTTTCGTGTTTTGCTGAGCTGGATGACTCACGAACCCGACCCCCGCCGCTGGAAAGCGCTCGCCGTCTCGCTGACGGCCGGGTTCATGGGGCTGCTCGACGTCAGCATCGTCAACGTCGCCCTCCCGTCCATGCAGTCGGGCCTGCACGCGAGCAGCGGCGGGATCCGCTGGGTGGTCTCGGGGTACGCGCTCGCGTTCGGGCTGGTCCTGGTCACCGGCGGCCGCCTCGGGGACGCGTTCGGCCGCCGGACCATGTTCCTCGGCGCGCTCGCCGCGTTCGTCGTCACGAGCGCACTGGCCGGCGCCGCCCCGAACGAGACGACGCTCGTCATCGCGCGCCTCGCCCAGGGCGTGGCCGCGGGCATGCTCACCCCGCAGAACACCGGCCTGATCCAGGACCTCTTCCGCGGGCCCGAACGCGGCCGCGCGTTCGGGATGTTCGGCGCGGTCGTCGGGATCTCGACGGCGGTCGGCCCGATCCTCGGCGGGGTGATCCTCGCCCTCTTCGGCGCCGAAGACGGCTGGCGCTGGGTGTTCTACGTGAACGTCCCCATCGGCGTGGTCGCGTTCGGGCTGGCCCTGCGGCTGCTGCCACGCGGCGAGAAGCGTCACCTGCGGATCCGGGACGAGATCGACTTCGCCGGGATCGCGCTGCTCGCGGTCGCGGTCCTCGGGGTGCTGCTCCCGGTCGTCGAATCCGACCAGGACGGGCTCGCGAGGCTGTGGTGGCTGTTCCCCATCGCCGTGGTTTTCGGGGTGGCGTTCGTGCGCTGGGAGCACCGGGTGGTCCGGCTCGGCCGGTCCCCGCTGCTCGACACCCGGCTGTTCACCGGCACCCCCGGGTACGCCGTCGGGGCGTCGGTCGGCGCGCTCTACTTCGTCGGGTTCGCCGGGATCTGGCTGGTCTTCGCGATGTTCTTCCAGCAGGGCCTCGGGTACTCGCCGCTGCAGTCCGGGTTGTCGGTGACGCCGTTCGCGCTCGGCTCGGCCGTCTCCGCGGCGGTCGCCGGACGGCTGGTGCCCCGCTTCGGCCGGCTGCTGACCGTCACCGGGCTGAGCATGGTCGCGGTCGGCCTGCTCGTCGTGGCGCTGCTGGCCGAGCTCGTCCCGCCGTCGGCGTCCGGCTGGGCGTTCGCGCTGCCGCTGCTGTTCGCGGGGGTGGGCGGCGGCATGGTGATCTCGCCGAACACGACGTTGACGCTCGAGTGCGTGCCGGTGCGGATGGCCGGGGTCGCGGGCGGCGCGCTGCAGACCGGGCAGCGCATCGGCACGGCGATCGGCACCGCCGTGCTGGCGTCGGTGTTCGGCGCGGTCGTCGGCGCGGCGGCCGGCTACCCGGTGGCGCTCACCGTCGCGCTCGGCTGTGCTGCCCTCCTGACGTGCGGCGCGCTGGCGCTCGCCGTCGCCGAGCTCCGGACGCGGCGCCACCGAGAGCAGGCTTCCGACCAGGAACGCGAAGCGCGGGAGGCGCACACCTCCGCCGCGGACGTCCAACGGGGCTGAGACACTACTTTCGGCAGCTTCGCGATGCTCCATCCGAGTGACGAGCACGGAAAGACACTGGTGCTACGCAGAGCAACCGGGTAGATCTTATGGAGCCTTCACTGCGCGGCTTCGGCTACCGACAGTGGCAATCGGTCGGCCACCCGGGGATGGGGTGACCGGCCTGAGCGATCGAGGCGTCCGGAGTTCGAGGGAATGGACACACTCGGTCACCTTCCATCCAGTGAGTTGTCGGCGTCCGCGGGGGACCGTCCGGCATTCGCGGAAGGGCTGCCCATCGGTTGCCGGCAGCGCGCGTGACGGCGGCGGGCGGGCCCGGGTGAGGGGGAACCGGGCCCGCCCGTTCTTCGTGTCGTGCTTCCACCCGGCTCGTGATCATGTTGGGATGACCGCGTCCGACAGGCACGAGACGGGGAGTGTCGATGACCGAGCAGCCGCTGCGGCCGGGGAGCCGTCTCCGGATCTGGTACCGGCCGATGCGGTCGCGCGACAGCAGTGAGCACCACCGCGTCGCGACCCCTTTGGAACTGCTGTTCGACCTCTGTTTCGTGGTCGCTGTCGGGCAGGCCGCGACGTCGCTGCACCACGCGCTGGCCGAGGGGCACGCCGGCCACGGCGTCCTGTCGTTCGCCATGGTGTTCTTCGCGGTCTGGTGGGGCTGGCTGAACTTCAGCTGGTTCGCGTCGGCGTTCGACACCGACGACGTCCCGTACCGGCTGGCCACGCTCGTGCAGATCGCCGGCGGGCTGACCGTCGCGGCCGGGGTGACGCGCGCGTTCGACGGCGACTTCCGGCTGATGGTCATCGGGTACGTGCTGATGCGGCTGGCGATGGTGTTCCAGTGGCTCCGGGCCGCGCGGTCGGACCCGGGGTGCCGGCCCGCCGCGCTGCGCTACGCCACCGGGATCGCGGTCGTCCAGGTGCTGTGGGTGTCGTACCTGTGGCTGCCGGAAGGCGTGCGGATGGCCGCCTTCGTCGTGTTCGGGCTGCTGGAGATGGCGGTGCCGGTCTGGGCGGAGCGGCGGCAGGGCACCACGTGGCACCCGCACCACATCGCCGAGCGGTACGGCCTGTTCACCCTGATCGTGCTCGGCGAGGTGATCCTCAGCGCGACGAACGCGATCAAGGAGGGCGCCGCCGAACCCGGGCACGTCGGCGCGCTCGTCTCGCTGGCCGCGGCCGGGCTGGTGCTCGTGTTCTCCATGTGGTGGCTGTACTTCGACCGGCCAGGCCACGCCCGGCTCGAGCGCCGTCCGACCATGTTCACGTCGATGAGCTGGGGCTACGGCCACTACTTCATCTTCGCGTCGGCCGCGGCGGTGGGAGCGGGGCTCGAAGTGGCGGTCGGCTACGACACAGGTGCGTTGCACGGGCTCGGCGGGGTGGCCGCGGCGTTGCCGACCACGGTGCCGGTCGCGATCTTCCTGCTGAGCGTGTGGCTGCTGCACATCGGGCCGACCAACGAGTGCCGCCCGATCGCCATCGGGTTCCCGGTGACGGCGGTGCTCGTCTTCGCGGCGTCGTTCACGCCGGCGCCGATCCACATCGCGGCGGTGCTGACGGCCGCGCTCGTCGTGCTGACGGTCGTCGCCACCCACGGGGAGCCGCAGACGTAGATCGACGCAGGTCAGCGGCCTGGCGCGAATAAAGGGGACCCCCCTGTGCAAGGCCGTTTCGGGGCATGTAAAGTTCTCCAAGTCGCCAGGGAAACCGGGCGGCCGCCGGGGCCACGAACCAAGCTCCCACGAACGTGGTAGAGTGGGGGGTCCTGAACCGAGGTGGTAGCCTCGGAACAAAGCTTGAAACAATCGCCGAGAGTTTCAGTCGCCGATAACGCGGGTGGATTCAGAGTGTGTTGCTTGAGAACTCAACAGTGTGCTAGTGAACTAAGCCAGTAGAGCTTATGTATTGAACCTCGTATGAGGTTCCTTTGAGAGCATTAACT
>NZ_JBVJNO010000027.1:0-62377 GCF_055583645.1 Amycolatopsis sp. NPDC104587
CCCCCCCCCCCCCCCCCCCCCCCCCCCCCCCCCCCCCCCCCCCCCCCCCCCCCCCCCCCCCCCCCCCCCCCCCCCCCCCCCCCCCCCCCCCCCCGCCGGGTATAGTCCGGCCATGCCGCGCTGGGAACCGGGCAGCAAGGAGCGCATGCAGCAGGCTGCTCTTGAGCTCTTCGCCGAGCAAGGATTCGAAAAGACGACCGCGACCGAGATCGCCGCGCGCGCCGGCGTCACGAGGCGGACGTTCTTCCGGCACTTCGCCGACAAGCGCGAGGTCCTCTTCTCCGGTGCGGCGACCGGGATTCCCGGAACCGCGATCGTCGAGGCGATCGCCGCCGCGGACGGCGACCTGATGCCCCTCCGGATGATCGCCTCCGCCGTCGCCGGTTACGACTGGGACGGACTGGCGCCGCGCGCGATGCAGCGCGAGCGCGGCGCCGTGATCGCCGCCAACCCGGAGCTGCTGGAGCGTCAGCTGACCAAGTACGAGACGATCCGGCTCGCGCTCGCCGAAGTGCTGCTGCGGCACGGTTTCGAGGACGCCACCGCGCGCCTGGCCGCCGACGTCGGCATCGCGGTGTGCCGCACCGCGTACGACCGCTGGCTCGACGCCGGCGACGACGTCGGGATGGACCAGGTCGTCGACGACGTTCTCACCACGCTGCGGACCGCCGTCTGAGTTGACGTCACTGGGTGACATCGCTACGGTGATGTCACCCAGTGACATCACTTTGGAGAGGCAAGCCCATGCCAGCAACCCCGGACGCGCCCGCGGCGCAGACGTTCATGGTGGTCGGAGTCCTGCGTGCCGACACGGACATGGCGGAGTTCGCCGCCCTGCGCGACGACGAACAGAAGCAGCTGGCGGTGCTGCGCGCGGAGGGGAGGGTCGGCGCCCACTACGTTTCCCCCACCCGGCGGGCCACGTTCGTCGAGGTCATCGCCGCGGACGAGAACGGCGCGGCGGAAACGTTGGCAACACTGCCGTTCGCCCGGTTCTTCGAAGCCGACGTCTACCCGACCGCGCCCCCCGACGCGGCGGAGGCCGCCCACCGGGCGCGCGCGTGGCGGGCGTGACGACCGTGGCTGGGCCGACCGGGTGACGTTCCGGCCGGCCCCTCAACCGCCCGCCGGGCGGCGGCGTGGGGCACTGTGCACCATCCGCCACATCGGAAGGCAAGATCGATGAACTCTCGCACCGCAAAAGCCGTGCTTGCCGCAACGCTGACGGCCGCCGGGTTGTCGATCGCGGTAGCGTCGCCCGCCGCCGCGACTCCCGATTTCTGTTCGGTCTCCAAGTCCGGCAACGGAGCGACGGCCTACTGCTACTCGTCCGCTTCCGGCACGCAGTATCGGGCGGTGGCTTTCTGCAAGTACATCACTCCGACCGGCAGCGAGGATCATTCCTACTTCTACGGCCCGTGGGTGCGGCAAGGCGACCCCGGTAGTTCCCGGGCGAACTGCGGTGCCGGGTGGATCTACCTCAGCCCCAACGTCCAGACGAGGTGATCCGGCCTACCCGACCCGGACCACGTACTTCCCCCGCACCCCACCGGCTTCCAGCGCACGGTGCGCGTCCGCCGTCTCCGCCAGGGAAAACACCTTGTCGACGGCCGGGCGGAGCTTTCCCTCGGTCACGTGGCGGGCGAGGTCGTCCAGCTCCGCCCGGCGGGGGTTGCCGCTGAACGCGCGCACGCGGCCGCGTCCGTGGGCCGCGCTCGCCGCGATGGAGCCCAGCGAGCTCACGGGCCGGGTCAGGTCGAAGGCGATGGTGACCATGCGGCCGCCCGGTGCCAGCAGCCGGCGGAAGGCCGGCAGGCCGGTGCCCGCGGTGTCCAGGACGACGTCGAACCGGCCCAGCTCGGCGGGCTCGACCGTCCGGTGGTCGAAGACCCGGGTGGCGCCGAGCTCCCGGACGAAGCCGAGGTTGGCGGCGCGCGCCAAACCCGTCACCTCGGCCCCGTAAGCGTGACCGAGCTGGACGGCCGCGTTGCCGACGCCGCCCGCCGCGCCCCGGACGAGCAGCCGTTCGCCCGGGCGCAGCGCGGCCTTGTCCCGCAACGCCGTCACCGCCGTGGTCGCCACCGGGAGGGCCGCCGCTTCCACCAGATCGAGCCCGTCGGGAACGAGGCCGAGCCGCCGGGCGGACACCGTGACGTACTCCGCGGCGCTGCCGAAGCCCGACGTGCGAGCCAGGACGCCCCACACCCGATCGCCGACGGCGAACCCCGTCGTCCCGGTGCCGAGCGCCGTCACTTCGCCGGTCAGGTCGAGCCCCACGCGCTGGGGGAACTTCCGGCCGGTGAGGAGGCGGACCCGGCCGGCGCGGGCGGCGAGCTCACCGCCGTTGACGCTGAACGCGCGCACCCGCACCAGGACTTCGCCCGGCGCCGGGGAAGGCCGCGGCACCTGGCCGACGTAGAGCACGCCGGGGTCGCCGTAACGGTCGAAAAGCACTGCCTGCATCGTGGGAGCTCACTCTCGTCTTGGTCGGTGCTCGCGAGCGTAGGCTGGCAAACGGACGAGATCATCCGGTTCTTTCGAGGTGAGAGACAATGCCAGGGGCTTCTTCTCGGATACCGGCCCGCGACGAGTTGCGAGTGGACGCCCGGCGCAACCAGGAGCGCATCCTCGTCGCCGCCCGCGCGGTTTTCGCCGAGCGCGGGATCGACGCGCCGATGGCGACCGTGGCCCGCCGCGCCGGGGTCGGGGTCGCGACCCTGTACCGGCGGTTCCCGGCCCGGGACGCCTTGGTGCGGGCCGCGTTCACCCGGCAGATGGAGACCTGCACCCACGCCTTCACCGAGGCGCTCGCCGATCCCGATCCGTGGCACGGGTTCCGGCGGCTCGTCGAGACGATTTGTGAGCTGCAGCGCGAAGAACGCGGGTTTCCGGCCGCGTTCCTCGCCGCCTTCCCGGACGCCGCCTCGGCGCACGCGCGGTCGCGCAGCCAGGCCGAGCAAGGTCTCGTGGCCCTCATCCGCCGGGCACAGGCGGCGGGGGAGCTGCGGGCCGACTTCCGCCCGTCCGATCTCGCGGTGGTCTTCCTGGCGCACGGCGGGCTCGTGACCGCACTGCCCGAAGACGCCGCGGCGTCCCGGCGCCTGGTCGCGTACCTGCTCGAGGCGTTCCGCGCCCACCCGGCGAACGGGCCGCTGCCGGCGCCGTCCACGTTGTCCCTGCTGGGTTTCCTGGCGCCGGCGGACGACGTCCGTCATGGATGACCGGGTCGCGAGCGAGCTGATCGAACGGGCGCGGGCCGAGACCGCGCGGCTGGCCGCGGCGCTGACCCGGCAGCGGGACGAGATCGTGGCGGCGTCGGAGTTCACCAGCGCCGACGACGAGCACGACCCCGAGGGCGCCACGATCGCCTTCGAACGGGCGCAGGTCCAGGCGCTGCTGCGGCAGGCCCAGGACGACCTCGCGGCGCTCGGGCAGGCGGCCGAGCGCGTCCGCGCCGGGGTCTACGAGATCTGCGAACGCTGCGGCGGCCCGATCGCCGAAGGCCGGCTCACCGCGCTCCCGGCAACGCGGATCTGCATCACCTGCGCGAACCGGCGGTGAGGTCCGCTCACGCCCCGATGACCGCCACTCGTGCCGGTGCAGTGATCGAAACCGGAAATACCGACCGTTCTCTCTGTTAAACTCGAGCGGATGGTGGACAGCACTCGTGGTCAGGTGTCGGAAGCGCGGTCAAGGCTGCTCGCGACGGCCACCCGGCTCTTCTACGCGGAGGGTCTGCACTCCGTCGGGATCGACCGGATCGTCGCGGAGGCGAAGGTCACGCGCGCGACGCTGTACCGGCATTTCCCCGGCAAGGAAGACCTTGTCCTCGCCTACCTCCAGGGTGTCTCGGCGATGGAGCGCGACGGGTTCGAGAAGGCGCTCGCCGGCGACCTGCCCGCGGTCGAGGCCGTGCGGGCGATCGCCCGCACGATCACCGACGGCATCCGGTCGGCGCACTTCCGCGGCTGCGCCTTCCTGAACGCCGTGGCGGAGTACGCGGATCCCGCGCACCCGGTGCACCAGGCCGTGCTGGCCCACCGCGAGTGGTTCCGCGGTCTGGTCACGGACCTGCTCGCGCAGGTCGGCGAAACGCCGCCGGAGCTCGCGGGACGGCACTTCGTGATGCTGCGGGACGGCGCGATGGCGTCGGGCTGCCTGTCGGACCCGGCCGAGGTCTGCGACACGTTCCTGCAGGGTGTCGACGGAATCCTGCAGTTCCGGCTCGACTCCGCGGCCAAGTAGCAGTCGCCGTCCCCGAGCGGCGTTCGCACGCGTAAGACTTCGGATAGAACGTTCTGTCTTGACAGTGCGCAGACGGGTCGCCAAGCTGAGTCGAGGTAGAACGTTCTGTCTTGTCGGGGAGCTTCCCCGCAGCTCTGAAGGGGATCATGATGACTGCTGTCGACTCGCCCGCCGTCGGTGGGCTCGCACCGGCTCTGCGCCGGTTGTACTTCGTGCGGTTCGCGTTCGCCATCGTGTGGGCGGTCCTGGTGTTCCTGACGACCAAGTCGGGGCTGGGGGCGCTCGGTGTCGCCCTGGTCGTCGTGTACCCGCTGTTCGACCTCGGTTCGGCCGTTGTGGACGCTCGCTCGGCCGGCGGCGGGAGCCCGGTTCGCGGCCTGTACGTGAACATGGCGATCAGCCTGCTGGCCACCATCGGCGTGGGTGTCGCCGCCACTTCCGGCATCCCGGCGGTGCTGCGGGTGTGGGGCGCCTGGGCGATCGTCGCCGGGCTGGTCCAGCTGGTCGTGGGGGTCACCCGGCGCAAGATGGGCGGCCAGTGGCCGATGATCCTCAGCGGCGGTATTTCCGTACTGGCGGGGGCCAACTTCGTCATCGGCGCGTCCGGGGCGAACCCGTCACTGTCCACTGTGGCCGGTTACGCCGTGCTCGGCGGCATCTTCTTCCTCGTCTCGGCGATCCGCCTCGGGCGCGCCGTTAAGGGGTGACGCGCATCATCTGGACTGTTCGTCCAGGCCCTATACAGTCAGTCTGGTGAGCAGCGAGCACCCTTACCCCGCCGCGTTTCGCAGCGGTGACCTCGTCGCGGTGTCCGGCCGGCTCGGCGTGACCGCGACCGACGCGCCGGCGCCCGGCGGGTTCACCGCCGAGTGCGCCCAGGCGTTCGCCAACCTCGACGCCGCCCTGAGGTCGGTGGGGGCGAGCCGCGCGGACGTGGTGAAGGTCGTCGCCTACCTGACCGACATCGCCGACCGGGACGGCCTCAACCGCGTCTACGAAGACTTCTTCGCCGAGCCGCGACCGGCTCGCAGCTGTGTCGGGGCCGCGTCGCTGCCCTACGGCGGCGTTGTCGAGGTCGAAGCGCTCGCCCGGGTGCGCGATGTCTGAGCGCGACGCCATCCTCGCCGCGCTCGCTCCGGTGGTCGACGGCATCGCCGCGACCCTGGGCTCGTTCTGCGAAGTCGTCGTCCACGACTTCCGCCGTCCGGAGGCCTCGGTGGTGGCGATCGCCGGGTCGGTCACCGAACGCGGGGTCGGCGGCGCGATGAGCGAAATCGGCATGGGCCTGCTCGCCCAGGGCGACACCGCCGAGGACCAGCTGAACTACGTCACCCGCACCGCGTCCGGGAAGCTCGTGAAGTCCTCGACGATGCTGGTGCGCGACAGCGGCGGCGCGGTGTTCGGCGCGTTGTGCGTCAACCTCGACGTGACGGCCCTGGGACAGCTGCGGACCCTGGTCGGTGAACTGGCCGACGTCGGGACGGCCGCGGAAGCGCCGACCACGACGTTCGGCGACGACGTCGACGCCGTGGTGGACGCGATCGTCGACGAACACCAGCTGCGCCTGGGCAAGCCGTGGGCCGCGCTGAGCCGCGACGAACGCCTCGAGCTCTTCCGCAGCCTGCACCGGCGCGGCGTTTTCGCCGTCCGGCGCGCGGTGCCGCAGGTCGCCGCCCGGATCGGCATCTCCCGCGCCTCCGCCTACACCTACCTCGCCGAAATCCGCGCCGAAGGAGCACCATGACCCCGCCCGTCACCCTCGACGACATCCGCGACGCCGCCGCCCGGCTGGCCGGGGTCGCCCACCGGACCCCGGTCGTGCGCTCCCGCACCCTCGACGACCTCGTCGGCGCCGAAGTCCTGCTGAAGTGCGAGAACCTTCAGCGCATCGGGGCCTTCAAGTTCCGCGGCGCGTACAACGCCGCGTCCCGGCTCTCACCGGAGCAGCTGGCCAAGGGGATCGCCGCGTACTCCTCGGGCAACCACGCCCAAGCCGTCGCGCTCGCCGCCCGCGAACTCGGCAGCAGCGCGGTCATCCTCGTCCCCGAGGACACCCCGAAGTCCAAAGTGGACGCCACCAGGGGGTACGGCGCCGAGATCGTCACCTACGACCGGTACACCGGCGACCGGGTCGCGCTCGGCGAGGCGCTGGCGGCCGAGCGGGGCCTGGCGCTGATCCCGCCGTACGAACACCCGCACGTCATCGCCGGCCAGGGCACCGCGGCGCTGGAGCTGCTCGAGGACGCCGGCCCGGTGGACACCCTGGTCGTCCCGGTCGGTGGCGGCGGCCTCATCGCGGGCAGCTCGACCGCCGCGAAAGCCCTGCAGCCCGGCATCCGGGTCATCGGCGTCGAACCCGCGGAGGGGGACGACACCAAACGCTCCCTCGAAGCGGGCGAACGCGTCTCGATCCCCGTCCCGCGGACCATCGCCGACGGCCAGGCCGCCTCGATCCCGGGCGAGCTGACCTTCTCGATCAACCGCACCCTGGTCGACGACATCGCGCTGGTCTCCGACAACGCCGTCCGCGAGGCGATGCGGTTCGCCTTCGAACGCCTCAAGCTCGTCCTCGAGCCCAGCGGCGCGACCGGCCTGGCCGCCCTGCTCGACGGCCAGGTGACCGCGTCCGGCCGGGTCGGGGTGATCATCAGCGGCGGGAACGTCAGCCCCGAGCGGTTCGCGGAGCTGATCGCCTGAGCCGGCCCGTCAGCCCATCGGGAAGACGCGGCCCACCCACGTCTCGGCTTCCGCGGCCGTCGAGTACGTGGGCAGGTACGGCCCGGAGGCGACCACCACGCCGATGCCGAACAGCAGCTCCGCGTGCGCCTCGGAGAGCACACCGCGGGCGCCGACCTTGATTCCGAGCTCCTCGGCGCGCTCGACCACCTGGCGGACGGCTCGCACGGCCTGCCGCGGCGGGTCGTCGACCTCCAGCGCGTCGATGATCGCCCCGGTCAGCATCACCGCGGGCGCCGGGACCTCGAGGGCGGGCAGCAGCTCCAGCTCGGCCAGCCCCGTGATGTTGACGATGAACACCACCCCGGCCCCGGCCAGTTCGGCGAGGGAGCCGAGCAGGTCGCCGCGGTCGTCGAGCAGGGACGCCCCGTCCGTGCACAGCATGAGGTGCCGGTGCCGGAGGCCGTTGCGGTCGAGCTCCTGGCCGACGAGGCGCACGAGGTCGCCGTCGATCGCCATCCGCCGCGGCAGGGTCAGGCACACCATGGGCGCGTCGTCGCCGAACCGGGCCCGCCAGTCGCCGGCGGCGCGCAGGCTCTCGGCCAGCAGGTGCCGGCCGAGCGCGACCGTCATGCCGGTCGTCTCGGCCAGCGGGTAGAACTCCTCGGGCCGCAGCTCGCCGAGCTCGGGGTGGCGCCAGCGCAGCACGGCGTTGAGCGAGGTGATGATCGCGCCGTCCGGGAGCACGATGTGCGGCCGGTAGCCGACCGCCATCTCGCCCGAGGCCAGCGCGCCCGCGATGCCGCACGCGAGGCGGTACCGCTCGGCGTCCGCGTGCCCGGCCACCGGGTCGAACAGCACCCACCGGGTGCGGCCGAGCTCCTTCGCGCGGCGCAGCGCGACCTGCGCCGACCGGATCGCCTCCGGCGCGAGCGCCTTCCGGACGTCGACGAGGAAAACGCCCACGCTCGCACTGACCCCGACCCCGACTCCATCCACATAGGACGGACGGCTCAGCGCGGTGATCACCGACTCCGCGAGCTCTCCCACCGACACTTCGCCGTGTTCGCCGGTCAGCGCGACGGCGAACACGTCACCGGGCAGCAGCGCGAGCACCGCCCGGTGGTCGCGGAAGACCTCCTCGAGCGTTCGGGCCACCCCGGCGAGGAGCTCTTCGGCCGCGTCGAACCCGAGGCCGTCGCGCACCACGGCGAACCCGTCGAGGCCCACCAGCAGCACCACGACCTGGGGACCGGTTTCCGCCGCCAGCAGCCGGGTCAGCTCGGCTTCCAGCACCGCGCGACCGGGCAACCCGGTCACCCGGTCGAGGGAGGCGGAGCTCTCGGGCACCCGCAAGCACCTCCTCGTCCAGCATCCGCTCCCGCCGGACTCTTCACACCGGCCCCGTCACAATCTACGGGCTCGCCCCGCGCGCCTGCCACTCGCCGCTCGGCGGGGAACCACGACGGGGCGAGGCTAATGTGTCGGTGTGCCCGCCGCGGCCGGCACACCGACGGAGAGGGGCGATGGTGCAGCTGGATGCCGGTGCCTACCAGCAGATGCTCGGCGAGGAGCTCCGCCGGCTGCGCGAGGAACGCGGCCTGACCCGCCGGGACCTCAACCACCGGCTGCACAGCGACCTCTCGCTGCAGACCCTCGCCACCTACGAGCTCGGCACCCGGCAGTGCTCGGTCGTCCGCCTGGTTGAGCTGTGCCTGGCGCTGAAGGTGTCTCCCGAGGCCGTGCTCGCCCGGGTCGGCGAGCGCTACTTCGGCACCTTCGACGCCACGGAGTCGACCGGAGTCCGGGTCGACCTGCGCCGCGTCGTCCGCGCGCAGCACCAGGACCTGGCGCCGTTCCGCCGCTGGGCCGAGGGCAAGCTCGCCGAGTGCGGCGCCGGCGACGCCCCGCAGGAGGTGCACCTGGACCCCGCGGCCCTGGAGCGGCTCGCGGAGCTCTGCGGGACGACGACCGCGAACCTGCTCACCCGGATCCGCTCCCTGGCCGACCCCGTCGGCTGACCCATCCGGGGCGCGCCCGGCGCCGAACTCCCGCGGAGGCGATCGAAAGGACTGTGCGGTGCCGAGGCGGACTTGGTCGGGCCGGCTGCTCGACGTGGCTTCCGTCGTCGTCCCCGGGATCGGCCGGGTCCGGGCGCAGAAGGAGCCGTTCGCGCGGGCCTGGGCGGAGGGCAACCGCACCGCGCTCGGCTCGGGACTTCCGCTGTGGGTCGCGCTCGGCGACTCGATGACCCAGGGCATCGGCTCGGCGGAGGTGGGCGGCGGCTGGGTCCCGCGGCTGAACGCCCGGCTCGGCGAGCGGTTCGCGGTGGTCAACCTGTCGGCGTCCGGCGCCCGGGTCGCCGACGTCCTCGACGACCAGCTGCCCCGGCTGCTCGCGCTGCCTTCGCCGCCGGCTCTGGTGACGGTGCTGGTGGGCGCGAACGACATGCTGACCCGGGCTCGCCGCCGCGGAGTCGTGGCCGGCTTCGCCGAACTGCTCGCCCGGCTCCCCGCCGGGCGTTCGGTGGTCGCCACCCTGCCCCAGGGCAACACCGAAGCGCGAGCGGTCAACGCGCTCCTCGACGCCGCGGCGGCCCGCGGTGACATCCGCGTCGCGGACCTGCGCGGCGGAGCACTGGGGCCGCTGCGCGGCAGCCTCGCCGACGACTGGTTCCACCCCAACGACGTCGGCTACGCGCGGATCGCGGGACTCTTCGAAGGCCCGGTGCGCGCCGCGGTGTCCCGAGGCCTGCCGGACTGAAGCCGGCTCACCGGTTTTCGTCATATCAGCGTTCGCTGTACTGTTTTCTGTGTGCTGACCTGTGAGACCCGCGAATCGGCGCTCGCCCGCCTGGGCCGGGCGCTGGCCGACCCGACCCGCTGCCGGATCCTGGTCGCCCTGCTCGACGGCGTCAGTTATCCCGGCCGGCTCGCCGCCGAGCTCGAGCTGAGCCGCTCCAACGTCTCCAACCACCTCGCCTGCCTGCGCGGCTGCGGGCTGGTCGTCGCCACCTACGAGGGCCGCCAGGTCCGCTACGCCCTCGCCGACCGGCACCTGGCCCGGGCCCTGCGCGAACTGGTCCAGGTCGTCCTCGCCGTCGACCCCGCCGAGCCCTGCTTGGACGACGAAGCGGTGGACCGGTGACGTCCGTCGCCGCGGACCGCCGCGCGGTGTTGACCCGGCGGATCCGGCTCCTGGTCGTCGCGACGATCACCTACAACGTCCTCGAGGCGGTCGTCGCGCTCGCCGCCGGCACCGTGGCCTCCTCGACGGCGTTGATCGGGTTCGGGCTGGACTCGGTCATCGAAGTCGCGTCCGCCGCCGCGGTCGCCTGGCAGTTCTCCGGCGCCGATCCGGAAGCGCGCGAGCGGACCGCGTTGAGGGTGATCGCGGTGTCGTTCTTCGCCCTCGCCGCCTACGTCACCGTGGAGTCCGTGCGCTCCCTGCTGGGCACGGACTCCGCCGGGCACTCCACGGCCGGCATCGTGCTGGCCGCCGTCTCCCTGCTGGTGATGCCGTTCCTTTCCCACGCCCAGCGCCGCGCCGGCCGGGAACTCGGCTCGGCCAGCGCGGTGGCGGACTCGAAGCAGACGCTGCTGTGCACCTACCTCTCCGGTGTGCTGCTGGCCGGGCTGCTGCTCAACGCGCTGTTCGGCTGGTCGTGGGCCGACCCGGTCGTCGCCCTGGTCATCGCGGCGGTGGCGGTCAGGGAAGGGCGGGAGGCCTGGCGCGGCGACCACTGCTGCTGAGCGGGGCTTCGTAGGTGTGCAGGACCATGGCCCGGTGCCCGCCGGGCACCACGTCGAACACCTTGAGGAACCCCGACATCGCGCCGCGGGTGCGTCGTGCCGCTTCACTGACGAGCGAGATTTCGTGGTGGGTGGCGGGTTCCGTGACGGCCCGGGTCAAGTCCACAGTGGACGACCGGAACCCGGCCCCGGCCGCCCGCATGGTCGCCTGCCGCCCGGCGACGCGGGCCACCCAGGGCGCGACCGTGTCCGCGACGACCGCGTGCCGCGGCGCGGGATGGCCGAGGGCGGTGGCGACCGTGGCCCGGACGCCGTCGGGGGAGAGGTACATCAGCAGGCCCTCGGCGAGGACGAGCAACGGCCGTCCGCGCGGGATCCCGGACCACCACCCGGGCTCGGTGACCGACGTCGCGATCGTGGTGACGCCGTCCCGTTCGGGGTAGAGCCGGCGGCGCAGCTCGACCACCGGCTCCTGGTCGACGTCGTACCAGGCGACGCCGGGCCCGGGATCGAGGCGCAGCACCCGGCTGTCGAGCCCGCAGCCGAGGTGCAGGACAACGGCGTCGGCGTGCCGGGCGAGGAACGCGCGGGCGGCGTCGTCGATCAGCCGCGCGCGGGCGCAGATCACCGGCAGGTTCCCGGAGAGCTTCTTCATCGCGACGGGATCGTGCTCGATCTCGCCCAGCAGCCCCGCGGCGTGCTCGTCGCCGAGGATCGGCCACGCCGACGCGGCGTCCTGGGCGTGCAGGTACAGCGTCATCAGCATCGTCTGCTGCTCTTCGCGCAGGGTCACCCGGTCGGCCATGGTCCCGAGCATGCCCCATCCGGCGCGCCCCGGCCGAGCGCGGGATCGGGTTCTTCGTCGCCGCCTGACGGGTTCACATGCCGGTCATCGTTGATCTCCTCCCGGTCGGCTCGGGTGCCGGTCGCCGGGGAGCCTGGCAGTGCCCGCTGCAGTCGCACTGCAGTCGCGGGGAACGGGGCCGGTCGAGGTAGTCTCGACCTCGGGAGGAGGGCGTTTGCATGCCCGATGTTCGGTTCGGTGTGCTCGGCCCGCTGACGGTCTGGCGCGGCGGTGACGTGGTCGAAGTGGGCCCCGAGAAGTCGCTTCGGGTGCTCGGGGTGCTGCTCCTGCACGCGAACCAGCGCGTCGACCGCGACCGGATCATCGAGGGCGCCTGGCGCGGAACGCCGCCGAGGAGCGCGGTCAACCTCGTCCAGAAGTACGTCGGGGACGTGCGCCGCTCGCTGGACCTCGACGACGGCTCCCTGCAGACGGTCGGCACCGGGTACCTGCTGCGCGTGGGCTCCGACCAGCTCGACAGCGCCCAGTTCGCCTCCGGGCTCGCGCTCGCCCGCGAGACGAAGAGCGAAGGCGACCTGACCGCGGCCCGGAAGTACCTCGCCGAAGCGATGGCGCTGTGGCGCGGACCCGCCTTCAGCGGCATCGACACCCCCGCGGCGACCACCGAACGCGCCCGGCTGGACGAGTACCGCTTCGGCGCCCTGGAAGACCTCGCCGAGCTCGACCTGCTGCGCGGGGAGCACGCGCTGGCCATCCCCGAGCTGTCCCGGCTCGCCGCCGAGCACCCGTACCGCGAGCGGGTGCGGGAGCTGCTGATGACCGCGCTCTACCGCAGCGGCCGCCAGGGTGACGCCCTCGCCGTGTTCGAGGAGATCCGGCGGCTGCTGGCCGACGAGCTCGGCGCCAGTCCCGGGCACGGGCTGCAGCGCGTCCACGCCCGGATCCTGCGCGCGGACCCCGAGCTCGACCTGGTCACCCCGGCCGCGGACCGGCGGCCGATCGCCCAGCTGCCGGCCGACATCCCCGACTTCACCGGCCGCGCCGGGCCGCTGGGGGAGCTGCGCGGCCTGCTGGCCCAGCGGCGGCTCGCGGTCATCGCGGGCCCGCCGGGCACCGGGAAGTCGGCGCTGGCGGTGCGCGCGCTCCACCTTTCGCGGGACGCGTTCCCCGACGGCCAGCTCTACCTCGACCTCGCCGGCACCTCCGAGGTGCCCCGCGACCCGGCGATGATGCTGGCCGAACTGCTGCGCGCGCTCGGCGTCACGGACGCGGTCATGCCACCCGGCCTGCACGAACGAGCCGCCCTCTACCGGTCGCGGCTGGCCGACCGGCGGATGGTGGTGCTGCTCGACGACGCCGCGGGCGCCCAGCAGGTGCGGCCGCTGCTGCCGCCGTCGGGCGGGTGCGCCGTGGTGGTCACGAGCCGGCAGCGGCTGGCCGGCCTCACCGGCGCCCAGCACGTCGAGCTGGACGTCCTGTCCGCCGAAGACGCGCACGCCCTGCTGGTCCAGATCGTCGGCGAGGAGCGCGTCGAGCGGGAACCGGAGTCGGCGGCGGCGATCGTCGAGCTGTGCGGGCACCTACCGCTGGCCATCCGGATCACCGGGGCCAAGCTGGCCGGGCGGCGCGCGTGGACCCTGCAGGTGCTGCGTGACCGGCTCGAGGACGAGTCCCGGCGCCTGCGCGAGCTGAGCGTCGGGGATCTCGACGTGCGGGCCAACTTCGACCTGAGCCTGCGCCTGCTGCCCGACGAGGCCGTCCGGGCGTTCCGGCTGCTGGGCCTGCTGGGGCCCGAGACCCTGCCCGCGTGGGTGGTGGGGGCGCTGCTCGGCGGGCCGGACGCGGACGACGTCCTGGAGCTGCTGGCCGACGCCTACCTCGTGCGGCTCGTGACCACCGACCACGCCGGGCAGCCCCGGTACCGGCTGCACGACCTCCTGCGCACGTACGCGGCCAAGGGCGCGGAAGACCACTACCCGGTCGAGGACCGGCGAGCGGCGGTCGAACGGGTGCTGGCCGCGTGGCTCGCCCTCGCGGAGCAGGCCAGGGATCTGTTCTACCCCAGCCTGTTCCAGCCGACGCCGGGCTCGTCGCCGCGCTGGTCCCCGGACTACAAGGTCGTCGAGGCCATCGCCTGGTTCGATGCCGAGCGCGGGACGCTGCTGCGGATGATCCAGCTCGCGGCGGACTGGGGCCTGGCCGGCCTGGCGTGGGAGCTCGCGGCCGCCGCCGTCCCGTACTACGACCACCGCAGCCTCTACCAGGACTGGAACCGCAGTCACCAGATCGCGCTGGCGGCCACGCGAGCGTGCGGTGACGCCCACGGTGAAGCGGCGTTGCTGCAGGGCCTCGGCCAGGTGCACATCTACCTCGACGAGATGGACGAAGCCCGCGACGACCTGGGCCGCTGCCGGGAGCTGTACCGGGACATCGGCGATCGGCGCGGTGAAGGACTCGCGCTGGCGAGCCTCGGAACCGTGCACCGGGTCCTCGGCGAGCTCGACGCGGCACTGGCCGTCGACAAGGAAGCGCTGGCCCACCTGGTGGCGTCCGGGCACCGGCAGGCGGAGGCACAGATCCGCACCGCGCTCGGCATCATCGGCTTCGAGCAGGGCACCGAGGACGCGGGCCAGTGGATCGAGCAGGGCCTGCGGACCGCCCGGCAGCTCGGCGACCGGCACCGGCAGGCGGTGATCCTCCGCACGGTCAGCCGCTACCACCTGGGCATCGGCGACACGCCCGCGGCGCTGCACGACCTCACCGAGGCGTTGACGATCTTCACCGAGATCAGCGACGAGCGCTGCGGCGCGTACGCCGACCAACGCCTCGGCGGAATCTACGCGGAGCTCGGCGACCGTTCCCGAGCCGACTCGGCCCTGCAACGCGCGGCGCACGTCTTCCGGCTGAACGGCGACCGCAGCAACGAAGCGGCGTGCTGGCAACAGCTCGGCGAGCTGGAGAGCGAACTCGGCGACGCACCGGCGGCCCGTCACCACCTGGGCTTGGCGGTCGAGCTGTGGCGAGCCCTCGGGTTGCCCGAGCGCGCGTCAAGCGTGCAAGCCACGCTTGACGCGGTGGCCGGGGGATGACGGAGCTGAAGGCCGGGCTGAACCGGCTGGTTTCGGCCCGGGTGACGGACTTCGGCAGGACGGTGAACATCGCCGAGGTCGGCTTTTCCCGTGGTGGCGTCGAAACCCGGCTGCACGCGCAGTGCCCGTTCCGGGTGACCCGTGGCAAGACGACCTGGTTCGGCTCGGAGGACATGGCCTAACCGGCGACGGCCGACGCGGACCCGGCCGAGGCCTACCGGACGAACGCGACGATCCGCTCCGAGCCGGGTTCGTCCCTTCCCGGAGGCGCTACAGTGGCGGGGCAGCTGGTTCGGTCTCCGCGAGCAAGGTGGCGGTGACCGAGGCAAGAGGGAACCCGGTGCGAATCCGGGACTGCCCCGCAGCGGTGAGTGGGAACGACCGCCGTCAGTCTCCGCGGAGACGAGCACTGAGCCCGACCGGCTTGGGAAGCGACGGCCAGTAGGAACCCGGCGCACGCGCCGGAACGCCCGCGAGTCCGAAGACCTGCCCGCTGTGCACCTCACGACCGTGGGGTGCTGGCTGCGACCTCGCGGGCAGGTCATGCCGAGCCGGACCTGAGACGGTCTGGCTTGTCGTGCGCTCCCGCAGGTCCACGCGGACTCGCGAAGGAGAGCCCCCGTGACATCGACCACCCCGACCAGCCGCGCGACCGTGCACGGTTACCCGCGCCAAGGCGCCGACCGGGAGCTCAAGAAGGCGATCGAGGCCTACTGGAAGGGCCGGATCGACGCCGACGCTCTGCTCGGCACTGCCCGTGAGCTGCGGCTGCGGAACCTGACGGAACTGCGCGACGCCGGGATCGACGAGATCCCGAGCAACTACTTCTCGCTCTACGACCACGTGCTGGACACCTCGGTGCTCCTCGGCGCCGTCCCCGAGCGGCACCGCGAGGCGGCGACCAGCCTGGACCGCTACTTCGCCATGGCCCGCGGCACCGCGGACGCGCCCCCGCTGGAAATGACCAAGTGGTTCGACACGAACTACCACTACCTGGTGCCCGAAATCGACCCGGACACCGAATTCACGCTGGACGCGAGCAAGCCGCTGGAGGAGTTCACCGAGGCACTCGAGCAGGGCGTCACGACCAGGCCGGTGCTGGTCGGCCCGGTCACCTTCCTGGTGCTGGCCAAGGATCCGACCGCGACCGACGGGTTCCGGCCCCTGGATCTGCTCGGCCAGGTCGTCCCGCTCTACGCCGATCTGCTGCGGCAGCTGCACGAGGCGGGCGCGGAGTGGGTCCAGCTCGACGAGCCCGCGCTTGTCGCCGACCAGCCGGCCGAAGTGCTGGCCAAGGTCGCCGACACCTACGCGACGCTGGCCGCGGAGGCCGCGCGCCCGAAGATCCTGGTCGCCTCCTACTTCGACCGGCTCGGGGAAGCGTTGCCGGTACTGGCGTCGTCGCCGGTCGAGGGCCTGGCCCTGGACTTCACCGGCAACGCGGCGGCCAACCTCGATGGCCTCGCCGCGGTCGGCGGGATTCTGGACAAGCGCCTGGTGGCGGGGGTGATCAACGGGCGCAACATCTGGGCCGCCGACCTCACTGCCGCACTGAGCACCCTGGGCACGCTGCTCGGGCTGGCCGGTTCGGTGGACGTCGCGGCGTCTTGCTCGCTGCTGCACGTGCCCTACGACGTCACCCTTGAAACCGGCCTCGACCCGGAGATCGCCGGCTGGTTGTCCTTCGCACGGCAGAAGCTCGCCGAGATCGTCACGCTGCGCCGCGGCCTCACCGAAGACCGCTCCGCGATCGAGGACGCCCTGCAGACGAACACCGACCGCCTGGCCTCCCGCGCGGCGTCGCCGATCGTGAAGGTTCCGGCTGTCCGGGAGCGCGTCGCCGCGGTCACCGACGCCGACCTGCGCCGCACGAGCCCGTACGGCAAGCGCCGCCAGGCCCAGCAGGACCGGCTGCACCTGCCCGAGCTGCCGACGACCACGATCGGCTCGTTCCCGCAGACCGCCGAGCTGCGCCAGGCCCGCGCGGCCTTGCGCTCGGGCAAGCTCGACCAGGACGCCTACCGCGAGGCGGTGCGAGCCGAGGTCCGCGCGGTGATCGCCGAGCAGGAGCGGATCGGCCTGGACGTGCTGGTGCACGGCGAGCCCGAGCGCAACGACATGGTGCAGTACTTCGGTGAGCAGCTCACCGGGTTCCTGGCCACCCAGCACGGCTGGGTCCAGTCCTACGGCACCCGGTACGTCCGGCCGCCGCTGATCGCCGGCGACGTGGCCCGCTCGGCGCCGATGACCGTCGAGTGGGCCACCTACGCGCAGAGCCTGACCGAGAAGCCGGTCAAGGGCATGCTGACCGGGCCGGTCACCATGCTGGCCTGGTCGTTCGTGCGTGACGACCAGCCCGAGGGCGACACCGCCCGCCAGGTCGCCCTCGCCCTGCGCGACGAGGTCGTAGACCTGGAGGCGGCGGGGATCTCGGTCATCCAGGTCGACGAGCCCGCGCTGCGGGAGACCCTGCCGCTGCGCACCGCCGACCGTGCCGCGTACCTGGACTGGGCGGTCGCGTCGTTCCGGCTGTCGACCGCGGGGGTGCGCGACGACACGCAGATCCACACGCACATGTGTTACGCCGAGTTCGGCGACGTCCTGCAGGCGATCGTCGACATGGACGCCGACGTGATCAGCCTGGAGGCGGCCCGCTCGGCCATGGCGATCGTCGCCGACCTCGCCCGCGCCGGCTACCCGAACGAGGCCGGCCCGGGCGTCTGGGACATCCACTCGCCGCGGGTCCCGTCGGTCGAGGAGATCGCCGGGCACCTGCGCGTCGCGGCCGGCGCGTTCCCGGCCGACCGGTTGTGGGTTAACCCGGACTGCGGGCTCAAGACCCGTGGGTACCCGGAGGTGCGGGCCACCCTGGCCAACCTGGTCGAGGCCACCGGACAGCTGAGGACACGGGCGTGACGAGCACTTCACCGCGGCGGGCGGTCACCCCGCCCGCCGCGGTTCCCGCGCGGGTCCGCGACCGCTTGGCCGCCGGAAAACCGGTGCTCTCACTGGAGTTCATGCCGCCCCGCCCGACCGATGACGCGGAGCGGATCTGGCAGAACGTCCGCAAGCTGGAGTCGCTGCGGCCGGGTTTTGTGTCCGTCACCTACGGGGCGGGCGGGTCCACCCGGGACAACACGATCGCCGTCGCCCGGCGGATCGCCACGGAGACCACGATGCTCCCGGTGGTTCACCTGACGGCGGTGGACCATTCGGTGCGGGAGCTGCGGTCGTTCGTCGGCGCACTGGCCGACGCCGGGGTGGTCAACGTCCTGGCGCTGCGCGGGGACCCACCCGGCGACGTCGACGGCGAGTGGGTCCGCCATCCGGAAGGCCTGACGTACGCGAGTGAGCTCGTGACGCTGCTGCGCGAGCACGGCGACTTCTGCGTGGGCGTGGCCGCGTTCCCGCAGCGGCACCCGCGGTCGGTGTCACTGGAGGAGGACACCGCGCACTTCGTGGCGAAGTGCCGCGCAGGCGCGGACTACGCGATCACGCAGATGTTCTTCGACGCGGACGACTACCTGAGGCTGCGGGACCGCGTCGCGGCGGCGGGGTGCGCCACGCCGATCATCCCGGCGTTGATGCCGGTCACGACCATGCGGACGATCGCCCGCTCCGAGCAGCTGTCCGGCGCACCGTTCCCCGCCCACCTGGCGGCGCGGTTCGAGGCGGTCGCGGATGATCCCGCTGCTGTCCGTGCGCTGGGCATCGAGCAGGCGAGGCTGCTGGCCCAGCGGCTGCTGGCCGAAGGCGCGCCCGGGCTGCACTTCATCACGTTCAACTTCGCCCTGGCGACCAGGGAGGTGGTCGCCGAGCTCCCGGTGTTCGCGTAGTGCCCTCGTGCGAATCAGGCCAGCTAGCGCACCAGGCCGGATTCCCAGGCCCACACGGCGATTTCCGTGCGGTTGCGGGCCCTGATCTTGCGCTGGATCGAGGCGAGGTGGGTCTTGACGGTCGAGAGCGAGATCGTCAGCTCCTCGGTGATCTCGGCGTTCGTCCGGCCTCTCGCGATCGCTTGGGTGACGTCGAGCTCGCGCTGGCTCAGCGCGGGGTCGGCGCGGCGGGCGCGTCTTCGGGTCGGAGACCCGCTGAAGTGGGACAGCAGCCGCGTGGTGATCGACGGCGAGACCAGCGCCTCGCCGTTGGCGGCCGCGTGCACCGCTTCGACCAGCAGCCCGGGCCCGGCGTCCTTCAGGAGGAAACCGCATGCTCCGGCGCACAGCGCTTCGTGGACCAGCTCGTCGAGGTCGAACGTGGTGACGACCAGCACCCGCAACGGGTCCTCGACGTCCGGGCCCGCCAGCCGGCGGGTCGCGGCGAGGCCGTCGACCACCGGCATGCGGATGTCCATCAAGGTGACATCCGGGCGCAGCTCCTGGGCCAGCTCCACCGCCTGCTGGCCGTTCTCCGCTTCGCCGATGACCTCGATGTCGGCGACGCGCTCCAGGATCAGCCGGAACCCCGTGCGCACCATCGCCTGGTCGTCGGCGAGCAGGACTCGCAGCGTCACCGGGCACCCTCCTCTTCCGGCGGCGAGGCCGCCGCTCCATTCGGCAAGGGGAGTTCGGCGAGAACGCGCCAGCTGCGCTCCCCGTGTTCCCCGGCCATCAGCGTGCCGTCCAGCGCGGCGATCCGCTCGCCCATCCCGATCAGGCCGTACCCGCCGGGCGCGCGGCGCACGCGGCCCGGGCGGAGACCGTCGTTGGTCACTTCGACCCGCAGGTGCCGGCCGTGGCCGGCGGGCTCGACCGCCACGGTGACATGGCGGGCGTCCGAGGCGTGCTTGCGGACGTTGGTCAGCGATTCGAGCACCACCCGGTGGACGGTCGAGACGGTTTCCGGCGTGACGGTGAGGTCCGCCAGGCCCGGCGCGAGCCGCACGGTGACGCCCTCGTCGTCGCCGACCGCGGATTCGATCGTGCCGATCAGGTCGCTCGCGGTGACCGGCGAGGCGTGTCCGGGGCTGCGCAGCATGATGACCAGCCGCCGCACGGCGCCGAGGGCTTCGGTGCCCGCGTGCTCGATCTCCTTGATCAGGTCGCGCTCGGGGCCGTCGGCGAGGATCACGCCGGCGGCTTGGGTGCGGACCACGACCCCGGTGATGTGGTGGGCGACGAGGTCGTGCAGCTCCCTGGCCAGCTCGAGCCGCTCGCGGTTGCGCGCAGCCGCCAGCGCGGCTTCGCGGCGGGCGTCGCCGTCACGCAGGATCAACCCGACCATGACGCTGCAGCCCCACAAGAGGGCCCACAGCACCGACACGGTCAGCGACGCGGGCGAGTCGCCGTAGCGCAGCAGAGGGGCGAACGCCATCGCGAGCCCCCCGAGCACCGCGAGCACGGCGGCGAGCGTTCTCGGCAGCCGGTGGCACGCCGCCCCGACCAGCAGCATCAAGGCCACGATCTCAGGATCCCCGTCAACCGCGGCGGCCGGTCTGACCAGGAAGCCCACCGCGCTACCGGCCAGCGAGAGCGCGATCCCCGATGCGGCCAGCACGGCGGTCCGTTCGGGGAAGCGACGCCGCAGCAGCGCGGGCACGGCCAGCGCTGCCCCGATCGCGAAGTAGCAGAGTTCGCCTGCGGGGGCCGGTCCCCGCAGGATCAGGTGGCGCAGGAGCTGGTCGATGTTCAGGCCGGCCAGGACGACGATCTCGGCGATCACCAGACCGCGAACCGGCTTCGGCGCAGTGGTCGGGAGCACGTCGGTGATCGTCCTTCCTGGGTCGATGGCTCGGGTGATCATTCTGACCGGTGGTGGGGAGCGGGACCACCGGCACCCTGTCACCGGCGGGGAGCTCGCGCTGGACGGTTGGAGAGTGGGGTTGAGGGTCGTGGTGGTGGGAGTCCGGTGATGTGGTGTGTCACCGGTGGTTTCCTGCCTGGCGATGACTGGGTGGGTGGGGTTCGGGGCGGTGGCCGGTGGTGGGGTGCTGGGCCAGCAGCACCTGCCGCCGGCGGCAACCCCGCGCTGGGCGGTGGAAGGTCGCCGATGAGCTGCTCATCGAGGGGCGTGGTGGTGGGAGTTCGGTGATTCGCTGCGCCACCAGCGGCTTCCTGCCCGGCGGAAGCTGGAAGGTCGAGGCGCTGGCCGGAGGCGGGGCACCGGACCATCCGGCACCCCGCCTCCGGCGTGCTCACCGGGGTTCGGCCGCGCAAGCCAGGTCGTGGTCTGGGAAGCGGCCCGTCGTCAGGTAGGCCGTCGCCGCCGTGTTGGCGCATTCGTTGGCCACGTACGGGTAGACCCCGTGGCCTCCCGCGTCGACCGTGACCATTCGGACTCGGTCGCCGAATGCCTGCCGCAGCTGGACCGCGCCTGCCAGGGGTGTTGCCGGGTCGCGCTGGTTCTGCAGCATCAACACGTTTGATGGGCCCCGGTCACCGATGCGGACCGGCGCTTCGGTGGGTTCCGGCCAGAACGCGCAGGGCTGGACGTTGGCCCCTGCCGCGCCGAACATCGGGTGGCGGATACGGTCGACCGCGACCGCGGCCTGGTAGGTCGCCACCGACCTCGGCCACCGTGAGTCCGCGCAGATGGTGTAGTAGCGGCCGGAGATCACGTTGTCCGCGTCGGGGGTGGTGCCGTCGCCGGGCAGCGGGGGGAGCGGCCCGTCTGTGTCGAGCGCCTGCCAGATCTGGGCCACGAGAGGCATTCCGGCGTTGCTGAAGAGGAAACCGTAGGTGGCCATGCGGAACGACGGGCCGTCGATGCCCTGGGCGGGCGCCTTGTCGAGCCGGGCGGCCAGCTCGAAGTACTTCGCGGTGACCTGCGAGGGTGTGCTGCCCAGGTGGTAGGTGCTGTCCTGTGCGGCGGCGAACTTCGCGAAGTCCGGGAAGCGGTCGTCGAAGCCCTGGGCGTAGAGCCGGTCGTTCGCGAAGTCCCACCCGGTCGGGTGCACGTTGCTGTCGAGCACGATCCGGTCGCCGCGCTGCGGGAACAGGGTGGTGTAGACCGCGCCGAGGTAGGTGCCCCACGAGTAGCCGGCGAAGGAGATCTTCTGCTGGCCCAATGCGGCGCGGATGCGGTCCATGTCGCGGGCGACGTCGGCGGTGCTGACGTGCGGCAGCATCCACGCGGTCTTCGAAGCCGCACACTGACGGGCGATGGCCTGAGACTGCTCGGCTCGCTTCGCCACGTCGGCGGCGTTACGCGCGTACGGCGGAACGTTGCCGACTGCTTGCTGCTCCGGGGTCAGGTCGCACGTGACCGGGGTGCTGTGCCCGAACCCGCGCGGGTCGAACCCGATCAGGTCGTAGCTGTCCAGCACGCTTTGCGGCAGCTTCGCCGCCGCCAGTTCGGCGGGGAACTTCAGCCCCGCCGACGGGCCGCCCGGGTTGGTCAAGAGCACGCCGCGCCGCTGCTCCGGGTGCTTGCTCGCCAGCCGGGAGATCGCGACGTCGATCTGCCGGCCGCCGGGATCTGCGTGGTCCAGCGGAACCTTGATCGTCGAGCACTCCAGGCCGGGCGCCGCGGCGTCGGCCGGGCAGGGACCCCACCGGACCCCGCCCGGCGACGCCCCCGCCGGCACTCCCGCGAGTATTCCGGCCCCCACCACGCCGATCGCGAGCACGATCGACCACGTCTTCCTCATGCGAACCTCTCCTGGCTGCGGGCGGTGAACGCTTTCCATCTTGGTGATCGGGGCTCGGGCGGACATCGATCGCGCGAATGGTTTCGGAGCAGTTTCGTATCGGCCAAAGGGACTAGACACGGAAATCGGCCCGAGTTCCTCCGACAGAACCTCGAATCGTCGCGGCCGGAGAACTACCGTTCGACGGGGAGATCCACGGACGAAGGAGTTCGCATGGACAAGGTGTTCGGCCGTCGCGCCGCGCTGGTCGCCGGCGCGGGAGCCACCGTCGGCCTCGCGGTGCCCGGCCTGGCCCACGCCACCGGAACCGGCCGCGTCGAATTCACCCTCGACGCGGAAACGCTCGACGGCGGTGAGCAGGTCACGTCGGTCACGCTCGACACGTCCCGCGTCGGGCCGATCGACCCCGCGAGCCTCACCACCGGCACGTTCGGCGTGCACGCCGAGGCCACCAGCCCGATCGGTACCGGCGGCCAGGACATCGGCTACGACCTCGACCGGCCCGTGACGGCCGCGCGGCTCGACCGCCGTGGGCACATCGTGCTCGAGCTGCGGCACGGCGAAGGCGAAACCGGCGGCGGAACCCTCGGTTACATCAACAGCAAGAGCCGCAACGTCCGGCTCGGCCTGGTCTACACCATCACGCAGAACACGCCCGTCCGCCGGCGCCACGGCCGGCCGATCTCGTTCACCGGGTTCACGCAAGGCCGCCTGGCCAACCCCGAAGTCGACGCTTTCACCTACCACGCCTCACGTTCCGGCATGAAATACCGGCTGTACTCGCCGCCGGAGCGGCATGGCAAGCGCCCCTTGATCGTCTGGCTGCACGGCGGCGGCGAAGGCGCTTCGCTGCCCGACAACTACTACGACAACGAGACGACCCTGCGCGCCAACCGCGGAGCGCTGGGTTTCGCGACCCGGGAAGCGCAAAAGATCTTCGACGGCGCCTACGTCGTCGCGCCGCAGTGCACGGCCGCCTGGATGGACGACGGCCCGCGCTTTGCCCCGCTCATCCGGGAAATCGTCGGGGACATCCTCCGCACGCGGCCGGTCGACCCGTCGCGGGTGTACGTCGTCGGCTGCAGCAACGGCGGGTACATGAGCCTGAAGATGACCACGGTCTACCCGGGCACGTTCGCCGCGTCGGTCCCGATCTGCGGAGTCGTCGCCGGCCGCGAGGAAGGCGACCCGCCGCTGGTGCCCGACGCCGAGCTGGCCGCGATCCGGACCCCGACGTGGCTGGTGGCCTCCCGCGACGACGACACGGTGGACCCCCAGGCCAACAGCGTCCACGCGCACGACCTGATCCCGCGCTCCGAGCTGACGCTTTACGACCACGTCGTCCGGAACGGCCACCAGTTCCCGGGGCACTGGTCGTGGATCTACGTGGCCCGCAACGACCCGAGCGTCGGCGGCACCCATGTTTGGCAGTGGATGTCGCGCAAGCACCGTTAGCCGGACAGTCACTGCGCCTGGGCGACCGTCTCCGACGCCGCGACGCGCAACGCGGCGGCAACACGCGCAGCCGCGTCCGAGAGGGGTCGCGGAAGGTGGGCGAGCACGATCCGGCGCTGCTCTCCCGGGCCGCCGTGGACCGGCAGCACTCGCACGCCGGGCGGCACCACCGGGTCGAGCGCGCCCGGCACCGTCGTGATGCCGCAGCCGGCCGCGACCAGGTGGAGCTTGGCCAGCCAGTCGCGGGCCGTGTGGGCGATCTCGGGGCGTTCGTCGAGCCCCGGCCACACTCCCAGCACGCGGTCGTCGCCCGAACCCGCTATCCAGCGCTGCCCGCGCAGGTCGGCGACGTCGATGAAGTCGCGGCGGGCCAGCGGGTGGTTCGCCGGCACCGCCACGTGCAGGCTGCGCTCGGTCAGCGTGTGCAGGGCCAACGCCGGGGTCTCGGTGTCCGGCGGGCGGAACGGCGGCGCCGAAGCCAGCAGGGCCAGGTCGACGGTGCCGGCGCGCAGGGCGCGGACCAGCGCTGGGGTGCCGCCTTCGCGGCTGAGCACCGTGATCGCCGGGTGGGTGCGCCGGAGCGCGGCCAGGGCCCGCGGCAGCAGCGAGGCGCCGGCGGTCGGGAACCAGCCCAGCCGGACCGTGCCCTCCTCCGCGGGCAGCCCGGCGAGCTCACGGGCGGTCGCGTCCAGCTGGTCGAGCACGTCGGCGGCGCGGCGCACCACGATCCGCCCGGCCGAGGTGAGCCGCACGCCGTCGTGGCGCCGCTCCAGCAACGGCGCGCCGGCCGCGCGTTCCAGGGACGCGATCTGCCGCGAGACCGCGGACTGGGTGTAGCCCAGCGCGGTGGCCGCGGCGGTGAGCGTGCCGCGCTCGGCGACCTCGCGGAACACCCGCAGCGAGGTCAGCGACGCATCGGTGAAAGCCATGACATAACTGCATACCAGGTGTGCGGATCTTTCGCTGTCGGCATGGTCGGACCGGACCTAACGTGGAGTCATGGACCTGATCAAGACCCCCTTCGGATTCCGTAGCACCGCGTCCGGCGCGTCCGGCGTCGGTCGGGCGTTCACCGCCGCCTGGGACGGCTCGCTCGACCCCGAAGGCGCCGAGCGTCTCTGGACCGTGTCGGAAACCCCGCTCGCCAAAGGAATCGCATGACCGGCAAAGTCGCTCTTGTCACCGGCGCCACCCAGGGCCTGGGGCTCGCCCTCGTCGAAGGGCTCGCCGCCCGGCTGTCCACCGAGGACACCGTCTACCTGACCGGTCGTGACGCCGGACGGATCGCGCAGTCCGTCGAAGCTCTTCCTGCGGGCGGTGCCCGGGTGCGCGGCGAGGTCCTCGACGTCGCCGACCCCCACGCAACCGACCGGTTCGCCGCGCAGCTGGGGGCGCGGCACGGCGGTGTCGACGTCGTGTTCGGCAACGCCGTCATGCGGGTCGGTCCCGACGACGATCCGCGCGCGGTCGTCGGCGCCTACGCCGAGGTCAACAACTTCGGCACCACCCGGCTGTTGCGGGCGTTCGCGCCGCTGCTGCGGGACGGCGGCCGGTTCCTCGTCGTCGCCAGCTCGTACGGCACGCTGAACCACCTCGCGCCGGCGCTGCACGACCGGTTCGACGGACTGTCCTCTTTGGACGAGGTCGACAAGCAGGTGACCGCCTGGCGTGACGCGGTCGCCGACGGCAGCGCCCGCGGCGGCGACTGGCCCGGGTTCGTCAACATCCCGTCCAAGATCGGCCAGGTCGCGGCCGTGCGCGCCCTCGCCGCCGGCCGGCGCGACGACGACCTCGCGCGGGACATCCTCCTCGCCGCCGTCTGCCCGGGCATGATGAACACCCCGACGTCCGCGCTGTGGTGGGACGTGAGCGACGCGCCGAGTCCCGCCCAAGCCGCGGAGACCTTACTGGACCTCGTGTCCGGGCCGGTCGAACCGGCGCACTACGGCGAGCTGGTCCGCGACGGCGAGGTGGTGCCCTGGGCCCCGTCCTCGATCGGGTGATTCGGCCGGGCGCGGTAAACCGTGGCTCGGCGATGCGTGTGAACCTCCTGAGTGATCGACATCCGCACACCTCGGGAGGAAACCATGCAGCTACGACGATTCTGCGCCGGCGTGATGATCGGTGGCGCGATGCTGGGAGGCACCGCTGTCGCGGCTCCCGGCGCCACGGCGAGCCCGGTCGAGACGCGGGGACCGGACTCGGTGGCCGGTCAGTTCGAATGCGGTTTCCTCCGGTGCAGCTTCGTCTTCACCAGGAGCCAGACGCGCACCATTTCGACGAGCGCCCTGCCCGGCGCCGCGTGCGGCTTCATCCCGTTCCCGGGAAGCGCCGCTTGTGCGGTCAGCTACGCCGTGGCGAACCACGTCGCCAAGCTGGCTGTCAGCGAGAACGCGTGCCTCAAGATCACCTATGCCACGGTGGCCCCGTATCCCTCGTGGTACTCCTCGGACGGCGGTTCCCGCTGCAAGTAGGCAGTGGTCCGAAGACGAAGCCCCACGCTGTCCTCTGCGTGAGGGCTTCGCCTTCGGGCGGCAACCGAACCGGCTGCGGGTCAGTCGCCGAAGCCGTCCGTTATCCAATGCGACACGACGTTGCCGATGCATCCGCCGGTGGCGCCGACGATCGCGCCGGGAACGCCGCCGGAAAGGGCGCCTCCGACACCGCCGACCACGATGCCGGCGAGGCATGCCCGCGAGGTGTCGGCCGCCAGGCCGGTGGGGTCGAGACGGTTGACGGGATCGCCGCCGACGTAGGCATACCGGCTCGCCATGTCGGGCTCCAGGACCAGGCTGACGGGGTCGAGAGCGGTCCAGTTGCCGGTGGCCGGGTCGTGCCACCGGACGCCGTGCCGGAGCCAGCCCGTGGTCTCGTCCAGCAGCCCCTGGGCGTAGCGGAAGGGATTGGCCGCGGAGACCGCGCCGGTGGCCGTGAGCTGCTTTCCGGCGGGGTCGTAGGTGTAGGAGGCCGTTATCGCGCCACTGCTGTCGATCAGGGTGACGGGACTGCTCCGGTTGTCCAGCGCGTAGTAGTGAGTGGTGCCATCAGGCCGCTGGAAGATGAGCGGTACGCCGGTGGGGTCGGTGTCGATGTAGCTGGTTTGGCCGTTCTTGGTGAACGACTGGAGCATCGGGACACCGTTGACGTCGCTGCGTCCATAGACGTAGCCGGTCGTGTCCGTCCCGGTGGTGGTCGAGACGAGCTCGTTCTGGTCGCCGCCTGCCCAGGTGTAGGTGCTCGAGGCCGAGCCTTCGGTGTGGGTGGTGGTCTGCCCGGCGGCGTTGTAGGCGAAGGTGCCCTGGGCCGGGTCGGCGGTCCGGTTGCCGGCGGCGTCATGGCCGTAACCGGCGTTCGAGATCTGGTTGCCCGCGTTGTAGGTCAAAGTCTGCGCGGTGGTCCCGTCCACCTTCGCCGTCAGCCTGTTGCCGGCCTTGTCGTAGGTGTAGGCGTAGTCGTGACCGCCGTAGTTCGACACCGCTGTGAGCCGGTTGGCGGTGTCGTAGTTGTAGAGCGACACCGCGCCGCTGAGGTTGTCGGTCGACCATCTGACCAGACCGGTGTCGGTGCCGGCCGACGCTGACGGGCACGGTTGTCCCGCGACGCGGGGCGAGTAGCAGAATCCGGTGTCGTAGGCCTTGGTCGCGTCGTTGGACGCCCGCGAGGTCCAGGTCCGCGAAATCCGGCCGCTCTTGTCGAACGCGGTTTTCGTGTGGGCGGCGAAGGTGGTGTGTGCCGTGTCGGTCGCGAACCAGGTGTCGGTGCGCTTGCCGTCGTCGTCGTACGCGAAGGCGGTCTTCTGCCCGTTCGGGGTGGTCATCTCGGTGACCTGGTTCGCCGCGTCGTAGCCGTAGGTGGTGGCGCCGCGCGTGTCGGTCTTCGACGTCAGGTTCCCGGTCTTGTCGTAGCCATAGGACAACGTGCCGCCGCCGGAGGTCGCAGTACGTGAGGCGAGCCGGTTCTGTGCGTCGTAGGTGAAGGTCGTCGCACCCGAGGTGTCGGTGCGGGTGAGGACGTTGCCGGCGCCGTCGTAGGTGAACGCCACGTCGGGGGTGCCGTCGGAGTACTGGATGGTCTTGACGCGGTCGGCGCGGTCGTAGGCGTAGATGGTGCGCAGCCCGCGGCCGTCGCGGACCGCGTGCAAGCGCCCGAACCCGTCGTAGGAGAGCGCGATCGGCGCGAGGCCCGAGCCGGCCGGCGGGGTGGTGTCGGTGATCTGGTGGTCGGTGTTCGCGGTGTAGTCGGTGACGTTGGTGCGTGGGTCGGTGGCGGTGTCGAGGGTGCCGTCGGTGTTGTAGGCGACCTTCGAAGTAGCGGTCGCGGCCGTGTTGGCCGAGGTGAGCTGGTTCCCGGCGCCGTCGTAGGTGAACAGCTTCGTGTTGCCTTGCCGGTCGGTGCCCCCGGACGGCAGATACTTCGCAGCGCCGGTGTTCGAGTAGGTCGCGGTCGACTTCGCCCCGGTCGGTGTGGTCACGCTGGTCAGTGATTCGCCGGCATTCACCGCCGGGTCGTGCCCGAAGGTGGTGATGCCCCCGGTGCCGCTGGTCGAGGTCGCGATGTCGGTGAACGGGGTGTAGGTCTTGGCACGCCCCCGGCCGAGCGGGTCGGCCACGGACGTCACCAGCTCCTGGGCGTTGAGGAAGTAGTCGGTCTGCGGCCCGGCCGAGGGGACGGCTTCGGTGTTGTTCGGGCTCGCGACCAGTGTCTCGCCTGCGGAGTAGTAGGTGAACCGGGTCGCCGCGCCGCCATCCGGGTTCTCCTGGGTCACCTTCTTGACGCGGTGGGAGGCGTCGTACTGGATCGCGGTCTGCTTGCCTGCTCCGTTGGTGATCGTGGTCAGGTCACCGGTGGTGGTGTCGTAGCCGAACTGCGTGGCCTTCGACGTCGGGTCGGTGATCTTGGTCAGCTTGCCCGCGGTGTAGGTGTAGGTGACGCCGCGCACGGTGCCGTCGTCTCCGGTCTGGCCGATCGTGGCCAGGGCGCCCGACCAGGTGAGGCTCGCCGTCCGGGCGCCCGCGCCGCCACGGGTCGAGGTGACCTGGGACAGCTTCCCGGAGGTGTAGGTGAACGCGGAGGTCTGGGCGTTGCGGTCCTTGGTCGTCAGCAGCTGCCCGGTCGTGTCGAAGGTCGACACGGTGTTGGCGTCGTGGTCGGTGATCATCCAGCCCGAGGCGGTCTTCACCATGGCGACCTTGAACCCGGCCGGCGCGGTGTACGCAGTCCCACCGGCGGGTTGGAACAGGCCTTCACGGCCTTCGGGCGCGAGGTAGAGCACGGAGTTGTCGGAGTTGAGGACCACTTTGGTGTCCTGGCCGACCCGCATCGCCCAGCCGGCGCCCGCTGATCCGGACGGCAGCGCGGCGCCCGAGCCGAGCCGCAGGCTGTTGTAGGTCAGGCCCAGCTGAAGGTCACCTCGGATCCCCGGCAGGGTCAGGTCGGAGGTGGTGAGCAGCAGGTTGCCGGTGCCGACGTCGACCGACGCGGACACCGTGTCGGAGATCGGGAACGGGATCCGGGTCGCCGACGGACGGGGCCCGGTCATGGTCGGGGTGAGCACCGCGGCGGGACCGGCCTCGGCCGGGGTCACCGCGAGCAGGCTGCCGCACAACAGCAGCGCCGCGGTCGCGGCCGCCAGGGCCGGACGAGGACAAGACGTTCTTCGCGTGGACAAAGGGACTCCTGGTCAGCCGGGGAAGGTCGGGGCTTGCGCGGTCGGCTCACGCCCGGGTGTCCGGGGCGGTTGACGGTCCGACGGGCGATTCACCCGGATGCTCCAGGGCGAGCCCGGCGCCGAAGAGATTCAGCGTTCCTGAATCCTTTGGTTCCGGGCTCCTCCGCCTGCATGCTGTTCCCCGTGGTCGCAGGGGGCGGCCGCGGCCTGAGGGGGCGGATCCGTGATCGAGTTCGGGCTGAGCGTCGACGCACTGGGGGCCACGCGGCTGGGGTACTCGCCGCTCGGAGAGGTCGCCTGCAGCCTGCGCCGCTGCTGCGGCCGTGGCTGCGGCACGTGCCCGGGCAGGTAGCGGCGGACGACCTGCGCTTGCTGCGGCTGGCCGTCCAGTCGGCGGTGATCCTGCGCAACAACCGGACCACCGCCTATCGCGCGGACGTGGACGCGCAGCTCTACACCGCCGCGTCCTACCACCCTCCCGGCTCCTGGGCGTGCCGCCCCGTCGGGCGTGGCCGCGAACTCGTGGTCGGTCTGCTTCGGAAAGACCCTCGTCAACAACGGCCGGGTGTTTTCCGGTGGTCACGTCTACGAAGGCACGACCCACGGGCTCGACCTTTCCCCGAATGGCTGACCCGACCGTGCTGGTGGGCGCGGTGCCAAGAGTCTTGGCGCGTTGTGCGGGCAGCACTTTTTTGGTCGCGAACTACCCCGCCAACGGCTATAGCGGCTGAAAGAGCTACCGGGTCGTCGGCTATGTCGAAAAGGGCGATCGGGTGCGCTGTGCGGAAGGTGTCGATCTCGGGTGCCGCTACACGGCGTGCGGTGTGTCCGATGGCAACGGCCGGGTCCGCCTGATCTCCGCCGACAACACGGTCCGCGGGTGGTCACCGCAGGCGTGCGTCGTCGACCAGAAGTGACCCGCCGGAGCGGCTAAGCGGGCCGTGCCGCCGCGAGGACCGCGTCCAGGCTCGGGAGCCAGCGCTGGTGGGGATCCGGCGCCTTGAGCCACTCCGTGGCCGCGTCCGTGCGCTGGGAGCCGGTCGGCAGGGGGAGCAGCGCGCCCCACGCCAGCACCTCGACGGCCTGGGGCAGCGTCTCGCGGGCGGGCACGAGCCCGTCGATCTCCGCAAGCAGCGCCACCCGCCGGCCGCGCTGGGTCGCCCAGGCCAGGACCGGGCCCTCGCAGCCGTTGGCGGCGAGGCGGTCGAGGAGCCCTCCGGTGCCCAGCTTCGGCATCGTCACCGCGCCGATCCCGTTTTCCAGCGCCAGGAACGGGCGCGGGCCGCGCCACTTCACCGACCAGCCGAAGAGACGGCTGTAGTAGGCGTTGACCCGGTCGTAGTCCACGGGGTGGCTCACGGCCGGGTCGAGCTGCTGGTCGAGCGACATCGTCGGCGCCTTCCGCTGGGGTGAGAACCAGCTTAACGGCACTGAGTGCCGCTAGCAAGCCCGGCTGCTACCGTCCGGGGATGACCGATACCCCCCGCCGCGTGCCGGCCACCCGGGCCGGGGCGACGCCGGCGGGTCGTCGGCGGTTGCGCCGGGAGCTCGCCGCCGCGGCCGTGGACCTCTTCGCCGCCCACGGTTACGAGGCCACCACGGTCGACGAGATCGCGGCGGCCGCCGGGGTGGGACGCCGCACCTTCTTCCGGTACTTCGACACCAAGGACGACGTGCTCTTCGCCAACCACGACGAGATCGTGGCGGAGATGGAGGAGGCGTTCGCCGCCGCGGACCCGGCGCGCGACCCGGTGGAGGTGGCCTGCGACGCGGTCGGGCTGGTGCTCGGCTCCTACGCCGCCGAGCTCGACGTGTCGCTCAAGCGGTTCGCGCTGACCCGGACGGTTCCTTCATTGCGGGACAAGGAGGTCGCGACCGTCGACCGCTACCAGCGCGTGCTCGCCCGCTACCTGCAGGCCCGCTTCGAGGCGGCCGGCGACGAGGCGGCGAGCCTGCGCGCGGCCGTCGCCGCGGCCGCGATCGCCGCCGCCAACAACCACGTGCTCCGGCGCTGGCTGCGCGCCGGGGGCCGGGACGACATCACGGCCGCCGCGGCCGAGGCGTTCGCGCTGGTCGTGGAAGCGTTCCGGGCGCCAAAGACCGGCGAGGAGGGCACCGTGGTCGCGGTGATGACCACGGCGACGCCCCTGCGCGAGGTCGTCGCCCAGCTCAGCGCGGCGCTGCACGGCGACCGGACGAGCTGACCTCTGGCACTCAGTGCCATAGCGGCAAGATCACCCGGCCGGCTGGCAACCCCGGCGACGAGCGGGCGTCCCCCGGACATGAGCCCGAACCTGACGAAGCCGCGCCGCGCCCTTGCCCGAGCCGTCACCCTGCTGGCGGTGGCCGGCGCCGCGGCGGCGGTGGCGGCCGCGCCGGCGACCGCGGCCGGTGACGACCAGGTCGTGACCCGCGTGAGCGAGGCCGACCGTGCCGCGGCGCTGGCCCATTGGACGCCGGAACGGATGCGGCAGTGGGCCGGTGACGACTCCCTGCCCCCGGCCGAAAAGATCGGCCGCGTGTGGACCGGGCCGGTGCCCGCGGGGGTCGGCAGGCTGTTCCTCACCGCCGAACCCGGCGTCGACGAGTCCTGCACCGCGACCGTGGTTCCCAGCTCCAGCAAGGACGTCGCGCTCACCGCCGGGCACTGCGTCAACGGCGGCCTGGACCGCTTCGACAACCCGATCAAGATCGTCAACGTCGTGTTCGTGCCCGGTTACGACCACGGGAAGGCGCCGCACGGGGTGTTCCCGGTCCGGGCCTTCGCCTGGTCCGCCACCTACTCGGGCCCCACCAGCGGGACCGACGACGACGCGGTGCTGGCCCTGGACCCGGTCGGCGGCCGGCACGTCGCCGACGTCGCGGGCACGCAGGACGTCTCTTTCGCGCAGCCACCGTCCCCTGTGGACACAACCCTCCTCGGGTACCCCGTCTCGAAGCTGGCCGGCGGCGAGGCGCTGGTCTCCTGCGCCCGGCCCGCCACCTTCGAAGCCAACTCGGTGAGCTCGGTGTGGAAGACCGGCTGCGACCTCGCCGGCGGCGCCAGCGGCGGTCCGTGGCTGCGGGACTTCGACCCCGTCACCGGCACGGGCACCCTCTTCGGCGTCACCAGCCGCGGCTCGATGAACGAGGACCTCGTCACGCTGGACCTCACCAGCGCCGCCTTCACCGATCCGGTGCGGAAGCTCTACGAACGCGCCGGGGAGCTCTGAGCCGCGCACCGGTGGGATAGTGGAGGTCCGAACCTGGGGGAGCAGGGGAGGTCGGTGTGGCGACGCTGGTGCGTCTGCTGGGCGAGGTGGCCGCGCGGGTCGGCGGGCGGGACGTCGAGCTGGGTGGTCCCCGGCAGCGTTGCGTCCTCGCCGCCCTGGCGGTCGACGCGGGGCACGTGGTCCCGGTGGACCGGCTGGTCGAGCGGGTCTGGGGCGCCGACGCGGCGCCGCGGGCGCGGACCACGCTGCACGGCTACCTCTCGCGGCTGCGCCGGGCGTTCGGGGACGCGGCCGACCTGGGCATCGTGCGGCGCTCGGGGGGTTACGTCCTGACGAGTGGCCCGGACCCGGTTGTCGACCTGCACCACTTCCGCGAGCTGTGCCGGCAGGCCCGCGCGGACGACGGTGATGCCCGGGCGCTGACCGACGCGCTGGCGCTGTGGCACGGCGAGCCGCTGACCGGAGTGGACGGTGAGTGGGCCGACGCCGAGCGCGTCCGGCTGCGCGGCGAGCGGCTGGCGGCGCAGCACGACCTGGCCGACACCCGGTTGCGGCTGGGCCAGGGCGCCGACCTGGTGCCCGAGCTGTTCGCCCGTACCGCGGAACACCCCTTCGACGAGCGGGTGGCGGGGCAGTACCTGTCGGCGCTGCACCAGGCCGGGCGCGTGGGGGAGGCGTCGGAGCACTACCGGCGGTTCCGCACGCGCCTGGTCGAGGAGCTCGGCACCGATCCCGGCCCCGCGATCCAGGCGTTGCACCAGCGCATCCTCGCCGCCGGGCCGCCGCTGCCGGCCGGTCCCCGCGCGCCGGCCGCCCCGCGGCAGCTGCCGGCGCCGCCCCGGGCGTTCGTCGGCCGCGGCGCGGAGCTGGACCGCCTCGACGCCGTGCTCGGCGACGCTCCGGGCGGGACGGTCGTGATCTCGGCGCTCTCCGGCGCGGGCGGTATCGGCAAGACGTGGCTGGCCCTGCACTGGGCCCACCGCCACGCGGCCCGGTTCCCGGACGGGCAGCTGTTCGTCGACCTGCGGGGGTTCAGCCCGGAGAACGCGCCGATGGCCCCGGCCGTCGCGGTGCGGGGGTTCCTCGACACGCTCGGCGTCGAACCCGAGCGCATCCCGGTCGACCTGCACGCGCAGTCGGCGCTGTTCCGCAGCCTGCTGGCGGGCAAACGGGTGCTGCTGGTGCTGGACAACGCCGCCGACACCGCGCAGGTCTCGGCGCTGCTGCCGGGCAGCACGTCGTGCTCGGTCCTGGTGACCAGCCGCAACCGCCTCACCGGGCTGATCACCGGCCACGGCGCGCAGCACCTCCCGGTGGACGTGCTGTCGGGCACCGAAGCCCGCGCGCTGCTGACCGACCGGCTGGGCGCGGCCCGGGTGGCGGCGGAACCGGCCGTCGTCGACCGCCTGATCGGGCTGTGTGGCGGGTTCCCGCTCGCGTTGAGCATCGTCGCCGGCCACGCCCACACCCGCCCCGACCTCCCGCTCGCCGCCCTCGCCGCGGAGCTGCACGACCTCGGCCTCGGCGCGCTGGACAGCGAAGACCCCACCGCCAGCCTGCCCGCCGTGTTGTCCTGGTCCCACCGCGCGCTGAGCACGGCGCAGGCGAAGACGTTCGCGTTGCTTGGGCTCGCTCCGGGTCCGGACCTGAGCCTCGCAGCCGCGGCGAGCCTCGCCGGACTGTCCACAAAGGACACCAGGGCAATGCTGCGCAGCCTCGAACAGGCGTCGCTCGTGGCCCAGGACGCCCACGGCCGGTGGGGGATGCACGACCTGATCCGCCGCTTCGCCGTGACCACCGGCCGGTCCCTGCCCGAGGTCGAGCGGGAAACGGCGTTGCGGCGCGTGCTGGACTTCTACCTGCACACCGCGTCCGCCGCCGACAAGCTGCTGTACCCGCACTCGCAGGCGATGCCCCTCGACCCGCCGCTGGCCGGGACGGTCCGGCACGCCCTGCCCGACGCGGCGACGGCGTTGGCGTGGTTCGACGCCGAGCACCCGAACCTCCTGACGGCGCAGCAGCTCGCGCGCGGCCGCGGGTGGCACGAGCTCGTCTGGCAGCTGACCTGGGCGCTCAACACGTTCCAGACCCGCCGCGGGCACCGGTACGACCAGCTCGCCGCGTGCCGGGCCGGGCTGGCCGCCACCGAGCACCTGCCCGCCGCCGCGCGGATCCTCGCCCACCGCCTGCTCGGCCGCGCCCACCTCGAGCTCGGCCGGCGCGAAGACGCACTCGAACAGCTGCACCGCGCGCTGGAGCTGGCCGCGAAGCACGACGACCGGGCGACCCAGGCCCACACGCACCGGACGCTGGCGCTGGCGTGGGAGCAGTGGGGTGACGACCGGCGCGCGCTGGAGCACGCCACGCGGGCCCTGGACATCCACCGCACCCTCGGCAACCCGCTGTGGGAGGCGATGGCGCTCAACGCGGTGGGCTGGTGCGAGGCCCGCGTCGGCGAGTACGACCACGCCCGCGAGCACTGCCGCGACGCGCTGGTCCTGTTCCGCCGCCACGACGACGTCAACGGCGTGGCGGCCACTTTGGACAGTCTCGGGTGGATCGACCACCACACCGGCCGGCACGAGGAAGCCGTCCGGAACTACGAGCAGTCCGTGATCCGGTACCGGGAGCTGGGCGACGGCTACCAGACCGCGACGACCCTGGCCAACCTCGGCGACCCGCTGGTCTCGCTCGGCCGCCCCGGCGACGCGCGGGCGGCGTGGTCCGAGGCGGAGGAGCTGTACCGGCAGCAGGGCCGGGACGAGGATGCCGAGCGGGTCCGGTTGCAGCGGAAGGCGGTCGGCCGGCCCGTCTGATCGTGGTCGCTCAGGTGCGCGCCGCGCCGAGGGTGACCGCCGTCAGCAATGTCGTGAGCTGCTCCCGGAAGCGCAGCGCGTTGTGGGCCCAGCGGGGCTCCTCCTCGTACAGCCGGCGCAGGGTCGGGGACGGCCGGGACAGCTGGTACAGGTAGGCCGCGCAGCTCATCGCCGCCGTCAGGACCGTTCGGGCGCCGTCGGGGTCCAACCCCGCTCCCGTCTCGACCAGGGCGGCCGTCATGACGTCGAACGCCGATGTCGCCGCCGTTTTGTACTGGCGGGCGCGGTCCAGGCGCACCGCGCCCTCCAGGCTGAGGCCGACGTGGGTCTGCAGGTCGCAGAACAGCGGCAGCGCGTCGAGGGACCCGCTGACCACGTCGGCGACCTCGTCGGCGGTCAGGCGGCGGCCGCCGAGGTCGGCCAGCAGGCGGTCCCGCCAGCCGGCCCAGCCCTGCTCGGCCAGCTCGAGGAGCAGCTCCTCGCGGGATTCGAAGTACCGGCGCAGCGCCGACGGGTGCAGGCCGACGCGGTTCGTCACCTCGGTCAGGGTGACCTCGCGCACACCGCGGTCGATCGCGAGCTCGCGTGCGGCGGTCAGCAGGGCGGCTTTGCGGACCTCTTTGTCCTGGTCGGAGCGGGCGCGGCGGCGGGGCTGGGTCACCGCGCCAGGGTAACGCAATGCCTTTGACTTAACTTTGGGCCGGGTCTAGGGTCGAGTTAACGCAAAGACATTGCGTTAAGAAGGGGCTTCCGATGAGTGCAGTGTTCTTCGTGACCGGATCGTCGCGCGGGCTCGGCCGCCGGATCGTCGAGCAGGCCCTCGCGGCCGGGCACCGCGTCGTCGCGACCGCTCGTGACCCGAGGGCCCTCGACGACGTCGTGGCCCGCTACGGCGACCGCGTCCACGTCGAGCGGCTCGACGTCACCGACGCCGCGGCCGCCGAAACCGCGGTGGCGAACGGGGTCGCCGCCTTCGGCCGGCTCGACGTCGTGGTCAACAACGCCGGCCAGGGCGACCGGGTGTCCCTCGAGGACACCACCCTCGACGTCTTCCGCCGGCAGATCGAGACCAACTTCCTCGGCACCGTCCACGTCACGAAGGCGGCGGTTCCCGTGCTTCGCCGCCAGGGCGGCGGCCGGATCATCCAGATTTCCTCGGTGGGCGGCCGCGTCGGCAGCCCCGGGATGACCGCGTACCAGTCGGCCAAGTGGGCGGTCGGCGGGTTCACCGAGGCGCTCGCCGCCGAGGTCGCGCCGCTGGGCATCAAGCTCACCGTCCTCGAGCCGGGCGGGATGCGCACCGACTGGGGTGGCGCGTCGATGGCGACGCCGGCCATCAGCGAGCCCTACGAAGCGACCGTCGGCGCCTCGGCCCGCGCGATGGCCGACTTCGAGGAGCACGTTAACAGCGACCCGTGGAAGGTCGCCGACCTCGTGCTCACCGTCGCCGGGCTCGACGAGCCGCCGCTGCGCCTGCTCGCCGGGAGCGACGCCTACGAGTTCGGCCGCGAGGCGTGGCAGCACCGCGTCGACACCGACGCGAAGTGGGCCCACCTCAGCAGCTCGACCGACCACGACGAGGCCGGTGGCGCCTGGCGCGGCCAGCGCGGGGTGAGCCTGCCCGACGTGCGGGCGTGACGCCGTCGGGTGGTCGAGGTTCCGGATGGCCCCCGGGTGGGTAGACCACAGGTGTGAGGCTGCAGGCGCCGCCTGCTGCGACGAGTGAGAGGTGATCACATGAGCCAGGGCGACGCCCCGGTCGGGCGATCGGTGAAGACGGCGGCGGCCGGGGTCCGGGATCTGGCCGCGGAAGCCGCGCGGGTGGGGGCGGCCGCGGCCGCGCGGGCGGTCGAGATCACCGACCGGAAGCTGACCGAAGGCGCGGACGAGCTCGCGAAGGTCGGCCGAGCGGCGACCAAGGACTTCGACAAGAGCACGAAGTCCTCCCGCCGTGAAGTGCGCGCGAACTCCGTGGCCGCGCGCGACGAAGTGCTGTCCCGCGCGGTGAACCTGCGCGACCCGGGCCGGAAGGCGGCGTTGGCGGTCGCGGCTGTGGCGGGTTCGGCGGGTGACTCCGGCCGCAAGCGGCGGAAGGCCGTCGCGACGGCGAAGCGCGACCTCGCCGTCGCGCTCGAAGAGGCGAAGAGCGCGGCGCGCGGTGAACGCTCCCGCAAGTCCCGCTGGCCGTGGCTGCTGGCGCTCGGCGTGGTCGCCGGCGCCGTGGTGGCCGTGGTGCAGGTCCGGCGGTCGAACCCGTTGGTGGAAGCGGACTCCGTGTCGGCGCCGGCGCCGAACGCGACCACCACGCCGGGCGGGACGACTCCCAAGCCGGCCACGCCGGTGACCCCGGCGGCTCCGGTCGCCCCGGTTGCCGAGAAGCCGGTCGAGCCCGCGAAACCGAAGCCCGCCCAGCCGAACGGCAAGCACACCGAAGGCGCGAACGGCCACGCGGCCGCCCGCAGCCAGGACAAAGCCAAGTAGGCAAGCAGGCACCCGCCGACGGGGCGTCGCACCGGGAATACCGGTGCGGCGCCTCGTTGTCGTGCGTGGGCCCCGTGTTCCGCCGAGCGGGACGCCGGTTCCGGCGAATCCCCTGGTCAGCGTCGTCCCGCCGGTTCGCGGGCCCGGCGACCCGTGCGCTAGGTTGGAAATTCGCCGTTCGTGCGTGCGTTTGAGGGGGCAAGGCGTGGTCTCGATGATGCGCTTGCTGGGGGAGGTCGACCTGCGGGCCGGCGAAGGCACGGTGGACCTCGGGCCGCCGAAGCAGCGTTGTGTCGCGGCCGTGCTGGCCGTCGAGGCGGGCCAGGTGGTTCCCGTCGACCGGCTGGTCGAGCGGGTCTGGGGCGCCGACGCCCCGCCGCGGACGCGGACCACCCTGCACAGCTACGTCTCGCGCCTGCGGATGGCGCTGGCCGGGGTCGACGGGGTCGCCGTCGTGCGCCGGTCCGGGGGCTACACGCTGGAGATCGACCCGGACCTGTTCACCGTGGACCTCCGCCTCGGCCGCGAGCTGCGCGCGGCCGCCCGGACCGACCAGGAGGCGGCGCCGGCGCTGCTCACCCGCGCGCTGGCGTTGTGGCGGGGCGACGCCCTCACCGGGCTGGCGGGGGAGTGGGCCGAGGCCGAGCGCGAACGGCTGGGCCAGGAGCGGCTGGCGACCTGGCAGGACCTCGTCGACGCCCAGCTGCGGCGGGGCCTCGGGGAGGACCTCGTCGTCGAGCTGGCGGCGCGCACCCGGGAACACCCGCTCGACGAGCGGACGGCCGGCCAGTACCTCATGGCCCTGCACCAGGCCGGGCGCACCGCCGACGCGTTGCAGCACTTCCAGGTCGTCCGCGAGCGCCTCGCCGAGGAGCTGGGCGTGGACCCCGCCGCCGCCCTGCAGGAGCTGCACCGGCAGCTGCTGGTCGCCGAGCCGCCGCCGGCCCCCGTCGCGGACGCGGGGGAGGCGGCGGCGCCGCCCCGGCAGCTGCCCGCCGCGCCCGCGTCGTTCGTCGGCCGGCGCGCCGACCTGTCCAGTTTGGACGGTCTGCTCGCCGGTCCCGGCCCGGCCGGCACGGTGGTCATCTCGGCCATCGCGGGCGCGGGCGGGATCGGCAAGACGTGGCTGGCGCTGAGCTGGGCACACCGGCACGCCGGCCGGTTCCCGGACGGGCGGCTCTTCGTCGACCTGCGCGGGTTCAGCCCGGAGGACGAGCCGATGGCGCCCGCGGTCGCGGTGCGCGGGTTCCTGGACGCGCTCGGCGTGCCGCCGGGCCGGATCCCGGCCGAGCCGCACGCCCAGGCCGCGCTGTTCCGCAGCCTGGTCGCGGGCCGGCGGATGCTGCTGGTGCTGGACAACGCCGCGTCCACCGCCCAGGTCGTCCCGCTGCTGCCGGGCAGCCCGGGCTGCACCGTGGTGGTGACCAGCCGCAACCGGCTCTCCGGCCTGATCACCGGGCACGGCGCCCGGCAGCTGCTGCTCGACGTGCTGACCGACGAGGAAGCCCGCGCGCTGCTGGCCGACCGCCTGGGCGCGGCCCGGCTGAGCGCCGACCCGGCCGCCGTCGAGCGGCTCATCCGGCTGTGCGGCGGGTACCCGCTGGCGTTGAGCATCATCGCCGGGCAGGCCCACACCCGGCCGCGCCTGCCGCTGCCGGTGCTCGCGGACGAGCTGCAGGACCTCGGCCTCGGCGCGCTGGACGACGACGACCCGACCGCCAGCCTGCCCGCCGTGCTGTCGTGGTCGTACCAGCGGCTGTCCCCGGAGCAGGCCACGATGTTCGCGCTGCTCGCGATCGCGCCCGGCGCCGACCTCACCCTCGCGGCGGTGGCGAGCCTCGCCGGGTGCTCGCCCGCCGGCGCGCGGGCGCGGCTGCGCGGCCTGGAGGACGCGTCGCTGATCACCCAGGACGTTCGCGGCCGTTACGGCATGCACGACCTGATCCGGCGCTACGCCACCGACATCGCGCAGCGCGACCTGACCGGCGACGAGCGCGACGCGGCGCTGCGCCGGGTGTTCGACTTCTACCTCCACACCGGTTTCCACGCCGAACGGGTCCTCGCGCCCTACCGCAGCCCGATCCGGCTCGATCCGCCCGCGGCGGGGACCACCCCCCAGGCGCCGCCGGACATCACCGCCGCGATGGCCTGGTTCGAGGTCGAGTACGAGCCGCTGCTGGCGGCCCAGCAGCTGGCCGTCACACTCGGCCGGCACCGCGACGCGTGGCAGCTGGCCTGGGTCCTGACCACCTACCACTACCGGCGCGCCGACCGGGAGAAGCGGCTGGCGGTGTGGCAGGTCGCCGCGGACGCCGCCCAGCGCCTGGAAGACCCCGAAGCGCACATCGTGACCCACGCGCACCTCGGCCACGCGCTCGCCGACCTCCGGCACTACGACGAGGCGGCCGACCACCTGCACGCGTCGCTCACGCTGGCCGAACGCCACGGTGACCTCGCGGGCCAGGCCTACGCCCAGCACACGCTCGCGCAGTCCTGGATGTACCAGGAGGACTACCGCAGCGCGATCGACCGCAGCCGGCGTGCGCTGGCGCTGTTCCGGGCCCTCGGCGACCCGCTGTTCGAGGCCGTCGAGCTCAACCAGCTCGGCTGGCTCTACTGCCGGCTTCGTGAGTTCGGACCGGCGCGCGAGCACCTCGAGGCCGCGCTCACCCTGGTCCGGCGGCACCATTCGCCGTCGAACGAGGCGCACGTGCTGGGCAACCTCGGGTACATCGCCCAGCACACCGGCCGGTACTCCGAAGCGCTCGAGCACTACGCGGAGTCGCTCGCCCTGCTGCGGGAGGTGGGTGACTTGCAGAACGTGGCGCTGGCGCTGGACTGGATCGGCCAGACCCACCGCAGCCTGGGCGACGAGGAGCAGGCCCGGGCCGCGTGGCTCGAAGCGCTCGAGCTCTACCGGGAACAGGGCCGCCACCAGGCCGCCGACCGCGTCCAGGACGAGCTCGACGGTCGTTAGCGCGCCGGGACGCGGCGTGCGACGGCGGCCAGCGCGCCGGCGCCGGCCAGGAGCACGAGTGCCAGCAGGAGGTGCCACAACGCGCCGAGCCGGACGGCCAGCACGACGTTGACCAGCCCGAGCACGGCGTACACGAGCGCCAGCACGCCCAAAGCCGGTTTCCTGGCTGCCATGGTGATCCGTCCTGCCGGGGTCCACGGGGAATCGGACCGCCGGCGGCAGGTGTTACCGGACCGGCGCCAACCGATGCGAGGCGCTCAGCCGGCGGGCAGGTCGATCTCGGTGTGCCGGGCGGCGAGCGTGCCGGCCAGCTCGGCCAGCTTGACGTTGAGGTCCTGCGAGGTCCGCCGGAGCACGTCGAACGCCTCGTCGGCCGTCACCCCGCGGCGCGCCATGATGATGCCCTTGGCCTGGCCGATGACGTCCCGGCTGCGGATCGCCTCGCGCAGGTGGGTGGCCGCCAGCTCGGCGCGCGTCACCGCGTCGGTGCGGGCGATGGCGAGGGCGGCGTGCGTGGCCAGCAGGAGCAGGACGTCGCGATCGGCTTCGTCCAGGGCGTTCGGAGAGCGGCCGTAGACGTTCAGCGCGCCGGCGGAGCGGCCGGTCGGCGGGCCGGGGATGAGTGCGGTGGAGAGGACGGAACCGACCCCGAGCTCGACCGCGCCGGGGGCCCAGCGGGGCCAGCGCGGCTCGTCGGTCAGGTCCGGCGCGATCGCCACGGCCGGCCCGGCCGGTTCGGCGGCCTCGACGCACGGGCCTTCGCGGAAGCGGTACTGCAGCAGGTCGAGCTCGACGGCGACCTCGCCGGTCTCCGCCGGGGTGTGGAACCGCCCGTCCGGGCCGATCAGGGTGAAGCTCGCCAGGTCGGCGGCCGGCACCATGAGGGTGGTCGCCTCCAGGACGCGCCGCAGCACGTCCTCGACGGTGGGCGCGGTGAGCAGGCTCGCCGTCAGCTCGGCGAACTGCCGGGCCAGCGGGCCGCTGCCGGGTGCCTCGGCGGCGGCGAAGGCCGCCTTGTCCTGCTGCCATTCGTCATCGGTGGGCATGGCCGTTCTCCCTGGTGGCGCTACGGGGAAGACGGCTGGCTTCTCAACCATCGCGAGTCCCAACCTAGCCCGTCCGGGTCGCCGGTCGCCACGACCCGGGTCCGCCACGGGCGGCAAATCGATGACAAATCGATGCAAGCCGCCTAAGGTCGGGCACCGACCAGCCCGAAGGAGATCTCCTGTGCCCGAGGACGCCCCATTCCCGCTGACGGTCAGGGTGCGCACGGTGCCCGAAGCCGTCGTCGTCGCGGCGGACGGCGACCTGGACCTCGGCACCGCCCCGGTGCTGCGCGACCAGGCCCGCGAAGCCCTCGACGGCACCCCGGGCGCGCTCATCGTCGACCTGGGCGGCGTCACGTTCTGCGGTTCGGCGGGACTGCAGGTCCTGGCCGAGCTGGTCGCGGCGACGGAGGCGGCGGACCTGCCGTTCGCGGTCGCGACCGACCGGCGCGCGGTGCTGCGCGTGCTGGAGCTCACCCGGCTGGACGGCCGCCTCAGCGTGCACCCGACGGTCGCCGAAGCCCAAGCCTGGATCCGCGCCCGGCGCCGTCACTTTCCCTGAGAAAGAGGCGTCCGGACGCTCGCAACCCCGTCACTTTCCCTAGGAAAGATGCGCCGCCTCACGCGGATTTCACGGCGAGGAGCGGTGGGGGAGGACCAGCAGTGCGTCGCCGACCGGCCGTTCTCCCGTGGCGTCCGAAGGTGAGCTCACCAGCTTGCCGCCGATCGCCATCGCGGTCGAGCCGCCGCCGTCCAGGTTGATCGCGGTCACCGCGCCCAGGCGCGCCATCAGCTGCGCGCCCTCGACCAGCGACAGCCCCTCGCTGTACCCCGGCTGACGGCCGTCGACCGTCACGACCAGCAGGCGGCCCTGGCGGTCGAGCCCGACCATGGTGCGCGGGTTGCGTTTGACGCCCCAGCCGTACACGAACGACGGGTCACCGGGGTGCACAACCCCGTCCGCCGCCGCGTTCACCGAGATTCGTCCATTGTGGACCAGCCACGGGCCGCCGTTGACCACGCCGGCCGGGTGGGCCGGGCGGGAGCCCTCGAACACGCGGGTTTCGACGCGCAGCTTCGCGCCCGGCCGGGCGTGCCCGGTCAGCCAGGTCGCCGCCGTGCCGATGCCCTGCACCGTGTGGCCGCCCGCGGGCACCTCGCCGCCGGCCGGACGCACCGCCGTCACCACGTCACGCGCGTCGAGCACCGCCTCGACAGCGTCGCCGGCCGGAGTCGGCGTGCCCAGCTGGGGCGTGAACAGCACCAGCTCGTCCGGGTGGGTGCACGTCGTGTCGTGCAGCGGACGGTCGGTCGGGACGTCGCCGGGCTCGCCGCAGTTGCGCACGATCCCCGGCTTGCGGTTGACGCCGTCGACCACACGGCCGCCGACGGTCACCACCGTCCGCGGGACGCCGATCGACGGGTGGTCGCCGAGGAAGAGGGCGGGTCGTCCGGTGGTCGCTTCGCTCTGCAGCCGGCCCTGGTAGACGCCGACGCCGGCCGGCTCGCCGGGGATGCCGTCGCGCGGGTCGATCACGAAGAACCCGCCGTTCGTGCCGACGAGCGCGCCGGCCGCGGCCGCCAGCGCCGACGTCGTCCGACGTCCCGACACCGATTCGCCGTGGGACGCGACGACGCTTCCGGTGAACCGCCGAGGATCGACGACGGCGACCCGCACGTGCTGCGGCCCCCGGGCCTCCGGCCCGTCCTGGCCGGTCCACTCGACCGTGGTGGTGAAGCCGGTCATCGCGCTTGCCGTCGCAGCGGCCTGCGCGCGGTCGGCGAATGAGCCGACCCGCACCCGCCAGCCGAGGGCGCCCCTCGGGGTGTCGGTGAAGCCCGGCCAGTCGACGCGCTCGGCCCGCGCCGCGAAACCCTTGCCGCGCAACGAGGTCACCAGCGTCTCGGCGTGCTCGCGGCTGCCGAGCGCGGACGGCGGCGCGTCCGGGTCGGGGCTCGACCCGCCGGGGACCAGCACGGTGATCGTCCACGTGTTGTGGCCGGTGCCTTCGCCGGTCACCGTGGTGTGGACGGTGACGCCGGGCGCGAGCGTGTCGTCGCCGGCCGACGCGGGCGTGCCCAGTGCGACGGTCAGCGCGGCGGACAGGGCCAGCGCGGCGGGGAGCTTCGTCTTCGCGCGAGGCAAGCTACCCCGGCGGGGTGGACTTCTCCCGGGTTCCGGCCGAACTTCCGGTGTACGGCCCTGGAGGAACTCCAGGTTTACGATCGTGATCATGCGATTCGCCATCAAGACCTCGCCCCAGAACACCGTCTGGGCCGACATGCTCGCCGTCTGGCAGGCCGCCGACGAGATCGAGCTGTTCGAATCCGGCTGGACGTTCGACCACTTCTATCCCATTTTCTCCGATTCGACCGGGCCGTGCCTGGAAGGGTGGGTCACGCTCACCGCGCTCGCGCAGGCGACCAAGCGGCTCCGCCTGGGCACGCTGGTCAGCGGCATCCACTACCGCCACCCCGCGCTGCTGGCGAACATGGCCGCGACGCTCGACATCGTCTCCGGCGGCCGGCTGGAGATCGGCATCGGCGCCGGCTGGAACGAAGAGGAGTCCGGCGCCTACGGCATGGAGCTCGGCACGGTCAAGGAACGCAGCGACCGCTTCGAGGAGGGCTGTGAGGTCCTCGTGGGCCTGCTGACCCAGGAGACGACGACCTTCAAGGGTGCGCACTACCAGCTGACCGACGCCCGCTGCGAGCCGAAGGGCGTGCAGACGCCGCACCCGCCGATCTGCATCGGCGGCAGCGGCGAGAAGCGCACCCTGCGCACGACCGCGAAGTACGCCCAGCACTGGAACTTCGTCGGCGGCACCCCCGAGGAGTTCGCGCACAAGCGCGACGTCCTGCACCGCCACTGCGCGGACATCGGCCGCGACCCGGCGGAGATCACGCTGTCCTCGCACGTCCGCCTCGGCCCGGACGCCGACTACGCCAAGGTCGCCGCGGAAGCGGAGGCTCTCGGCGAGGTGGGCCTCGACCTGGCGATCGTCTACCTGCCGCCGCCGCACACCCCGGCCGTGCTGGAGCCGCTGGCGAAGGCGCTCGAGCCGCTGCGCTGACGCTCAGCCGTTGCCGTAGGTTTCGCCGATCTCGTTGACCTCCGGCAGGCCGACGAGATCGGCGAAACCGGTCAGGCCCGGCAGGTCCCGCACCACACCGGCCGGCGTCCCGTCCCGGGCGATCCGCCCGAGCACGGCCCGCATCGCCTCGGTGGCGGCCAGGAGTGTCGAAACAGGACAGATGACGAGCCGGAAACCCAGCTCCCGCAGGCGGTCCCGGCCCAGCGGCGGGGTCTTGCCGCCCTCGGCCCAGTTGAACAGCAGCGGCACGTCGCGGAAGACGTCGGCGACCCGTTCGATCTCGGCCTCGGACTGCAGCGCCTCGACGAAGAGCATGTCGGCGCCCGCGTCCCGGTAGCGGCGGGCCCGGTCGATCGCCGCGTCGAGCCCTTCGACCGCGCGGGCGTCGGTCCGCGCGATCAGCAGGAAGTCCGGGTCGTGGCGGGCCGCGACGGCCGCCCGCACCCGGTCGGTCATCGTCTCGGCCGGCACCACGCGCTTGCCTTCCAGGTGCCCGCAGCGCTTCGGCGCGACCTGGTCTTCGAGGTGGATCGCCGCGACCCCGGCGGCTTCGTACTCCCGCACCGTGCGGATGACGTTGAGGGCGTTGCCGTACCCGGTGTCCGCGTCGGCGATCACCGGCACCTCGACCGCCGAGCGCAGCCGCCCCGCGGCCTGGACCATCTCGGTCATCGTGAGCAGGCCGACGTCGGGCCGGCCGAGCAGCGACGCGGTCGTGCCGAACCCGGTCAGGTAGACGGCGGGGAAACCGGCCGCCTCGACCAGCCGTGCGCTCAGGGCGTCGAACGCGCCCGGCGCCACGACGACCTCGTCACCGGCCAGCAGCTCCCGCAGCCGCGCGGGACCGGGCACCCGCGGCGCCAGCAGATCGGCCACGACGATCACCTCCTGGCGCCACCGTACTCACGTGTCGAGCAGCTCCGGGGTGAACAGCTCCTCGACCGTCCACCGCCGCGAAGACAGCCCTTGTTCGTGGTGGTAGCGCAGGTAAGTCTCCAGCGTGGCGCGATTGGCGGCGACACCGTAGGGCCACCAGTCCGCGCCGAACTCCGCTTCGTTGCGCTCCACCAGCGCGTTCATCCACGGCACCATCGTCTGCACCTCGTAGAGCCGCCGGGCGCTGCGGTAGCGGTCGGCCGCGGTGTCCTTCGCCGTGGAGAAGACGCGGTAGACGTCACGGGCGAGGCCGGGCACGTCCGCCAGCAGGTCGCGCCGGACGACGATCGTGTGCATGATCGGGAAGATCCCGGTGCGCCGGTGGTAGTCGCGTTCGAGCGGCTCGAAGTCGGGGAACAGCCGGACGACGTCCGGTGACCCGTCGAGCACGCACTGCGGGACGTTCGCGGTGAACAGCGCGTCGATCTCGCCGGTTTCGAGCATCGAGTTCAGCGTCCGGCCTTCGGGCGCTTCGGACACGTCGAGGTCGTCCGGGTGCGGGTGGGGGATGAAACCGAACGGCGGGGCCGGGTGCTCGAGGCCGCCGATCACCCAGCGGTTGCGGCGGGGTTCGAAGCCGTGCTCGTCCATGAGGATTCCCTTGGCCCACACGCCGGAGTCCTGGCCGTAGGTGCCGAACTCACCGATGGTCCGGCCGGCGAGATCACCCGGACCGGTGATCCCGGACCCCCGGTGGACGAAGACGCACGAATGGCGGAACACGCGGTTGGGGAAGATCGGCAGCGCCACGTACGGCAGGTCTTCCTCGAGCAGGCGCAGGTAGAAGGTCAGGCCGAGCTCGGCGATGTCGTACTCGTGCCCGCTGATCGCGCGTTCGAAGATGTCCGGCAGCGTGGGGGCGGATTTCGCGGTGTACCCGGGCTCGGGGTCGTCGAAGAGCGCGCGGGTCGTGTCGTACTCGTAACAGCCGATCGTCAAAGGGGTCATGCCTTCGATCGTCGGCCGCCACGGCCCGGGGTGTCCAAGTCCGGCTCGGTGAACTCGATACCGTGCCGGTATCGTGTTCGGGGTGGACCTGCGCTCGCTCCGGTACTTCGTCGCGGTGGCCGAGGAGCGGCATGTCGGGCGCGCGGCGAGCCGCCTGCACATGACGCAGCCGCCGCTCAGCCGGGCGATCCGGCAGCTGGAGGACGAGCTCGGCGTCACCCTCTTCGACCGCACGCCCAAAGGCGTCACGCTCACACCCGCCGGGGCGGTGCTCCACGACGAAGCCGCGGCGCTGCTGGGGCAGGCCGACCGGATCCGCGGCCGGGTGACGGCGGCGGCCGGCGCCGCGACCCTGGCGATCGGGACCCTGGCCGACGCGGCCGAGCACGTCGGCGGCCGGCTGGTGACGCTGTTCCGGGCCCGCCACCCGCACGTGACCGTGAGCGTCCACGAAGCCGACCTCGGCGACCCGACGGCGGGGCTGCGCGCCGGGCTCGTCGACGTCGCGCTGACCCGGACTCCTTTCGACACCACGGGGTTCGGCACGCACGTGCTGCGCTCGGTGCCGGTCGGCGTGCTCATGCGCGACGACGACCCGCTGGCCGGGCGGGACTCGGTGGCGTCCGCCGACCTGGTCGGCCGCCGCTGGGTCCGGCTCCCGGACGACACCGACCCGGCGTGGACGGCGTACTGGACCGGCGGCGCGCCCGGGGCCGCGGCGCCGGTGCTGCGGACCGTCCAGGAGTGCGTGCAGGCGGTGCTGTGGAACGGAACCGCGGCCCTCGCGCCGGTCGACCAGCCCCTGCCGGCGGGGCTGCGGGTCGTCCCGCTGGCGGGGCGGCCGCCGAGCGACCTGGTCGTGGCGTGGCCGGAGACCGGCCGCAGCCCGCTGGTGCGCAGCTTCGTCCGGATCGCCGCGGACAGCTACCGGCGCTGACTCACCCGATCGTGGGCAGGTAGGCCGGCGCCCGGCGGGCCGGGGCCGCGCGTTCGAACGCCGCGGCGAGCGCGAGGACCCGCGCGTCGGCCCAGCGGCCGGCGAAGAACGACACCCCGATCGGCAGCGGGCCCGCGAACCCGGCCGGCACCGAAACGTTCGGGTAGCCGGCGACCGCTGCCGGGGTCGACGAACCGAGCACGAACGCGTCCCCGGTGCCGTACGTGGTCTTCCACGCCGGGCTGTTGGTCGGGGCGACCACGGCGTCCAGGTGGTACCGGGCGAGCGTCTCGTCGATCGAGCGGCGCGCCAGGTCCGTGGCCGTCGCGCGCTGCTCGCGGTAGACCGGGTCGCTCGGGCCCGGGGCGGCCGCCGCCTGCTCGAACAGCTCCTGGCCGAACTTCGACAGCTCGACCGGGTCCCGCCGGTTGAAGGCGATCAGCTCGCTCAGCGTCGCCGGGTGGCCCGGCCGGTGCGTCAGGTACGCGTTCAGGTCGCGCCGGAACTCGGTCAGCAGCGCGGGGGACTCCGCCGCGCCGATCCGGTCCTGGTAGGGCAGGTCGACCTCGACGACGGTCGCGCCGCGCGCGGTCAGCGTGCGCACGGAGTCCTGGACGACACGGTCGACGTCGGCGTCCAGGCCGGCCAGCCGCCAGACGCCGATGCGGGCGCCGCGCAGGGCGCCCGGGCGCAGCAACGCGGCGTAGTCGCGCGGCTGCCCGGCGGGAATGGCGGCCGTGGCGGGGTCGGCCGGGTCGGGCCCCTGCAGGACGGACAGCGTGACGGCGGTGTCGACGACGTGGCGGGCCATCGGCCCGGCGGTGTCCTGCTCGGCCGAGATCGGCACCACCCCGGTCCGGCTGACCAGGCCCAGGGTCGGCTTCTCGCCGACGACGTCGTTGGCGCCGGCCGGGCACACGATCGAGCCGTCGGTCTCGGTGCCGATCGCGACCTGCGCGAGGGTGGCCGCCACGGCCGCGCCGGAGCCGGACGACGAGCCGCACGGGTTGCGGTCGAGGACGTAGGGGTTGTTCGTCTGGCCGCCGATCCCGGACCAGCCGGACGTCGAGTGCGTCGAGCGGAAGTTGGCCCATTCGGACAGGTTGGTCTTGCCTAGGATGACGGCGCCGCCGCGCTGGAGCCGGTTCACGAGCGCCGCGTCGGCAGCCGGCCGTGTGCGCGGCAGCGCGCGTGACCCGGCCGTGGCCGGCAGGGTCCGCGTGTCGATGTTGTCCTTGAGCAGCACCGGGATCCCGTCCAGCTGCCCGAGCGTGTGCCCGGCCCGGCGGCGGGCGTCGCTGGCGGCGGCCGCCCGCAGCGCGCCGGGGTCGACGGCGACCACCGCGTGGACCTTCCGGTCCACGGTGCCGATGCGCTCGAGGTAGGCCGCGGTCAGCCGCACGGCCGTGAGACCGCCGTGGTCCATCCGCTGCTGGAGCTCGGGAATGGTGGCCGCGTCGAGGTCGAACCCCAGCGCGGGGCCGGCGGAAGCGGAAGCGGGCGCCGGGACGACCAGGCATCCGGCGAGGGCGGCGGTCACGGCGGCGGAGCGCAGGCGCATCACGGCGTCCATGCCACTCCTCGCCCCGGCGGCGGTCAACCCCTCGTTCGTCGGGGCCGCGGGTGGATCAGGACCGCAGCGCGGCGGGCCGCCAGATCATCGTCACGCGGGTGCCGCGCTCGCCGGTGTCGACGGTCGCCTGGTCGGTGACCTCGTCGATCAGGCGCAGCCCGCGGCCGCCCGAGGTCAGCGGCGCCTCGCCGACGCGCTTGACGGCGCCGCCGCGGCCGGTGTCGCTGACGACGACGGTGACCGTGTCACCCGCCCAGTCCGCGTACAGCCGGGCCCAGCCGCCGCCCTCGGGATAGGCGTGCGCGGCCGTGTTGGCCAGTGCCTCGTAGGTGGCCAGGACGACGTCGTAGCTCGTGTCTTCGTCGAGGGGAAGCTCGTCGAGCCAGGCGGTCAGCTTCCGGCGCAGCACCGAGATCTCGCCGGACTCCGCGGGCACGAGCTCTTCGAAACTCGTCCGCACCGCCGGGTCGATCGGCGTGCTCGCGCCGACGCCGGCGGGCTCGCTGTCCGTGTCGTTTCCGGTGCTCGGTTCCGGAGTATGTCGATGCACGATGTACTCCTCCCTGTCTCCGCTCGGACCCCCCATGGCCTCGGGCTTCGTGCAGGCTGGGTACCCAGCGTCCGCGTTTCCCATTCGTGATGTCGGCCGCGTCTCGTCCCGTGCGGAATCAATCCCGGACGTCGAGCGCTTGCACGGTGCGTGAAGAAGATCGGTTTTCTGTCATTCGGCCACTGGTCGGCGGGCGCGTACTCCGAGACGCGGTCGGCGGCGGACTTCCTGCACCAGTCGATCGACCTGGCGGTCGCGGCCGAGGAGCTCGGCGTCGACGGCGCGTACTTCCGGGTGCACCACTTCGCGCGGCAGGCGGCGAGCCCGTTCCCGCTGCTCGCGGCCATCGGCGCGCGCACGTCGAAGATCGAGATCGGCACCGGCGTGATCGACATGCGCTACGAGAACCCGCTCTACATGGTCGAGGACGCGGGCTCGGCCGACCTCATCTCCGGCGGCCGGCTCCAGCTCGGCATCAGCCGGGGATCCCCCGAACAGGTGATCGAGGGCTGGCGCTACTTCGGCTACGCACCGGCCGAGGGCGAGACCGACGCGGACATGGCCCGTGACCGCACCGAGGTCCTCCTCAAGCTGCTCGAAGGCGAGGGTTTCGCACAGCCGAACCCGCGGCCGATGTTCGCGAACCCGCCCGGGCTGCTGCGCCTCGAGCCGCACTCCGAGGGCCTGCGCGAGCGCATCTGGTGGGGCTCGGGCTCGAACGCGACCAGCGTGTGGGCCGCGAAGCTGGGCATGAACCTGCAGAGCTCCACGCTCAAGGACGACGAGACCGGCGAGCCCCTGCACGTCCAGCAGCGCAAGCAGATCGAGGCCTATCGCGAGGCGTGGAAGGAGGCCGGTCACGAGCGGGAGCCACGGGTGTCGGTCAGCCGCAGCATCTTCGCGCTGACGAACGACCTGGACCGGGCCTACTTCGGCCGGGACCGCGGCTCGCGCGACCAGGTCGGCATGATCGACGAGAACACCCGGGCGATCTTCGGCCGGTCCTACGCCGCGGAGCCGGACGAACTGGTGCGGGAGCTCGAGGAGGACGAGGCCGTCCAGGCCGCGGACACCCTGCTGCTGACCATCCCGAACCAGCTCGGCGTCGACTACAACGCCCACGTGCTGGAAAGCATCCTGACGCACGTCGCCCCGGAGCTCGGCTGGCGCTGAGCGGAATCCCAGCATGTGGTTTCTGTCGGTGGTGCTGGTTAGGGTTCCGGTTGTTCGACCTGTGGAACGAGGAGAGTGCGTCGTGAGCTGGAGCCGGAAGATCCGAGCGGCCGTGCTGGTGGGTGTGGCCGCCCTGGGCCTCGCCGCGTGCGGCGGCGGGGGCAGCGATCAGCCCGCCGCGCCGGGCAAGGGCGGCGCGCCGATCGTCGTCGCGTCGTTCAACTTCACCGACAGCCAGATCCTGGCCGAGATCTACGCCGCCGCGTTGCAGGCGAAGGGCTACCCGGTCACGAAGAAGCTGAACCTGGGGTCGCGGGAGCTGATCTACCCGTCGCTGAAGTCCGGTGAGCTGCAGTTCATCCCGGAGTACCAGGGATCGGCGATCACCACCGGGTTCGGCGCGGAGCCGGTGAAGGACGCGAAGGGTGAGCACGAGCAGCTGGCGAAGCTGTTCGAGCCGAGCGGCGTCTCGCTGCTGGACTTCGCCGCGGCCGAGGACAAGAACACCTACATCGTGAAGGCCGACCTCGCGAAGTCGAGGGGCCTCGCGAACATCAGCGACCTGAAGAAGCTCGACAAGGTCGTCCTGGCCGGCGGGCCGGAGTGCGAGAAGCGGCTCACCTGCTTCAAGGGCTTCACCGACGTCTACAAGCTGACCAACGCGTCGTTCCAGACCGTCCAGGAGTTCGGCCCGCGGATCCAGCAGCTCGACTCCGGAGCCGTGACGGTGATCCCGGTGGACTCGGTGAGCCCGCCGGCCGGCGACGCGAAGTACGTCGCGCTCAAGGACGACCTCAGCATGGTCCCGACGGAGAACGTGGTGCCGGCGGTGAACAAGAAGGTGCTCGACGAGCGGGGCCCGGACTTCGCGGCCGTGGTCAACGCCGTGAGCGCGAAGCTGACCACCGACATCATGCGCGACCTGAACAAGCGCGTGGACTCCGACGGTGAGCAGGCAGCGGACGTGGCGAAGGATTGGCTGTCACAGCAGGGGCCGGCCTGAGATGGCGGAAGCGGGACAGCTGCACTTCAACGCGTTCATCTGGCCGAACGGCTACCACGAGTCCGCCTGGCGCGTGGTCTCCGACGACGTGCGCGGCGTGCTCGGGCTGCCGTACTACGCGGACATTGCGCGCATCGCCGAGCGCGGCCTGATGGACACGATCTTCCTGGCCGACAACATCGCCATCGCCGAGTACCGGGCCACGCACCTGCCGCAGACGCAGTTCGACCCGATCTCGGTGCTCTCGGCGCTGGCCGCGGTCACCAGCCACATCGGACTGATCGGGACCGGCTCCACGACGTACAACAAGCCGTGGGAGCTGGCCCGCCGGTTCGCCACGCTCGACCACCTCAGCGGCGGCCGGGCGGGCTGGAACATCGTCACCACGATCACCCCGCTGGCCGCGGCGAACTTCGGCGAGCGCGCTCACCCGGACCACGCGGACCGGTACACGCGCGCCCACGAGTTCGTCGACGTCGTGACCCGCGCGTGGGACAGCTGGGACGACGACGCGGTGGTCGGCGACCGCGAGCGTGGGGTGTGGGCGGATCGCGCCAAGCTGCACGCGCCGCGGTTCCACGGCGAGTTCTACGACGTCGAAGGGATCTTGCCGTTCCCGCGTTCCCCGCAGGGACGGCCGGTGCTGGTCCAGGCCGGCCAGTCCCCGGCCGGGGTCGCGCTGGCCGCGCGTTTTGCGGAGCTGGTGTTCTCCGGGCCCCCGTCGCTGGAGGCGGCGGTGGCGTTCCGAGCGGACCTCCACGCCCAGGCGGCGGCCGCGGGCCGCGACCCGGGCCAGGTCCTCGTCCTCCCGGCCCTGATGCTGACCCTGGGCGGGACCGAGGCCGAGGCCCGGGAGCGCGCGCAGCGGCTGGAGGACCTGTCGAGCCCGGAGTTCCGCTGGCAGAACGTGCTGTACACGGCAGGCCTCGACCCGGACGGCTACGACCCGGACGTGCCGCTGCCGGCAGAGTTGTGGACCGGTTCGGCGAACGTGTCGAGCCGCGCGGAGCAGCTGTTTGCCGCTTCGCGGGCTCAACCGTCGGCTTCGCTGCGCGAGGTGGCTTTGCAGTTGAAGAGCGGCGCCGGGCAGTTCCATTTTGTGGGGACGCCGGAGCAGCTCGCGACGCACGTGCTGGAGTGGCAGGACGCGGGGGCTGTGGACGGGTTCACGATCATGGGGTCGACGCTGCCGTACGAGTTGACGGCGTTTGTCGACCACGTGGTGCCGATCCTGCAGAGCAAGGGCCGGTTCCGGACGGAGTACGAAGGTTCGACCTTGCGCGATCACTTGGGACTGCAGCGGCCGGCCGCGGGAGGTGCCGGCTAGGGAAGGACTTCGGTGGTTGTGCGCGGTTGGCCGGGATCGGGTTTGACTGCGCGGCGTGCGCTGGCTGGCTGAGCGCCGAAACCGGCTCGGCGGCTGCTTGCGGCATGGTGGTCGGGTTAGCTGCCGCGACCGGTTTCGCTGGCTGCGCGCGGAGTGCTGAGCGGTCGGCGCCGGGGAACCGCTCGGCGGCTGCGCGCGGAGTGCCGCGCGGTCAGTCACCGAGAACCGCTTCGGCCACTTCGCGCAACGTGCCGAACAAGTCCTCCCCGAGCGGATAGATCCGCACCTGGTCCGCACCCGCGTCGCGATGCGCTGCCACGCCCGCCGCGACCGCTGCCGGGGTGCCGTGCAAAACCAGCGCGTCGATCAAGCGGTCGCTGCCCGTGCCCGCGAGGTCCTCGTCCGTGAACCCCAGCCGCCGGAGGTTGGCTGCGTAGTTCGTCACCTGCAGGGCTGTTCCCGATGGGGCCGACCGCGCGATCGCCCGGGCCCGCTCGACATTCCCTTCCAGCAAGGCGAAATGGCCGGGCAGCAGCAGTTTCCCCGCTCCGAGGATCTCCCGGGCCCGGCGGGTGTGCTCGGGGGTGACCAGGCACGGCACCGTCCCGGCCGTCCGGTCCCGGGCCAGCCGCAGCATCCGCGGGCCGAGCGCGGCGAGCACGATCCGCCCGGCCGGCACCCCGGCCGCCGTCAATGCGTCCACATAGGACACCAGCTTCTCGTACGGTGACACGTATTCGGCGTGGACCTCGCGGTGCCCGATCCCCACCCCGAGCACGAACCGCCCCGGGTGGTGCGCCTCGATGCGGTGGTACGAGGCCGCGACGGTCTCCGGCTCGGCGGTCCAGGCGTTCACCACGCTGGTGCCGACCACCAACCGGGTGGTGGCGTCGAGCAGCTCCTCCGCCTGCGCGAGGTCCGGCGGGGGAGAGGCGTCCAGTCACAGCGTGCCGTACCCGGCCTTTTCGAGCTCGACGGCGCCGTCCGGCGTGACTTCGTGTTCCCGCAGGTGCGCGCCCAGCACGCCCAGTCCGATGGTCATGCCCCGACTTCAGCACGGCGCCGTCCGGTGAACCAGATCCGGAACCGACGCGCAGCGATAACCTGATGACATCGTCGAAGCCACGCGGGAGGAACGGTGGAACTTCGGACCCTGCGGTACTTCGTGACGGTCGCCGACGAGCTCCACTTCGGCCGGGCCGCCGAGCGGCTGCACATCGCGCAGCCCGCGGTCAGCCGTCAGATCGCCCGGCTGGAACGGGAGCTGGGCGTCCGGCTGCTCGACCGCTCGCCGCGGCGGGTTCGGCTGACCGCGGCCGGGCGCCGGGTGCTCGCCGCGGCTCGGGACGCTCTCGCGGCCGCCGAGCGGGTCAAGGTCGCCGCCGGTCTGCCGGCGGGCGCGTTGCGGATCGGGACGGCCCCCGGGCTCACCTCCCGGCTGGAGCGGGGCATCGACACCTTGCGGCGGACCGTGGCGACCCTCGACGTCGTGCTCGTCGACCTCCCCGTCGCCGCCCGGCTGGACGCCCTGCGCGAGGGTGACCTCGACCTGGCACTGGCCCGAGGGGTGCATTCGGCGCCCGGGCTCAGCGTGCTGCCGACGTGGACCGAGCCGCTGCTCGCCGTCGTCTCCGCCCGGCACGCCGCCGCGGACCGTGCCCCCGTCGGCCTCGCCGACCTGGCCGGCAGCGCCCTGCGGATCCCCTCGCGACAGCTCGACCCGCCCCTGCACGACGCCGTCACCACCGCGCTGCGCGACGCCGGGATCCGCCCGCGGCTCGGCCGCCCGGCCGGCACACCCCGGGACACCGTCGTCGAGGTCGGCTCCGATCCGGACAGCTGGGCGGTGCTGCCCGCCGGTCAGGTGGGGGAGATCGGGTCGGCCCGGGTTCGCGCGATCGAGCTGGAGCCGCCGGTGACGATCACCGGCAGCGTCGCGCTGGCGGACGACGTGCCGGGCCAGTGCGCCTCGGCCCACGTGGCGGCCTTTCGCGACGCCGAGACCAGGGTGGTCAGCCGCGGTCGTGGAGCGTGACGTGGTAACCGTCGGGGTCGGCGAAGGTGAACGTCCGGCCGAAGGGGCCGTCGATCGGCGCTGAGACGATCCGGTGGCCGTCGGCGGCCAGAGCGTCGTGAATGGCCTGGACGTCCGTGGCGTGCAGCCAGATCGCGGCGCCGATCCCGGGCTGGGCGACGGAGGCGAGATCGGTGCCGGGAACGACGTCGCGGAGGGCGAACGCGATCGGCTTCGTCTCGAAGACGACGGCGTGCGGAGGTCCGGCCGGCGAGCGGACCAGGCCGAGGTACTGCTCGTAGAACGCCTGTGAGGCGGCGAGGTCACTCGCTTGGAGCGAGAGGAAGTCGGGGCCGGTGGCGGGCATGGGCGCTGCTCCTTCTTTTCGTGTCAGTATTCTGACACGGACGACTCTATGTCAGAATGCTGACATGAGTCAAGACGGTGTCGACCTCGAGACGTCACTGGGCTACCTGCTGAAGGAGGCGTCGAGCGCCCTGCGCGCGGCCATGGAGGCGGTGCTGCGGCCGCTCGGGATGACCGTGACGCACTACTCCTGCCTGGAGCTGCTGGCCCAGCGGCCGGGCCTGTCGAACTCCGAGCTCGCCCGCGGCGCGTTCGTGACGCGGCAGTCGATGAACGTGCTGCTTCAGACCTTGGAGCGGGACGGCTACGTGACCAGGCCCGCGGAGGCGCCCGTCGGGAAGGTTCTGCCGACGCGGCTCACGCCCCGCGGCCGGCGGAGCCTCGAGAAGGCGACCGTCGCGGTCCGGTCCGTCGAGATCAGGATGCTGGCCGGGCTGACCGAGGCCGACCGGGCCGGCGCGTCGCGGATCCTGCGGAGCATGATCCATTCCCTGCGCGACGAGAACCGGTGACGCGGGAACGCCGGGTGATCACAGTGCCGACATTCGGGTGCAACGGCAGGCGTGCATTCGGTTCAACGGGAGCTGGGAACATTTCTCCTGGTCTGTCACATCCGGTCGAAGTGGACTGTCCTCTTGCGACGATCCGGAGGCTCCTCATCTCGATAAACGTGCTACAGTAAGGAAAATCGACTCGCAAAACCGGCGACCGCAAACGACCCGGCGCCGGATCGGTTACGGCGCGAACCGATGTCGATCAGTTGAGATTGCTCACCCGGTTAATTCGCGCCGATCGTGTTTCTCGTCGCCGTTTTGGTGGATCCCTGGAGCGTCCCATTCCTCCGTCGAAGGAGCCCACCATGAGAGTCAAGAACACCGGCCGCGCGGCGATCATCGCCGTGCTCGTCACGGCGCTGGTCGCCCTCTTGACCGGCGCGGGCACGGCGCTCGCCGCTCCCGCTCCGGCCGCGCCGCCCGTTCCGGCGCCGGCCACCCCGCTGACCGGCACGTTCACCGACGCGTCGGGCGGCACCGGCACCGCGGCCGGCACGTTCACCCCCACGGACTTCGTCGCCGACGGCAGCACCCTGCTGGCCAACGGCGTCGCCGACGTGACGCTGACGGACTCCGCGGGCCGGCAGGTCGGCACCGAGTCCCGCGCGGTCAGCGTGCCGGTCGGCGTCGCGGCGGCGTCGTGCCAGATCCTCGACCTGGTGCTCGGGCCGCTCGACCTCGACCTGCTCGGCCTGGTCGTCCACCTCAACCAGGTGCACCTGAACATCACGGCCGAGTCCGGCCCCGGCAACCTGCTCGGCAACCTGCTGTGCGCGATCGCCGGCCTGCTCGACCCGGGCCCGCTGTCCAACCTGCAGGCCCTGGTCACCCTGCTGAACCAGATCCTCGCCCTGCTGCGCGGCTGACCACTCGGCCGCGATGACGGATCGGCTCACTCCAGGTGGGCCGATCCGTCGCAGGTGGGGGTCAAAGCCAGTCGTGTTCCCGGGCGTAGCGCGCGGCTTCGTGGCGCGTCCGCGTCTGGGTCTTCTGCATCGCGTTCGACAGGTAGTTGCGCACCGTGCCTTCCGCGAGGTGCAGCTGGCCCGCGATGTCCGCGACCGAGAACCCCTCGCGCGTCGCCCGCAGGACGTCGATCTCGCGGTCGGTGAGCGGGCAGTCGTCGACGACGGCCAGCGCCGAGACGTCCGGGTCGATCCAGCGCTTGCCCTCGTGCAGCGCCTTGATCACCGACGTGATGTGCGCCGGCTCCGCGGACTTGCTGACAAAACCCTGGACGCCGAGCTTCAGCGCCTTGCGCAGCACGCCGGGCCGCGCGTGCCGGGTCAGCATCAGGATCACCTGCTCCGGCCGGGAACGGCGGATTTCCGCGACCGCGCCCAGACCTTCCACCCGGGGCATCTCGAGGTCGATCACCAGCACGTCGGGGCGGTGCTCCAGCGTCGCCCGCACCGCGGCCGCGCCGTCTTCCGCCTCGGCCACCACGGTGATCTCGCCTTCGAGCGGCAGCAAGGACGCCAGCGCCTTGCGGAGCAGGACTTCGTCGTCGGCCAGCACCACCGTGGTCATCGGGCCTCCCTCCACCGCGGGAACGCGGCCGCCGTCACGAACCGGCCGTCCCGCTGCTCCACCTCCAGCTCACCGCCGTTGCCGGCCAGCCGCTGCTTCAACGTCGCGAGCCCGTTGAGCTCGGGCGGTCCGGCCTCCGGCACCCCGTCGTTGACGATGGTGATCCCGGACGCGGTGAGCGTGATCCGCACCTGCCGCGCCTGGGCGTGGCGCAGGATGTTGGTCGTCGTCTCGCGCAGGACCTGGCCGAGCAGCTCGCCCGCGCGGGCGTCCACTTCGGCCTCGCGGTCGACGCGCACGTGGATGCCCGCGGCTTCGAAGAGGTTCTTCGCGTTCTCCAGCTCGGCGGACAGGTTGAGCCGCCGCTGGGCGTAGGCGAGCTCCTTGGTCTGCACGATCGTGTCGCCGACCAGGGTGTGCACCTCGCGCAGCTCCTCCCTGACCCGGTCGAGGTCGCTGTCCACCAGCTTTTCGGCCAGGGCGACCTTCAGCTTCACCACGTGCAGCGTGTGCCCCTGGATGTCGTGCAGGTCGCTGGCGAACCGCATGCGTTCGCGGACCACCGCGAGGTCCGCCTCGCGGTCACGCGACTGCTCCAGCTCCGCGACCAGGTCGTAGAACCGCTGGCTGACGAACATGAACGCGGTCGACACCACCACGGCGGCCGCGGGGATCGCGACGTACTGCAGCAGCCGTCCGCCGGTCTTGTCCGGGTACAGCAACGGGTTCGCGGCGCCGAACACGGCGACCAGCGCGGCCAGCCCGGCCAGCGACGCGACGCGGTGGCGGGGGAGCGGCGGGATGAGGAACGAGCCCACGATGGACAGCCCGTAGAACGCCGCCGTGTCGTCGCTCAGCGCGCCGGCGAGCCAGACCACCGCCGTCACGGCCAGGCAGGGCCGGGCGACGCGGATGAAGTCGCCCGCGGTCCAGCGCTCCGCCGTCGCCAGCGCGGCCGCCAAGCCCACCCCCTGCAGCAGGACGTGCCACCAGGAGCGGGCGGTGAGCACCAGCATCAGCACCCCGACGATCGCCAGCGGCGGCACCGTGGTGACGAGGTTCAGCCGGCGCAGCCGCTCCTGGACCGCACCCCCGGTCCAGGACGTGCGACGCGCGATCGTGGGCACATCCATGACCCGAGACTAACGGCCTGGGCGGGCGCCACCAGTGACACCGCGTCATGTCTTGGGGTGACGTGGCCACACTGCCGGACGGGCGGGCGAACCGCTGGAATTCGGGGCATGTCCACGACACCCGTCATCGACGTAGCCCGCCTGAACCTCACCTACGGCGGGTTCCACGCCGTCAAAGACCTCTCCTTCCAGGTGGAACGCGGAGAGCTGTACGCGCTGCTCGGCACGAACGGCGCCGGGAAGACCTCGACCCTGGAGACCGTCGAAGGCCACCGCGCGCCGACCTCGGGCACGGTGCGGGTCTTCGGGAAGAGCCCGCGCGACCGGGCTGCTGTCCGGCCGCGGATGGGGATCATGCTGCAGGAGAGCGGCTTCTCCCCGGACCTGACCGTGCGGGAGTCCGTCGCGCTGATCGGGCGGCTCACCGAGCGGACCGACGACGTCGGGCGGGTCCTCGGCATCGTCGACCTCACCCGCAAGGCCGGCACGAAGGTGTCCCAGCTTTCCGGCGGCGAGAAGCGGCGGCTGGACTTCGCCACCGCCGTGTACGGGACGCCGGAGCTGATCTTCCTCGACGAGCCCACCACCGGCCTGGACATCCAGTCCCGCGACGCCCTCTGGGACGCCGTCGACCGGCTGCGCGAAGCGGGCTCGACGATCGTGCTCACCACCCACTACCTCGAAGAGGCGCAGCAGCGCGCCGACCGCATCGGCCTGATGCACCAGGGCGCCTTCCACCGCGAGGGCACCGTCGCCGAGCTGACGCGGACCCTGCCTTCGAACATCCACTTCGGACTCCCGGCCCATGCTCCGGCACCGCCGCTGCAGGCCACGCGCGGCGAGGACGGCCGGTTCCTCATCGAGACCTTCGCGCTGCAGAAGGACCTCCACACGCTGCTCGGCTGGGCGCGGGACAACGCGCTGGAGCTGCGCGGGCTCGAAGCCGGCCCGACCCGCCTCGACGACGTCTTCCGCGCCATCGGCCACTCCTGAGAAAGGGACCCCTCCCATGCTTCCGATCGCTCGCGGCGAGCTGATCCAGATCTTCCGGAACCGGCTCGTGCTGGTCACCGCCCTGCTGCTGCCGCTCGCCTTCAGCGCGTTCCTCATCTACCAGCACGAGCTGTTCGAGAAAATCGGCAGCCTCGGGTACATCGCCTCGCTGGCGCTGTTCTTCGTGCTCGGCATCGGCCTCTACACCACGACGGTGACCACGCTGGCCTCCCGGCGGCAGAACCTCTTCCTCAAGCGCCTGCGCTCCACCGCGGCCGGCGACACCGGCATCCTCGCCGGGCTGCTGGCGCCGATCACCGCGATCACGCTGGTGCAGATCGCCGTGATCCTGGGGGTGCTGGCCGGGGTCACCAAGCGGCCGGACAACCCGCTCCTGCTGGTCGTGGCAGTCGTCGTGACGGTGGTCATGATGCTCGCGCTAGGGCTGGCCACGGCCGGCCTGACGAACTCGCCCGAGCACGCGCAGGTCACCACGCTGCCGCTCAGCGTCGGGGTCATCGCGGTGGCCGGCTGGGTCGGCGCCACCGGCACGAGCGAGCTGACCCTGCTCAAGCGCCTGCTGCCCGGCGGCTCGGCGACCGAGCTCGTCCTCAACGCGTGGAACGGCGGGGTCGCCTGGAGCGACTCGCTGGTCCTGCTCGCGCCCACCTTGGCCTGGGTCGTCGTCGCGATCACCCTGGCCTCCCGCCTGTTCCGCTGGGAACCGCGCCGGTGACCGCCGGCGTGCCGAAGATCGAGGGGAAACCGATGCGAAAAGTGTTGCTGGTGACCGTGCTCACCGCGACCGCGCTGACCACGGCGGTGGTGCCGGGTGCGGCCGCCGCCACGGGGCTGAAGTGGGGTGCGTGCCCGGCGGACGTCGCCCCGTTCCCGGGCCTGCAGTGCGCCACGCTGCAGGTGCCGCTGGACTACCGGAACCCGGAGGGCCGCAAGATCGACCTGGCGGTGTCGCGCCTGGCGAGCCCGAACCCGGAGAAGCGGCGCGGGGTGCTGCTGACCAACCCGGGCGGCCCCGGCGGGGAGGGCCTGGACTACCCGGGCGTGCTGACGATCCCGCAGCTGCCCTCGCCGCTGCCGCAGAGCGTGCGGAACTCCTACGACATCATCGGGTTCGACCCGCGCGGGGTCGGGCACAGCACCCCGGTGACCTGCAACCTGACCCCGGCGCAGATCGCGCGCGGCAACCTGCCGTACGCGAACGGCCCGGCGGACGTGCTCGAGCAGGCCGAGGTCGCGAAGGCCGAAGCGAAGCAGTGCGCGACGTCGAAGTCCGGCTGGATGCTGCCGTACGTCACCACCGCGAACACGGCGCGGGACATGGACCGCATCCGCGAAGCGCTCGGCGAGTCCACAGTGTCCTTTCTGGGCGCGTCGTACGGGACGTACCTGGGTTCGGTGTACACGACGATGTTCCCGCGGCGCAGCGACCGGTTCGTGCTGGACAGCAACCTCGGCCCGGGCGGCTACGACATCACCGCGATGCGCGCGTTCGGCCGGGGCATGGAGGACCGGTTCCCGGACTTCGCGAAGTTCGCCGCGCCCGGCCTGGGCCTCACCCCGGCACAGGTGACGGCGAAGTACCACGAGCTCGCGGCGCGGCTGGACAAGGCGCCGGTGGCGGGCATCGACGGTTCGGTGTTCCGCGGCATCACCTTCAGCGACCTGTACTCCGACGGGCAGTTCCGGGAGCTGCTGGCGGCGTGGAAGTCGCTGGACAAGGGCGAAGAGCCGAAGCTGACGGCCGAGCCCCCGAAGACGGACAACATCCTGGCGGCCCGGTTTTATGTGCTGTGCGGGGATTCGAGCTGGCCCCGCTCGGTGGCGGGCTACCAGGCGGACGTCGCGGTCGACCGGATCCGCTACCCGTTGATCGGCGCGGCGTCGGCGAACATCGCGGCGTGCGCGTACTGGCCGTCCGCGCCGGCGGAGCCGAAGGTGCGGATCACCGACCGCGGGCCGTCGAACGTGCTGCTGGTGCAGAACGAGCGTGACCCGGGCACCCCGCTGGTCAACGCCCGCAAGCTGCGCCAGGCGTTCGGCGACCGCGCCCGGATGGTGACGATCGACCAGGGCGGGCACGGCGCGTACCTGTTCGCGGCCAACAAGTGCGGGAACAGCGCGGTGACGGAGTTCCTGGTGACGGGGAAGCGCCCGCCGGCCGACCGCTTCTGCGCGGCCGAGGGCTGAGGGTACTGCAACGCCGGGTCGATCTGGTCGGCCGACGACGTCGTGAAGGCGTGTAAAGCGCTGATCGCGGACGAGTTCCCGGAGCCGGGGGGGGGGGGGGGGGGGGGGGGGGGGGGGGGGGGGGGGGGGGGGGGGGGGGGGGGGGGGGGGGGGGGGGGGGGGGGGGGGGGGGGGGGGGGGGGGGGGGGGGGGGGGGGGGGGGGGGGGGGGGGGGAGGGGGGGGGGGG
>NZ_JBVJNO010000028.1:0-49275 GCF_055583645.1 Amycolatopsis sp. NPDC104587
GAACCCACCACCGGCGCAGGGAAGTGGCTGTTGCGCGCTGCCTGGGCGTCCAGTGGTCGCCCCTCCCTCTGGCAGGGCGGGGACAAAACGCCCCCCCCCCCCCCCCCCCTCCCCCCACCCCCCCCAACCCCCCCCCCCCCCCCCCCCCCCCCCCCCCCCCGCTGCGCATCGGAAAGCACGCTGCGGATCGCCAGGTACGTCTTGGGTTCGGCCTTGCGCAGCGCGTCCGAGCCCGGCCAGATCAGCACGTGCTCCCCCTGCGGCAGCCACGAAAGGTCGGTCAGGCAGTCGTAGAGCGCGTCCAGGTTGTGCCCGAAGTAGTCCGGAAAGGACAGTGCTTCGGCGAACGCGGTCAGCGTGCTCGCCTTGTCGACGGTTGCCCGCGAGTTCACCAGGTGCGGGTACGCGCCCCGGGCGAAGGCTTCTTCCGCGGCGGCCTTCGCCTGCTCCCCGGCGCTCATCGGGCCGGGTCCACGACGACGAACGACGCGTAGTGGTCGCCGGTGTAGAACAGCTCGTGCGCCTGACCGGTGATCAGCCGCCGCGCGCCGCGGTCGGCGCTGCCGGGGGTCTTCACGGTGTACTCGTGGTAGTAACCGGACTGCTTGCGGGGCAAGCGCTTCTCCCGGTTCTCGAAGACGACGTCGTCGTTGCGCGGATACGGGTAGGGGCCGCCCTTTTGGATCAGCTTCCAGGTGTCGCCGGCCTGCGAGGGCAGTGTCGACAACGGCTTGAGCGGCAGCCCGGAGTCGGCGCCGGGCAGGGCCGCGCCTCCCTGGGCGGGCGCGCTCGCCGACGTGCCGGGGCCCGGCGAGGGGGTTGCCGGCTTGTCGCCGCCGACGGCGTCCTTGACCAGCCAGCCCCCCAACACCAGCACGAGGAGCCCGATCAGCGCGGCGGTGATCCGCCTTCGGTTGAACATGGTGCGCCAGCCTAGGACGAGGTGTCGGAGCGGTCGTCGTCACGGCCCGGGGTGAGCCGGCGGGCGAAGAGCCCGACGAGCTTGTCGAGGATCCAGGCGGCGGCCAGGCACAGCGGCACGACGACCACCATGACCAGCACGAACTGGACCGGGAACCACGCCTGGGCGAGCCACAGCTCGACCCCGTCCCACCAGTCGGCAAGCCCGTTGAACACGGTGTGAGCCTACGCGCGGTCTGCTGCCCCCGCGCCGTAGGGGCGGTACGTTGCCAGACATGTTCGCCGTGTACGCGCAAGAACCCAACGCCGAAAGCCCCTTGGACTCGCTCGTCGTCGGCGAGCGACCCGAACCCGACGTGCCGGACGGCTGGGTCCGGGTGCACGTCAAGGCGGCCAGCCTCAACATGCACGACCTGTGGACCCTGCGCGGCGTCGGGATCAAGCCGGACCAGTTCCCGATGGTCCTCGGCTGCGACGGCGCCGGCACCCTCGACGACGGCTCGGAGGTCGTCGTCCACTCCGTGATCAACGCGCCGGGCTGGCAGGGTGACGACACCCTCGACCCGAAGCGCACGCTGCTCACCGAGAAGCACCAGGGCACCTTCGCCGACCAGGTCGTCGTGCCCGCGCGCAACGTCGTCCCGAAGCCGGCCGGGCTGAGCTTCGCCGAGGCCGCGACCATGGGCACGGCGTGGCTGACGGCGTACCGGATGCTGTTCGTGAAGTCCGGGCTGCGGCCGGGGCAGACGATGCTCGTGCAGGGCGCCTCCGGCGGGGTCTCGACGGCGCTGGTGCAGCTCGGCCGCGAGGCCGGGTTCCGGGTCTGGGTGACCGGCCGCACCGAGGAGAAGCGCGCGCTCGCGGCCGGCCTCGGCGCGCACCAGACGTTCGAATCGGGGGCACGGCTGCCCGAGCGCGTCGACGCCGTGTTCGAGACGGTCGGCAAGGCCACCTGGTCACACTCGGTGAAGTCGCTCAAGCCGGGCGGCATCATCGTCGTCTCCGGCTCGACCAGCGGCCCCGACGCGAACGCCGAGCTCCAGCGGGTGTTCTTCCTCCAGCTGCGGATCGCCGGGTCGACCATGGGCACCCGTGACGAGCTCGCGGACCTCCTGGCCTACCTCGACCTGACCGGCGTGCGGCCGCAGATCGGCGCGGAACTGCCGTTCGCGGAAGCGGCCAAGGGCTTCCAGGCGATGCTCGACGGGGACACCGCGGGCAAGATCGTTTTCACCCGTTAGGGCGGTGACCTGGGCGGATCCGACCGGAGCCCGCCCAGGTCACCACTTATACCGCCCATCTCGTGAATTGTCAACGTACTCGAACCGAGATCTGGTCGTTAGCACCGAAATTCCACCAAAACCCAATGGTGGCAAGCTAATCTGTAGTCATGACCGCAACGAAGCGGCCCGCTCCGGCGGTACCGGGCGGCCGGCCCAGCAGCGACCCGGACCCGATCCGGGTTTCCTTCCGGCGCTACGCCGGCGTCCGCACCCGTGTGCTCGAGGTCGGTGACCTCGCACCGGACCCGGAGCTCCCCCGCCGCTCACTGCGGCGGCGGGCAGCCACGCCGCACGTGCGGCCCAGCGCCCCGCGGCTCGTGCTTCTGCACGGCTACTGCGACAGCGCCGACACCTGGCGCCCCGCCCTCGAGCAGCTCGCGGCCGCCGGCGTCCCGGCGATCGCCGTCGACCTCCCCGGCTTCGGGGACGCCCAGCCGCTGCGGCCCGGCCCGATGCTGCCCCAGCTCGACGCGTTCACCACCGCCGTCGTCCGCGAACAGGCCGTGCTCGGCTCGGTCGTGCTCGCCGGCAACTCCCTCGGCGGCACCATGAGCCTGCGCGCGGCGCAGAACAGCCGGCTGCCGATCTCCGGGGTCGTGTCGATCGCCGCGCCGGGGTTCGTCGACTCGTGGCTGATCCGCACGGTCGCGCGGTACCCGCTGCCGCTGCGGCTGTACTCGGCGCTGCCGGTCCCGGTGCCGGGCTTCCTCGTGCGCAAGGTCGCCGAGCAGGTCGTCCCGCGGCTGCTGTACGCGAACTCGGGCGCGGCCGACGCGACGCAGGTCCAGCGCTTCACCGCGCTGTTCCCGGACTACCGCGCGACGAAGAGCCGCCTGGAGCAGGCCCGGCAGCTCGTCGCGGAGCTCGCCGACGCCTACCGCCTCGACTCGGTGAAGGTGCCGCTGCTGGTCGTCGCGTGCGGCAAGGACAAGCTCGTCACCGCCGCGTCCGGGCGCCAGCTGCACACGCTGGTGCCGCACAGCCGGCTGCTGGTGCGCGAGGACTGGGGGCATTGCCCGCAGCTGGACGACCCGGTGGAGGTCTCCGAGCTGCTCACCTACTTCGCCGCGAGCGCGGTCCGGACCACCCAGGCCAAGCGCGCCGTCGCGGCGGCGCCGGAAGCCGTGAGCGAAGACACCGCGGCGGGCTGAGCGGCTCACACTGTCTTCACGCGGAGTTGGCGGTAGGTTCCCCCGTTGGGTCCGTGATCCGGGCTCGTCCACCGACGTTCGGGAGACGAAGATGTCCGCTCCAAGCCTGGGCTCCAGCTCCGGCATCTTCCGGCGCAAGCCGATCGACCAGATCCAGGACACCAGCGAAGCCGGCGGCCTGAAACGCACCCTGGGACTGTGGCAGCTGACCGCCATCGGCATCGGCGGCATCATCGGCGCCGGGATCTTCGCCCTGGCCGGCAGCGTCGCGCACGGCGACGACTCGGCGGGCATCGCCGGCGTCGGCCCGGCTGTGCTGATCTCGTTCCTCATCGCCGGCGTCGCCAGCGCCGCCGCCGCGTTCTCCTACGCCGAGTTCGCGGGCATGATCCCGAAGGCCGGTTCGGCCTACACCTACGGCTACGCGGTGCTCGGCGAGGTCGTCGGCTGGTTCATCGGCTGGGACCTGCTGCTGGAGTACACCGCGATCGTGGCGGTGGTGGCGATCGGCATTTCCGGCTACTTCAGCTTCCTGCTCGGCCAGCTCGGGCTCGACCTGCCCGCGTGGATGCTGGGCGCGCCCGGCACCGGGCCCGGGCACAAGGTCGACCTCTTCGCGATGCTGCTGTGCCTGTTGATCGCGTACCTGCTCAACCGCGGCATCCGCAGCGCCGCCCGGTTCGAGACGGCGATGGTCGGGATCAAGGTCCTGATCGTGCTGGTGGTCATCCTGGTCGGCTTCTTCTACGTCAAGACCGGCAACTACACGCCGTTCGCCCCGGCCGGCTTCGGCGGCGCGGTGACCGGAGCGGCGACGGTCTTCTTCGCCGTCTTCGGCTACGACGCCATGTCCACCGCCGCGGAGGAGTCCAAGGACGCGCAACGGCACATGCCGAAGGCGATCCTCTACTCGCTCGGCATTTCCATGGTGCTGTACGTGCTGGCCTGCCTGGTGCTGACCGGCATGCAGAAGTACACCGAGATCGACCCGAAGAGCGGCTTCTCGACAGCGTTCAAGTCGGTCGGCCTCGACGGGCTCGCGACCGTGATCGCGATCGGCGCGATCGTCGGCATTCTCACTGTGCTGTTCACGTTCATGATGGGCGCCACCCGCGTCGGCTACTCGATGAGCCGCGACGGCCTGCTCCCGCCGTGGTTCGGCAAGACGAGCCCGAAGCGCCAGGTGCCGAGCCGGATGACCTGGCTCCTCGGCGGCGCGTCCGCGGTCATCGCCGGCGTGCTGCCGATCGGCGAGGCGGCCGAGCTGACGAACATCGGCATCCTGCTCGCGTTCGTCGTCGTCTGCGTCGCGGTGATCGTGCTGCGCTACAAGCGTCCCGATCTGTCGCGGACGTTCAAGACGCCGGGCATGCCGGTGGTGCCCGCGATCGGCGTCGTTTTCTCGATCTGGCTGATCACGTTCCTTCAGCCGGCAACCTGGCTGCGGTTCGCCGTCTGGTTCGTGCTCGGGATGATCGTCTACTTCGCCTACAGCCGGCGGCACTCGGTGCTGAACCGCACCGGCCCGGAGGCCTAGCGGATCCGGTCGAGGCGCGCGGCGGCGTCGCGCGCCTCGACCTTCAGCCGTTCGACGATCACGGCGGCCGACGCGTCGTAGGCGAGCGGGTAGGTCTGGCCGGCCCACAGCGAGATCGCTTCCGAGTCACCCGCCTTCGCCGACGCCTTGCGCACCGGCCCGGCCAGGTTGTTCAGCTGCGGGTACGCGGCGGGCGCGCCTTCGGACAGCGCGTCCATGAACCTGTTGACCAGCCCGCGCGCCGGACGTCCGCTGAAGGCCCGTGTGAAGACCGTCTCGCGTTCGGCGAGCGCCAGCGCCTTGCGGTGGGCCTCGGAGGTGCCGGCTTCGTCCGCGCGCAGGAAGACCGTGCCCAGCTGGGCGGCCACGGCCCCGGCGGCGAGCACGGCGGCGACGTCCGCGCCGTGGACCAGGCCACCGGCGGCGACCAGCGGCAGGTCGGTCTGCCCGGAGACGAGCCGCAACAGCGCGAGCACGCCGTACTCCGGGCCACCGCCGGGCAGGTGCGCGTCGTCGGTGAACAGGCTCCGGTGCCCGCCGGCCTCGAACCCCTGGAGGACCAGCGCGTCGGCGCCGAGGTCCGCCGCCCGGCGCGCGGCTTCCGGCGTCGTCACGGTGACGACGACCGTGCTGCCGGCCTCCTTGAGCCGCACGACGTCGGACGGGCTCGGCGGCCCGAAGGTGAACGACACCACCGGGATCCGCTTCTCGAGCACGACGTCCAGCTTCGCCGCGTACGCGTCGTCGTCCCACTTCGGCTCGCCGAGCTCGACGTCGTACTCGCGGGCGAAGACCTCGAGCCGCTCGCGGTGGGCGCTGAGGTCGGCGCCGGTGTCCGGCTGCGGGACGAAGAGGTTGACGCCGAACGCGCGGCCGGTGAGCTCGCGGGTGCGGTCGATCTGCGCGGCGAGCGCCGCGGGGGTGAGCATGCCCGCCGAGAGGAAGCCGAAGCCGCCGGCTTCGGTGACCGCGGCGACCAGTTCGGGCGTGGTCGGCCCGCCCGCCATGGGCGCGGCGATGACCGGGAACGTCAGCTCGTCGAACATGCCACCGAGCGTAGTACTCAGGCGGGCAACAACATCGTGTAGAGCTTGGTGATGAGCCCGTCCTCGACGAGGGCGACGTCGATCCCCCGCACGACCGGCGGCGCGCCTTCCGGGCCGAGCTCCCAGGCGAGGTGGCCCAGGTCGTGGTTCACCAGCACCGGGCCGGCCGGCGCGAACACGAACCCCGGGGACTGCTCCAGCAGCCCCTTCGCCTTGGCGTTCAGCTCCTCGTGCCCGGTCGCCATCCCCTCGGGATCGGCGAAGGTGACATCGGCCGCATACGTCGCCGCGATTGCCTTCGCCCGCCGCTCGTCGTCACGCTCGTTGAAGACCTCGAGCAGGTTCGCCCGCATCAGTTCGGCCACCGTCGCCATCTCGCACCCTCCTAGGCTCGGCGCCATGTTACGTGACATGTCACGTAACCGTCAGGGGTGGTCGTCCGGCCGCGGCAGGCTGCCGTGCTCGACGAGCGAGTCGTAAACGCGTTCGAGCAGGCCCGCCAGCTGCGGCAGGCCGTCCGGCCCGAGCGCGTCCAGGAACGCCGTGCGCACGAACTCGACGTGGTCCGGCGCCGCCCGGCGCAGCGCCGCCCAGCCGTCCTCGGACAGCGTCACGTCGGTGGCCCGGCGGTCTTCGGGGCTGACGCCGGTCGCGACCAGACCGCGTTCACGCATGCGCTTCAGGTGGTGCGAGAGCCGGCTGCGCTCCCAGCCGAGGCGGACCGCGAGGTCGGTGACCCGCATCCGGCCGTCCGCCGCGCTGGTCAGCGCGACCAGCACGTGGTAGTCGGCGAGCGAGATCCCGCTGTCGGCGCGCAGCTGCCGGTTCAGCTCGTACTCCAGGCGGAGGTGCACCTTCATGTACGCGTACCACGCGGCCGTCTCGGCGCTCGAGAGCAGCGCGAACGGCGAACCCGCCACGAAGTACCGCGTCACCGGGCGAGCTTACTGTGCCGTTCGTTGCCAATCCGACCACAGTCACGGCCGAATGGTTTCGTGGCCACAGTCACCGGCCGCTCGAGGGTCGGCCTGCTTTTGGCCGGATTGACAACCACCCGAACTGGTCTAGACCACGACCGGCAGAAATGCGACGATCCCGGCAGGCGTGACGGCGAGGTCGCGCCCTTCCCGCCAGGAGGTCCCCGGTGAAGCCAACCCGCACGCGACGGCTCGGCCGCGCACTCGCCGTGCTGGCCCTGATCGGCGCCAGCACGACCGCCGCCCAGCTGACCCCGGCCGCGGCGGCCACCCCCGCGTTGCAGTCGATCGTCCCGGTGCCGGTGTCGGTGACCCCGGCGGCGGGAGTGACGTTCCCGCTGGTCTCGACGACGAAGATCGTCACCGAGGCCGGGTCGGCGCCGGCCAAGCAGGTCGGTGACTACCTTGCCGGGGTGCTGCGCCCGTCGACGGGCTACGCGCTGCCGGTGTCCGACGCGCCCGCGTCCGTGCCCGCGGACAGCATCGCCCTCCTGCTCTCCGGCGCGCCCGCGTCCGTCGGAGCGCAGGGGTACCAGCTGGTGTCGACGGCGTCGTCGGTCACTGTGCGGGCCACGACGGCCGACGGGCTCTTCGCGGGCGTCCAGACGTTGCGGCAGCTGCTGCCGGGCCGCGTCGAAAGCGCGTCGGTGCAGCAAGGACCGTGGACCGTCCCGGGCGCGACGGTCGTGGACTACCCGCGCTTCGGCTACCGCGGCGCGATGCTCGACGTCGCGCGGCACTTCCACCCGGTGTCGACGGTCAAGCGGTACATCGACCAGCTGGCCCAGTACAAGATCAACAACCTCCACCTGCACCTGGCCGACGACCAGGGCTGGCGCATCCAGATCGACAGCTGGCCGCGTCTGACGACGTACGGCGGCAGCACCCAGGTCGGCGGCGGTGCGGGCGGCTACTACACGAAGGCGCAGTACACGGACATCGTGAGCTACGCGGCGTCGCGGCACATCACGGTCATCCCGGAGATCGACATGCCCGGGCACGTGAACGCGGCGCTGGCGTCGTACGCGGAGCTGAACTGCAACGGGGTGGCACCGGCCCTGCGGACGGACACGGCGGTCGGCTACAGCTCGCTGTGCATCTCGAAGGACATCACGTACACGTTCATCGCGGACGTCCTGCGCGAACTGGCGGCGCTGACCCCGGGCCCGTACCTCCACATCGGCGGCGACGAAGCGTCTTCGACGTCGGCCTCGGACTACCTGACGTTCGTGAACAAGGTGCTGCCCCTGGTCGCGGCAACGGGCAAGTCGGTGGTCGGCTGGCACGACATCGCGAAGGCAACACTGCCGGCGTCGGCTTCCCCGCAGTTCTGGGGAACCACCACGTCGGACGCGGGCGTCTCGGCGGCGGTTTCCCGGGGCAGCAAGGTGATCCTGTCACCGGCGAACAAGGCGTACCTGGACATGAAGTACAACAGCTCGTCCCCGATCGGCCTGTCGTGGGCGGGGTACATCGAGGTCCAGGACGCGTACGGCTGGAACCCGGGAGCGTACCTGTCGGGCGTGGGCGAGTCCGCGGTCCGCGGCGTGGAGTCCCCGCTGTGGGCGGAAACGGTGGTGACGCCGTCGGACATCGACTACCTGGCATTCCCTCGGCTGGCGGCGCACGCGGAGCTGGGCTGGTCCCCGTGGTCGACGCACGACTGGACGGCGTTCCGCACCCGCTTGGGCGCCCAGGCGCCCCGCTGGGTGGCGCAGGGCATCAACTTCTACCGGTCATCCCAGGTCACGTGGGACACGGGCGGCACGACCAACCCGGGCACGTGCACGGACGCGGCCTGGACGGCGTCGCAGGTGTACACGGGCGGGAACGTGGTGTCCCACAACGGCCACAAGTGGACGGCGAAGTGGTGGACGCAGGGTGAGGAGCCGGGAACAACGGGCCAGTGGGGAGTGTGGACCGACAACGGCGCCTGTTGAGCATCGCCGAGCCCGTCTCGCGGAGACGGGCCCGGCGGTCGTCCGCAGACCGAGACGGGCAGTTCCAGATCCTCACCAGCGGCTCCCTGACTCGCGGGCTCCGCACCGTGGCCTGGGCTGACGACCTCCTCGTCGTGACCCATCAGCCGGCACCTTCCTCGGCTATCTCTTCGTCGAGCCCCGGCGGCACGTCGCGGGGCTGAACGAGCTCACCGAGACGAGGCGCCGGCCGTCGCGCGGGCGGTGTGGGTGGGCGCCCGGGCGCACCTTCGTCGCCGGGCGGTCGCCGGGGTTCACGTCGACTGGCCCGGCGCTCCGCACGGCGATCCGCCGGGCTGTGCGGACGGTTAGCACCGCACTTCACCCGGTGAAACCGGAACATCGCGCCGGGCGGGCAGGTTAAGTTGAGGCATGAGCGTTGATCTCGAGCAGGTTCGGACGCTGTCGCTGCAGGAGCACGGCCTCGCCACCGTCGCCACGACGCGCGCCGACGGCACGGTGCACTCCTCCGTGGTCAACGCGGGCGTCTTCGACGACCCGGTGACCGGCACCCCGGGCGTCGCCTACGTTGCCGTCGGGCAGGCGCACAAGCTTCTGCTGCTGCGCCGGGCCGGGCACGCCACGCTGACCTTCCGCCGGGGCTGGAACTGGGTCTCCGTCACCGGCGCCACCCACCTCATCGGGCCGGACGACCCCGACCCCGCCTTCGACGCCGCGGGCCTGCCGAAACTGCTGCGCGACGTCTTCATCGCCGCCACCGGCACGCACGACGACTGGGACGAGTACGACCGCGTGATGGCCGCGGAACGCCGGGTTGCGGTGTTCGTGCGGGCAGACCGGATAATCGGCAACCCCTGACCCGCCCGGCCCCAGGAGTCGTCCCGTTGCCCGAGTCCCCGTCCCGTGTCACCACGCCGGTCAAGGTCCTGATCGGCGTGCTCGCGGTCGCCGACGCCGGTTTCGGCGCGGCGCTCGCCGGGGGATTGGTGCGCGGCCTGTCCCCCTGGCTGATCGGCGGCGCCTATGCGGCCACCGTGCTCGTCGCGGTGGTCGTGTTCCGCGTCTCCCGCGCTCGCATGCTCAAGCGCGGCCTCGACGGCCTCCGCGACCTCACCCTCGGCGAGGAGGGCATCCGCCTGCCCGCGGGCACCCTCAGCACCCGGGTGGTCCCGTGGGCCCAGATCGCCGACGTCACGGTGCGCCGCTCAGCCCGCTTCGGCGACGGCCACCTGCGCGACGCCATCTGGCTGGACCTGGTCACCGGTGAAGGGGTGGAGAGCTCGGTGCAGTGCTACGCCCCGCGCGGCAAGCTGCACCCGGCCCCGGCGGGAAGGCGCCAGTTCGAGCAGACGGCGATCCTGGACCCGGCGCTGTTCACGGCCGTGATCGAGCGGCTCCGGAAGGAGCTGCGACACCGCCGGCTGCACTCCCAGCTCCGCGGCGCACCACGCATCCGCCACCACTGACGGGCTCCGCAGCTGCGCCGCATTCGACGGCGCGGCAAACGGACTGCGCGCTCACTCCGCCGGCGGCGAAGCAGGGCCGCTGGACCACAAGGACGAGTCGATGACCCCGTCCTCCGGCGCTGCGATCCACCAACACGCCCGGCAGCGCGGACCGCGGCCCGCCGGGCAGCTTCGCCGGCATGGCCGGCGCCTCCCGGCCGGGTCCGGCCAGAGCGGCCGGCCTGTCCTCGTGCGCGGCCAGCCGGCCTCAGGCGAGCCGGCCCAGCAGCTCCCGCGGCACGATCCGCACCGCGAACGGCCGCTCGAGCTCGACCGCCTCGTCGGCCGCCGCCTTGGCCACCTGCTGGTAGTGGCCGTCCTCGTCCAGCTCGAACACGGTCAGCTCAGGGCCCGCCGGATCGATCACCCAATAACTCTCGGTCCGGAGCCGCTCGTAGACAGCTTTCTTGAGGTTCAGGTCGTAGATCGCCGTGCTGGGCGACAACACTTCGACGGCCAGCACCGGCGGTGCCGGGAGGTCCTTCTCGGTGAAGTCCTCGTCCCGGCCGACCAGGACATCCGGCTGCAGCTCCGTATCGTCGCCCGAGTGCACCGCGAACGGTGCGATCAGTACGTCGTACTCGGGCGGGCACGCGTCCTCGAGGACTCTCGAGAGTCGCACCACGATCTTCTGATGTCTTCTTCCCGGCGCGGGGCTCACGATGAGCACCCCGTCGATGAGCTCGTAGCGTCGGCCGTCATCCGGGATCCCCTCGAGGTCGCGCACCTTCAAGGGGCCCGAACCGGTGGGATGCTCGAAGTCCGCCATGACCGTCATGGTGCTCTCCTTTCGCTCTTCGCACCAGAGCACACCAGACAGCACCGACAGAAACCGCGTCGAACACGGGTTCGGCGCCCATATTCACTCGGCGGAGCGAATATGGGCGCCACTGTCACATCAGGAGAACAGTTACTTCTTGCCCTTACCCGAGTCCTCAGTGGACAGAGCGGCGACGAAGGCCTCCTGCGGGACCTCGACCCGGCCCACGGTCTTCATCCGCTTCTTGCCTTCCTTCTGCTTCTCCAGCAGCTTGCGCTTCCGCGAGATGTCACCGCCGTAACACTTGGCCAGGACGTCCTTGCGGATCGCGCGAATCGTTTCGCGGGCGATGATCCGGGAGCCGATGGCCGCCTGGATCGGCACCTCGAACTGCTGGCGCGGAATGAGCTCGCGCAGCCGCGTCGCCATTCGGTTGCCGTAACCGTAGGCCGCGTCCTTGTGCACGATCGCGGAAAACGCGTCGACGGTTTCGCCCTGCAGCAGGATGTCGACCTTCACCAGCTCGGCGACCTGCTCGCCGGCCTCTTCGTAGTCGAGCGACGCATAGCCGCGCGTACGCGACTTCAGCGTGTCGAAGAAGTCGAAGATGATTTCCGCCAGCGGCAGGTTGTACCGCAGCTCGACCCGGTCCTCGGACAGGTAGTCCATGCCGAGCAGCGTCCCGCGCTTGGTCTGGCACAGCTCCATGATCGTGCCGACGAACTCCGACGGCGCGAGGATGCTGACCTTCGAAACCGGCTCGTGCACCTCGGAGATCTTCAGCCCGCTCGGCCAGTCCGACGGGTTGGTCACGACCACCTCGCTGCGATCCTCCAGCACCACGCGGTAAACCACGTTCGGTGCCGTCGAAATCAGGTCGAGGCCGAACTCGCGCTCGAGCCGGTCGCGCGTGATCTCCAGGTGCAGCAGGCCGAGGAAGCCGCAGCGGAAGCCGAAGCCCAGCGCCACCGACGTCTCCGGCTCGTAGTCGAGCGCGGCGTCGTTCAGCTGAAGCTTGTCGAGCGCCTCGCGCAGCTCCGGGTAGTCGGAGCCGTCCACCGGATACAGTCCGGAGTAGACCATCGGCTTCGGCTCGCGGTAGCCGGCCAGCGCCTCCTTGGCGCCGTGGCGTTCGGACGTCACGGTGTCGCCGACCTTGGACTGGCGGACGTCCTTCACGCCGGTGATCAGGTAGCCCACCTCGCCGACGCCGAGCCCCTTGCTGGGCTTGGGCTCCGGCGAGATGATCCCGACCTCGAGCAGCTCGTGCGTCGCGCCGGTCGACATCATCTTGATCTTCTCGCGCGGCGTGATCTTGCCGTCGACGACCCGGATGTAGGTGACGACGCCGCGGTAGGTGTCGTACACCGAGTCGAAGATCATCGCGCGGGCGGGCGCGTCGGCGTCGCCCTGCGGCGCCGGGACCTGCTTGACGACCTCGTCGAGCAGCGTGCCGACGCCCATGCCGGTCTTGGCCGAGACCCGCAGGACGTCGTCGGGCTCGCAGCCGATGATGTGGGCCAGCTCACCCGCGTACTTGTCGGGGTCGGCCGAGGGCAGGTCGATCTTGTTGAGCACCGGGATGATCTGGAGGTTGTTCTCCAGGGCGAGGTAGAGGTTGGCCAGCGTCTGGGCCTCGATCCCCTGCGCGGCGTCGACCAGCAGGACGGCGCCTTCGCACGCCTCCAGCGCCCGGGACACCTCGTAGGTGAAGTCGACGTGGCCGGGGGTGTCGATCATGTGCAGGACGTGGTCCTGCCCGTCGACCTGCCACGGGAGCCGGACGTTCTGGGCCTTGATCGTGATCCCGCGCTCCCGCTCGATGTCCATCCGGTCGAGGTACTGCGCGCGCATGGCCCGCTCTTCCACGACGCCGGTGAGCTGCAGCATGCGGTCGGCCAGGGTGGACTTGCCGTGGTCGATGTGCGCGATGATGCAGAAGTTCCGGATGAGCTCCGGAGGCGTGAAGGTCGTGTCGGCGAACTTGTTGAGCGCTGTCACTCGAATGAGTCCTCGGAAAGTCGGGGATGGCCACCTCTATGGTCCCATGGCCCTCCGGGTGCGGGTGGGGGTCATCCCCGATGCGGGCTTTTGTGATCCGTGGTGCCCTCGAAGTATGAGCACTTCGCACCAGCCGGCACCCCCTCCCCAGCCGGAGACCAGCGGCTTCGCCCGCGTCCTCGACCGGACGTTCGGTCACCCCTCCGGCGTGCTCGGCCGCCTCGGCGGCCTGCTGATGGCCAGGGGGAACGCCGCCACCGAACACCGCGTCGTCGACCTGGCCAAGCTCGAGCCGGACGAGACCGTCCTGGTCGTCGGGCCGGGCCCCGGCGTCGGCCTGGAGGCCGCGTCGCGGCTGGCCGGGCGCGTCGTCGGTGTCGACCCCTCCCCCGAGATGCTCGCGCTCTGCCACGAGCGCTGCGGCGACCACGCCGAGCTGCGGGAGGGGTCGGCCGCGCACACCGGTGAGCCCGGCGAGTCCGTCGACGTCGTGCTGACCGTGAACAACGTGATGCTCTGGGACGACCGCGCCGCGGGGTTCGCCGAGCTGTTCCGGGTGCTGCGGCCCGGCGGACGGCTGCTGCTGTCCGCGCACGAGAAGTGGCTGCCCGTGAGCAGGCACGTGCTGGCCGACGAGGCCGCCGCCGCGGGCTTCGCCGACCTGCAGACGTGGACCTGGGAGCCGCCCGGCTTCACCGCGCTGGCCGCGCAGCTGCGCGCCGTCAAGCCCGCCTAGCGGGTGTCGGTGCGGATCGGGTGGCCTTCGGGCACCTCGACCAGCACGATCCGCGTGCCGTCCGGGTCGGCGATCCAGGCCTCGTCCAGGCCCCAGGGCTCGCGCCGGGCGTCCCGCACCGGCTCCAGGCCCTTCCCCTTGAGCTCGGCCAGGGTGCCCGCCAGGTCCCGGACCTGCACCCAGAGCACCAGGTCGGGCGACGCGCCCGCCGTCCCCTCGCCGGAGACCTCCAGGGAGCCGTGGCCGAGGAAGAACACGGTGCCGCCGGGGAACTCGCGCTCCACGGCCAGGCCGAGGGTGTCGCGGTAGAACCCGGTGGTCGCGGCGACGTCACGCGGGCGGATCAACAGCCTGCTCTTCAGGACTTCCATCCGACCATCCCTACCGGACGCGCTCAGGCGAGGGCAATCGCGGCGATCCCCGACAGCACGATCACGGAGCCGGCGAGCCGCCGCACGGCGTCGCGTTCGCCCAGCACCAGCCACGCGGCGAGGCCACCGAGCACGATGCTCAGCTCCCGGGCGGGCGCGACCAGGCTGACCGGCGCCATGGTGAGCGCGAACAGCACCAGGACGTACGCGATCGGCGAAAGCACCGCGACGACGAGCACCTCGCGACGCTGCTCGCGCCAGATCCGGCGCACCTCCCCGCGGTCGGCCAGCGCGCCGGGCACGAGCAGCACGCTCTGCAGGACCGACCCGAGGCCGAAGTAGACGATCGGCGGCACGCCGAGGCCGGTCACCGCGTGTGCGTCCCAGAGCGTGTAGCCGGCGATGACGGCGCCGGTCAGCAGGCCGTAGAAGATCCCGGCCTTGACCGCTTGCGGGTCGCCCGCCTTGCGGCCGGTGCTGATCACCAGCACCCCGGTGATCACGAGGAACGCGCCGAGCAGGCCGAGCAGGCCCGGCCGCTCGCCGAGCACGAGGACGGCGGCCAGCACCGACAGCAGCGGCCCGGTGCCGCGCGCGACCGGGTAGACGACCGAGAGGTCGCCGACGCGGTACCCGCGCTGCAGGACGATGCCGTAGGCGATGTGCAGCACCGCCGTCACGACGGCGGCGAGCAGCCAGCTCCACTGTGGACGGTCCGTTTCCACGACCAGCAGCACGACCGTCACCGGCAGGAGCAAGACGGCGGAAGCCGTGTAGTAGAGCCAGACGAACTGCGTGCCACCGGAGGAGATCCGCTTGGCGGCCAGGTTCCACGCCGCGTGCACGACCGCGGCGACGAGGACGAAGGACAGGGCGGTGGCGTTCATGGGACCCTTTCGGGTTTTCGCGCGCGCGAAAACCGGGTCCTCCAGGCTTTTGCCCCGTCAGATGAACGACCGGCCGTCCGGGCCCGCCGATGGTGCCGCTCGGACCAGACCCGCCGGTCCTGGTTGTGTGGTGCGGTGTGTGCGGACCGGCGACGGAACCCTAGGCACTGACCGCCCTCCACCGTACTCCCCATGATCGGCGGCGCGCAGGTCCCGGCGGACGAGGCCGGGAGCCGGGCTGTTAGAGTTGTCGCTCGCTGCCCGTGCGGCATTCCGTCATGGAGGAAACCTGTTTTCGAGCAGGGCCACTTCAGCGCGGCGGCGAATCTCACCGAGTGAAACAGGAGTTGCCCTATGGCCAACATCAAGTCGCAGATCAAGCGCATCACGACGAACGAGAAGGCGCGTCAGCGCAACCAGGCGATCCGGTCCTCGGTGAAGACCGCGATCCGCAAGGTCCGCGAAGCCGCCGAGGCCGGCGACAAGGCCAAGGCTGCCGAGCTGCAGCGCGACGCCGCCCAGAAGCTGGACAAGGCCGTCTCGAAGGGCGTCATCCACGCCAACCAGGCCGCCAACAAGAAGTCGGCGCTCGCGAAGCGCGTCAACGCGCTCTGAGCAAGCTGTTTCTGGAGAAGCCCCGGCCTCGGCCGGGGCTTTCTTCATGTCAGCGGTCGCCCTTGGCGGCCGCCACCTCCAGCACGGCTCGTTCCAGCGCGTAACCCGGGTCGGCCGCCACGCCCTTGACCTCGGCGTTGAGCCGCGCGACCACCCGCATCGCCGTGGCCAGCCCGTCCTGGTTCCAGCCCCTGGACTGGCCCTGCGCCTTGCGGATCTTCCACGGCGGCATGCCCAGCTCGCCGGCCAGCTGGTTGGGGTTGCCCCGGCCCGCACCGGAGACGCGGGCGATCGTGCGGACGGCGTCGGCCAGCGCGTCGGCGACCAGGACGTGCGGGACCCCGAGCTGCATCGCCCAGCGCAACGACTCCAGCGCCGCCGCGCGGTCACCGCTGACCGCCCGCTCCGCGACCGCGAACCCGGTCACGTCGGCCCGGCCGCGGTGGTAGCGCCGGACCGCTTCGGCGTCGACCGCGCCGCCGGTGTCCGCGACCAGCTGGGTCGCCGCGGAGGAGAGTTCCCGCAGGTCGGAGCCCACGGCGTCGATGAGCGCGGCGACACCGGCCGGGTCGATCTTGCCGCCCACCCGGCGCACCTCGTGCCGCACGAACTGCTCCCGCTCGGCGGGCTTCGTCAGCTTCGGGCACTCCGTGACTTCGGCACCGGCCTTTTTCAGCACGGCCGGGAGCGTCTTGCCGGCCTTGCTGCGGCCACCGCCGGTGTGCACGACGACCAGCACGACCCCGTCCGCCGGGTCCTTCAGGTAGGACGCCACGGCGTCGGCCAGCTCCTGCGAGATGTCCTGCGCCGACTCCAGGACGATCACGCGGCCTTCGCTGAACAGCGAGGGGCTGACGAGTTCGGCCAGCTCAGGGGCTGTGAGATCGGACACCCGGACCCGGGTCAGCTCGGCGGTCGCGTCGATCGCGCGGGCCGCGGCCAGCGTCTCGCGGACGGCGCGCTCGATCAGCAGTTCTTCCTCACCCAGGACCAGGTGCAGCGGGGGCGGGGCGGTGGCTTGCGCGGTCACCGGAGGATCCTCTCACTTCTCCGAACGTGCGCCCGCTCCGGTGATGTGGAGCCGCCACCATGGCACGGTCCGAACGCCATGTCGTACGGTGTCCTCGAGGCGGCGCGTTTGTGGCGCGCCCCGACAACCGAATACCGCTCATCCAGAGGGGCAGAGGGAACGGCCCGACGAAGCCCCGGCAACCGGCGTACAGCCCGTCATCCCGCGATCGCGGGGTAGCTGACGACCACGGTGCCAATTCCGGCCCGCTTCGGCGGGGCAGATGAGGAAAGGAACCTCGCGATGACCGCAACCCTCGGCACGACCTCCACCACCAAGACCCCGGATCTCGGACCGGCCGTCGAACTGGTGTCGAAGGAAGAGGGCCACCGGCAGCCGCTCGCCCCCGAGTTCGTCTCCGCCGAAGACTTCTCGCCGCTCGAGGTCGCCTACGACTTCGGCCGCGTCCGCCGCGAAGACATCGAGGCCGGCCCCAAGAACATCTGGCGCTACAAGAAGCTCCTCCCGGTTCCGTCGAACATCGAAGAAATCCCCAACACCGAGCCCGGCGCGACCCGCCTGGTGCGTGCCGACCGCCTCGCCAAGGAGCTCGGCCTCAAGCGCGTCTGGGTCAAGGACGACACCGGAAACCCGACGCACTCCTTCAAGGACCGCGTGGTCGCCGTCGCGCTGGCCGCGGCCCGCGAGTTCGGGTTCGAGGTGCTCGCGTGTCCCTCGACCGGCAACCTGGCCAACGCGACGGCCGCCGCGGCCGCCCGCGCCGGCTGGCGGTCGGTCGTGCTGATCCCGAAGTCGCTCGAGCGCGCCAAGATCCTCACCACCGCGGTGTACGACGGCGACCTCATCGCCATCGACGGCAACTACGACGACGTCAACCGCCTCGCCACCGAGCTCGCCGGTGAGCACCCGAAGTGGGCGTTCGTGAACGTGAACGTCCGGCCGTACTACTCGGAAGGCTCGAAGACGCTGGCCTTCGAGGTCGCCGAGCAGCTGGGCTGGCGCATCCCGCCGCAGATCGTCGTGCCGATCGCCTCCGGTTCTCAGCTCACCAAGGTGGACAAGGGTTTCCGCGAGCTGGGTCAGCTCGGTCTCGTGGACGCCAGCCCGTACAAGGTGTTCGGCGCCCAGGCCACGGGCTGCTCGCCGGTGTCGGCCGCGTTCCGCGGCGGCCACGACGTCGTCCAGCCGGTGAAGCCGGACACGATCGCCCGTTCGCTGGCGATCGGCAACCCGGCCGACGGCCCGTACGTGCTCGACATCGTCAACCGCACCGGCGGCGCGATCGAGGACGTCTCCGACGAAGAGGTCGTCGAAGGCATCCGCCTGCTGGCCCGCACCGAGGGCATCTTCACCGAGACGGCCGGCGGCGTCACCGTCGCCACGGCGAAGAAGCTGGTCGAGACGGGCAAGCTGGACCCGGACGCCGAGACGGTGCTCCTCATCACCGGCGACGGCCTCAAGACCCTCGACGCGATCGAGAACCACGTGGGCCCCAAGGCGGTCCTGCCGCCGTCGGCCGCCGCGGTGAACGAGGCGCTCGGGTACTGATCTTCCCCCGGCGGTGGGCCGGGGCGGGCCGCGTGGCTCGCCCCGGCTCATCGGCGCGGTGGGCCGCGGGGCTCACCTCGGCGTGAAACCGCCGGGCCCGCCGGTTCGCCTACCACGGCGGTGTCTCCGTCCTGGTCCGTCCGGGTCACCCGAGCGCCCAACGCCATCAGAGTGTCCATTGTGGACTTGCTGGGATGTCCGTAGGTGTTGCCCGCGCCCACGCTGACCAACGCCACCCGCGGTGCCACCGCGGCGAGGAACGATGGCAGCGAGTACCGCGAGCCGTGGTGGGGGACCTTCAGCACCTCCGCTTTCAGGTCTGCGACGTCGGCCAGGAGATCCGCCTGCGCGGCCAGTTCGACGTCGCCGGTCAGGAGCATCCGGCCGGCTGCCGTTTGCGCCCGGAGGACCAGCGAGCTGTTGTTGATCGTGGTGCCGTCCTGCCCGGCCGCGCGGGCCGGGACGTAGCGCGGGCCGAGCACGTCGAGTGAGAGCCCGGGCCAGTCCAGCCGCTCCCCCGGGTTCAGCTCGACCAGCGGCACGGCTTGGCGGGACGCCTCCGCGGCGACCTGCCGCCACGCCCACTCCGGCGCGCGCCCCGGCCCGACGGCGATGCCGCCGACCGCGCGGCCGTCGAAGACCGACGCGAGCCCGCCGATGTGGTCGGCGTGCAGGTGGCTCAGCACCACCAACGGGATCCGGTCGACGGCGAGCCGGTGCAGGCACTCGTCGACCGGTCCCGGCTCGGGTCCGGTGTCGATGACGATCGCCCGTCCGGGCTCGGCGGTCGCCAGGACGACCGCGTCACCCTGTCCGACGTCGCATTCGACCATCGCCCAGTCGCGCGGTGGCCACGCCGGCGCGATCACCCGGACCGGCACGAGCACCAGCAGCGCGCCGACGACCAGCACGGCCATCAGCAGCCGGATCCGCCGGTGGCGGGCGGCCAGCACCAGCACGACGAGGACACCGGCGGCGAGCAGGCCGCCGGCCCAGCCGCCGGGCCACGCGACTGTCGCGCCCGGGGCTCGTGCGCCGTGCCGCGCCACCGTGATCAGCCAGCGTGCCTCCGGATCGGCCAGGTGCACCAGGACTTTCCCCGCGCCCGGCCACCAGGGACCGGTGACCGTCGCCAGCACGCCGAGCACCGTCGCCGGGGCCACGACCGGTGCCGCGAGGACGTTGGTCAGCACCGAAACCAGGCTCACCGAGCCCGCCATGCCCGCGATCACCGGCGCGGTCACGAGGAACGCCGCCAGCGGGATCGCCAGCCCTTCGGCGAACCCCGGCGGGACGCCACGGCGGACGAGCGCGGCCGCCCAGCGAGGCGCGAGCAGCACGAGCCCGGCGGTGGCGAACACCGACAGCGCGAACCCGAAGTCCGTGGCCATCGCCGGATCCGCCACCACCAGCACGCAGACCGCGAAGGCCAACGCGGGCAACGCCGAACCGCGGCGTCCCAGCGCCAGAGCCAGCAACGCGACCGCCGCCATGACGCCGGCCCGCAGCACGCTCGGCTCCGGGCCGACCAGGACGAGGAACCCGGCCAGGCACGCCCCGGCCGCCACCGCCGACAGCCGGGGCCCGAGCCGGACCAGGCGCAGGAGGAGCAGCACCGCGCCGCAGGCCACGGCGAGGTTCCCGCCGCTGACCGCGGTCAGGTGGGCGAGGCCGGCGGTGACGAACTCCTGCTCGACCCGCGGCGACAGGCCGCTCGTGTCACCGAGGACCAGGCCCGGCAGCAACCCGGCGGGCTCGTCCGGCAGGCTCTGGCACAGGTCGTGGAGACCCGCGCGCAGATCGGCCGCTGCCCGCTGCCACCACGGCGCGGGGCCGGGTTCCGCGGGCGGGCCACGGACGGACAACACGGCGACGGTCAGGTCCGAACCACGCGGCGGCATCAGCAGACCCGAGACGGCCACTTCCTGGCCCGGGAGCAAGGTCGCCCACTGCGCGACCGGCGCGAGGAGGAGGACGCGCCCGGAGGAGTCGACCGGGCGGCCGTCGACCGACGCGGTGCGCACGTCGGCGGTGAGCACCACCGATCGGGCGCCGGCTTGGGTGTCGGCGTATCCCGCGCTCCGCACCGGCTTCGGCCGTTCGGCGACGATGACTCGGAGGGTGGCGGGTAGGCCGTTCGCAGCTGCTGCGCGGAGTTCGTCTTGCTGGGCGTCGCGGATCTGCCAGGCGACCGGGCCGGCTGTGACGAGGCCCAGCACGAGTACGGCCGCCGCTGTGCCGAGTGCTCGGGGACGGCCGCGGGCGCGGTAGAGCACCAGGCCCGCGATGAGCGCCGAGGCTAGACCGGCGGCGAGTGCCGTCCACCAGCCGAGGAGGAGGCCGGACAGTGCCGCGAGCCAGCACTGGAGGGCTGCCGGGACCAGTCGCATGTCTTGGCGGGTGTCGGTTACCGGGACGCTGGTCATCGGACCGGCTCCTGACTCCGCGGGCTGGCGGCTGTTGTCGACCGCGGGCCGACGAGCAGGCTGGTTGGTGCGCCGAGCCGGGGCAGCGCGTGGACCACCGGCAAGCCTTGCCAGACGGCAGTCACCTGCGTCCGTGCGCGGACGAGGAGCCTGACCAACACGCCAAGCCATGCAGGGACCCACTGCGAGCCCTGCCAGGCGGCAGTCACCGGGGTAGCCGCCGACCGTGAATCGACGAGGAACCCGGAGAGCGCGCTGGGCCAGCACACCAGCGCGGCCTTAAGCAACCACAAGTCCCGCCCGCTCGCAGGAGAGAGCGGTGTGGGCCGGGTTGCTTGGCAGCCGGTGGCGGGCGGTCGCAGTTGCCATGACTGCTGCTCGGCGCCGTTCGGGATCGGCGTCGGGCACCACGACGGGGAGGCGTTGGGCCCGCCGGCGGGTGTGCGGTTCGAGCCGCTGCAGGAGACCATCCGGCCGGCTGGGGCAAGCCGGCGCACCAACACCGCCCAAACGGACTGCAAGTGTGGAGCGGCAGTCATCCGGGCGGCGACCGATGACCACCAGCCACCAAACGATCGTGCCGATGCCGCGGGGACAAGCCGGGCCGGGACGGCGGTCATCCGACCGTCACCTGCTCCCGCAACTTGGCGAACTTGCTTTCGCCGATGCCATCCACGTCACGCAACTGCTCCACCTTCGTGAAGCCGCCGTGGTCGGTGCGCCACTGGACTATGCGCTTGGCCATCACCTCGCCGACTCCGGGCAGCGTGTCGAGCTGGTCCGCCGTCGCCGCGTTGAGGTCGACCTTCGCGCCGGCCGGGTCGCCGGGGGCCGCCAAGGGTGCCGCGGGAGCCGGGATTCCGACCGCTAGCTGTTCGCCGTCGGTCACCCGGCGGGCGAGGTTCAGTGCGTGGAGGTCCGCTCCCGGGTCGGCGCCGCCCGCTGCTCGGAGGACGTCCGCGACCCGGGATCCCAGGGGCACCGTGACCAGCCCCGGTGAGCGGACGCGGCCGATCACGCTGACCACGAGACCGGCCTGGGGTGCGGCCCGGGCCGGCGCCTCGGCCGCCGGTTTTGCCGGCGGCAGTGCGGGCGCCGGCTCGGGTGCCGGGCGGCCGCCGAGGAGGGCCACCGAGCCGAGGATGATCAGCACGACCGCCGCGAGGACGCCGGCGAACGCCCACCGGCGGCGGCCGGCGCCGGTGGGGCCGCCCGGCAGCCAGCGCCGGACCAGCCGGCCGCCTGGCCCGACCGTGCTCGCGTCGGGCGTGAGCTGGTCGGCCAGCCAGGCGAGCCGGTCGTTGAGGGGTGGGCCCGGATCCCGGGCGGGCTGCTCGAACACACGATCGACGTTAGGGCCCGCGGGGAGGCGTCCGACAGGGGTGCCGCCGCGTTCTGTGGACAACCGGGGTGTTGTGGATGGATCAGCTCCGCCCGGCCCGGGACCGGCCGTTTCCGTCGTACCCGGATGGCATGCTGGAGGGTTTCACCCCGCTGCCGGCACGGTGGCCCGCCGGACGACGCGACCCCCGGCCACCGACGTCACCGCCAGCGCCACCACCGCCCCGAAGACCGCGCTGAGCAGGAACGGCCCGGCATCAAGAGCCAGGCCGCCCGTCTTGACGACGGCGAACGGCACGACGCAGACCACCGCGCCGGCGGAGGCGGCCACGATCGCCGTCACCGCCGCGGCCGCCGTTTCGCGCAGCAGCATGCCTTTCGCCTGCCGGCCGGTCGAACCGAGCAGCGCCAGGACGGCGAACTCGTCGTGACGACGGCCGATCGCGGCGACGAGGTTGTTCGTCAGCGCGATGGCCATGAACAGCCCGATGAGGACCACCACGAGGTAGTTGATCGACGCCAGGACGCGCGCCGTGCTGTCCACCGCGACGTGCCGGTTCTCGATCCCCTGCATGGCCAGCGTGCCCGCCGAAACGCCGACGAGCAGGGTCAGGAACGTGACCACCGGCCGCATCCGGTCCGGCGCCGCGGCCAGGTTGACCGCGGCCAGGTAGGCGCCCGCGCCCCGGGACCGCGGCCGGAAAAGGCGCAGGACGGCGTTGGCGGCCGCGATCAGCTCCGGCGCGAGCACCGCGAGCCCGATCGCCGTCAGCACCGTGGCCGGGCCGGTCATCGCCGTCGTCGCGATGCTGTCGGCCGGCAGCCCCAGGACCGCCGACGCCGACCCGATCCCGGCGACGAGCAGGACGATCGCCGTCACCCGCCGGCCGTTGCCGGCTCGCCGGGAAGGCAACGGCTCGGCCACCGCGACCGGGCTGCGCCGCGCGGGCTTCCGGCTGCCGATCCAAGCGGCCAGGACACCCGCGCCGAGCACCACGGCGACACCTGCGACCGGCAGGGCTATCCCGGGCGCGTAGGCCGTCGCCGGGTCGGTCAGCCCGGTCGCGCGGACGCCCCGCAGGAGCAGCCATCCGAGGAGATACCCGGCCCCGAGGCCCGGGACGGCGGCCGCGGCCGAGATCGCGAGCGTTTCGACCGAAACCAGGACCCGCACCTGCCGCGGGGTGGCCCCGATCAGCCGGAGGCCGCCGACTTCGGCGGCCCGGGCCGCGAGCGTGACGCCGATGGTGGAGACCATCGCGAACACGACGATCGCCACCACCCAGCCGCCCATGATCAGCGGGAACTCGACGAGGAACGCCCGGTCCGCCGCGGCGGTGCCGGTGGCCAGGCCGGTGCCGAGCAACGCGGTCATCGCGACGACCAGGGCCAGGCCGACGACGGCGACGAGCCCGGTGGCCAGCGCAGCGCCGCGGTGGTGGCGTGCCAGCCGGAGAGCCAGGGAACCCATGTCAGCGCACCCCCGCCGCGTTCGCCGCCCGCTCGGCCGACTCGACCAGCGTCGCCATCCGGTGGGCGACGGCCGCCGCGTTCGGCCGGTCCAGCCGGTCGACGACCAGGCCGTCGGCGAGGAACAGCACGGTGTCCGAAAAGGACGCGGCGACCGGGTCGTGGGTGACCATGATGATCGTCTGGCCGCGGTCGGCGAGCCGCCGCAGCAGCCCGAGCACCTCCCGCGCGCTGCGGATGTCCAGCGCCCCGGTCGGTTCGTCCGCGAACACGACCTCGGGGTCGGTCACGAGCGCGCGGGCGACGGCGACCCGCTGCTGCTGGCCGCCGGAGAGCTGCCCGGGCCGGTGCTGTGCACGGTTCCCGAGGCCGACGTGGGCCAGCAGGTCCGCGGTGCGCCGCGGTTCGGGCCGGCGCCCGTCCAGCCGCAGCGGCAGCTCGACGTTCTCGGCCGCGGTCAGCGCCGGCAGCAGGTTGAACGACTGGAACACGAACCCGACGCGGCGGCGCCGGATCTCGGCGAGCCGCGTCTCACTCAGCCGGGCCAGGTCGTGCCCGTCCAGTTCGGCGGTGCCGCCGGTCGGGGTGCGCAGGCCGGCCGCGCAGTGCAACAAGGTGGTCTTGCCGGAGCCGGACGGCCCCATGATCGCGACGAACGAGCCGCGGGCGACGTCCAGGTCGATCCCGCGCAGCGCGTCGACCGGCCCTCCTTCGCCCTCGAACCGGCAGCGCAGCTGCCGTGTGCGGACCGCGGGTGCTGTGATCATGACGTCCCCTTCGCCTGTAATGGTCATTCGTTTAAAACGAACGTTTACATGCTACGGTAGCGCGCGTGGGACACCGGGAGAATCTGCTGACCGCGGCACGCGAGTGCCTCCTCAAGACCGGCTACGCGCGCACGACGGTGCGCGACCTGGTCGCCGCGTCGGGCGCCAACCAGGCGTCGATCAACTACCACTTCGGGTCGAAGGACCAGCTGCTCACGCGGGCGCTGATCGAGCTGAACACCGAGTGGGGCGAGCTGCTGTTCTCCGCGCTGGGCGCCCCCGACGAGCCGGTCGGGCCCGAGGAGCGCTGGCGCCGGATCATCGCGTCGATCGAGGCGAACCGGGAGCTGTGGTTCGTCAACTTCGAGAGCGTCAGCTACCTGCAGCACGACGAGCAGATCCGGGAGATCAACGCCCAGGGCCAGCAGCTGGCCCGCACGACACTGGCCCACGCGTTCGGCGGCTTGCCCGCCGACGCCGACCCCGACGACCTCCGGGTCGTCGGCTCCCACTACTACTCACTGCTGGTCGGGGTGGCCGCGCAGTGGCTGACCGACCCCGGGAACGCCCCCAGCGCGGCCGAAGTCACCCGGGCCGACCGGCGTTAACGAGACGGGACCGTCCGCTGGACGACCACGCCCAGCACCCCGGGCCCGGTGTGCGCCCCGATCACCGCGCCCAGCTCGGAGACCACGCAGCCCGCCGAGCGCGGCACCGCCTCCTCCAGCCGGTTCGCCAGCGCGACCGCCCGCTCCGGCGACGCGAGGTGGTGGACGGCCAGCTCGACGTCGTCGTCCCGGGCGGCGGCCGCGGCCAGCTCGACCAGCCGCGCGAGCGCCCGGTTCATGGTCCGGACCTTCTCCAGCGGCAGGATCCGGCCGTCCGACATGTGCAGCACCGGCTTCACCGCCAGCGCTGTGCCGAGCAGCGCCGCCGCCGGCCCGATCCGGCCGCCGCGGCGCAGGTGGTCCAGGGTTTCCACGACGAACAACGTCGACGAGCAGCCGGCCGCCGTGACCGCCGCGGCTTCGACCTCGGCCGCGTCCTTCCCGGCGCCCGCGGCGTCGGCGGCGTGCAGGGCGGCGAACCCGAGCCCCATCGCGGTCGTGCGCGAGTCGACCACGCGCACCCGGTCCGGCCCGACTTCCTGCGCGGCCAGGACGGCCGCCTCCCAGGTGCCCGAGAGCTCGCGCGAAAGGTGCACCGAGACGATCGAGTCGGCGCCGTCGGCGAAGGCGGCCCGGTACTCCTTCACGAACTCCGTCGGCGTCGGCCGGGACGTCGTGACGATCTTGCGCTGCTTCATCGCTTCGGCGACCGCCGCGGGACCGGTCTCGATGCCGTCGAGCGAAACCACGCCGTCGACCAGGACGTGCAGCGGCACCACCCGGACCGCGTGCCGTTCGGCGAAGCCCTCCGGCAGGTGGGCGGTGGAATCCGTGACTACGGCGACCGACACGCCGTCAGCCTACGTGGCCGGGGGCCGGCACCGGGGCCATCAACACGGACATCGCGTCACCCACCGCCGCGTGTCCCTGCCAGCCCCAGTGCATGCCGTCCGGGTTGCCTTCGCCGCTGAGCACGTGCTCCCCCACGACGGCTTCGAGGTCCAGCAAAGGGATTCCGGCCCGCGCGCCCCACGCGGCCAGCGCGGCGGCCGCCGCGGGACGCGCGGTGTGCACCCCGCCGTAGGCCGCGGCCCGGTGCACCGACGGCAGCATGCCGAAGATCGGCAGCTCGGGCCGCAGGACGCGCAGCGCGCCCACGGCCGTGTCGAGGTACTGCACGGTGAGCTTGGCCGGTAGCACCGTCGGACGGCCGCGGAACGCGACCGACAGCTTCGGCTGCGCGGCGAGGTAGGCCTTGCGCACGACGCGCCGGACCGGGTCCGGCCGCAGGTACTTCAGCCCCGTGCGCAGGTAGGTCGGCAACGGCGACGGCAGCGTGTCCATGCTGCCGACCGCCAGCACGACGGCGTCGACGTGGTGCAGGTCGGCCCAGACGCGCGGGTCGCCGGTCAGCGACCACCACGCGTCGCGGGCGGTCCAGCCGATCCCGGCGACCAGGTCGGCGGTGCCGCCGAGCGCCGCGGCGGCCACGTTGGGCCACAGCCGCGGTTCGTCGGCGGCGCAGGGTCCTTCGGGACCGTGAAAGCTCAGCGAATCGCCGAACACGAGCAGGCGCGGCCCCATCGGCTAGCCGTGCATCCCCGCGTTGTAGGCGTGCAGCCGCCACTTGCCGTCACGCAGGCCGAGCTCGACCCAGTGGCAGTTCGAGATCCCGCCCAGCGACGGCCAGATCTCCACCGGCAGGTTCACCAGCCGCGCGGTGAGCGCGGTGATCAGGCCGCCGTGGGCGGCCAGCAGCACGGTGTCGCCGGCGTCGGAGTTGGCCTGCTGCAGGTCGGCGACCACTTCGCCCGCGCGGTCGGCGACGTCGAGACGGTTCTCCCCGCCCGGCGGCGCCCAGGTCGCGTCCTTGCGCCAGCGGTCGCGCTCACCGGGGTAGGCCTCGTCGACCTCCGCGCCGGTCATCCCCTGCCACTCGCCGAGGTGCGTCTCGCGCAGCCGCTTGTCGATGCGCAGCGGGACGCCGATCGCGTCGGTGAGCACGGTGGCCGTGTCGGTGGCGCGACGCAGGTCGGAGGCGATCACCAGGTCCGGCGCGAACCGGGCCAGCGCGGGCGCGGCGAACCGGGCCTGGTTCCAGCCGCGCGGCGTCAGCGCCGAGTCGAGGTGACCCTGCATCCGCCCGGCGGCGTTGTAGTCCGTCTCGCCGTGGCGCCAGAGCACGAGCCGCCGCGGGCTCACGGGACGTCCGGGTCCTCGTCGGCGGCCGGCTCCTCGAGCCCCGCCACCTCGATCCTCGGGCAGTCTTTCCACAGCCGCTCGAGGCCGTAGAACGTGCGCTCCTCGACGTGCTGGACGTGCACGACGACGTCGACGTAGTCGAGCAGGACCCAGCGGCCCTCGCGGGCGCCTTCGCGGCGGACCGGCTTGTGCCCGCTCTCCCGCAGCTTCTCCTCGACGTTGTCGACGATCGCGCCGACCAGGCGCTCGTTGGACGCGGAGGCGATGACGAAGGCGTCGGTGATGACGAGCTGCTCGGACACGTCCAGCACGACGACGTCGCTGGCCTTCTTGTCCGCCGCCGCGTGTGCGGCCGCTACGGCCAGCTCTCGTGCCTCGGACGTGGCTGCCACGGTGCTCCTTCACAGATCGGGTTCGCCCGAGAAGGGTACCCGCACCGACCAGCGGCCTTTCAGTCGCTCTTCCGGTAGAGATCCTTCTTGGCGATGTAGCGGACGACGCCGTCCGGGACGAGGTACCAGACCGGCTCCCCGCGTTCGACGCGGTCGCGGCAGCCGGTCGACGAGATCGCCATCGCGGTCACCTCGACCAGGCTCACCTTGCCGCTGGGCAGGTGGTGCGAGTTGAGCCGGTAGCCGGGCCGCGTCACGCCGATGAAGTGCGCGAAGTCGAACAGCTCGTCGGCCTTGTGCCAGGTCAGGATCTGCTCGAGCGCGTCGGCGCCGGTGATGAAGTACAGCTGGTCTTCGGGGTATTCGGCGTGGAGGTCGCGCAGGGTGTCGACGGTGTAGGTCTGGCCGGCGCGGTCGATGTCGACGCGGCTGACCGAGAAGACCGGGTTGGACGCGGTCGCGATGACCGTCATCAGGTAGCGGTCCTCGGCCTTGGTCACCTGGCGGTCGGTCTTCTGCCACGGCTGCCCGGTGGGGACGAAGATCACCTCGTCGAGCCCGAACCGGGACTGGACCTCGCTCGCTGCGACGAGGTGGCCGTGGTGCACGGGGTCGAACGTGCCGCCCATGACCCCGATCCGCCGTGGTGACATGAGTGAGGAGCCTATACATCGGCGGGCGCCGACGTCCTGTGCTGCCGCACACCTCGCCCGACCGGGCAATCGTTGTGATTCAGGTCACATTACGGCCGGTATTCGACACGAACGGTCCGTTCGCGACGCCGCCGATTCCCGGTCTGTCGGTGCCATGGGGTAGACGTGGGACGTGGACACCACCGGCACCACCCCAGCCCTCCGCGACCGCGCCGAAACGCTCCTGCGAGCACTGGCCGGCGATTCGGCGAAGCTGCGCGAAGACCAATGGACGGCCATCGAGGCCTTGGTCGCGCAGCGGCGCCGCGCACTGGTCGTGCAGCGCACCGGCTGGGGCAAGTCGGCGGTGTACTTCCTGGCGACGGCCTTGCTGCGCGAGCAGGGCAGCGGGCCGACGGTGATCGTCTCGCCCCTGCTCGCGCTGATGCGCAACCAGATCTCGGCCGCGGCGAAGGCCGGGATCCACGCGGCGACGATGAACTCCGCCAACGCCCAGGAGTGGGAGCAGGTCCAGGCGGCGGTCGCGGCCGGCGAGGTCGACGTGCTGCTGGTCAGCCCCGAACGGCTGAACAACCCGGACTTCCGCGACAACGTGCTGCCGAAGCTGACCGCGAGCACCGGGCTGCTGGTGGTCGACGAGGCGCACTGCATCTCGGACTGGGGGCACGACTTCCGGCCGGACTACCGGCGCCTGCGGACGCTCCTGGGCGACCTGCCCGACGGCGTGCCGGTGCTGGCGACCACGGCGACCGCGAACGACCGCGTGGTCACCGACGTCGCCGAGCAGCTGGGCCTCGGCACCGGCGGTGACACGCTCGTCCTGCGCGGCACGCTCGACCGGGCGAGCCTGCGGCTGGCGGTGTGCCGGCTGCCGACGTCGCAGGCGCGGCTGGCCTGGCTCGCCGAGCACCTGGCCGAGCTGCCCGGGTCGGGGATCATCTACACCCTCACCGTCGCGGCGGCGCACGACGTCGCGTCGCTGCTGAAGGACCGCGGGTACCCGGTGGCGGCCTACACCGGGAAGACCGACCCGGCCGACCGGCAGGCGGCGGAGGACGACCTGCTCGGCAACCGGGTCAAGGCGCTGGTCGCGACGTCCGCGCTGGGCATGGGGTTCGACAAGCCGGACCTCGGGTTCGTCGTGCACCTCGGGGCGCCGTCGTCGCCGATCGCGTACTACCAGCAGGTCGGGCGCGCCGGGCGTGGTGTCGAACGCGCCGAGGTCGTGCTGCTGCCCGGCGAGGAGGACAAGGCGATCTGGGCGTACTTCGGGTCGCTCGCCTTCCCGGACGAGCTGCGGGTGACCCAGGTGCTGAACACGCTCTCCTACGCCGACCGTCCACTGTCGACGGCCGCGCTCGAGCCGTCGGTGGAGCTTTCGCGCTCGCGGCTGGAAATGGTGCTCAAGGTGCTGGACGTCGACGGCGCGGTGCGGCGCGTCAAGGGCGGCTGGACGAGCACGGGCGAGGACTGGCAGTACGACCGCGGGCGCTACAAGCGGGTCGCCCAGGCGCGCGACCGCGAGCAGGACGCGATGCTCGGGTACCTGGCGACCGACGGCTGCCGGATGGAGTACCTGCGCCGCCAGCTCGACGACCCCGAGGCGGCGCCGTGCGGGCGGTGCGACAACTGCACCGGCCGGCACTGGGACACCACGGTGGCGGACGACGTCGCCGAGGCGACCCGGGAACGGCTGCAACGTCCGGGCGTCGAGGTCGCGCCGCGGAAGCAGTGGCCCACCGGGATGTCCTCTTTGGACGTACCGGTGTCCGGCCGGATCTCGGCCGACGACCAGGCCGAGCCGGGCCAGGTGCTCGGGCGGCTGACCGACGTCGGCTGGGGCAACCGGCTGCGGGAGCTCGTGGGGCCGCAGGCGAAGGACACCGAGGTGCCGGACTCGGTGTTCAAGGCCTGCGTCCAGGTGCTCGCCGGATGGCAGTGGTCGGAGCGGCCGGTCGCGGTGGTGGCGGTGCCGTCGGAAACGCGGCCGCAGCTCGTCTACAGCCTCGCGACGCGGCTGGCCGAGATCGGCAAGCTGGAGTTCCTCGGCGCGCTCGACGCCGAGGGGCCGCCGCCGCGGCAGGCGAACAGCGCGCAGCGGCTGGCCGACCTGTGGCGGCGGATGAGCATGCCGGCCGACCTCGCCGGGGTCCTGGCGGGCGGGCCGGTCCTGCTGGTGGACGACGTCATCGACACCGGCTGGACGATGACGCTGGCCGCGCGCCTGCTGCGGAAGGCCGGGGCGCCGGCGGTCCTGCCGTTCGCGCTGGCGAGCACCGCCTGAGAGGAGAACGGACAGTCAGGATCTTTCGCACCGCGAACGAATGTGGCAAAGTCCCGTTGCACCTTCGGGGGACGTGGAGGCTGCCATGACCGTGCAGGTCCAGCACCGGCTGCCGGTGCGCAAGCTGTTCGCGGCGAGCGCGGGCAACGCGCTGGAGTGGTTCGACTGGACGATCTACGCGACGTTCAGCATCTACTTCGCCGGCGCATTCTTCCCGGCCGGGAACGACACACTCGCGTTGATCAACACGTTCGCCACCTACGCGCTCGCGTTCTTCTTCCGCCCGCTCGGCGGAGTGCTGCTCGGGCGCTTCGCGGACACGCGCGGCCGCAAGCCCGCGATGATCCTCACCATCCTGCTGATGGCCGGCGGGTCGGTGGCGATCGGGCTGCTGCCGACGTTCGCGCAGGTCGGCTGGCTCGCGCCGATCCTGCTGCTGCTCGCCCGGATCGCGCAGGGGCTGTCGCTCGGCGGTGAGGTGTCGAACGCGTCGGCCTACCTGGGTGAGATCGCGCCGCCGGCGCGTCGCGGGCGGTACTCGGCGTTCTTCTACGTCTCGACCGGTTCGGCCGTGCTCATCGCGACCGTGCTCGGGTTCGTGCTGGCCCGGACGCTGGACAAGGCGCAGCTGGCGTCGTGGGGCTGGCGGCTGCCGTTCCTGCTCGGCGGGGTGTTCGGCCTGGTCGGGCTGTGGTTACGGCGCAGCCTCGCCGAGACCGAGCTGTTCGAGCAGACGAAGACCAAGGCCCAGAAGCTCGAACGGCCGTTGCTGGCCACCCTGACGCACCACCCGAAGGCCGTCGGCCGGCTCGTCGGCTTCTCGATGCTCTCGACGCTGTGCTACTACACGTTCTTCAGCGCGCTCACGTCCTTCGCGGTGAAGAACCGGCACGCCGACGCGGACGTCGTCTTCCTCGCCCTCTCGGTCGCCACGGCGTTGTTCATCGTGCTGCAGTACCCGATGGGGGCGCTGGCGGACCGGGTCGGGCGCAAGCCGCAGCTGCTCGTCTGGTCCGGGGCGACCGCGGTGGTGATCGTGCCACTGTCCACTTTGATCGGACCGTCGGCCGGCGGGCTGCTCGTGGTGTTCTGCGTCGGGCTCGGGCTGTACACGGCGATGACGTCGATCGCGCCGGCGATCATGAGCGAGCTGTTCCCCACCGAACTGCGCGGGCTGGGGATCGGCGCCTGGTACAACCTCACCGTCGCGGTCTTCGGCGGCACCGCCCCGCTGCTGATCACCGTGTTCGGCGCCATCTCGCCCACGCTCTACTTCTGGTACGTCGCCGCCGGCGCCGCGATCGCGTTCGCCGTGATCCTCACGCTGCCGGAGACCAAGGGCGCGGAGCTGCGGTAAACCCCGTCGTCACCGGAGGGTCGCGCTCGCTACGCTGCGGGCTCCGTGACCGATCCGAAGGAGGGACACCGTGCAGCACGCCGACGTTACCGAGGAGCTGGCGCGCCGCGTGGTCGCCGCCGCGGGCCGGGCACTGGATGTCGAGCTGACGCCGGAGCAGGCGCTGATCCAGGCGTCGCCGCGGGACGGCGTCGATTACCAGGGCAACCTCGCGATGAGCCTGGGCAAACGGCTCGGCCGGCCGCCGCGCGAAGTCGCGACGCTGATCGCGGAAGCGCTGGAGCTGGACGGGCTCGCCGACCCGCCCGAAGTGGCCGGGCCCGGTTTCCTCAACTTCGTGCTGCGCACGGACTGGCTGGAAACGCGCGTCGCCGCGATGCTCGGCGATCCGCGGCTCGGGGTGCCGGAGGCGGCCGGACCGCGGACGATCGCACTCGACTACAGCAGCCCGAACGTCGCGAAGGAAATGCACGTCGGGCACCTGCGCTCGTCGGTGATCGGCGACGCGCTCGCCCGCCTGCTGCGCTTCGCCGGGCACGAAGTGCTGGCGCACAACCACCTCGGCGACTGGGGCACGCCGTTCGGCATGCTCATCGAGCACCTTCTCGACGTCTCCGCCGGGCATCGCGCGATCGCCGATCTCGACGCCTTCTACCGCGAAGCCCGCGGGAAGTTCGACAGTGACGAAGCGTTCGCGACCCGCGCGCGCAACCGCGTCGTGCTGCTGCAGAGCGGCGACGAAGAGACGCTCTCCGTCTGGCGGGAGCTGGTCGAGGAGTCGAAGCGGCACTTCAACGAGGTCTACGCGCTGCTCGGGATCTCGTTGACGGACAAGGACATCTACGGCGAAAGCTTCTACAACCCGTTGCTCGCGGCAGTGGTCGACGACCTCGAAGCGGCCGGGCTGACCGAGATCAGCGACGGGGCGGTCTGCGTGTTCCCCGAAGGGTTCCGCAACCGCGAAGGTGACCGGCTGCCGCTGATCGCCCGCAAGCGCGACGGCGGTTACGGGTATGCGGCCACCGACCTCGCCACCGTCCGGTACTGGACGGCCGAACGCGGCGCCACCGATCTGCTCTACGTCGTCGGGACGCCGCAGGCCCAGCACTTCGCGATGCTGTTCGCGACCTGCCGCGAAGCGGGCTGGCTGACCGGGCACGCCGAGCACATCGGGTTCGGCACGGTCCTCGGCGCGGACGGCAAGACCATGCGCACCCGCGCCGGCGACACGATCAAGCTGGCCGACCTGCTCAGCGAAGCCGTGACGCAGGCCGCCGCGGTGGTCGCCGAACGCAGTGAGCTCGACGCGTCGGGCCAGGCCGAGGTCGCGCGGGCCGTGGGCATCGGCGCGGTCAAGTACGCGGACCTGTCCGGGGACCGCGAGCGCGACTACGTCTTCGCCTGGGATCGCATGCTCGCGAAGGAGGGCAACACCTCGGTGTACCTCCAGTACGCGCACGCGCGGACGCAGTCGATCCTCCGGAAGGCGGGCGGCCTGCCCGACGGCACGCAGGTGCTGCTGGAAGCCCCAGCGGAGCGCGCTCTGGCGCTGAAGCTGCTCCGGTTCGGCGAAGCGCTGAAGAGCGCGACGAGCAGCTACGCGCCGCACAAGCTCTGCACGTACCTTTACGAGACGGCGGTCGCTTTTTCCCGGTTCTTCGAGGAATGTCCGGTCCTGAAGGCGTCCACCCCGGAACTGCGCGCGTCGCGGCTACGGTTGACTACGCTGACGTCGCACACGCTCGCGCTCGGGCTCTCCCTGCTCGGCATCGCGGCGCCCGACCAGCTCTAACGGGAGACCACTGTGGAACTGCCCGGCGACCTGCTCGCGCTGCTGCGCGAGCCCAGCCTCTGCTTCCTCTCGACGTTGATGCCGGACGGCTCGCCGCAGCTCACCCAGACCTGGGTGGACACCGACGGCACGCACCTGCTCGTCAACACCGTGCTCGGCCACCAGAAGCAGCGCAACATCGAGCGTGACCCGCGGGTGGCGCTGAACGTCGCCGACCGCGAGCGGCCGTCGCGCTACTTCGCGATCCGCGGCAGGGTGCTGGAGATGACCGAAGAGGGCGCCGTCGAGCACATCGAGAAGCTGGCGCAGCGTTACCTCGGCGGGCCGTACCCGTGGTGGGGCGGGCGCGACCAGACGCGGCTGCTGCTGACGATCAAGCCGGACCGGATCAACCCGTCATGATCATCGTCTCCGGCTGGCTCGCCGTCGCTCCCGAGAGCCGTGACGCCTATCTCGAGGACTGTGCCGAAGCCGTCCGGCTGGCACGAGAAGCGCCGGGTTGCCTCGAGTACTCGCTGGGCGCCGACCTGCTCGATCCCGGCCGGATCACCGTCTACGAGCGCTGGGAGTCCGACGAGGACCTCGAGCGCTTCCGCGGGTCCGGGCCTTCGGACGAGCAAGCGGTCCAGATCCTCGACGCGTCGGTGGCGCGCTACCGGATCTCGGCTGTCGAAGCGCCGTGATCGGCCAGTAGCGCCACCAGTTCGCGGCCACGAACCGCAACCTGAGCGGAACGGTCCTCGAGGCGACGGCGGCGGCCGCCTGGTCTCGGTGGGCTAGCAGGCATCACGCGTGATCAACGAGGAATCTCGCGTGATCCGGCGGGCATCTCGCGTGATTGGAGGGGCATCACGCGTGATTAGAGGGTCGACACGGTGGTGCCTGCCTGATCACGAGTGATGCCCGCCTGATCACGGGTGATTCCCCTCGGATCACGGGTGATGCCCGTCGGGCACGGGGCGGTCAGCGGCGGAGGGGGACGAGGTCGTCGGCGTGGACTACCTCGCGGCGTTGTTCCGGCGGGAGTTCGGGCGTTGAGCGGCCGATCAGCTCCGGGAGCTCCGTCGCGTCGAAGGCGACCACTCCGCGGGCCACCGCCCGGTCCTTCGCGTCGACCAGGTCCACCACGTCGCCGGCCTGGAACTCGCCCTCGACGCCCGTGATTCCCGCGGCCAGCAGGGACCGGCGGCGGCGGACCACCGCCGTCACCGCGCCGTCGTCCAGGCGGAGCTTGCCCGTCGTGTCCGCCGCGTAACCCAGCCAAAAGCGGCGGGCCGAGAGGCGGGTGTCCGCCGGGGCGAACGCCGTGCCCGGGGAGGCCGAAGTCAATGCGGCGGAGGCTTCCGACGCCGCCGCCAGCAGGACCGGGATGCCCGCGCCCGCCGCGGTGCGGGCGGCCGCCAGTTTCGAGACCATGCCGCCCGTTCCGAGACCGGAGCTGGACATGCCGACCGAGATCCCGTCCACATCGGACTCCGAGAGCACCTCGGTGAGCTTGCGGGTGGCACCTTCGCGAGGGTCTCCGTCGTAGAGACCGTCCACATCGGACAGCAGGATCAGCGCGTCCGCGCCGATCAGGTGCGCCACCAGCGCCGCCAGCCGGTCGTTGTCGCCGAAGCGGATCTCTTCCGTGGCCACCGTGTCGTTCTCGTTGACCACCGGGACCGCGCCGAGGGCCAGCAGCCGCGAAAACGTCCGCTGGGCGTTGCGGTAGTGCGAGCGGCGGACGACGTCGTCGGAGGTGAGCAGCACCTGCCCGACCGTCAGCGTGTACCGCCCGAACGACTCGGCGTACGCGTGCGCCAGCGCCAGCTGGCCGACGCTCGCCGCCGCCTGCTGCGTCGCGAGGTCACGCGGACGCTTGCCCAGCGACAGCGGGGCCAGGCCCGCCCCGATCGCGCCCGACGACACGAGCACGATCTGCGTTTCGCGGGCGACACGCTCGGCGATCGCGTCGACCAGCGCGTCCAGGCGGGCCGTGTCGAGCCCGCTGCCCGCGGTGGTCAGCGCCGACGAGCCGACCTTGACCACCAGGCGCCGGCCGGCGGCGATGGACTCGCGGGTGCCGCTCACGCGTCGAGGTCCAGGTCGTCGTCGTCCTCCGGCTCCTCCGTGCCGTCGCGGCGGACCCGGCGGGCTTCCTTGCGCTCGGCCGCGCCGATGCGTTCGTTGCGCTCGAGCCGGACGTCGGTGCCGCGGCCGGACAGGTGCACCGCGACGCTCGGCGTCGACGGCTCCCATTCGAACTGGACGTCGCCGATCGTGACCGGGCTGCCCGGCCGCGCGCCGAGCTTGGCCAGCTTCTCCTCGACGCCGAGGCGGTTGAGCCGGTCGGCCAGGTACCCGACGGCCTCGTCGTTCGCGAAGTTGGTCTGGCGGATCCACCGCTCCGGCCGGGAGCCGCGCACGATGAACGCGCCCTCCTCCTCGGGGTCGACCTCGACGGTGAACCCGGTGTCGTCGACGGCGAGCGGCCGCAGCACGATCTTCTCCGGCTCCAGCACCGGCTGCGCCTCGCGGTACTCCTCGACGACCTTGGCGAGCGCGAACGTCAGCTCGCGCAGGCCCTTGCGCGACGCCGTCGAGACCTCGAACACCTGGAGGCCACGGGCTTCGAACTCCGGCCGGACGAACTCGGCCAGCTCGGCGGCCTCGGGGACGTCGATCTTGTTGAGCACGACCACCCGCGGACGTTCTTCGAGCTTCCCGCCGAGGCTGGGGGTGTACTTCGCGAGCTCGGCCTCCAGAGCGTCCACATCGGACACCGGATCGCGGCCGGGCTCGAGCGTCGCGCAGTCGACGACGTGCACCAGCACCGCGCAGCGCTCGATGTGGCGGAGGAAGTCGAGCCCGAGGCCCTTGCCCTCGGACGCGCCGGGGATCAGGCCGGGGACGTCCGCCATCGTGAACACCGTCTCACCGCCGGTGATGACGCCGAGGTTCGGCACCAGCGTGGTGAAGGGGTAGTCGGCGATCTTCGGCTTGGCCGCGGAGAGCACCGAGATCAGCGACGACTTGCCGGCGGACGGGAACCCGAGCAGGCCGACGTCGGCGACCGACCGCAGCTCCAGCACCAGGTTGCGGGCCTCACCCGGCTCGCCCAGCAGCGCGAACCCGGGGGCCTTGCGGGCCTTCGACGCCAGCGAGGCGTTGCCGAGCCCGCCGCGGCCGCCCTGGGCGGCGACGAACGTGGTGCCCGGGCCGATCAGGTCGGCGACCAGCTCGCCGTCCTCGGTGAACACGACGGTGCCCGAAGGCACCTTCATCACCAAGGTGTCCCCCGCCGCGCCGGCACGGTTGCCGCCCTGGCCCATCTTGCCGCTGCCCGCCTTGGCGTGCGGGCGGAAGTGGAAGTCGAGCAGGGTGTGCACGTTCGGGTCGACGACCAGCAGGACGTCACCGCCGTTGCCGCCGTTGCCGCCGTCCGGGCCGCCGAGGGGCTTGAACTTTTCGCGGTGCACCGAGGCGCAGCCGTTCCCACCGTCACCCGCGGTCAGGTGGATGACCGCGCGGTCCACGAACCGGGACGCCATGACTTTGCCTCACTTCACTCAACAAAAAGGGTCCGAACAAAACAAACGAGGGGTGGCACCGGATATTCCGGCCCCACCCCTCGTCAGAGGTCTAACTCGAAGCCGAAAACTCAGGCTTCGGTCGGGACGACGATGTTGATCGTCTTGCGACCACGCTTCTCGCCGAACTGGACCGCACCGGCGGCCAGCGCGAACAGCGTGTCGTCGCCGCCACGGCCGACGTTCACACCCGGGTGGAACTTGGTGCCACGCTGGCGGATCAGGATCTCGCCGGCGTTGACTTCCTGGCCGCCGAAGCGCTTGACGCCGAGGCGCTGCGCGTTCGAGTCACGACCGTTGCGGGAGCTGGACGCACCCTTCTTGTGAGCCATGGCGAATGCCCTTCTTGGAAAAACTCAGTCTGAAAAACAGATCCGGAAAAGTTCTTACAGCGAGATGGCGGTGACCTCGACGCGGGTCAGCTTCTGCCGGTGACCCTGGCGCTTGTGGTAGCCCGTCTTGTTCTTGAACTTGTGGATCCGGATCTTCGGACCCTTGGTCTGCTCGACGACCTTGCCGGTGACCGAGACCTTCGCCAACGCGTCGGCGTCCGTGGTGACCTCGCCACCGTCGACGTACAAAACGGCGGGGAGGATGTGCTCGGTGCCCGGCTCGCCCTCGAGCTTCTCGACCTCGACGACGTCGCCGACGGCCACCTTGTACTGCTTGCCGCCGGTCTTGACGATCGCGTACGCCGACACGGAAGTCTCCTGCATTACTCGACAATGGGTGGGGGCCCGCGCGATCGGCCCACCTCCGGGAAGGCGGTCCTGGACTCGCGCAGCGACCTGCTCTGGTGGCAGGCCGTACTACAGGTTACGTGGGGTGCCCCGGTGCGTTACCACCGGGGTCCCCTAGTTGTTCAGTTGCTCTGTTCCGAGGCGTGCACCGGCGGGCCCGCCGGGCGTGACGCCGCCCGGCGCGGACGGCGCCGGGTGGAGCGCACGGCCGGCTCGGGCACGCTGACCTCGGGTTCGGCGACCGGCTCGGCGGCCTCCGAAGACTCGGTGACCGGCTCTTCCGCCGGTTCCGGCGCCGAGGACCGCTCGACCGCCGGCTCGTCCTGCGGCACCGGTGTCTCGTCCGCCTCGGTGGTCACCGGGACGTCCGCGACCTCGGTGGCCGGCGCGACGGCTTCCTCGGCCGGCTCGGCGGGCTCGGGCTCGGGCTCGGGCACGTGCCCGTTGCCGTTCAGCGCACCCTGGTCGTGCTCCTTGGCGGCCTTCGAGGCGTTCGCCATCGCCGCCACCGCGGACGCGACCGACGCGCGCTGCTCCGGCGGCGGGACGGCGTGGACCTCGGCCTTGGCGGCCTCGGCCTGCTCCTTGGCGGCTTCCTCGCCCTTGCCGCGGCCCCGCGACCGGCGGGAGCTCTTCTCCCCGCCACCGCCGCCGTTGCCGCCGTTGTTCCCGCCGTTGCCGCCGTGGGTGTGCGAGCCGCCGCCCGTGCGCTGCACCTCGGTCGAGACGACCACGCCCCGGCCCTTGCAGTGCTCGCACGGCGTCGAGAACGCCTCGAGCAGGCCGGTGCCGATCTTCTTGCGGGTCATCTGCACCAGACCGAGCGAGGTGACCTCGGCGACCTGGTGGCGCGTGCGGTCGCGGCCGAGACACTCGGTCAGGCGGCGCAGCACCAGCTCGCGGTTGGACTCGAGCACCATGTCGATGAAGTCGATCACGATGATGCCGCCGATGTCCCGCAGCCGGAGCTGGCGGACGATCTCCTCCGCCGACTCCAGGTTGTTGCGGGTCACCGTCTCCTCGAGGTTGCCACCCGATCCGGTGAACTTGCCGGTGTTGACGTCGATCACCGTCATCGCCTCGGTGCGGTCGATGACCAGGTAACCGCCGCTCGGCAGCCAGACCTTCCGGTCGAGCGCCTTGGTGATCTGCTCGTCGATCCGGTGGTCGGCGAACGCGTCCCCGGTGCCGGTGTAGCGCTTGAGGCGCTCGGTGAGCTCCGGCGCGACGTGGCTGACGTAGCCGTTGATGGTCTCCCAGGAGCGGTTGCCCTGGATCTCCAGCTTGGCGAAGTCCTCGGTGAAGAGGTCACGCACGACCTTGACCAGCAGGTCCGGCTCTTCGTAGAGCATGGTCGGCGCGCCGCCCTTGCGGCCGGAGCCGGCGTCGGCCTTCTCCTTGATGACGTCCCACTGGGCCTTCAGGCGGTCGACGTCGCGGCCGAGCTCCTCCTCGCCGATGCCCTCGGAGGCGGTGCGGATGATGACGCCCGCGTCCTCCGGGACGATCCGCTTGAGGATGTCCTTGAGCCGGCGGCGCTCGTTCTCCGGCAGCTTGCGGGAGATGCCGGTGGCGCCGCCCGCGGGCACGTACACCAAGAAGCGGCCGGGCAGCGAGATCTGCGTGGTCAGCCGGGCGCCCTTGTGCCCGACCGGGTCCTTGGTCACCTGGACCAGCACGGAGTCGCCGGTGGAGAGCGCCTGTTCGATCTTGCGGGCCTTGCCCTCGAGACCGGCGGCGTCCCAGTCGACCTCACCGGCGTAGAGCACGGCGTTGCGGCCGCGGCCGATGTCGATGAACGCGGCCTCCATGCTCGGCAGCACGTTCTGGACGCGGCCGAGGTAGACGTTGCCGACGATCGAGCCGGAACCCGACTGCGTCACGAAGTGCTCGACCAGCACACCGTCCTCGAGCACGGCGATCTGCGTCGCGTCGCCCTTCTCGAGGACGACCATCGTGCGCTCGACCGACTCGCGGCGGGCGAGGAACTCGGCCTCGGACAGGATCGGGGCACGGCGGCGGCCGGCCTCGCGGCCGTCACGACGGCGCTGGCGCTTGGCCTCCAGGCGGGTCGACCCGCGGACGCTGCGCACCTCGTCGCGCGCCGGGCGCTCGCGCTCGGCCTGCTCGGCCTTGGCCTGGCGGACGTGGGTGACGGTGTTGGGCGGGTCGTCGGTGGTCTCGGCGTCGTCGCCGTCCGAGCCCTTGCGACGACGACGGCGGCGACGGCGCTTGTTGCCACCCTCGCCGTCTTCGCTGTCGTTGCCGTCGTTGTCCGCCTCCGCGGCGGCGTCTTCGGTCTCTTCGGTGTCCGCTTCGGGCTTTTCGTCCGTGTTGCGGCCCTTGCGGCGCGGCTCTTCGGCCTGACCGTCGTCGTTGTCGCCGGCCTCGTCGCTGCCGTCGGCGCCCTTGCCCCGGCCACGGCCACGGCGGCCGCGGCGGCGACGGCGGCGGCTGTTGGCGTCGTCACCGTCGTCGTCACCGGTGTCGGTGGCCGGCGTGGTGTCCTCGGCCTCGTCTTCGTCCGCCTCCGGCTCGGGCTGCGGCTTCGCCTTGGGCTGGGCCGGCGGCTGCGGCGGCTCGGCGAACGGGTCCGCCGGCTTGCGGGCCGGCTTGGCCGCGGCGGGCTCCGGCGGCAGGAAGACCGGCGACGGCGCGGCGAACACCGGCAGGTGCGCGCGGGTCTTCTGCCGCGGGCGCGGCTTGTCGGCCTCCGCGGCCGGCACCTCGGGCACCGCCGGGGCCTCGGCCTTCTTCGGCTCCGGCGCTTCGGGCTGCTCGGCGGCGGGCTGCTCGGCAGCCGGCGCCGCGTCGGTGGTGCCGCCCGAGAAAGCCTCGGCGACCTTGAGTGCCACTTCCCTGGTCACGCTCGACTGCGCGCTGCGGACGCTTTCGCCCAGTTCGGCCAGCTTCGCGAGGACGTCCCGGCTGTGCGACTCGAGCAGCTTGGCCAGCGCGTGCACCCGGATCCGGGCGGGCAGGTCGGCCAGCGGGCCGGTCGTGGGTGTGGCGGGATTCCCGCCGGTGTGCTCGGCGGGTGTTTCCGCGTTCGACATGTGTCTCCTCCGCCCCCGGGCGCGTCTGCCGGTTCGCACCGGCAGGGACGCGGCCGCGCAGGGGCCCCTTTCTGTTCGTTCCGCCGTGGTGGTCACCAGCGGCGGGAATCCTTGCCCGACGACCGGGCGCCGCACCACCGCACTCGGCAGCGCGCAACCCGGTCAAAGGTCTGCTCGGCGGCGTGCGTGGCCAGGCTGTCGCTACCCCCGGGCCGCCCGCCACGTCGTCCAGCCGCCCGGTCTGCGGGCGGCGACGCGTCGCGGGAGTTCACGCACATCACCGGGCCACAACACCGCAGGCAGCACCTCTCACGTGCGCCCCGCGGCCCGGTGGCCTCCCCGAGTATCCCACACCGGGTGACTGCTCCGTCGTACTCGGTACCTCCGCCCACGCCGCCGGGCGCGCCGCGGGCGTCCCTCCGGACCCACCGGCCGGGGGAACTTGGCCGTAGCGCTTGTCCACCGGGCACGGGGTGGCTACCGTGCGGCTCGGGGTGACCGGGATCTCGCGCGCCGGCACCCGCGGTTCCTGCATCCGGTGGGAGGTCCGGTGTCCCTGCTGGCGCGGCCGCTGCGGGCGGCCGTGTGCACCGTCCTGGTGCTTTCGGGATGCGTCACCGCCGGTCCGGCGGTGGCCGACGAGCCCGGCTGCGGCCACGGGCGGAACCTGCGTTACGTCGTCACCTTCGACCGCGGCACGCCCGAAGCGACCGCCCGCGCGCAGGTCACGGCCGCCTGCGGCGCCACCACCGTGTACTACCCCCAGATCGCCGTGGCGGTCGCCACGTCGGGCGACTCGTCCTTCGGCGACCGGATCGGGCTCGACCGGGCGTTCAGCGCCCAGGCCGAGCGGCTGGCCGCGCAGCGCGCGACGGAGTCCGCCAAGCCGCAGCCCGTGCGGGCCACGCTGCCGGCGACCGACCCCGCGAAGGTGCCCACCGCCGACCTGAGCGCCCAGCAGTGGGACATGCGGATGATCAACGCGGGCCGGGCGCGCGGGTACGCCGAAGGCAGCCGTGACGTCGTCGTCGGCGTCCTCGACTCGGGGATCGACCCGGACCACCCAGACCTGGTCGGCGCCCTCGACCGCGACGACTCCGCCGGCTGCCTGACCGGCGCCCCCGACCGCTCCCCCGCGGCCTGGGCGCCGACGACGTCGGTGCACGGCACGCACGTCGCGGGCGTCATCGCCGCGGCCGACGACGGCCACGGGGTGACGGGAGTGGCGCCCGGGGTGCGCGTGGCGTCGGTGAAGGTGATCGACGACCGCGGGTACGCCGACCCCGAAGCGGCGGTGTGCGGGCTGATGTGGGCGGCGTCGCGGCACATGCGGCTGACGAACAGCAGCTTCTTCGTCAACCCGTGGACGCTCTCGTGCATCCGCGGCAACGACCGCGGCGTGGTGCACGAGGCGCTGGCCAGGGCGGTCGAGTACAGCACGTCCACGGGCACGCTGAACGTGGCGGCGGCGACCAACGAAGCCGTCGACCTGACGCCGTCGGCGCGTTCAGGGGCGCCGGGCGCGGGCAGCGGCTGCGAAGCCCTGCCGGCGGCGCTGCGGGACGTCGTCGCGGTGTCGGCTGTCGGCTCGGACCGGGTGAAGGCGGGTTACAGCTCGTACGGGCTGGGCGTGATCGACGTCACCGCGCCCGGCGGCGAGACGGGCCAGTGCGTCCTGTCGACGGTGCCCGGCGGGTACGCGCCGCTGTGCGGGACGTCGATGGCCGCGCCGCACGTGACGGGGGTGCTGGCGCTGCTGGCGTCGTCGTCGCCGGAGGCGGGGCCGAGGCAGCTGCGACGGACGTTGGACGCGCAGGCGATGGCGATGCCCTGCCCGGCCGACTACGACCTCACCGGGGACGGGACCCAGGACGCCTACTGCGCCGGGTACGAGGGGTTCAACGGGTTCTACGGGCACGGGATGGTGGACGCGCTGGCGGCCGTGGCCCCGCGGGGACGGCCGGATCCGGCTCGCTGAGGCGTCCGGGCTCGTGTGCGAAACCGGAACTCGCGTGACTGGAGCCGGAACTCACGTGATTGGGCGCGTAACTCGCGTGATCAGGCAGGCATCTCGCGTGATTGGAGGGGCATCTCGCGTGATTGGGTCAGGTCAGGAGGAGTTTGGCGATTCGGCGGGTTGAGGCCCACAGGCCCAGGCCGCCCAGCGCCAGCAGGTAGGCCAGGTTGACCAGCATCGAGCCGGACAGGAGGCCTGTTGCCAGGCCGCGCATCAGCTCGATCGCGTGGTAGAGCGGGAGGCAGCGGACCACCCACTGCAGCGGTTCCGGGTAGACCGACAGCGGGAAGAACGTCGTCGAGAAGAGGAACATCGGCATCAGGATCAGCTGGATGTAGTCGAACTGGGCCGTCGAGCGCAGGAACGTCACCATGGCCATCCCCGTCGCCGAGAACGCCAGCCCCACCAGCAGCGCCGCCGGGACCATCAGCAGGGCCCACCACGACACCAGCAGCCCCATCGCCGCCGCGATCGCCAGGAACGCCACCGAGTAGACCCCCGCGCGGGTGACCGCCCAGCCGATCTCGCCCAGCGCGACGTCCAGCGGGCCGATCGGGGTGGCCAGCATCGCGTCGTACAGCTTCGCGTAGCGCAGCTTGAAGAACAGGTTGTACGTCGACTCGAAGACCGCGCCGTTCATCGCCGACATCGCCAGCAGCGCCGGCGCGACGAACGCGACGTAGCTCATCGGGCGGCCGTCCGGGCCCGCCACCTCGGTGACCAGCTTGCCGAAGCCCAGCTGGAAGGCCAGCAGGTAGAGGAACGGCTCGACCGCGCCGGACAGGAAGATCATCCAGTTGGTGCGGTAGACCAGGTACGACCGCTCGACGAGCATGCGCGCGCGGCCCGCGTACAGCCCGGGCGGGAGGATCCGCAGCAGCAGCCCGGCGCGGGCCGGCGGCGCTTGGACGCTCACCATCAGACCACCAGCCTCCGGTAGAAGGCCCGGTGCGCCAGCGCCCACCCGGCCGCGAACAACCCCGCCAGCACGGCGAAGTGGCCGAGCATCGCCCAGCCGCCGACCCCGCCGACGCTCACGCCGCGGGCCAGCTGCGTGCCGTGCCACAGCGGGGAAAGCCAGGCCAGCCAGCGGATCGCGCCCGGCAGCTGGGAGATCGGGAAGAACGTGCCGGAGAACAACGTCATCGGCATCACGACGAAGCGGAAGATCAGCCCGAAGCGCTGGCCCTCGTCGTGCGTGCTCGCCGCGAGCGCCGCCATCGGCGTGGTGCAGGCGAGGCCGGTGACCGTGCCGGCCACGACCACCAGCAGCACGCCCGGACTCGTCCAGGCGCCGAAGAACAGCGCGACGAACGCGTAGATCGCGCCGGCCAGCGTCAGCCGGATCGCCGACCAGATCAGGTGCCCGCCGAACACCTGGCCCGGCGACACCGGCGTGGCGGTGACGGCCAGGTAGTCCTTCTGCCACTTGAACCCGGACAGCACCGGGTAGCTCGACTCGCCGACCGCCTGCTGCGCCGCGCCGGCGGCCAGCAGCGCGGGCGCGATGTACTGCAGGTACGACAGGCCGCCGGTGACCGCGCCCGGCCGCACCTGCGAACCGAAGCCGAGCCCCATCGCGGCGAGGAACAGCACGGGCTGGAGGCCGGTGGAGTACAAAGTGGACAGCCAGTGCCGCCGGTACCACGTCCAGTGCCCCTCGACGCGCAGCCAGGCGCCGTGCCACTTCCCGACGACGCGACCGGTGGAGACGGTCATCGCCGCCTCCCCGGACACGACCGGCCGAACCGCCGCGGGCGACCGGCGAGAGTCGTCGGCGAGTGCCTCCCGTTCGTCTTCGTCACGGCTCAGTCCACCAACGTCCGGCCGGTGAGCCGCAAGAAGACGTCTTCCAGCGAGCTGCGGCGCACCAGGCTCGACAACGGCCGCGCCCCGCGGGCGTGCGCGTGCTCCAGGGCCGCCTCGCCGTCGTCGCTGTAGAGCAGCACCCGGTCCGGCAGCACCTCGACGCGCTCCGCGAGCCCCTCCATCCGCTGGGCCGCCCCGGCCTGCTCCCCCGGCGGGAACCGCAGCTCGACGACCTCACGCGTCGAGTACCGGCTGATCAGGTCAGCCGGGGAGCCCTCCGCCGCGATGCGGCCGTGGTCCATCACCACCAGCCTGTCGCACAGCTGCTCGGCTTCGTCCATGTAGTGCGTGGTGACGATCAGCGTGGTGCCCTGCGCCTTGAGCCGGAAGAGGCGATCCCAGAGCAGGTGCCGGGCCTGCGGGTCCAGCCCGGTCGTCGGCTCGTCGAGCAGCAGCAGCTCCGGGTCGTTGACCAGCGAGCGCGCGATCGTCAGCCGCCGTTTCATGCCGCCGGACAACGGGTCGACCTTGTCGTCGGCGCGGTCGGTCAGCTGGGCGAACTCCAGCAGCTCCTCGGCCTTGCGCCGGGCCGCAGCGCGCGACAGCCCGAAGTAGCGGCCGTAGATCAGCAGGTTCTCCCGGACGGTCAGCTCGACGTCCAGGTTGTCCAGCTGCGGCACCACGCCGAGCCGCGCGCGGATCCGCGGCCCGGCCACCTCCGGGTCGAGCCCCAGCACCCGCAGGTCGCCGTCGGTGCGCGGGGACACGCACGCGATCATCCGCATGGTCGAGGACTTCCCGGCGCCGTTCGGGCCGAGGAAGCCGAACGCCTCGCCGCGCCGCACCTCGACGTCGATCCCGCGCACGGCCTCGAACTCGCCGAAGCGCTTCACCAGCGCCTTGGCCTGCACCAGCGCCGGTTCCCGGTCCTCCGATTCGTCCACACCCCGACCATAGGACCGGGCACCGACAAAAACCGAACGGATTACCCGCGGACGGTCACCACCAGCGTCCGCGTCACCCCGTTGACCGTCACCGAGAGCCGCGCGACACCCGGGCGCAGCGCCGTCAGGACCCCGGACGCCGGGTCGAACGCGACGACACCCCAGCCGACCGTCCAGTCCGCGCTCACCGGGTAGGACACCGGCAGGTCCCGGGTGCCCTGGCGCAGGGTCGCCCGCACCTCGGCGCGGTCACCGCGCTTCAGCGAGGAAGGCCCGGACAGCGTCAGCGAGTCGACGTTCGGCCGCGTCTCGAAGCGCACCGGCTGCGCGCGGTCGGCCGGGTCGACGCGCACCAGCGTCCAGCCGACGAACCCGCCGTCGCCGGGCGCGGCCGCCGGGGCCTTGCCCGAGTTGCCGTTGACCAGGTACGGCACGCCGTCCACACGCGAGAGCGAGAAGACGCCCGCGTGCGAGGCGATCGACCCGGCCGGCTTGCCGGACGCCTGCTCGAACCCGGTCAGCCACTGTGTAAGCAACGTGGCTTCCTTCCGGTCGCCGAGCTGGGAGTTCCCGGTCGGGCTCGGGTCCTTCACCGGGTGGTGCATGGCGACGACGACACCGTGGACCGATCGGTCGCGCTCGGCCGAGTCGAGCGCCGAGCGCAACATCCGGATCTGGTCGAACCCGCCCGCCCGCAGCGAACCCCGCGAAGAGTCCATCAGCACCAGCCGGATGCCGTGCACGTCGACGACCTGGTGCGTCACCCCGAAGACGGCCTGGAAGTTGGCGAGCCCGTTGCCACCCTCGGCTTCGTGGTTGCCCGGCACGTAGTACCAGGGCACCTTGCCGTCGAGCTCCTCGGTGATGACCTGCTTCGCGAGCACGAAGTCGGGCGGCGTGCCGCGGTCGACGAAGTCGCCGTTGATCAGCACCAGGTCCGGCTTCGCCGCGACGGCTTCCCGCAGGGCGCGGCGGGCCTGCGCGACCAGCGGGCCGGCCGGGTCGTCCGCGGTGAACTGGGCGTCGCTGACGACGGCGACCCGCAGGCCCCCGGTCAGGGTTCCGTCGGTGACCAGCGCCGGGTCGTGCGGCGCCGGGTCCGCGGGCACCGTCGCCGTCGGCGCCACCTCGAAGGTGAGGTCGTCGAACACGAGGTGCCCTTCGTACTGCTGGTCCGGCACGTTCTCGACGGCGTAGAAGCGCGCCAGCCGCTGACCGTCGGGCAGCCCGGCCGGAACCGCCGCCGTGACGTAGCGCCAGCCCGTCCAGTCGACGCTCAGCGACAAGTCCACAATGGACGCGACGTTCGCCGCGTCGCGCAGCTCCGCCCGCAGCCAGGCGCCCTTGCCGTCGCCGTTGACCCACAGCCCGATCTTCTGCGTGCCGGACGGCACCGGCAGCGGCGACGACGGCGTCACGTAGGCCGCGCGCGTGGCGGTCGTGCCGGTGAGCCGGTAGTCCAGGGCGAGACCGGCGCCGCCGTCACGGCCGGGCGCGGCCGACAGCGCCGCGCCGACGACCGCCGGGAACACCGTCGCGGCCCAGCCCGCGGTGCCGTCCAGCGGCGACGCGACCTGCGGCACGGTACCCACCGATGCGGCCAGGTGCGTCGTGAAGCCCGCGGCGGTCGCGGTGATCGCAGACGCCCCGGACGCGGTCAACGCCGTCACCGAGTACCCGTCACCCGCCGGTTCGACCTTCACCACGGCATGGTCGTAGTCCAGCTTGACGTCGTCGGGCTCCAGCCAGGTGCCGTACCCGTCGGCGTCGTAGCCGTAGACCTTGAACGTGCTCTTCGCGCCGGCGCCGGACAGCGCGACCTGCTCGGTGCTCGTGCCGAGCCGGACCGGCTTGCCCAGCACCGAAAGCGTGGTCTTCCCGGCCGCGCGGCCGGACTTCGCGACGACGTCGACCGCGCCGGCGCCGTGGCCGGTGACGACCCCGCGCGTGACGGTGGCCCGCCGGAGGTCGGAGGTGCTCCAGCGCGGGTCGGCGGCGACCGCGGCGCCGGTCTCGTCGTGGCCGTCGGCGACGAGGTGCCGGGTCAGGCCGGCCAGGACGCGGTTCGCGTCGGCCGTCGCGACCGCGGGAGCCGGGGCGAACCCGGTGAGGCGACCGCTTCCGGGCACCGTCGTGAAGCCGATCCCGTTGGGCACCAGGCGTTCCCCGCCGTCGGAGGGGGCGTTGCGGATGCTCGGCGCGGCTTCGCCCTCGTTGCGCGCGAGGAGCGTCGACGAGCCGCCGCCGTCGAGGTTGATGGCGTCGTCCGCGCCGAGGCTCTTCATGTGGCGCGCCAGTTCCAGCTCGGTCATGCCCCGGCTGTCGGCCTGGCGACCGTCCACAGTGGCCAGCCACAGCCGGCGGCCGTCGGCGGAGAAGCCGACCGCGGTCCGCGGGTGCATGGCGACGTTGTCGACGGGCTGCACGACACCGTCGCGGAGCAGGACTTCGTTGCCGCCCACCGCGACCGCGATCTTCCCGGCGTCCGTGCGCGGCGCGTACGTGACGCCGACCGCGTCACCCGGCTTCAGCGCGGCGAGGGCGTCCGCGCCGGCTTCGCGGGCCAGCAGGACCGTGCTCCCCGCCGCGATCGGACCCGACGCGGGCGCGGCGCGGACGTCGGTGACCACGCCGTCACGCAGTTCGACCTCGACGACACGAGCCGCGCCGGCCACCGACGTCGCACGGGCCGAGGCGCCCCACAGCGGGGTGTAGACGCCGATCGCGTCGCGGTCGAGGACCGGGCTGTTGAAGTTGGTCGCTTTCACCGCGCCGCTCGGCAGCGTCACGTTCGCTTCGAGGAAGACCGAAGCCAGGCGCGCCTTTCCCGCCTCGGTGATCGACGCGGTGAGGTTGTGCCCGGCGGCGGGCGCGGTCTGCAGCTGCCCGTGGTCGATGCCGACGCCGATCGGCGCGCCGGTGGCGTTGATGTCGAAGAAGTCGCCGTTCACCCCGGCGACCGCGCCCGCCCGCGCGACCTGCTGCGAAAGCGGCGTGCGCGCGGAAACCGTGCCCGGGCTGAGGTACGTCGGCTTGAGGACCTTGCTGCCCAGGTCGACGGCGAGGGTGTCGCCGCGGATCCAGCCCGCCGGGTCGAACCGGTCGAACTGGGTGAGGTCGAGCCCGGGCGCGACCTCGGTGGTCGCGCTGCCGGTGACGAGCCCGTCGTCGGGGTCCGCCGCGGCGAAGGTGGCCGGCCCCTGGTGGTCCGAGGACGCGGCGGGCGCGGCCTCGACCGGCGGCGTGCCGAGCGGCGCCGCGAGCGGGTCGGCGTGGGCGGGGACGGCGAACGCCGTCGCGAACAAGGCGACCAGCGGCAGCACAACGCGGGACTTTTTCACCAGGTACCCCAGCATCGAGTGAGAGTGAGCCGGACCCAGCACAGCGCAGCGGCTCGTCCGGCGGAAGGGCTTCCCGGTGAACGCCGCCTGAATGGTCTAGATGTGATGTCCAGGGACGTTGTCCCGAGTTGAGGTGACCTGGTGGCGGCCTGTCGTGCAGACAGGTGAAGGCCTCCGGTTGTGAAGTGGAGCTGTC
>NZ_JBVJNO010000029.1:0-46569 GCF_055583645.1 Amycolatopsis sp. NPDC104587
TCGTGGTGGCCAGGGTGCGGGCCGCGGCCCGTCCGAGGCTCAACGGCGCCTGTTCGGTCTCCACCGGGTCGGTGACAGTCACAGCGAGAACCACCCAATCAGTTGCTTCGGTCGGAACGGGTCACTGGTAACGGGGATTGGTGGCGTGCCAGGTGAAGCCGCCGCCCATCCAGGAACGCACACCCACGAGGAACCGCTGCAGCTCCGGCGACGGGACGGCCATCAGCTCCCGGTGGCCGTCCTCGAACTCGTGGACGATCTTGTTGTGCAGCTCGACGGTCGCCTCGACCGCCTCCTCGACCGGGCAGCCCCGGTCCGCGGCGATCTGCAGCACCATGTTGCAGACCGGCTTCTCGTCGGCGGCGTCTTTCGCCACCGAATGCAGGTCGTTGACCAGCACCGACGCCGTCCCGGCCCGCATCATCGCCTCCCGCACGCGCGGGTCGTAGTAGAACGGCGCGGCCAGCTCGTACCCGCCGACGGCGTCGACGAGCGTCATCGAGGTGTAGAAGCTGTCGTGCTGGCGGGCCGCCAGGTACTCCCACGCGGGCGGGTAACGGCCGGTGTGGCGCCACGCCGCGTAGGCGTCCCAGCTGACGAACATCGAGAACGTCGCGTAGCAGACCCGCTGCACCAGCACGGGGGAGCCGTGCCGGCCCAGGTGCCCGACCGCCGAGTGGAGCCCGACGAGGATCGGGTCCGCCCGCAGGGCTTCGTCGAGGGGCGCCGAGAACTCCCCGGCAGGCGCGACGGGGTCCATGGCCGCCATGACGAGCGCCAGGCGTGGCGGCAGTTCGGTCGGCGCCGCGCCCAGCGTGCTGTCGTCGGCGTAGTAGTCGTCGGCCGCCCACCAGACCGCGTTCAGCTGCGCGGCGACGAGCAGGCGGTCGGGGTCGTCGCAGTCGGGGTGGGCGAGCATCACCAGCCGGCCGAACCCGGCGCCGGCGATCTGGTCCAGGCCCGCCCCCGTGAAGCCGCAGTCCGCGGCCCACGCGACCAGCCGCCGGTCGACCTCGCCGGCGAGACCGTCGTCGACGCGGCCCACCACTGGGCAGTACAACGGCGACGCGCTGCCGTCACCCCACGGCAGGTACGCGTACGCGGGATCCTGCCCGGGCGCGGGCGCGAACTGCGTCGCGATCCGCGCCGCCGACGTCCCGAGGCCGAACGGTCCCGCCAGCAGCCCCGCGGCCCCGCCGGTGGTCCACTGTGGACACGCGGGTGCGGTTCCGGTCATGGTCGTCTCCCTCGTGACCGCCCCCTGCCTCAGACGCGGTCGGCGGCGATGAGCAGGTAGTGGAAGCTGCCTTCGCGATAGGCGGTCAGGAACGGCTTCTCGACGCCGGTGGCGACCGAGGACCGCTCCCGCAGCTCCCAGTACGGGATCGTGGCCGCCGTCAGGTCGACGACGTTGATCGGGACGAAACCGTTGTCGGACAACGCCTTGAAGTAGTCGCCGCGGGCGTGGATGTTGCAGATGTAGTGCTGGTCGATCTGGCTCACCGCGCGCGACCGGCCGCCGGTGACGTCGTTGTAGCACCCGGTGATGGTCACGTACCGGCCGCCCGGCTTGAGCTGCCGCGCGTGCTCGGCGAACAGCTCGTGCAGGTCGACGTACATCGTGCTCTCGTTGTTCCAGATGCCCTGGAAGATCCCGGACTCGAAGCCGGTGTCGAGCATGTTCCGCAGGTGGTAGCGCACCGAGCCGTCGATCCCGCGCTGCCGGACGTGCTCGTTCGCGAACCGCACCTGCTGCTCGGAGATGGAGATCCCGTCGACCTGGCAGCCGAAACGCTGGTGGGCCATCACGCTCGAGCCGCCGCGGCCGCACCCGGCGTCGAGCAGCCGGTCCGACGGCGCGACCCGGCCGAGGTGGTCGAGCAGGACGTCGGCCTGCGCCGTTTCGAGCCGGTGCATCTCCGCGATGATCGCCTGGTCGCGCGTGGCCTCCGGCGCTTCGAGCACGGCCGGGTCGTAGTCGCCGAGCCCGTAGTGGTGGTGGTAGAGACCGTCGACGTCGCCCAGCCGGAGGTTCACCGGATCCTTTTCCGCGTTCCAGTAGTCGGCGACCGACTGCTGGTACGCGGTGCGGGTCACGGGCTGGTCGGTAGCGGTCATCAGCGAGCTCCTCGTCCTTTTCCTTGGCAGGCAAGGGGATCGCCGGGCACCCCGGTGTCGTCCCCTCGCCGTCGACGCTAGCGAGGAGTGTTTCCGCTGGACAAGGAGCTTCACTCGCGCTCCGCGGGCCTTGCCCGTCTGGCCCAGCGGCGACCGTGCGCGCGGTGGTCCGTCACCCGCACCGGCCCCACGATCGGGATCGTCCGCACCCCGGACGGGGGACGGCCCGCGACAGCCGGTGTCAGGTGACTCCGAGGTTCGCCGGGGCAGCCTCCCGCCCGAGCGGCTAAGGCAGCGGCGCGCGGTGCTCGTCCAGGCCCACCAGCAGGTCACCGAGCTCGCCGACGCGGTCGAGGACCTCGTCCGCGGTGAACGTCAGGCGCAGCACGTGACGGCAGGCGCGGACCTCGTCCCACGTGATCGGCGTCGACACCGTCGGGTGGTCGCGCCCGCGGAGCGAGTACGGCGCGACGGTCGTCTTGGCCGGGTTGTTCTGGCTCCAGTCGATGAACACCCGGCCGCTCCGCTGCGCCTTGGCCATCACCGCGGTGACCGTCTCGGGCGTCTCCCGCGCCAGCCGCTGGGCGAGCTTCTTGGCGTACGCGGACGGCGCCGCGGGATCGTCGGTGCGGACGCCGCAGTACAGCTGCATTCCCTTGGAGCCGGACGTTTTCGCGTACGGCGTGAGCCCGTCCGCGACGAGGACGTCGTGCAGCCGTTCGGCGACGCGGGCGCAGTCGACGATCGTGGTGCCCGGGCCGGGATCGAGGTCGAACACCAGGCGGTCCGGCGGCTGCCTTTCGGCGCCGACGACCGTCCATTGTGGAACGTGGAGTTCGAGTGCGGCCATGTTCGCCGCCCACACCAGCGCCGGCAGCTCCTCCAGCAGCGCGTAGTCGATCGTGCCGCCGCTGCCGCGGGAGCCGGTGCTCGGCAGGCGCACCGTGCGCAGCCACCCGGGCGCGCCGTTCGGGACGTTCTTCTCGAACCACTTCTCGCCGCCGACGCCGTGGGGGTAGCGGATGAACGTCACCGGCCGCCCGGCGAGGTGCGGCAGCAGGACGGGCGCGACGCGGGAGTAGTAGTTGATCACCTCGCCCTTGGTGTACCCGTCGGCGGGGTAGAGCACCTTGTCCAAGTTGGACAGCGTCAGCCGGCGGTTGCCCGCCTGCACGGTGATCCGCTGACCGGCCGGCTCGGGCGGTGGGGGTGGCGGGTCGGCGACGGGGACCGCCCGCGGCGCGAGGACGTCGTCGGGCTTCTTGTCGGCCCGCAGGCCGCGCCAGGCGGTGTGGCGCACGCGCCCGGCGCGGGTGAACTGCCGGAAGACGATCTCCCCGACCAGCCGCGGCTCGACCCAGCGGGCGCGGACGGTGTCTTCGCGCGGCGGCGTCGTGACGAACGGGTGGGTCCGGCGTTCGAGGGGTGCCAGCCGCTCGACGAGATCGGCGCGCGCGGCCTGGGAAAAACCGGTGCCGACGTCGCCGATGTACACCAGGTCGCCGGAGTCCGGGTCGTGCGCGCCGAGCAGCAGGCCGCCGAGCGTGCCGGTGAAGCTGCGCTGGCCGGGCCGCCAGCCGCAGACGATGACCTCCTGCGTCCGGATCAGCGGGTGCTTGAGCCAGGAGTCCGGCCGCTGCCCGGGCACGTAGGCCGAGCTGCGCAGCTTCGCGACGACCCCTTCGTAGCCGGCGGACGCGGCGTGGGCGAGGAAGTCGGCGGGGGTGCGGCGGTCGGCGTCGAGCTCGTCGAAGGTCACCGCGCGGACGACGGACACGCGGTACGGATCGGGCATCGGCAGGCTTTCCAGCAGCTTGCGGCGCTCGTCGTAGGGCGCCTTGAGCAGGTCGCGGTCGCCGAGCCGGAGCAGGTCGAAGGCGAGGAACCGGACGGGGAGGTCGTCGAACGGCTTGGCCACGGTGGCGCTCTGGTGCCGGACGTACCGGCCACGGCGTTCCTGCATGAGCTCGAAGTCGATCCGGCCGTCTTCGCCGTAGACGACGACTTCGCCGTCGAGGTAGGCGGCCTGGCCGTCGAGCGCGGGGGCGAGGACGCCGGCGAGGTCGGCGAACTCGGCGGTGAAGTCGATGTTGTTGCGGCTGGTGAGCACGGTCGTGCCGGCCGGGCCGATCCGCATGGCCGCGCGGTAGCCGTCCAGTTTGTACTCGTAGGCCCACTCCGGGCCGCTGCGGAGCCGGCCGCCGTCGGCCTTGGCCAGCATCGGCTCGACCCAGGCCGGGACCTCGTGCTCAGCCATGCGCGACCTCCTCCGCGCCCAAGGTAACCCGTTCGGCCTAGTTTCGCCGGGTTCACGCAGGTCGGAAGGCTTGATACCCCCTGGCTCAGGCGGGGAGCAGGTCCTCCACCGCTCGGTGCAACGTCGCGCGCACCGTCTCCGCGTCGTCCAGCTCGCCGCCGTGCAAAGCGCCGTCCCGCAACAGGACCAGCACGCGGGCCGCGTGGTCGGGGTCCGGGTGGCCCGCGGCCGCCGCCCGGTCGTGGAGCACGCCGAAGAACCACGTGCGGTGGTCGTCGATCACCCGGCGGACCTGGTGGTCCGGGTCGGGGAACTCCGCCGCCGCGTTGAGGAACTGGCAGCCGCGGAAGTCTTGTCCGCACGTCGCGTCGCCGACGACGCCCAGTGTCGCGGCCAGCGCCTCCCGCGGCGGCTTGCCCGCGCTCACCGCTTCGACAGCCGCGCGGATCTGACGGCTCGTCGCCGTCAGGTAGACCGCCACCAGGTCGTCCTTGGTCGGGTAGTGCCGGTAGAACGTCGCCCGCGTGACCGACGCCTCCGACACCAGGCGCTCGACTCCCACCGCGTGGATGCCTTCGGCGTAGAACAGCCGGGACGCGGTCGCGAGCAGCCGGTCCTTCGGGTGCACCTCGCCGGACTTCATCCCGCGAGCATAGAGAAAGACTGATCGTTCTGCCAGATCGGCTTCGTCACATTGCGTCCGGGAGACCGGCGCGCCAGAGTAGCTAGCAGAAAGACCGATCATTCTCTCTAAGGAGCCAGCCATGAGCAAGCCCACCGTCGTCCTGGTCCACGGCGCGTTCGCCGACTCCTCCAGTTGGACCGGCGTCGTTTCGAGGCTGCAGGAACAGGGCTATCCCGTGGTCGCGGTGGCCAACCCGCTGCGCGGCGTGGAGTCCGACGCCGCGTACGTCGCCGACGTCGTCAAGGGTGTCGAAGGCCCGGTCGTCCTGGCCGGCCACTCCTACGGCGGCGCGCTGATCACGCGGGCGGCGACCGAGACGCCGAACGTCCGGGCGCTGGTCTACATCGCCGCGTTCCAGCCCGACGCGGGCGAGAGCGTCTTCGAGCTGTCCGGCCGCTACCCGGGCGCCAAGCTCGGCCCGGAGACCACGGACGTCCTGGTCCACAAGGGCGAGCCCGAGCTGTCCATCAAGCCGGCCGACTTCGCCGATGTCTTCGCCGCCGACGTCCCCGCGGCCACCGCGGCGGTCCTGGCGGTGACCCAGCGCCCGGTCGCGCAGCAGGCTCTGGCCGCCCCGTTCGAAGGCACCCCGGCGTGGACGAAGCTGCCCTCGTGGACGCTGGTGGCCAACCAGGACAACGCGATCCCGGCCCAGGCCCAGGAGTTCATGGCCGAGCGCGCGTCCTCGACGGTCCGGCACATCGACGCCTCCCACGCGGTGGCGGTGTCCCAGCCGGAGGTGGTCGCGGAGGTCATCGTGGCGGCGGCGACCGCCACGGAGTGAGCGCTCCTAGGCCGCTTCGACGCCGTGCGACGCCAGCTCGGCGCGGAGCGGCCCCAGGAACTCCGAGTTGACCACCCGGCGCAGGTGGGGGAGCAGGGCGAGGTCGGCCAGCGACGTGATGTCGAACAGGTCGTCCTCGCCGTCCCAGACCGGGCTGCATTCCTGGTACACCGAGAGGCCGCCGTCGAGGATCAGCTCGTCGATCGTGGCCAGCAGCGCGGGGCTGATCTCGAGGGCCTCGAAGTACTCGCGGGCCTCGGGTTGCACCTGGTAGGCGAGCCCCCGGTGGTAGGCGTGCAGCCAGGGGTCGCCGCCGGGGACCAGGTCGGCGAAGCGGAACGCCGGGGTCAGCATCTTGTCCTGGTACATCAGCTTGTCGACGACGACCAGCTTGAAGTTGAAGTCTTGGAACACGCCCGCAAGGTAACGCAGTCACCGCACCGCGAGGCGGCGGGCAGCACGTCGTCCGGCGGAACGACGCGGTTGACCAGGCCGTGCTCGAAGGCCTCGGTGGCGGTGAGGAGGTGTCCGGTGCTGACCAGCTCGAACGCCGGCTTGCGGCCGAAGTGCCGGACGAGCCCGGTCATCACGAGCGCCGGGACGATCGAGTGCTTGAGCTCGGGATAGCCGAACTTCAGGTCGGTCCCGGCGACGACCATGTCCGCGCCGGCCCGGCGCCGACCGCCGCGCCGCGTGCTCGGGCGTGAGGGAGGAGAACTCGCTGAGGTCGGCTCCGGCGCAGAAGCCGCGGCCGGCGCCGGTGAGCACCACCGCGCGCACCTCGCGGTCGGCGTCCAGGGTCAGGACGCGGACGGGTCCGCGGTCCTCGACGATGACGGTCACGGGTTCTCCTGGTTCGGTGCCAACGCGAAGCCGGCGCGGGCGACCATGCTGTGCAGCGGGCGGCCGAGGGCGTCTTCGCAGGCGGCCGAAGCCTTAGTGAGGAGGTCGGGGTCGATCCCGGTGTCGACGCCCATCGCGGCGTCGTGATGCTGGCGGTGGGCCGCCACTCCGACCGCACGCTGGAGCGGCGGTGGCACGCGGCGGTGAGCTGGCTGGTGGCCGCGGCCGCGATGCCGGCGCCGGCCTTCGACGGCAGCAGCGTCCTGGTGGGCGTGAAAGCGAAGGGCCTCAAGGAGAAACACCGCTAGGTTGGCGGGGTGACCCTCGAGACGACGGCTCGCGTTCCGGCCGGGCACCCGGTCGAACGAGTGCTGGCCCACCCGCGGCTGCCCCTGCTCGCCTGCCTCGACGACGACCGCCCGGCGGTGCACGTTCTCGACTACGAGGGCGGTGTGCTCGCCACGATCGGCGCCGACACCGCCGCCTACGACGCCGCCAAGCCGTGGGAACGGCACTGGCGGGCCCCTGCGGCAGCCTGGCATCCCGGCGAACCCGTGCTGGTGGTGGCGAACGAGGAGGGCACCCGGCGGTGGACCCCGGCCGGGATGTCCACTGTGGACTCCTCGGCGTACCACAGCCTGGCGTTCGCGCCGGACGGCCGTGCGCTGTGGGCGTCGCCGTCGTCGAGCGAGGAGCCGACCGCCTGGAACCGGTCCGACGTCCTCGACCTCGGGTCCGGCGCGCTCACCGCCGGGCCTCGGTGGGACACCGGGGTGGCAGCACACCCCGCCGGGGGACTGCTGGCCACGCTCCGCAGTGACCAGGGTGCCACCCTCGTCGTGTTCGCCGAGCCCGGTGCGGGGTCGGGGGTTCGCAGCCGGGCGCTGATCCTCGACGTCGACGGTTACGGGCCGCCGATGTTCAGCCCGGACGGGCGGTACCTCGCGATCACCGGCAACGCCTACGAGGACCTGCTCCAGGTGTTCGAGTTCCCGTCGCTGCGCCGGGTCCTGGCGACGGATCCCGGCCCGCGGCGGGCGGTCGCGTTCGGCGCCGGCGCGCTGTGGATCGGCGCGGCGGACGGGACGCTCCTCGGGATCGACCTCGACGGTGGGACGACCGTCGAGCACACCGTGTCCGGCTCGCCGGTGACCGCCCTGGCCGCCACCGGGACGGGCGGGCTGGTCGCCGTCGCGGGAGACGAGCTGGTGGTGCTCGGCAAGGCCGCCGAGCCCGATCCCGGTGCCGCGGTGGTGGCCGAGTTCCTGACAGCGACCACCGAGGTGTCCGATGAGGACGACCTCGAGCAGGTGCCGGCTGCGCTCGACCCGGAACCGACCTGGCTGCGGCTGCGGGCGGCGCTCGACGCGCGGTCAGCGCCGTAGTGTCGTCTCCGCTTCCAGCCGTGACAGCTTCTCGGGGTTGCGCACGGCGTACAGCCCGGTGATGAGCCCTTCGTCGAGGCGCACGGCCAGCACGGTGTCGACCGCGCCGTCGAGGCGGAGGATCAGCGCCGGGTAACCGTTGACGTCGGCCGCCCGCAGCGAGCCGGCGGCGAAGTTGCGGACGCCCGCGGTCAGCGCACGCGCGACCTCGTCCGCCCCGACGACCGGCTGCAGCACCGCCGGCACGATGCCCCCGCCGTCACCGAGGAACACGACGTCCGGCGCGAGGATGCCGAGCAGCTGCCGCAGGTCGCCGGTCTCCACCGCGTGCTGGAACGCCGCGAGCGCGTCCCGGGTCGCGGCCGGGGAGACGGCGCCGCGCGGCCGGCGCGCCGCAACGTGCGAGCGGGCCCGGTGGGCGATCTGGCGGACCGCGGCCGGACTCTTGCCGACGGTCGCGGCGATTTCCTCGTAGGCCAGGTCGAACACCTCACGCAGCACAAAAACCGCCCGTTCGGCCGGCGTGAGCGTCTCGAGCACCAGCAGCATCGCCATCGACACGCTGTCGGCCAGCTCGACGTCCTCGGCGACGTCGGGCGCGGTCAGCAGCGGCTCGGGCAGCCACGGGCCGACGTAGGACTCCTTGCGGCGGCCGAGCGTCCGCAGCCGCATCAGTGCCTGGCGAGTGGTGATCTGGACGAGGTAGGCGCGCTGGTCGCGCACGTCGGCGAGGGTCACGCCCGTCCAGCGCAGCCAGGTCTCCTGCAGGACGTCCTCGGCGTCGGCGGCCGAGCCGAGCAGCTGGTAGGCGACGGTGAAGAGCAGGTTGCGGTGCGCGAGGAACGCGTCGGTGGCGGGGTCGGCCATGGGGTGGCTCCTCTTCGGGTCGCCGCGGAGTTTCCCACCAGATGCCGGCGGCGCGCGCGGTGTGACGGTGACGGGCGTCACTGTCACGGAACCGGGGTGGCCCGGCATCTCGTGGTCGTCGAGTTCCCGATGAATGAGGACGAACCATGGAACCCCGTTTCACCCTGACCGACAACGAGATCGGCCTCAAGTTCGCCAAGCGGTTCGGCACGGCGAGCCAGGCGATCGTCCAGTCGTCGCTGCCGAAGGTCGTCCAGGAGCTGGTGTCGCTGCGCGTCAGCCAGATCAACGGCTGCGGCTGGTGCGTCGACGTCCACACGAAGGAGCTCGCCGGCGCCGGTGAGCCGGCGGTCCGGATCAACCTGGTCGCCGCCTGGCGCGAGGCCACGGTGTTCACCGAGGACGAGCGGGCCGCGCTGGCGCTCGCCGAGGAGGGCACCCGCATCGCCGACGCCGCCCCCGGCGTCTCCGACGACACCTGGGCGCGGGTGCGCAAGCACTTCGACGACGACCGGACCGCGGCGCTGGTCGCGCTGGTCGCCCAGATGAACGCGGCCAACCGGCTCGGCGTGATCCTGCACCAGCAGGGCGGCTCGTACGAGCTCGGCATGTTCGGCTGACGGCTCCCCGGCGTGGTTGGCTGGGGGCATGGCGAAGGCCGAGCGGTGGCGGCGGTACTGGGACCGCAAGTCCGGCAGCTACGACGCGGAGATGGGCGTCTGGGACCGCCGCCTCTTCGGCGACTCACGGGAATGGGCCTGCGCGCAGGCCTCGGGCGAGGTGCTGGAGGTCGCCGTCGGCACGGGGCTGAACCTGCCGTTCTACCCGGCCGAGGTGAAGCTCACCGGCCTCGACCTCAGCGCGGGAATGCTGGCGCTGGCCCGTTCGCGGGCGGCCGGGCTCGATCGCCCGGTGACGCTGCGGGAGGGGAGTGCGCACGAGCTCCCGTTCCCGGACGCGTCGTTCGACACGGTGCTGTGCACGTTCGGCCTGTGCGCGATCCCGGACCCGGCGACGGCGGTGGCGGAGATGACGCGCGTCCTGCGCCCGGACGGGCGGCTCGTTTTGGTCGACCACGTGGTGTCTTCGGTCTGGCCGGTCCGGGTGATGCAGTGGCTGGTGGAGCTGGCAAGCGTGCCGCTGGCAGGCGAGCACTTCCGCCGGCGGCCGCTGAAGCTGGTCGAGGCGATGGGGCTGCCGGTGGAGCGGCGGGAGCGGTTCAAGCTGGGGCTGGTCGAGCGGCTGGTGGCCCGGAAGGCCGGCTGAGCCGCCGCTGCCGATACGACGCCTGCCGGCACGCATCGGAGCACCCGATCCAAGGTCGGCTCAGCACGGCGGGAACCGCCTCCGCCGGGACACAAGAACGCCCATTCACGGAACACGCCACGTGATACCTACGTTTGTGACGCGTCAGCTGAACAGCTTCGCCAACGGGCTCTCGTCCAAGCCATCGAGCAGCGCGGCAACGTCGTCATAAGTCGCGATCGCCTTTGTCCCAGTGGATACCCCACGCCGGCACCGCCGAAACGACCGTGTTTGAGCGGTTCCGAACCGGATATTCGACCGGGTGGCCGGGTTTTCCGGCCACGAGGAGGTTGGTCACCGATGCTTGCCCGGCGGAGTTCGGTGCGGGTCGTTCCCCACCACGGCGCGACGACGACGGCCTCGGTCACGGGGGTGCTCGACCGGACCACCTACCCGCAGGTCCGCGACGGCCTGCTGAAGATCGCGGCCGAGGCGGCCGACGGCTTGCTGATCGACATCCGCGACCTCGACATCCCCGACCCCGAGCCGGCGGGGGTGTTCCTGCTCGTGGCGCTGCGGGTCGGGGACTGGCCGGCCGTCCCCGTCGCCGTCGTCACCGGACGCCCGGAACACCGGGCGGCGCTGGACCGGCGCCTGCTCGTCCACCCGGACGTCCCCACGGCGGAAGCCGCGCTGGCCCGGCCCGTGCGGCGGCTGGCCGCGAGGCTGGTCGCCCGGTCGCCGTTCGCCTCGGCGCGCGCCCGCCGGTTCGTGCGGGCGACCTGCGCCGAGTGGCGGGTGCCCGAGCTGGCCGAAGACACCGAGCTGGTCGCGACCGAGCTCGTCGAGAACGCCCTGCGGCACACCGATTCGGTGCCGCGGCTGCGGCTCGACCTGCGGTGCGGACGGCTGAGTGTCGAGGTGGCCGACGAAAGCACGCGCCCGGCCGTGCTGCGCGAGGGGCTCGACCTGATCGAGACGGGGCTGGGCCTGCGGATGGTCACGAAGGTCTCCCGGACGTGGGGGAGCAGCCGCGCCTGGTCGGGCGGCAAGACCGTCTGGGCCGTGCTGGCCCGCGGGTGAGGGACCTGCGTCACGTCCGGGAACACCACCGCTTTCCGCGCGTTGTAACGGATGTCCGCTTCCGCTCGCAGGTAACCCCCAGCCTTCGCCGAGCGGGAGCGGATTTTTGTCCACAGTGGAATCCGGTTGTCGGCGCCGACGGCGGGTATCCGGTCCTCTTCGCCGGAGGAGACCGCCATGGCCCACCCGCTGCCGTGCCGAGCGCTGTTCGAACTGCTGACCTATGACGGCCAGGTGACCCACCCGGCGCTCTTCCTGCAGCCGGACGACCCGTTCGACCACCTGAACCTCTTCCGGCTGCTCGTCCCGGCCGGCCTCACGCTGCCCGCGCCGTGGGAGTGGCGCAGCGGGCTCTGGCCGTTCAGCGTCCAGTGCCGCCTCGAGCTCAGCGGGGACCCGGAGACGGCGACGGTGCTGGCGCACGACCGGTCCGTGACCGCCGGCCGGCCCCCGGCGGCGTGGACCGAGCTCGCCCGGAGCGCGGGCCGGGTGCTCCTGGTCCTCCTGCCGCCGGAAGACGACTTCGAGGAGATCACCGTGCCGGCCCGGCGCGGGGCGTGGCTCGCCGGCAGCGTCGAGGTTCAGCGGTAGTTGCGCTCGGTCTCGACGTCGCCCTCCGGGGTGTGGACCACGTGCCCGACCCGCCGCTTCTTCGCGATCAGCCGGCCGGACAGCACGGCGTCGGTGCGCCGCGGCGAGGTGTTGGACGCGCGCACGCCACCCTCGACGCGGTTCTTCCAGAGCCCGTCTTCGAAGTAGGTGTGCACGTCGCCTTCGGCCATACCGCCCGGATGCCCGCGGACGGACCGGGCAAACGTTCAGGCCAGCCCGAGCACCCGGACGGCGTTGTCCTTGAGGATCAGCGGCCGCACCTCGTCCTTCATCTCGAGCGCGGCGAAGTCGGCGAGCCACCGGTCCGGGGTGATCACCGGGAAGTCGGAGCCGAACAGCACTTTCCGCTTCAGCAGCGTGTTCGCGGCGCGGACCAGCTGCGGCGGGAAGTACTTCGGCGACCAGCCGGACAGGTCGATGTAGACGTTCGCCTTGTGCGTCGCGACCGAGATCGCTTCGTCCTGCCACGGCACCGAGGGGTGCGCCAGGATGATCGTCAGCTCCGGGAAGTCGGCGGCGACGTCGTCGAGCAGCATCGGGTTCGAGTACCGCAGCTTGATGCCGTGCCCGCCGGGCAGGCCCGCGCCGATCCCGGTCTGCCCGGTGTGGAACAGCGCCGGCACACCGAGCCCGGCGATCGCTTCGTACAGCGGGTAGTGGCGGACGTCGTTCGGTTCGAACGCCTGCAGGCTCGGGTGGAACTTGAACCCGCGCACGCCGTGCTCGGTGACCAGCCGCCGCGCACGGTGCACGGCGGCCTTCCCGGCGTGCGGGTCGACCGAGCCGAACGGGATGAGCACGTCCGGGTGCTCGGCGGCCGCGTCGGCGATCTCCTCGCTCGACAGCGCGGGGTGCCCGGTCGCGGCCGGCGCTTCCACCGTGAAGACGACCGCGGCCATCTTCCGGGCCCGGTAGTGCTCGGCGATCGTGGCGACCGTCGGCGTGCGGTCCTGGCCGGCGTGGAAGTACTTCGCGGACGCGTCCAGCAGGTCCTGGTCGAGCGCGAAGCAGCCGTGGCCGTCCTGTTCGACGTGGGTGTGGACGTCGATGGCGGTCAGTGCGGAAAGGTCCATGGGAGCTCCGGCTTCAGGGCAGGTCGGGCTGCGCGGCCTTGGCGGCCAGCAGGTGGTCGAGGACGGCGTCGCGCGCGGCGACGAGGGAACGTTCGTCGGCGCCGGCCAGCTCGGCGTCGACCCCGGCGACGAGCGTCTCGGCGAGCTCCGGGGTCAGGTGGACGCGGCCGAGGTCGCGCCACCACTCTTCGGTGGGCGGCCCGAGGTGGCGCAGGACGTGCGCCAGCCCGCCCGCGCCGCCGGAGAGGTGCTGGTTCAGGAACGGGCCGAGCACGGCCCAGCGCAGGCCGGGCCCGTACGCGATCGCCGTGTCGATGTCGGCGACCGTCGCGACCCCGCGTTCGACCAGCGAGTAGGCCTCCTGCCACAGGGCGGCCTGGAGCCGGTTCGCGACGTGCCCGGGCAGCTCGCGTGCCAACCGGATCGGCCGCTTCCCGACCGAGGTGTAGAACTCCACGGCCCGGTCGACGACCTCGGGCGCGGTCTCGCGGCCCGGCACGACCTCGACGAGCGGGATGAGGTGAGGCGGGTTGAACGGGTGCCCGACCACGACCCGCTCGGGATGGCGCGGGCAGCCGCGCGCGATCACGCTCGGCAGCAGCCCGGACGAGCTGCTCGCCAGGACCACGTCCGGCCGCGCGGCTTCGTCGAGGACGGCGAACAGCGCATGCTTGACGTCTTCGCGCTCAGGACCGTTTTCCTGCACGAAGTCCGCGGCTGCGGCCGCTTCACCGGCGTCGGCGGTGAACCGCAGCCGATCCGCGCCTTCGAGCGCACTGCGCAGCCGCTCTTCGGCATCGGGCGCCGGATCGGTCGCGACGACGTCGAGGCCGTGCGCGAGGAACAGCCTCGCCCAGCTCACGCCGATGACACCGGTGCCGACCACCGCGACGGTGCTCACGAGAGCGCCCCGAACGGGTCGAGGGCGGCGGGATCGGCCAGCACGTCCCGGCCGACGACGTCCTCGGCCCGGGCGCCGAGCAGCAGTTTCTTCACCGGCAGCTCCAGCTTCTTCCCGGTGCGGTTGCGGGGGACCACCGGGACGGCGGTGATCGTGTCCGGCACGTGCCGGGGCGACAGCGCGCCGCGCAACGCCGTGACGATCTTGCGGCGCAAGGGATCGCCGAGGACCGCGCCGTCCCGGAGCACGACGTAGAGCCGCAGGTCGCCGTGGCCGCCCGCGGGGTCTTCGAGGTGCACGACGAGCGAGTCGTCGATCTCCGGCAGCTCCTCGACGACGGCGTAGAACTCCGCGGTGCCGAGCCGGACGCCGCCGCGGTTGAGGGTGGCGTCCGAGCGGCCGGTGATGACACAACTGCCGCCGGGGGAGAACCGGATCCAGTCGCCGTGGCGCCAGACACCGGGATAGGCGTCGAAGTACGTTTCGCGATACCGCGAACCGGTGGTGTCGCCCCAGAACCCGACCGGCATGGACGGCATCGGGGCGGTGATGACCAGCTCGCCGAGCTCCCCGGTCAGTTCGGCGCCGTGCTCGTCGAACGCCTTCGCGGCGACGCCGAGGCAAGGCCCGGAGATCTCGCCGGCCAGCACCGGTTGCAGCGGGCCGCCCTGGACGATCCCGCCGCACACGTCCGTGCCGCCGCTGCCGACGTTGAGCAGCACGTCCGGTCCGAAGACCTCCCGCACCCAGTGGTATCCCTCGGCGGGCAGCGGGCTGCCCGCCGCGCCGATCTGCCGGAGCGCGGTCAGGTCGTACGACGCGGCCGGGTCGAGGCCCGCTTTCCGGCACGCCATCAGGAAGCCCGGGCTCGCGCCCATCAGCGTCGCGCGGGTCTCGGCGGCGAGCCGCCACTGCCAGGCCAGGTCCGGGTGCAGCGGGTGGCCGTCGACGAGCACGACCGACGCGCCGGTGAGCAGCCCCGACACGAGCGCGTTCCACATCATCCAGGCGGTGGTGGAGAACCACAGCATCCGGTCGCCCGGGCGCAGGTCCCAGCTCAGGCCGTGATTTTTCAGGTGCTCCAGCAGGATCCCGCCGTGGCCGTGCACGATCGCCTTCGGCTTGCCGGTGGTGCCGGAGGAGAACAGCACGCACAGCGGGTGCGCGAAGCCGACCGGCTCGAACCCGGGCACGCACGCCTTCGGGGGTTCTGGGTGGCGGAGCCCCCGGCTCGGGCCGAAGGCCCGGATGTCACTGCTCTCGGTGAGCAGGTCGCGCCAGGCGAGCGTGCCCGGGAGGTCGTGGTCGCCGTAGGGGACGTGGACGACGTGCTCGACGGTGGGCAGACCGGCGCGGATCTCGGCGACCTCCGCGCGGCGGTCGACGTCTTTGCTCCCGTAGCGGTAGCCGGCCACGGTCAGCAGGACCCGCGGTTCGATCTGGCCGAACCGGTCGACCACCGAGCGGGCGCCGAACTCGGGCGCGCAGGAGGCCCAGACCGCGCCCACGCTGGCGACCGCGAGATGGGCGACGACGGTTTCGGGAATGTTCGGCAGGTACGCCACGACCCGGTCGCCGCGGCCGACGCCGAGCCGGATCAGCCCGGCGCGGGCCCGCGCGACCTGGTCGCGCAGCTGCCCCCACGTCAGCTCGACGCGGTCCCGGGTCTGCGAATACGCGATGACGGCGACTTCGTCGGCAGGACCGCCGAGCGCGTGCTCGGCGTAGTTGAGGGTGGCGCCGGGGAACCACTCGGCGCCGGGCATCCGCCGGTCCGGCAGGACGCTCGACGCGGCGGAGTGGAAGCGGACGCCGAAGAAGTCCTTGATCGACGTCCAGAAGCCGTCGAGGTCGGTCACCGACCAGTGGTGCAGCGCGGCGTAGTCGTCGAAGGCGTGGCCGCGGGCGGCGAGCCAGCTCAGGTAGCGGCCGATCTCGGTGGTCTCGCGGACGTCGGGGGCGACCGGGCGCAGGATCATCGGCCCACCTTCCCGCCGCGGCCGTCCAGGAATGCCCGCATCCGTTCCTTCGCCTCGCCGCTGCCGCCGGCGACGGCGGCCATCAGCGACTCCATCAGGTAGCCCTCGGCCGGGTTGGCCTCGGCGATGCGGGGCAGCGCCTGCAGCACGGCGAAGTTCGTGACCGGCGAGTTCGCGGCGATCCGCCGGGCCAGGCCGAGCGCGTGCTCGAAGCCGTCGTCGACGCGGTAGTGCGACAACCCGGCGGCGTGGCCTTCGTCGGCGTCGAGGACCCGGCCGGTGAGCATCAGGTCGGCCATCCGGTGCGCGCCGATCAGCCGCGGCACCCGCACCGACGCGCCGCCGCCGACGAACAGGCCGCGCTGGCCCTCCGGCAGCGCGTAGAACGCCGACGGCTCGGCGACGCGGATGTGCGCGGCCGCCGCCAGTTCCAGCCCGCCGCCGACCACCGCGCCGCGGAGCACGGCGACCACCGGGACGCGCCCGCGTTCGAGCCGCTCGAAGGCGCGGTGCCACATCATCGAGTGCTCCAGGCCCTCGAAGACGTCCCGTTCGGTCAGCTCGGAAAGGTCGAGCCCGGCGGAGAAGTGGTCACCGTCCGCGGCGAGCACCACGGCCTTGACGCCTGGCGGCGGCGCGCCGAAGAACGCTTCGAGGCCGAGGACGGTGGCGTCGTCGAGCGCGTTGCGCTTCGCCGGGCGCGAGAGCCACAGCACGGCGACGTCGTCCTTCAGCTCCAGGCGCAGGGAAGGGGGCAGGAGAGCGGTGGTCATGCGGGTCCGTTCGGGAAGGTTTCGGCGGCGCGGGCGCGCAGTTCCACGCGGCGGATCTTGCCGGTGGCGTTGCGCGGCAGCGCCTCGGTGAACTGCACGTGCTTCGGGACCTTGAAGCGGGCGAGGTGCCGCTCGAGGTGGGCGCGGAACGCCGGCGCGTCCAGCCGCGCGCCGGGCCGCAGGACGACGTAGGCGGCGCCGACCTCGCCCCAGCGTTCGTCGGCCACCCCGACGACGGCGCACGCGTCGACCTCGTCGAGCCGGAGCGCGGCCGCCTCCACCTCGGCGGGGTAGACGTTCTCCCCGCCGGAGATGATCAGGTCCTTGACCCGGTCGACGACGTGGGCCCAGCCGTCCTCGTCGACGCGGACGACGTCACCGCTGCGGAACCATTCGTCGCCGGCGAAGCTCGCGGCCGACTCCTCGGGCCGGCTCCAGTAGCCGCCGAAGACGTGCGGGCCGCGCACCAGCAGCTCGGCGGGCGAGCCGCCCAGCGGTTCCGGCGTGCCGTCCGGGCCGAGCGCGGCCACGTCGGTGAAGAAGTGCGGCACCCCGGCGGCGACCGGGTGGTCGAGCGTGCCTTCGTGGGTGGCCATGGAGACGCCCGGCGCGGCTTCGGTCATGCCGTAGCCCTGCAGGAGCCTGACCCCGCGGTCGAGCCAGGCACGGGCGACGCGTTCGGCGACCGGCGACCCGCCGTAGAGCACACAGGTCAGCGAGCCGAGCTCCGTGCGGTCCCAGTCTTCGTGCCGGCACAGCATTTCCAGCATCGTGGGGACGGCGGAGAAGCTCGTGATCCCGGCTTCGCCGATCCGGCGGAGGATCGCGCCGGGCTCGAACTTCGCGACCGGCTCGACGCTGCCGCCCTTGAACAGTGTGGGCAGCGTGATCTGGCCCAGCCCGACGCAGTGGAACAGCGGCGCGATGCACAGCGCTTTGTCGGTGCCCAGGACGTCGAGGTGGGCGAGCTGGTTGACGGTGTTCCAGGTGAGGTTCCCGTGGGTGAGCACCGCCGCCTTCGGCCGTCCGGTGGTGCCGGAGGTGTAGAGCAGCAGGCAGGGATCCTCCAGCCGGACCCCGGCCGACGGCGGGGTCCCGCCCGCCGCGAGCTCCGCCTCGAAGTCCAGCCCGCCCGCCGGGCCCGTCGCCAGGACGTGCCGCACGGTCTCCGGCAGCGGGCCGGCGTCGCGCACGAGCGGGTCGGTGTCCGGGCTGTGCACGAGCACCGAGGCGCCGCTGTCGTCGAGCATGTACCGGACTTCCGTGCCGGAGAGCCGGTAGTTGAGCGGGACGAACAGGGCGCCGCAGCGCGCGGTGGCGAAGAGCGTCTCGAACACGGTCAGGGCGTTGACCCCGAGGTAGGCCACGCGGTCGCCGGGGCGGACGCCGAGCCGGGCGAGCGCGCCGGCCAGCCGCTCGACGCGGTCGGCGAGCCCGGCGTACGTCAACGTGCGGTCCGGTCCGACGAGTGCGGTGCGGCCGGGGGAGATCCGGGCCCGCCGCGCGGGCCAGCTGCCCAGGCCGAAGTCGGCCGGGCCGGGGGAGCGGGTCACGGCAGTCGCCTCCTTCACGCCGGTGACAGGGTTCCTGTTGCCACACCGGGAGTTCCTTCGCGGTCGCGGCGGAGCTCCGGAAGACTGGATATAAGGAACCCTGATACGTGTCAGGATGCGCAAGGCCGGCGTCGCTGTCAAGGGACGCTGGAGTTCACCCGGCCGGGTGGTTTGGCGCAGGGCCGGGCGGGCCGCGTGCGGGCGTGCCGGGTTCGGCCGTTGGCGGGGTTGCGCCGTTTGGATCAAAGGCTAGGCTGCGAAGTGGCGGCTGGGCTCCGAAAGCCGCTCCCCCTCCGACTTGCCAGCGTTCGAGTGGGCCGATGCGGCCCGCTCGTCACGTCATCAGAGAATGAAGGCGTGTATTGATGTTAGTCGTCCAGCCCCCCGCGACGGCGATCCCCGTAACGCCGTCGCCGCGCGTGCCGCGCAGTGCGTTCGACATCGAAGTGATCCGCCCGTACTTCGGCGCGGTGATGATCCGGATCCGCGGCGCCCTCGACGAAGACAGCGCTCACCAGCTCCGCTCGGCGCTGAGCACGTGGGCGCACCGCCGGTTCCCGGTTCTGGTGCTCGACCTCTCCGCGGTCGACTTCCTCGACGGCGACGGGCTCGCCGTCCTCGGGGACATCCAGGCCCGGACCGTCCGGGAGAACGCCACGCTGCGGATCGTCCTCGGGGACAACCGCATCGTCCGACGCGCTCTCGCGGCCAGCGGGCTCGACCACGCGCTCAAGCTCAGCCGGCTGCCGTCCGGCTGGGAGCGCGCGACGGAGATCCCCAGCCAGAGCTGACCCCGGTCAGCAGGTCACCGGTTCACGCAGGCCGTCGATCGTCTCGCGGAGCGCGTCGTCGGTCGGCGTCGGCTCGATGCCAAACGGGCCGCGTAGCTGGTACTGCACCTCGACCATCTCCCGCGCCGCCGGGGTGAAGAGCTCGGCGAGGCGCAGGGCGACGGCGGGCATCGTGGCCCCGGCGGCCGAAGTCGTCCTCGCGCTCGCCCCATCGCGGCCGTCTTCGGCCGGCTCGACGACCTCATCCAGGCGCGGGCCGAGTACTTCACCCACCACATGGCCCTGCCGGCCGACCTCACCGGCCTGCCCTGACGGCGCCGGGGCGTCAGTGGCGCCCTTCGGCAAGGCGCTGCAGGAACTCCAGCGGGTTCTCGCCGAAACGGTCGAGCGCCCGGTGCCGGATCGCCGACGACGCGGCGGCGGCGCCGACCCCCCAGACGGCGATCACCGCGACCACCGCGGGCGCCGGCAGCACCCGGTCCAGGAGAGCGAGGCACACCGTCGCCGCGAGCGCCACGATCCGCGCCACGCCCAGGTACCAGCGCCGGGGGCCCGCCGTGAAGACCCCGGTGCCGCCCAGGTAGATCGTCAGCCCGATGGTGGTGAACCACGACGCGGCGTGCGGCGGGGACTCGTGCAGCGACAGGTTCACCCCGGCCGCGACGAGCACGAGCGCGAAGGCGGGCGCCAGGTGGCCGGTCGCGTAGAGCGAGTACGCGAGCGCGGGGTTGCCGCCGGAGACGTCGAGCATGCGTTCGTTGAACTCCGCGGCCGAGGTGAAGTACACCCACCACAGCGCGCCGGCCAGGACCAGCCCGCCCGCCATGGCGAGCCAGTAGCCGGTGTCGTCGGCCGGGCGCTCGAGCGCCGCCGTGCCGACGGTGATCACCAGCTCGCCGAGCAGCAGGATCATGAAGAGCCCGAAGCGCTCGGCGAGGTGGGCCGAGTCGACCGCGAAGCCCGGGTCGCGCGGCGGGGCGAACATCTCCCGCATCCGCGCCGCCCGCGTCGGCCGCTCGCGGGGTTCGCCGCGCCGGCGTTCGGGTCGGCCGCCCAGCAGCAGGAACCCCGCCTCCTGCAGCAGGGTGAACCCCCACAGGACGTAGACCCACGGCTGCGGGAGGAGCGTCGAGACGCCGAACAGGACGGCCGAAAACGTGTAACCCCAGCTGATCCGGCGCTGGTCGAGCCCGGGGCGGGCCGGCCACCGGTGCGCGGCCGCCAGGATCAGCCGCACCCCGGCCATGGCCGCCGCGAAGACCGCCGGGTGCCCGTCGAAGACGTGGTGGGCCTGGGTCGCGGCGATCGCGCACGGGATGGTGCCGGCGAGCACGAACAGCCGGTCGACGGCGCTCCTGTCGTCACCGCGGCGGTTGTAGAGCACGGCGAAGCCGATCCACGTCCACCACAACGTCGCGAACAGGCCCAGCGCCGCGCCGACCCGCGCCGGGTGCGGCTCGGCGACGATGCCGTGCGCCACCTGACCCACCGCGAACACGAACACGAGGTCGAAGTACAGCTCGACCCACCCGACCCGCTTGCCGTGCCCGGCCGTGTCGGTCTCCACCCCATCCGTCCCGTTCGTCACAGCGGTCGATTCTGCCGTCCGGCGCGCCGGCGGGCTCACCCGGGCGGCGCGGGAATTAATAACACACCATTCGAACAATGGCGGACTTCGCCACTGAAGCTTCTCCTGTCCGGTCGCGGCAGCTTCTGTGGGTAATTCTGCCGACCCTCGTCGTTTACTGCCCAGTAGGCCCTGGAGCTGGGAAAACACTCTTGTACGATGTGCAAGCAGCGACCGTCGGAACACAATGCGTGAGCCGGGGAAAGAATTCAATACCGGCCCTTCGAAACGCCGATGCTCAGGGTTGACAAGGGCGCCGGGCGTGATGTTCTCTGCTGGTCGGCTCGATCAACGCCACGTCTTCCCCGGCTCGGGAGAGAGGCGATTCCACCGGTTCGGGAGCCGGTGCCCGGTTCGCTCGGACGTCCTTGGTCGGCTTGGGGTCTCCTCGTCCTGTCCGAGTTCGAAGTCAGCCGCGCGGCTGGGAATCGAGCGGTTCCGCCATGCACGAAAGCAGGTCCACGGTCCGCCGCGCGGCGGACGCCGCGTGGTGGCCGGCCAACTGGAACGTCCGCACCAAGATCAGCGTCGTCCTGCTGTTGCCCGTGCTGGTCGCCGTGGCGCTCGCGGAGGTCCGGATCCAAGGTGAGCTCGACCGCGCCACCGAGCTCACCGCCGCCCGTGACCGGTTGCCGGTGCTGCGCGACACGATCGACCTGACCGGTTCGCTGGGCCAGGAGATGGTCGCCGCGGTCGCCGTGCCGGCCGGCGCGCCGGCCACGCTCACCGCCACCGTGGACGCGAAGGTGGCCGCGATCCAGCGCGACACGAGTTTCGCGCCGCTGCCGGGTGACGCCGGCCGGACGCTGAACACGGTGCTGGGCAAGCTCGCCGGGATCCGGGCGGCCGGGGCCGGCGTCGCCGACGTCCGCACCAAGGCCGCTGGCTACAACGACGTCATCGCCACCCTCGGCGACCTCGTGCCCGCGCTCATCCCGGCCGACGTCGGGAGCGAGACCGCCGTCGGCACGGAAACCGCCCGGCTGCTGGTGCACCTGCGAGGCGAGCTCGCCACCGAAGAAACCTACGCGCGGGCGGCGCAGGCCAGCCCGGACGACGCTTCGCTGCGCCCGGCCGTCGTGCAGACCGAGGCCGAGCAGGAGGTGCTCCGCGAACAGGCCGAGCACCAGCTGACGGGCGACCTGCTGGCCCGGTTCACCGCGGCGACGAGCTCCGCCGACGGCCGGCTCGACGCCGCCCAGAACCCGGGGAACGGCACGCTCGCGTCGTCCCTGCCCTCGATCACCGCCGAGGCCACCGGCGTCACGGCCGTGCTGAACGACGTCACGGCGAAGCTGTCTTCGAACGTCTCCCTGGCGGCGGACGACGCCCGCGCGGACTCCCTGCGGGACACGGCCCTGGTCCTCGGCGCCCTGCTCGGTGCGCTCGCCATCGCGCTGCTGGTGGTGCGGTCGCTCGTCACGCCGGTGCGCCGGCTGCGCGCGGCGGCCCTGCGCGCGGCGCACGAACAGCTGCCGGAGACCGTCCGCCAGGTCCGGGACGGCACCGAGGTCGACTGGCGCGCGGTGCCCGCGGTCGGCATCCGGACCGAGGAGGAGATCGGGCAGCTGGCCCACGCCTTCGACGACATGCACCGCCAGGCCGTCCGGCTCGCCGTCGAGCAGGCCGACCTCCGCAAGCAGGTCAGCGAGATGTTCATGACGCTGTCGCGGCGGAGCCAGTCGCTGGTCGAGCAGCAGCTGACGATCATCGAGGACCTCGAGGCGGGGGAGCAGGACCCGCACCGGCTCGACGAGCTGTTCCGGGTCGACCACATCGCCACCCGGCTGCGCCGCAACGGCGAGAACCTGCACGTGCTGGCCGGCGGCCGCCCGGTCCGGCGCGGCCGCGAGCCGGTGCCCACGCGCGACCTGCTGCGGGCGGCGACCTCGGAGGTCAAGGACTACCGGCGCGTCGCGCTCGGCAACGCGCCGCGCAGCTCGGTGCAGCCGGAAGCGGCCGCCGACGTCGTCCACATCCTCGCCGAGCTGCTGGAGAACGCGACGCGGTTCTCCCCGCCGGAGCACAAGGTGGCGCTCACCGCCGACCGCGGCGCCGACGGCGGCCTGCTGATCGAGGTCGTCGACCAGGGCCTCGGCATGACGGCCGCCGAGCTCGAGTCGGTCAACACCCGCCTCGCCGCGGCGGCGACGGTCGGCCCGGAGACGACCCGCCGGATGGGCCTGTTCGTGGTCGGCCGGCTCGCCGCGCTGCACGGCGTGACGGTGCGCCTGCGCGCGACCGGCCCGGGCACGCGGCACCAGGGGGTCACGGCGAGCGTCCACGTGCCGGGTGCGCTGGTGATCGCCGACCTGGCCCGCCCGATCGGCGGCAGCCGGCTCGCGCTGGAGTCCGCGCACCGCAACGGACACGCGCGGCCCCCGGTGGTGCCGGCCCAGGCGTCGACGCCGATCTTCGAGCAGGTCGTGACGAGCTGGTTCACCGAGCCGGGCGCGAAGCCGGTGCTGCGGCGCAGCCCGGTGGAGTGGCCGCCCGCGAACGGGCACGCCGCGGCGGACTTCGAGGGCGAGCCGGATGGTTCGGCGGAAGGATCGTCGAAGAACGGGCATGGAGCGCGAGACGCGGGCGCGGACCGGGCGGCCGCGGGCGCGGATCGAGCTGCTTCTGCTGGTCGCCCGCCGGGAGACTCCGGTGCGGATCGAGCCGTCGCGGCTCGACGCCAAGCCGCCGCCGACTCTGCCGCCGCATCGGGCGCCGACCGGTCCTCGTCGGCCGAGCCCGGCGTCGCGGGAGATCTGGCCGACCCGGCCGCAGTTTCCCCGACCGCCCAGCCGAACCCCGGCGACTCCGGCGTACTCCCGGTCGCCGCCGGATCGTCCGAGCTTTCCGGTGTGGCCGAGCCCGGCGGGATCCCGGGCGCCGACTGGCCGACCTCGATCCAGCGGCCCGTGGCGCCGCCGAACCGGTCCGCCTCCGCGGAACCCGGTGCGGCGAAACACGCGGCGAACGCCGAACTGCCCGCCGCGCGCGTCTCGGACTGGGGCGGCCCCGCCGAGCAGGCGCGCCAGGCCGCGGAAAACGCTCTCAAGCCCGCGGTCCAGCAACTGACCGACGCCGGCCTGCCCACCCGGCGGCCCGGCGCCCAGCTCGCGCCCGGGGCGGCCCTGCCCCGCGCGCGGGCGCAGGCGAGCGGGGCGTTCCGCGACGCCACCGCCGTCCGCAACAGCTTGTCCCGGCACTACCAGGGCATGCGCGCGGCCCGGCAGCAGACCTCGGCCCGCGCCGAAGAATCCGGAGAGGACGGAGTGGAACCCCGATGACGGAACTTCCCGACGTGCATCCGCGACGCGAGGCGTCGGCGCGGAGCCACAGCGGAACGCTGGCCTTCCCCTCACCGCCGCCGCCCGAGCGGACGGCGACGCTGAACTGGCTGGTCAACGGGTTCGTCCAGGACGTCTCGGGGGTCGCGCACGCGGTGCTGGTGTCGGCCGACGGGCTGCTCGTGGCGGCCGACGACACCCTGCCCCGCGAGCGCGCCGACCAGCTGGCGGCCATCGCGGCCGGGCTGTCGAGCCTGTCGCTGGGCACCGCGGAGCTGTTCACCGCCGGCCGGGTGGTGCAGTCGGTGATCGAGATGGAGCAGGGCTTCCTGTTGCTGATGAGCGTGGGCGACGGCTCGAACCTGGTCGTCCTCGCCTCGACCGGCTGCGACATCGGGCTGGTCGGCTACGAGATGACCATGCTGGTCGAGCGGGTGGGGCAGAAGGTCGACGTGCCCGCGCGCGAGATGCCGGTGGCCCAGGACCGGCGGTGACCGGGTACGCGCCGCCCGGCCCGGACGAAGGGGAGCCGCGCCGCAGCCCGGCGCTGGCCCGCCCCTACGCCTGGACCGAAGGCCGGACGGCGCCGTCGGTGGAGATCGCGGTCGAAGCGCTCGTCGAGACCACGGCGGCCGGCCGCGCGGAGCTCGCCTACCAGTCGTCGAGCGCGTTCGCGCAGGTCACCGAGCTGTGCGTCCGGCCGCGGTCGCTGATGGAGATCGCCGCGCTGCTGGGGCTGCCGCTCGGCGTGGTCCGCGTGCTCGTCTCGGACCTGATGGAGGAACGGCTGGTGATCGTCCGCGACACGCTGTCGGACACGTCCAGCTGGGGTGACCGCCACGACCTGATGGAGCGCGTGCTGCACGGCCTGCGCGACCTCTGAAAGGACTCACCATGGAGCACTTCGCGCTCGGGCACTGGCTGCTCGTGCTCGCCTACCTGACGTCGGTGGTCGGCTGCGCGCTCGGCCTCGCGTGCGCGGTGCAGGCGCGCCACGCGGCGAACGAGCGGCACCGCATCCGCTGGCTGGTGCTGGCGGCGATCTCGATCGGCGGGGTCGGCATCTGGCTGATGCACTTCGTGGCGATGCTCGGCTTCAGCACCCCGGGCATGCCGGTGCGCTACGACGTCTTCCGCACGGTGCTCTCGGCGTTGCTGTCGGTGGCGGCGGTGTTCGCCGGCCTGCTGGTGGTGGGCGGCCGCGCGAAGTTCGGCTGGTGGCGGCTGGCCCTCGGTGGCGTGATCACGGGACTGGCCGTGAATGTCATGCACTACACGGGAATGTCCGCCCTGCGCGTGAAGGGCGACTTCGGCTACGACGGTTTCCTGGTGGCGCTGTCGGTGGTGATCGCGGTCGTGGCGGCGACGGCGGCCCTGTGGTTCGCGGTGTTCCTCGACCGCCTGTCCCTGCGGCTGCTGGCCGGTTTCGTCATGGCCGCGGCGGTCACGGGCATGCACTACACGGGCATGGCGGCGGTCCGCATGACCATGGACATGAGCGCCCCGGACCCGGCGGGCGTGGAGGTGTTCTCGTTCCTGTTCCCGGTGTTCGTCGTGGCGGCGATCGCGATGGCGGTCCCGCTGTGCGCGGTGCTGATGGCGCCGGCGGTGTCCCCGGAGACCGCGGCGGATCCGGTGGGTTCGGCGGAAGAACCCGTCACGGTGTGAGCTGGTCGCGGATCGCGTCGGTGAACGGCCCGCGGGGGAACTTCCCGCGGGCCGCCACCTCAACCCCCTACAGGATGCACAGCAGCGAACACGCCTTCGCCGACGACCATCCCGTGTGCGACGGCGGAGTCCCCGGGGGAACGTTCACCGGCACGTAACTCACCTTCGCCTGGTTGGTGATCGGGAACAGGCTCAGCAACGCGTACGTCGAGCAGTACACCTGCTTCGACTGCGCCGCCGCCAGCGTGAACGGACCCGTCTGGCAGGACGGCTCCACGCTGTCGACGACCTGGGCCGACGTGATCCCGACCGGCCCGAGGTTCGTCACCGTGATCCGCCAGTACGCCGTCGCGTTCAGCAGGCCCAGCAGACCCACCCCCGCCTGCTTCGCCCACGGCCCGGTGCCACCCGGTCCGCACTTCGACGCCGACGCAGACGTGCAGATCTCCTTCTCCACCTTGACGTTCGGCGTGCACGAGGAGCCCGGCGCCACCGGCAGGGTCACCGTGTTCGACGTGAACGAACCCGTCGAATCCGTGCCGGTCGCCGTGTTCGCCACCGACGTCACCGCGCAGTCCGCCGCGATCGTCGTGCGGAAGCACAGCTGCGGCGCGTCACCCGCGTAGTCGACCACCAGGCGGCCGCTGAAGCCGGTTCCGTTGTGCAGCACCAGTGTTGTCGTCACGGTGATCGACGGGTGCGCCGCCACCGACACGCCGGTCAGGTCGACCGAGCCGTCCGGGGCGAAGCCCGGGGTCGGCACCACCGCGTTCGCCTGGTCCACCACCGTGACCCGGGACGCCGCGAAGTCGACGTTCGCCGGGTCGACGCCGGTCAGCCGCGCCGCCGTGTAGCCCTGGACGTGTGAACCGCCGTCGCAGTAGAAGTCGCCCGGGCGCAGCGTCACCTGGCCGCCCGACCGGACACACGGCGTCGCTCCCGTCGCCGGGTCCATCGAGAACAGCACGCCCGCGTCGCCGAGGCCGATGAGGCAGCCCGACGGCGGGTCGAACGTGTACCCGTAGTCCCGCGTGGCCACGCCGTGCGTGATCACGGCCGGCAGGCCCGCGCACGCCGACGCGGTCGTCCAGTCGTGGCACAGCGTCGCGCCCGCGTAGCCGCCGTTCCAGATGGGCAGGTAGCTGCGGACGTGGCCGTTCGGGTCGGTGACGACCTCCGGCGGGAAGACGTAGACCCCACCCGTCAGCGAAGCCGGGCCGGCCGGCGCCGCCAGCGTCGACCCGTCGAGCGCGTAGCAGGTCGTGACGTTCGTGCCGCCGGTCGTCGACGCGCACGCGCCGACCGCGTCGCCGGCCGTGTTGAAGGCCGTGTAGGCGTTGTAGTCGTAGTTCCCGGCCGGTCCCGTCGGCCTCGACGACGCCCAGTTGGCGCACGCCGTGGCCGTCGACGGGTCGAAGCAGCCCAGCGACGGCTGCTGCGCGGTGCCCGGGCTCGACGTCGACGCGAACACCTTGCCCGCCACCAGGGCCGGCGCGCCGTAGACGTACGGTTGGTTGGCGGCCGGCACGATCGGCGCGTACGGCTGGCCGCCGCAGGCGCTCTGGGAGGCGATGGTCCAGCAGACGACCGCGCCGCTGCTGACGATGCCGTAGAGGTTGGGGCCGCTCTGCACGAACCCGCCGATGCTGTTCACCGGCGGTGACCCGCCGGTGGGGGCCAGCGCCCAGTACCCGCAGTTGGCCGCGGCCGCCATGTCGAGGCAGCCGACGCCGACCGACGCGGCCGTGACGGCCGGGTAGTAGACCTTCGCGGGCGTGGCGGGGTCGTGCACGTACTGCTCGACCATGGTGCTGGCGATGTCGCCGGCGCCCAGCGTGCCGAGCGGGCCCGGCGCGGTGTTGAGCACCTTCGGCCAGGTGCCGCCGGGGCAGCGCTGCCCGGTGGCGAGATTGGTGCAGACGACCTTCGGCGACGTCGCGCCGAGGTGGTGGTAGATGTTCCAGGCCTGCAGGACGCCGCCCGGGGTGCGGTAGAGGATCGGCGAGAAGCCGTCGCCGCCGGTCGCGGTCGTCACCGCCTGCACGGGCGGGGTGAGCGCGGCGGACAACGACGTCGCGTCGGGGCCGGCGTCCGGGTTCGTCGCCCGAACGGCGGTGACGCCGGTAGCGGGTTCGGTTCCGGCGAAGGTGCTGCCGTCGGTGGACCACGACGGCGTCCAGCCCGGCGGCGCGTGCAGGGAACCGGGCTGGAAGGCCTGACCCGCGCCGACCGCGTCGGTGATGGCGGCCGCGCCGGTCCCGGTGGCGTGGTCCTCGTAGCCGACGACCCAGTTCGGGGTGGCGCCGTGGGCGGCCGGGGATCCGGTGCCCTGCACGGACTTCGTCAGCGCCGAGACCGCGGCGGGCGCGGGGTCGGCGGTGGCGGGCAGCGGGGCGGCGGTGGCCGTCACGAGCACCAGGGGCAGGACCGCCCCCAGCATGCGTCTTCGCATGAATGGTCCTCGATTCCTTCGCGGTGGAGTTCCGGGAAACGTTTTCCCGGCCGAGGGAAAAGCCTAGGCCGCGGTTGCCGGGCGGTTGAAGTGCTCTCACTCGGGCGCCAGAAAGGCGAAGCCAACAGCGCAGTTTGTTATCACGCCGAAATGGCGGAGATCCGCCGTTTCGGGCCGGTTCCGGGGGATGGTCACCCGGATGTCGGCCCCGGTTCACTCGTTCGGGTAATGAGTGGAGGCTAAGAACTCCCGGATCCGCGACCGGATGAAGAATTATTTTCCGGATATGATCGCGTGGAGCGTTTCAGCCCGATTCGGCGTCGAAGCGAAGTTTGGACGTGATGCGGTAGCGGTCGCCGCGGTAGACCGAACGGGTCAGCTCGACCACGCGGCCCGTCGTGTCGCGCGTCAGCCGTTCGATGTGCAGGATCGGGGCGTACACGGCGATTTCGAGCAGCTCCGCCTGTTCCGGGTTGGTGACGGCGGGCTCGATGGTCTGCACGGCGTCCTGCACGGCGATCCCGAACCGCTCCCGCAGCAGCCGGTAGAAGTTGCCCGTCTCCAGCTCCACCGGCGACAGCCCGGGCACCAGCGACGCGGGCAGCGCGAGCTGCTCGATCGCGATCGGCTCGTCGTCGACGTGCCGGACCCGGGTGACGCGCAGCACCGGCGTCCCCGGCTCCCGCTCCAGGTCCGCGGCCAAGGATCGCGACGCCGGCGTGGTGCCGAACGCGACGACCCGGCTGGTCCAGTGTCCTTCCGCGGGCGGGACGGCCAGCACCGTCGCCAGCTCCTGGGTGACCTTCTGCGGGCTGGTGAACGTGCCGCGGCCGCGCTGGCGCACCAGCAGCCCGGTGCGGGTCAGCTCGTCGATGGCCGCGCGCACGGTCGGGCGCGAGACGCCCAGCTCGGCGGCCAGGTCCCGTTCCGACGCCAGCCCGGTGCCGGGGCCGGCGTTCTCGATCACCTTGAGCAGGTGCCGCCGGACGCGGTCGCGCTTCACGGTGGGCGAAGCGCCGGATGGCTCAGCGGTCAAGGCACCGTCTTCCCGGATAGTCATAGCGCGCCGGCGAACCGGACCCGCTCCTTCGGCAGGGCGTCCAGGGCACGCAGCCGCTCGAGGTGGGCGGTGAGGCGCTGGTGGAACTCAGCATAACCGTGTTCGGGTGGCGACCACGCCCGTTCCGCCAGCGCGCACAGCCGCGGGAACGCCAGGTGACGCACGTGGTCGGGGGTCGGCGCGTGCTCGGTCCACAGCTGCGCCTGCGTGCCCAGGACCCCGGGCCCGGTCCCGTCGCTGACCGGCAGCCCGCCTTCGAGGGGGTCGAAGCGGTAGACGTCTTCGAGGGTCGTCACGGGCTCGCGCGGGGGCTCACCGGGGTCCTCGCTCTGCCGGTAGTCGAAGTACGTCGACGTGTGCGGCGCCATGACGACCTGGTGGCCGCGGGCCACGGCGAGCGCGCCGTGCGCGGCGTCGCGCCAGGCGGTGACGACCAGCTCCGGCGGGAGCCGGCCCGCCGCGTGCCCGGTCTCGTCCCAGCACACCGCCTGACGCCCCAGGTCCGCGAGCACGCGGTGCAGCTCACCGAGGAACCACGGGTGCAGCTCGGCGGTGTCGCTCAGCCCGAGCCGCGCCGCCCGCTCGAGCGCCGCCGGGTCCGTCTCCCATTGCGTCGTGGGGCACTCGTCCCCGCCGATGTGCAGGTGCCGGGCCGGGAAGACGTCCGCGACCTGCGTGAACACCTCGCGGCAGAAGGCGAGCGCGCCGTCGTGGACGCCGAGGATGTCCGGGCTGATGCCCCACTCCGTCCACACCGGCAGCCGCACGTCGGGCCGGTTGCCCAGCTCGGGGTAGGCGGCCAGCGCGGCGCGCACGTGCCCGGGCAGGTCGATCTCCGGCACGACCTCCACCCCCCGGTCGGCGGCGAAGGCGACGAGGTCGCGCAGCTCGCGCCGGGTGTAGAAACCGCCGTGCGGGACACCGTCGAAGACCCCGCTGCCGGCCGCGCCGACCATCGACTCGCTGCGCCACGCGCCGATCTCGGTCAGCCGCGGCCTGCCGTCGATCTCGATCCGCCAGCCCTGGTCGTCGGTGAGGTGCAGGTGCAGGACGTTGTACTTGTGCAACGCCAGCAGGTCGACGAACTCACGCAGGAACTCCGTCGGCAGGTAGTGCCGGGCGACGTCGAGCAGCACCCCGCGCCAGGGCAGCCGGGGCGCGTCGCGGACGTGCACGCAGGGCAGCCGCGGCGGCCCGTGCAGCGGCACCAGCTGCCGGATGGTCTGCACGCCGTTGCGCAGCCCCGCTTCGGTGGCCGCGGTGAGCAGCGCGCCCACCGGCGTGACGTCGAGCTCGTACTCCTCCGGGCCGAACCCGTTGTCCGGCACCAGGTTCACGCGGATCGAAGGTCCACTGGGGAGGGTCGGCCGGCGCAGGTAGCCGGCCAGCAGGCGGCCCGCGTCCTCGGCGCCGTCGCTCGCGAGCACCCGCAGGCCACCGGCGGGCAGGAAGGAGCCGGGGCGGCGGACGAGCCGCACGGGGCGGGGGATGATCATCAGCCCTTCACCGCGCCCGCGGTCATGCCCTCGACCAGGTGGCGCTGCACGAGCGCGAAGAAGACGACGACGGGCAGCGCGAACAGCGTCGACGCGGCGATGAGGCCGCCGTAGTCGGTCCCGGTGCTGGTGCTGAACGACACCAGCCAGACCGGCAGCGTGTAGCCCGAGCTGTCCTTCATGATCACGTAGGCGAACAGGAAGTCGTTCCACGCGGTGATGAACGCGAACACGCTCGTCGCGATCAGCCCGGGCAGCACGAGCGGCAGCAGCACCGACCGCATCACCCGGGCCCGCGTCGCGCCGTCGACCATCGCCGCCTCCTCCAGTTCGACCGGGATGCCGTGCAGGAACCCGCGCAACGTCCAGATCGTGAATGGCAGCACGAGGGCCACATACGTGAGGATCAGCCCGAAGAGCGTGTCGAGCAGGTGGGCGCTCTTGAGGCCGAGGAACAGCGGGATCACCAGGGCGGGCACCGGCACCATCTGCAGCACCAGCACACCGATGAGGAAGCTGCGGCGCCCGAAGAACCGGAAGCGCGTCAACGCCGTCGCGGCCAGGAAGGCGACCACGATGGACAGCGCGACCACCGCGACGACGACCACGACGCTGTTGACGAGGTCCTGCACGAAACCCGGCTTGGCGAGGGCGTCGGCGAAGTTGGCCAGGGTGATGTCGAAGGGCAGGAAGTCCGGGGTGAGGCTGAGGATGGCGCCCGCGGGCTTGAACGCGGTGAGCACCATCCAGTAGACCGGGAAGATCCACACGAGACAGAAGAGAGCGGCCACGGTGTTGCGACCGGCACGGCGGATCACAGGTCCTCCCCGGAGCGGACGAGCCGCCGCACGTACATCGCGGTCATCGCGACCAGCAGCAGGACCGAGACGACGGCGATCGCCGCGCCCTGGCCGAAGTCGTTGCGGCTGAAGGCGCGGGTGAAGGTCCAGATGCCCAGTGTCGTGGTGCCGTCGTTCGGGCCGCCCTGGGTGAGGATCCAGATCTGGTTGAACACGGTGAAGTCCCAGATCACCGAGAGGATCGTGACCAGGCCGAAGATCGGGCGCAGGAAAGGGAACGTGATCGTGCGGTGGACGCGCCACGGCCGGGCGCCGTCGAGCGCGGCCGCTTCGTAGTAGGAGCGCGGGATCTGGGCCAGGCCCGCATACAGCGTGAGGGCGACGAACGGGACCGACTGCCACACGACGAGCAGCCAGACGAGTGTGAACGCCGATGCCGGGGTGGTCGTCCAGTCGCGCTGGGTGAAGTCGCCGAGACCGGTCTGGGTGAGCAGCCAGTTCACCACGCCGTAGCCGGGCTGGAAGAGCCACTGCCAGACCAGGGTGGACGCCACGTTCGGCAGCGCCCAAGCCGCGATCAGGCACATCGTGACGGCCGTGCGCATGCCCTTTCCCAGCCGCTGCAACAGGAGTGCGACGAAGAAGCCGATCACGAGCGTGCCGGTGACGAGCGCCGCGCAGAACCCGACGCTGCGCGTGAGGACCGGGAGCAGCTGGTCGTCCCCGAGCACTTCGGCGTAGTTGTCCCAGCCGGCGAAGGTGGTGGTGCCGGTGAACAGCGACCGCAGGCCGTAGTCCTGCAGCGAGATGACCACGAGCCGGACCAGGGGATAGCCCAGGACGAGCCCGAGCAGCGCGGTCGCGGGCAGCAGCAGGCCGTAGGGCAGCAGCGACCGGCTACGGCGGGGCGCGGCCGGTCTGCTTCGGACGGTCACGCGGGCTTTCTCGAGGACCACCAACGGGAACTCCTTCGCGAAGGGGCGGGGCGGCCCGGTGGGGGACGGCAGTCGGCCGGGCCACCCCGCCGGTCAGTGGGCGTTGAGGGCCTCGGTCAGGTGGGCGTCGAAGTCCCGGGCGGCGTCGGCGATCGGCCGGCGTCCGGTCGCGATGTCGGCGAAGAAGGTGTTGATGGACTTGTCGCTCTCGATGGTCGCCCAGCCGGGGGCGGCGGGGGTCGCGACACTGGACTTCGCCGCGGTGGCGAAGGCGGCGTTCACCGGCGGCAGGGTGGCGGTGACCTCGTCGATCAGCTGGGTCGAGATCGGCGTCCAGCCGTCGATGCCGACGATCGCCTCACGCTGCACGGCCGGGTCGGCCGCCGCCTTGAGGTAGGCGAGAGCGAGGTCGGAGTTGCGGCTCTTGGCCGCGACGGCCAGGTCGGACCCGCCGAGGAACACCGGCTGCGTCTTCCCGGGGGTGGCGCTGGGGAACGGGAAGGTGCCGAGGCGGTCCTTCAGCTCGGGCTTGTTCTTGACCACGGTGTTGACGCTCGTGTCGAGGATGGCGCCCGCGCCGCCGGCGGAGAAGATCGCGGCCTGGTCCGGCGCCTTCGTGTCGACGTTGCGGGACGCGGGGGAGGAGTAGGCGGCCTGGAAGTCCTTCCACGCCTGCAGGCCCTTGAGCGCCTCGGGGCTTTCGAGCGCGCCGGCCCACTTCCCGTCCTTCTCGGTGGCGAGCTGCCCGCCGGCGTCCCAGACGAACTGGAGGGCGCCGTACCAGTACTTGCCGGGGAAATGGAAGGTCGAATAGTCCGCGGCCGGGTGCTTCGCCTTGACCTTGTCGAGGGCGGCGGTCAGCTCGGCGAAGGTCTTCGGCGCGGCCGTGACGCCGGCGTCGGCCCAGACCTGCTTGTCGTAGATGACGGCCCGGTTGCCGGCGAAGAGGGGTGCGGCGTAGACCTTGCCGTCCACAGTGGCCGGTCCGGCGAGCCCGGGCAGCCAGGTCTGGCCGGCGGCGAGCTCGTCCTTGCGGGAAGTGAGGTCGGCGAGCGCCCCGTTGGCGGCGAAGAGCGGAACGTCGGTGTTGCCGATCTCGATGACGTCCGGGGTGGTGTCCTGGGCGAGCGCCGTGCTGATCTTCGTGTTGATGTTGTCCCATTCCTGGATCTGCACGGTGACCTTGGCGCCGGTGGCCTTCTCGAAGGCGGCGTTGATCGCCGCGGTGGCCTTGTCGCTCAGGTCGCCGTTCATCAGCCAGACGGTCAGCTGGCCGCCTTTCCCGTCCGGCGCGTTCTGCGCGGCGGGAGCGGAGTCGGTGCCACAGGCGCCGGCGGTCACAGCGGTGACGGCCAGTGCGGCGGCGAGGATGCGTCTGCGCATTGAGGTTCCCGGGGGAGTGAGAGGTGGTGGGGAGGTGGCCGCGGCCCGGGCTGGTCCCTGGCGCCCGGGCCGCGGCCGGTCCGCGGGGTCAGCAGTGGCCGAGGTCGGCCCACTGCGCGGTGAGGCCCGGCTCGGAGCCCTGCGTCCACCAGTTGGCCTGCCACAGGTGGGCGTTGTGCTTCACCCGCTGCCCGCCGAGGTACACCGTGCCCCAGTCCCACTCCGCCGCCGTCGAGCAGTTGGCGGGCTGGGTCGGGGTGGTCGGCGTGGTTGGTGTCGTGGGGGTGGTCGGGGTCGTCGGCGGGGTGGTCGGCGTGGTGCAGCCGTTGACCGTGTCCACATGGGACGTCCCGGCGGTCCGGTACTGCCCGGCCTTCGCGACGGCGTCGGCCGGCGAGACGACCTGGTTGCCCGCGTAGTACGTCCAGTCGACCTGTTCGGTGTAGACGCTGTTCCCGCTCGTGTGGCCCGCGGTGTCGATGAACCACATGTTGTAGTTGATCGACATCGGCGTCCGCGGGTACACCGGGTTGCCCTGGGCGTCGGTCGTGTGGTCGGCCGTCTGCACGCCGTCGACGAAGTACTTCACGTGCCCGCCGGAGACCTGCGTGACGATGTCGTGCCAGCCGGCCATGCTGCGGTTCTGCGCGGTGGACGTGCGCAGGCCGTCCCAGGTCGGGTTGTTCCAGTAGGTGTACCAGCTGGTTTGGTAGTTGGCCTGCGAGCCGCCCCAGCCGCCGTTGGGCAGGTACTCGGAGAAGTCGAGCTCGCTGTAGAGCGGGTCGCGGTCGTAGCGCAGCGGCGAGATCGTGAAGTACGTTTCGTTGACGTGGTCGCCGTCGGTGCCGCTGTCCGGCGCGTCGGTGAAGCGGACCCGGCTGGCGTACGTGCCGTCGAAGAAGCGCAGCTGGTTCTGGTAGAGCTCAGCGTGCGTGGTGCCCGCCGCGCTGCCGTCGGTGGTGGCGGTCAGCTGTGCGACGCGCTCGCCGTTCGCCGTCGGGAAGCTGATGTTGCTCGTGAGCCACCGCGCGCCGGGCACGCCGGGGCTGCCGACGTCGTTGCGGGTGGTCCAGCCGGCGCCGCCGAACGCGGGGTCGGTGGGGGAGCTGTAGTGGAAGTCGTCGAACAGCACGCCGCAGTCGGCGGCGGCGGGGCTGGCGGCGGCCCCGCCGGAGAGGACCATGGCGGTGGCGGCCACGGTCGCGAGGCTGGTCAGGGCGGCGGTGGTGGTCCGGATTCTGCGGGACATGGGTCTCCTCCTACGGGGATGCGGGGAGCGCCGATTGGTCTAGACGAATCAGGTGGCGAGGACTCTCCTCCTGACCATTGGTAAAGTCAAGAAGCCGTCGAAACTTACCTTTGGTAATTTTTGCCGGGCTGCGACTCGGGGGAGGCCTCGGAGGCGGCCGCGCTCTGCCTCGATGGCGGCGTTCGGCTTGGCCGCCGGGTCGCGCACGACCTGCTGCGCCCGTCCGGGCCGGCCGTCACGACCTACCGGTGGGGCGCGCGGCCCGGAGTCCTGATGCGACTGTCCGTTGTGGACTCAGCCGTTGATCCCGCGTGCGACCGCAAGCTGCTTTTCCTTGTGCTGCTGCTCGCGAGCGAGGTCTCGGGCGTAGGGACGGCTGAGCACGTCCTGCACGGCGCGCTCGACCCCGACCCACGTCGGGACCCACCCGGCCTGCTGCTTGCACCGCACGTCCTGGGTGGCGACGGCGATCTCGTGCGCGGAGGCGCGGCCGGAGCTGAACGCGGGATCGTTGACGGTGGCGTCCGGGCCGGCGTAGCGGAACCCGGCCGCGGCCATGCACTGCGACCACTTCGCTGCGGCCGCGGCCACCGGCTGGGTGGTCCCGGTGATCTCGTGGCTGCGGCCGCTCAGCCCGAACCCGACCGGCTCCTGGCCGGGCTTCGCGTCGGGCGCGAGCGTCCGGTCGGCCTCACCGGCACAGCCGCCGGCCGGAACGGCCCGGCCACCGACGTCCCCAGTAGCCGTACCGGTGATCACCGCGACGACCTCCGGCGACGGTCGCGGGGCCGGCGCGGCGGGCGGTTTGGCGAAGACCGACGGGTCGCGGTAGCCGTAGGAGGCGGCCTCACCGGCGTCGACGAGCCCGTGCCGCCGCGGCTTGGCGGCGTCCCGGACGGGATCAACGGGGGCGAGGGCAAGGGTGATCCCATGGGCGGCGAGGCATCGTTCGACGAGGGTGGTGCGCGCCTTGATGACCTCCAGCTCCTCGACCGGCGTCAGCAGCGACCGGTCGAGGGGGAGGTCGAGGCCGTGCACGGTCGAGAAGTCGGCGGGCACTTTCGCGAGCGCGGCGCCGAGATCGAACCCGGGTGTGGTGGCGGGTGCCGCGGAGCAACCGGCGAGGGCGAGCAGCGCGACGGCGGCCAGGCAGCGACCGGACGCGGCCACCGTCCTAGTCCTGGTCGCGCTGGGCGCAGTCGCTGAAGAGCACCGGTCCGGAAGGCCACTTGAAGCTCGCGTTGTTGTTCTTCATGGTCGCGGTGAAGTTGCCGCCGCTGAACGCGGCGAACGACTGCGACGCGACGCTGCCGTTGCAGCCGCTGTTGTAGTAGACGGTCGCGGTCCACTCGGCGTTGTTGACGACCGAGGCGGCGTTGTTCTTCACCTGCACGCCGCGGCCGTTGGTGCCGCCGTACCGGAAGATCTCGTTGTCGAGGTTGCCGTCCGAGTAGGTGTAGGTGGCGTGGGCGCCTTGGTAATTGCTGTTGAAGTAGAAGCAGAAGAAGAGGTCGGGGCAGTCGTGGAGAGTCGCGGCGGAGGCGGCCGGAGCCGCGAGTGCCGTTCCGGTGAGGGCGGTGACGAGGGTGGTGAGGCCGATCAGTGCCCGTGTCGCGCGCATGAGTCTCCCAATCGCCGGGGTGGCGTCTCCGGCCGGCCGGGACGGCCGCCGCTCGCCCGGTTCACTGCCGGGAGGAGAGACGGTTTATCCGGGGGCGTGGGGTTCACTCGATCGGCGCAGTGGCGCACCGCGCAGCACCGCGCCACGTACGCCGCGCCACGCCACACGCGCCGCACCCCGCCGCTGCGCGCCGCGCGGCGCAGCGCAGCGCAGCACGCGGCTCAGCTCAGCTTGCCTTCGGTCTTGCTCGCCTCCGGGGTCCGACCGACCGGTCTCCGCCGCCGCGGCGTGCGCGGCTCAGCTCAGCTTGTCTTCGGTCTTGCTTGCCTCCGGGCCCCGACCGACCGGCCTCCGCCGCGGCGTGCGCGCGGCTCACACCCATCCTCGCGGCGCTCCTCGCAGGCTCGCTGGTCGCCGCCGAGCGGGACCGCGCAAGTTGCCGCGGGTACCGCCAGGCTGCGGCGGGGATCGCCCAAGCCGCCGCGGCCCCCGCTCAGCCTGCCCCCGGCCTTATTCGCCTCCGCTCCCAACCGGCCGGTCTCCGCCGCGCCGCTGCCACCCCCACCGCAAGATCGTCACCCCCCGTCCCCCGCCACCCACCCCTCTGTCACTACCTCGTCGCAGATATTGTCAACAATTTCATCAACGATTAGTGTGCGAGTATCAAGCATGCGGAGCGACGAGGAACACCAGTGATCATCGACTGCCACGGCCACTACACCACCGCCCCACCCGCCCTCGCGGCGTGGCGCGACCAGCAGGTCGCCGCCCTCGACGGGGCCACCCCCGCGCCCGCCCGGGCCGACCTGCGGATCAGCGACGACGAGCTGCGCGAAACCGTCGAGCCGAACCAGCTGCGGCTCATGGACGAGCGCGGCATCGACCTCACCATCTTCTCGCCGCGGGCGTCGTTCATGGCCCACCACGTCGGCGGCTTCGAGACCTCGGCGCAGTGGGCGTCGATCTGCAACGAGCTCTGCCACCGCGTCAGCACGCTCTACCCGGACCGGTTCGTCCCCGCCGCGATGCTCCCGCAGTCGCCCGGGGTCGACCCCGCCACCTGCCTCCCCGAGCTGACCCGCTGCGTGGAGGAGTACGGCACCGTCGCGCTGAACCTCAACCCCGACCCGAGCGGCGGCCACTGGACGGCCCCGCCGCTCACCGACCGGTCCTGGTACCCGATCTACGAAAAGATGGTCGAGTACGACATCCCGGCGATGGTGCACGTCAGCACGAGCGTCAACCCCGCCTTCCACACCACCGGCGCGCACTACCTCAACGCCGACACGACCGCGTTCATGCAGCTCGTGCAGGGTGACCTCTTCGCCGAATTCCCGACGCTGCGGCTGGTCATCCCGCACGGCGGCGGCGCGGTCCCGTACCACTGGGGCCGCTTCCGCGGCCTCGCGATGGCGCTGGGCAAGCCGGAGCTCGAAGAGCACCTGCTGGGCAACGTCTTCTTCGACACCTGCGTCTACCACCAGCCGGGCTCGGACCTGCTCTTCGACGTCATCCCGGCGCGCAACATCCTGTTCGCGTCCGAAATGGTCGGCGCCGTCCGCAGCGTCGACCCGCGCACCGGCCACCACTTCGACGACACCCGCCGGTACGCCGAAGCCGCGAAACTGTCCGAAGAGGACTGGGCCGCGATCCGGGAGCACAACGCCCGCGCCGTCTACCCACGGCTGGACGCCCTCCTGAAGGGACAAGGTCGATGACCAAGACTCCCGGCTGGCTGGACTGGCACGCCGATCCGTCCACACCGGATTTCGAGCTGCCGTTCGGCGCCGTCGACGCGCACTGCCACGTCTTCGGCCCACAGCAGGAGTTCCCGTTCGCGCCGGAGCGCAAGTACACGCCCTGCGACGCGAGCAAGGACCAGCTCTTCGGCCTGCGCGACCACCTCGGTGTCGCCCGCAACGTCATCGTGCAGGCCACCTGCCACGGCGCCGACAACTCCGCCATGCTCGACGCCGTCCGGGCGGCGGACGGCCGGGCGCGCGGCATCGCGACCGTCCGGCCCGAAGTGGCCGAAAGAGAACTTCGCGAACTCGACGCCCAAGGCGTCCGCGGTGTCCGGTTCAACTTCGTCAAACGGCTCGTCGACGCCTCGCCCCATGAAGACCTGACGACGATCGCGAAGAAGATCGCCCCGCTGGGCTGGCACGTCGTCCTCTACTTCGAGGCCCCCGACCTGTCTGACCTCGAGGACTTCTTCGGTGAGCTTCCCACACCGCTCGTGATCGACCACATGGGACGCCCCGACGTCACGAAACCCGTCGACGGCCCGGAGTTCGCGAGGTTCCTGGAGTTCGTCGACCGCAACGACGTCTGGGTCAAGGTGAGCTGTCCCGAGCGGCTCACGGTGACCGGCCCGCCGGCGCTCGACGGCGAACGGCACGCCTACACCGACGTCGTCCCGTTCGCCCGGCGCGTCGTGACCGAGTTCCCGGACCGGGTGCTGTGGGGCACCGACTGGCCGCACCCGAACCTGAAGGACCACATGCCCGACGACGGCCTGCTGGTCGACTACGTCCCGCAGATCGCCGAAACCGCCGAGCAACAACGAAAACTGCTCGTCGACAACCCGATGCGCCTCTACTGGCCCGGCGAAACCGCCTGAAACCCCTGAAACCCTTGAAGGGCATGCAATGCAGCACGCCAACGCGCTGAACCGGCTGAACCGGTTGCCGATCTCGCGGTTCCACAAGATCACCCTGCTCGCCGTCTCGTTCGCCTACTTCTTCGAGTTCGCGGACATCAACAGCTTCGCCACCACGGCGCCGAAGCTGATCAAGCTCTGGGGTGTGACGGTCGACCAGGTCGCCTACGTCACCTCGTTGTCGTTCGTCGGCATGTTCTTCGGCTCCGTCATCGCGAGCAAGCTCGCCGACCGCTGGGGCCGCAAGAACGCGCTGATGTGGACGACCGTCTGGTTCGGCGTCTTCTCCTTCGCCGCGGTGTTCTCGTGGGACATCGTGTCCCTCGGCGTTTTTCGGATCCTGACGTCGGCGGGCCTGTCGGCGATGACGGTCGTCGCGGTCATCTACGTCAGCGAGCTGTACCCGGCGGCGAGCCGCGGCAAGTACCAGGCGTACGCGATCGTGATCGGCATCTGCGGCACGCCGGTGACCAACCTGATCGCCAGCGCGGTGGTGCCGATCAACTCCTGGTCGTGGCGGCTGGTGTACCTGTGGGGCGCGCTCGGTGTCCTGCTCGTGCTGTTCACACGGCACCTGAAGGAGTCCCCGCGCTGGTACGAAAGCCGCGGCGAGCACGCGAAGGCCGACGCGGTGCTGCGCGAGATCGAGGAGCAGGTCGCGGCGGAGAAGGGCCCGCTGCCCGAGCCGGCGCCACCGATCGAGGAAGCCCCGGTGGGCAAGGCGCCGCTGCGGTTGCTGCTGCAGAAGAAGTACCTGTACCCGACGCTGCTGCTGACCGTCCTCTGGGTGACGCAGACGATCGGCTTCTTCGGTTATTCGAGCTGGGCGCCGACCCTGCTGGCCAAGGAGGGCTTCAGCGTCGAGAAGTCGGTCTTCTACGTCGCCCTCACGACGGTCGGCGCGCCGCTCGGGTCCTACCTCGCGGCCCTGGTCACCGACCGGTTCGAGCGCAAGTGGTGCCTGGTCGCGTTCGGCACGGTCATCGCGTTGTGCGGGCTGTTCTACGGGCTGACGTTCAACCCGGTCTTGATCGTCGTCTTCGGCTTCCTGGTGAACCTGTTCGAGCGCGGGTACACGGCGCTCGGGTACGCGTACTCGCCGGAGCTGTTCGACACGCGGGGCCGGTCGCTCGGGACGGGCGTGTCCTACGGCCTCGGCCGGCTGTCGAACGCCGCCGGACCGTTGGTGGTCGCCGCGCTGTACAACGGGAGCGGCTACCAGAGCGTGTTCCTGTTCATCGCCGGGACCTGGCTGGTCGGCGCGGTCGTGCTGGCGATCTTCGGGCCGCGGACCCGGCAGGCGCGACTCAAGCCCGCGGCTTCGGAGGCGGTGCCGACCGCACCGTGAGCCGGTTCAGCGCAGGAGCGTGCCGAACACGGTCGTGAAGAACGCGGCGAAGGCCGAGCCGTCCTTGGCGGTGCGTTCGCCGACGATGGCGCCTTCCCAGGCGTTGACGAGGAACCGGCCCAGGATCTCCGGGTCCTGGGCCGTCGTCACGGACCCGTCGGCCTGCGCCTCCCGGATGGCGTCGGCCACGGCGACCGTCCAGCTCTCGAAGCTCGTCAAGAGGCCGTCGCGGATGGCGGGGCTGTGGTCGGCGGTTTCGGTGCTGAAGTTCCCGAACACACATCCGCGCTCGTAGCCGTACTTCTCGATGTCCGCGGCCAGGAACTCGAAGTGGGCGCGCAGCCGGGCCAGCGGCGCGACGGACTGGTCCGCCAGCTCCGGCACGCGCCGGGTGGCGCCGTAGCGCTCCATCACGACCAGCGCGAGCGCTTCCTTGCTGGCGAAGTGGTTGTAGAACGAGCCCTTCGGCACGCCCGCGCTGTCGGTGATGAGCTTGACCCCGCAGGCGTTGTAGCCGTGCCGGTGGAACTGCTCGTACGCGGCGTCCACGATCTGTTCGCGCACGCTGGCCCTGGCCATCCGGATCTCCTCTTCCGCCGCCGCGCCGGTCAAGCCGACGGGACCGGCGCGTTCGCCTGCCACCAGGCGGTGATCGCGCGAGCGTAACCGTCCGCGTTCTCTTCCCACGCGAAGTGACCCGCGTCGATGAGGTCGAGCCGGCTGTGGGGCAGCCGCTCGTGCAGGTACTCGGCGTTGGCCGGCGGCACCACGGGATCGTTCTTCCCGGCGAGGATCTGGACCGGCGTCTTGATGCCGGGCAGCAGCTCGCCCAGGACGGGCAGCTCGGCCGGGTAGGCCCGGACGTAGGGCATCTGGTCGACGAACCGCTGCCCCCAGTAGGCCGCGAGGTAGTCCTCGCGCACGACCTCCGGCAGCGCGTAGCCCTCGATGTTGTCGAGGGCGACCTTCACGACGTCCTTCGGGCCCAGCGCGCGGTAGGGCGCCAGGTTCTCCGCGCGGACCCACTCGTCCAGCACACCGCCGAGGTTCAGCGGAACCGACGTCCCGCCGGAGCCGACGGTGACGCTGCGGAACCGGCCGGGATGCGCGGCGGCGGCGAACAGGACGGCGCCGGTGCCGACGTCCGGGCCCACGACGTGCGGCTTCGCCAGCCCGAGCTCGTCGGCGATCCGCACGACGAACTCGCCCATCGCGCGGGGCGACAGCAGGTCTTCGCGCAGCTCGGAGTGCCCGAAGCCGGGCAGGTCCACGGCGACCAGGTGGGCGTGCTCGGCCAGCCGCGCCCAGCTCGCGTCGTAGGCGAACAGGCTTTCCGGCCACGGGCTCAGCAGCAGGGCCTCGGCCTCGCGCGGCCCGTCACTCTCGGCGTAGCGGATGGACAACCCGTCGATGCTGCGGAACCGGGGCTTGATCTCGCTCATGTCCTCGTCCTTCCCTGACCTGATGTCATTTAATATGACCGGTCGTCTTAACGGCGTCAAGCGAGGTGACGCAGGGAACAGGGCGACCCGGCGAGCGGTCGTCCTGCTCGCCGGGTGCGTGGGTCACGCGGGCCGGTTGGTGTCCGGGATCTCGATGCTCACCGGTTTCCCTTCGGACAGGTAGAACATCAGGAGCTGCCGGACCGCTTCGTCGATCGTCCAGGCGATCGGCGGGATCAGCGGCAGTGGGACGAGCTTTTCGCGCAGGGCCACGAACTGCGGGAAACCGCTGCGGATCAACGGGTCCCAGACCGGCTCGCGCGGCACCTTCACCCAGTCGGCGACCTGGTCGCCGGCCACGTAGCGGGTCAGCGCGTTGAGCAGGGGCCGGGCCAGGGGTGCGCCGGGCCCGGCCGCCTGGCTCGCCATCGTGAGGAGCGTGTCCGCCAGCGAGATGCCTTCCGGCGTCGGGCCCATGACCGGGTCGAGGATCTGCCGGGACTGCGCCTCGGCCGCCTCCCACGACGCCGGGATGTACTCGTCGAGGACGCCGAGCAGGTGCGCGTTGACCTGCCACAGGTGCAGGAAAGCGGCGGACTCCGCGGCGCTGACCGGCACCCGCCACGCGGCGAGCTTGCGCATGACGAACGTCGGCAGGCTGTGCCAGGTGACGAGGATTTCGTTCTGGCTGATCGGGATCCGCCCACCGCCGGTGCTCGACCAGCCGGGGGACTGCGGCAGCAGGTGCCGGACCGCGGCGTGCACCAGCCGCGTCTTGACCGCCGTCACCATGACGTGGCCGTCGGGCTGGTAGGCGTTCAGCTCGTGGAGGTCGACGCCGAGCTTGGTCGTCTTCGCGATGCGGTCCTTCATGTCCGCGCCGCCCTTGGAGTAGTAGACGGCGCGGGCCTCGCCGGGGATGGCGGTGCTCATCATCCCGCTGCCCAGTCCGTACCCGAGCAGGAGGTAGGTGCCCTTGGTCTGGGTGAAACCGGCCGCCCGGGCCAGTTTCGCGCGGTCGGCCCACGCGGGCAGCTGACGCGCGTTCTCGATGAACGCCCGCAGGTCTTCCGGCAGTCCCGCCGGCAGCGGCTGGTCGTTGCGGTTCCACGTCCTCAGCAGCGCGTTGACCCGGACGACGTCACCCCGCTCGATGATCGACGCCACCAGGGGGTCCGCTTTCTCGTCCCACACCCAGCGCGGATCGGCGCCGGTGCCCGAGCCCGCGACCGAGCCGGCCGGTCCCCATGTCCAGTCCGCCAACGCCCGGACCGGGGCCGCGGCGCCCAGCGAGGCCAGCGCGCCCAGCGCCCCGCCGCCCGCGATCAACATCTTCCGCCGACTGAGTCCGTCCATGCGCCGAGCTCCTCTTCGAGTCTGCGATGATCCTGGATGATACGGTGATACGCGAGACGTAATCGCGTATCTTCACCAGGAGAGCACAGGCCGACCCGGCAGGACAGGACCAAACGGGGGTGACGGTGGAACCGGTACGATCCGGCGGGATGACACCGGGCCCGGAATCACTGCTGGAACGCGCGCTCGCCGAAGCCGTCGGCCCCGCCGGCGACCACGACGAGATGACCGAGCGCGTGCTCGACGGCGCCTTCGAACAGTTCTGCCGCATGGGGATCCGGCGCTCGACGATGGAAGACGTCGCCAAGCGCGCCGGGGTTTCCCGCATCACGGTCTACCGGCGCTTCGCCACCAAGGACGCGTTGGTGGAACGCGTCGTGCGGCGGGAGTTCCGCCGGTACTTCGACCAGTTCCTGGTCGACATCGAGCAGGCCACGACCGCCGCCGACCGGGTCGTGCTGGGATTCGCCAGCGCGCTGCGCGCGATTCGGAACAACCGCCTGATCGGCGGGCTGATGGCGGTCGAGCCGGACGTGCTGGTGCCGGCGATGATCAGCGACGGCGGGCACACCCTCGCCGCGGTGCAGCGGTTCGTCGCGGGTCAGCTCCACCGCGAGCAGGCCGCGGGAACCGTCTCCGCCGAGGTGGACGTGGAGCTCGTCGCGGAGCTGATGGCCCGCGTTTCGGCGTCGTTCCTGGTGACGCCGAGCCACGTCGTCGACCTCGACGACGACGAGCAGGTGCGGGCGCTGGCCCGGAAGTTCCTGGTGCCGATGCTGGAAGCGGACTAGGCGCGGCGCATCGCGGTGACGACCGCGGTCGCGACGACGAGGTGCATCAGCATCAGCCCGACGACGTTGGCCGCCGTCGCGCCCGCCGTCAGGAGCAGGACGTCCGGGATCCAGGTGAGGGCGAGCACCGCGGGCACGACCACGCGCAGGGCCTTCGGCGCGCGCCGGGCGATCAGCGTCCAGCCGGCCGCGCCGAGCAGGACCCCGACGACCGTGGCCGGCAGGTACGAGGCAGGGGAGAGGCCCATGCCGATGCCGCCGTCGTCGAGCGCGGCGGCCACCAGGTAGATGGCGGTGTTCACGGCGAGGGCCGCCAGCGCGGCGACGCCGAGCCGGAGGGCGACGGCCGAGGTGGGTGTGGCAGCGGTGGTCATCGCTCCTCCTTGGGTTGCGTGTTAAACCCAAGATAGGTTGGGTTGCGTGTTAAAGTCAAGCGGTGGACAACGGACAACAGCAGGTCGAGTGGCTCGACAGCCGGCAGGAACGGGTGTGGGTCAACCTGGCGAAGGTCCTGCTCAACCTGCCCGGGGCGCTGGAAAGCCAGCTTCTGCGCGACGCCGACCTCACGCTGCTCGGGTACATGATCCTGGCCCGCCTGGCGGTCGTGCCCGAAGAAACACTGCGGATGAGCGAAGTCGCGGAGATGGCGAACGGGTCGCTCCCGCGGATTTCGCACGCGGTCGCGCGGCTCGAGGACCGGGGCTGGGTGACGCGGACGGTGCGCACCGGCCAGGGGCGTCGCTTCACCGTGGCGAAACTGACTGACGCCGGGCGCGCGCACCTCGACGCGTCGGCGCCGGCGCACGTGGCGAACGTGCGCCGGCTGGTCGTCGAGCCGCTGGGGGAGGACTTCGAGCAGTTCGGGGGCGCCATCGAGCGGGTCGTCGAGGCGCTCGGGTTGCCGACGAAGTTCCTGCGGCAGTAGTTTTCGGCGCGGTCAAGCGTTCTGCGTTGCCGGGACGTGGCTGCGGTGGGCCTTCTGGCGCACCAGGGCCACCATCACCGCGCCAAGCAGACCGGCGACCGAGAAGACGGCGAAGCCCAAAGTGGACAGTCCACTCGCGACCAGGACGCCGCCCAGCCACGGCCCGAACACCGCGCCCAGCCGGCCCACCCCGGACACCCAGCCCAGCGCCGTGGCCCGGCTGTCGGCGGGGTAGTAGGCGCCCACCGCCGCGTAGATCAGCGTCTGCGCGCTGAACAGCCAGGCGCCGGTGAGGAACACGACCACGTACGTCACGGCGAGCGGCATGCGCAGCGCCAGCAGGCCGACCCCGCACGCGGTCAGCGCGAACCAGATGATCGCGACCGGCCGCGCGCCGAAGCGGTCCGCGAGCCGGCCCGCGACGAGCATGCCCGCGATGCCGCCGAGGTTGATCACCAGCAGGAAGCTGATCGCGGAGCCGAGGTTGTAGCCGTTGCCGCGCATCATCGTCGGCAGCCACGTGTTGACGCCGTAGACCAGCAACAGCCCGGCGAAGGAGGCGATCCAGAACAGCAGCGTCGTCAGCCGGACGGCCGGGGTGAACAGGCCGCGCAGGCCGCCGCGGCGGTCGACGGCCGGCTCCGGCGCGAACGCCTCGAGCGGCACCGCGAACTTGGCCGCGATCGCCTGTGCGCGTCCGGTTTTTCCCTTGGCCAGCAGGAACGTCAGCGACTCCGGGAGCAGGAAGGCGATCGCCGGGAGGACCGGGACGAGCAGCAGCGCGCCGAGCCAGTACACCGAACGCCAGCCCAGCGACTGGACGAGCGTCATGCCGAGCGCGCCGGCCAGTGCACCGCCTGCCTGGTGGGCGGTCATCACCGTGGTGACGGCGAGGTTCTTGCGCCAAGCCGGCGCGTACTCCATGACCATCGCGATCGCCGACGGCAGCAGGCCGCCGAGGCCGAGGCCGGCGACGAACCGGGCCGCGCCGAAGAAGTCGACCGTGGGGGCGGCGGCGCAGGCGGCTGCGGCGAGCGAGAAGACGGTGACGCCGGTGATGATGATCTTCCGGCGGCCGACGCGGTCGGTGATGATGCCGGAGGTCAGGGCACCGAGCATCATCCCGAACGTCGTCAGGCTGCCGATGGTGCCGCCGCTGACCGGGGTCAGGCCGAAGTCTTTGTCGGCCAGCACGCCCGGCAGGGTCGCCCCGTAGGCGAACAGGTCGAGCCCGTCGAGCAGGACGAGGACCCAGCACAACGCGGTCACCCGGAGGGACAGCCGGACCGATGCGGCGGCGGGGCCGCCGGTGACTCCTGCGGACATCTTCGTCCCTTTCGTCCGGGGGTGCGAAGGTGTCTGAAACTACATCGGCTGAGATATTGAACACAAGACTCACTGCAAGATTGTTAACAATCTTGTGGGTCGGTTAGGGAGTGTCCTGTAAGTGATCTAGCTGCGGTCCGGTTGAATTGCGGCGTGGTTGGTCGGGGTGAGTTGACGGAGAAGGCGTGGGCGGTGATC
>NZ_JBVJNO010000030.1:0-30131 GCF_055583645.1 Amycolatopsis sp. NPDC104587
CCCGCTATGCCAAACGCGCCGCTTACTACCAGGCAGAACTCACCATCGCCGCCATCGTGCTCTGGCTCCGATGACTTACAGGACAGTGCCTAGTCGCCTGGTCGCCGGTCGCCAGTTGTCCACAGCCCGGCCGTGATGTGGACCATCTCGGCCGGGCCGCGGTTTTCGGGGCCTTCCGTCGGACCTCGCCGATACGCTGGAACGGGGATGGCCCCCAGGGAGGGCGGGCCCTGCGGTGGGGTCGGTCAGTGGCGCAGCAACAAGGACACGTCGCCGAACTCGTGCCACAAGTAGCGTCGCTCCACCGCCGCGTCGTACGCACGCTGGACCAACCCCGCTCCCGCCACCGCCTCCAGCAGCAACAGGTGCGACGCGTCCGGCGCGTGGAGCCCCGTGATGATCCCGTCCACCACGCGGGCCGGCCGGTCCGGGCCCAGCACCAGATCCGTCCATCCCTCGGCCGCGCGGACCACACCACCGGACGAAGCCGACTCCAACGCCCGGGCCGCCGTCGTCCCCACCGCGATCACCCGGCCGCCACGCTCACGCACCCACGACACCAGCGCCGCCGTTGTTGCCGGGACTCGGAAGCGCTCGGCCTGGGGTGGCTCGGCCGCCTCCGGGGAGGACACCCCCGTGTGCAGCAGCAGCGGCGCGAACAGCACCCCCGCCGTCACCAGCCGGGTCACCAGGGCCGTCGTGAACGGACGGGCCGCCGACGGCATCTCCGCGCTGCCCGGCTCGCGGGCGAACACCGTCTGGTAGTCCGACAAGGGCCACGCCCGGGGGACATAGCCGTACCGGATCGGCCGGCCTGCCGACGCCAGCAAGCCCCTGACCGGCACGGACACCGTCGCCCGCCACAGCCGGGACGCGCCCGGGACCGCCGGGGCCAGCAACGTCAGCGACGCACCCTCGGGCAACTCCACACGCTCGCCCGCGCGGCCGTCGAGGAGCGGCCCACCGGGGGCGCGCAGCTCGACGATCCACGCGCCGTCGTCCAGCTCCGTCGCGAAGTGGACGAGCACCGGACGGCCGGCGCGGGTCGCGTCGAGTGCTGCCGGGAGGGTTCCCGACGTGTTGACCACCAGCAGGTCGCCGGGCGAAAGGTGTGAGCCCAGCGACGAGAACACCGTGTGGTGGACGCCCGACGGCGAAGCGACCAGGAGCCGGACCTCGTCGCGGGCCAGGCCGCGGGCCTCCGGGGGCGCCGAGGCCGACAGCTCGTCCGGGAGGTCGAACCGGATGCTCATGCCGTCACCAAGAGGTCTGCGGCGCGGTAACGGCCGCTCGGCGGGCGCTCGTCGAGCAGCCGCAGGAATGCCGGGACCACGGACGACGGCAGTGGCCGGTCCGAGATGTCCTCGCCCGGGAACGCGCGCTGGTGCATCGCCGTGCGCAGGTCGCCCGGGTCGACCGCGTACACCGCCAGCTCCGGGTTCTCCACGCCCAGCACGGCGGTGAGCTGGTCGAGCGCGGCCTTCGCCGAGCCGTAACCGCCCCAGCCGTCGTACGCTTCGACGGCGGCGTCCGAGCTGACGTTGATGATCGTGCCGCGAGAAAGGGCAGGCAGCAGCAGCTGAGTCAAAGCCACCGGCGCGAAGACGTTCACGCGGTAGACGTTTTCCAGCTCCGCCAACGGATATCGGCCCAGCGGCGGCAATGGGCTGACGCCGAGGGAGCTGGCGTTGTTGACGAGCAGGTCAAGAGACGGGCAGGCGTCGGCCAGTGAAGCGCGGTGGGCCGGGTCGGCGACGTCGCCGGGGACGGCCGTGAAGCCGGTCTCCCGGGCCGCCGCGGCCAGGGCGGCCGTGTCGCGGCCGGTGCCGACGACCGTCCACTCGCGACTCACCAGGGCGGCCGCGAGGGCGCGGCCCAGCCCGGCGGACGCGCCGGTGATCAGTGCGGTGGGCATGGGTTCCTCCTCGAGAGGGCTACCCCGCCATCGTGAAACCTCTACGTTACTTGAGGTCAACCGGACGCCGGAGCAGGAAGTACGCTGCCAGCGAAACAACGAGCCCGACGTAGTACGCGAGATCCGCGCCGTGCAGGGCCGCGGCGACCGGTCCGGTGTAGAGGGACGTGTTCATGAACGGCACCGCCGCCCCGAACCCCACGACGAACGCCACCACGGCCGCCCAGGGCCGGACGGTCACCGAGGCGAGAACGTCCACCCGCCGCCCGCCGCGGGTCCGCGCGAGCCAGTCGGGCACGACCACCCCGAGGAACGGCGGGATCCAGTAGCTCACGAAGAGCAGGACGTTCTCGAACTTCGCCGAAAGGTCGCCGCTGTGCATCCAGAGGATCAGCGCGAACGCGAGCACCGTGACGAGCACCGCCGACACCGGGCGCCGCAGCCGGACGCCGACGGTCTGCAGGGCCAGCGAGCCGCTGTAGTCGTTCATCGCGTTCGACGACACCGCCGCGAGCGCGATCACCGCCAGCGCGAGCGCGCCGAGGAACCCGCCGCCGAGCAGGTGCGCGACCCCGGCCGCCGTCTGGTCGCCCAGGGACGCGCCCAACGCCAGGCCGAGCCCCTCGCCGATCACGTACGACGCCGTCAGCCCGAGCAGCGTCGCCCAGAAGACCGCCCGGGACGACGTCTCGACCGGCAGGTAACGGCTGAAGTCCGACGCGTAGGGCGCCCAGGAGATCGCCAGCGACAGCGTGATCGTCGTGAACAGCACCACGCCGCCGGCCAGGTCGGCGCCCGACGCGGTGTCGGTGGCGGCGATCGGGTGCCCGGAAAGAACCTTCACGGTGAGCGCGGCGAAGGCGAGCACGAGCAGCACGCTCATCACCGCCTGCACGCGGTGGATCAGCGCGTAGCCGAACACCCCGAGCGCGCACTGCAGCACGAGCACGATCAGCACCGCGGCCCAGAACGGCAGCCCGGTCAGCTCGGCCAGCGCCTCCCCGCCGAACAGCCCGACCAGCGCGTCCCAGGCGATCGAACCGAGCCACTGCACCAGGCCCGGGAGCACCACGGCGCGGCCGAACGGAAGCCGGGCGAGCGGGAGCTGGCCGGTGCCGGTGCGCGGTCCCCAGGTGGACAGGTACGCCACCGGCAGCGAGCCGAGGACAGTGCCGGCGAGCATCGCCGCCAGCCCCGTCCAGAACCCGAGGCCGAGCGACGCGGCGAGGGTGCCGGTGAAGACCGCCGTCATCGTCAGGTTCGGCGCGAACCACACGCTGAACAGCCGCCACGGCTTCCCGAACCGGTTGCCCGCCGGGACCGGCGCGATCCCGTGGGTTTCGATCGCCAGGTCACGGCCTCCGGTGGGCATCCGCCCGCCGAAGACGTCGGCGTCCAGTCCGCTCATGTGCTGCCTCCTCGTCGGCGTCACCCTAAAGCGCGCCCGCCCGGTGTAACGCGACGGCCCGAACGGGCGAATCACGGTTAGCCGTTGCCGGACCACCGCGGGGTCCCGCCAGGATTGCCCGGAGCTGGATCCGCGAAGCACACCGAGAGGGTGGTGTGGTGCAGCATCCGCGGACGCTCGCGATGACCGGCCTGCTCACGGCCGGTTTTGCGCTCGGCGTCACCGCGCTGGCGCTGAAGGCGGCGGAAGGCAGCCACTCCGCGCTCGACACCGCCCTGAGCACCGTCACCGGCTTCCTGTTCCTCCTCGCCGGCGCGGTCGCGCACGTCCGCCGCCCGGCCAACCCGATCGGCGTGCTGATCGCGCTCGCCGGGGTCGCGCTGTTCCTCGAAGACCTGCAGTTCACGCGCAGCCCGCTGCTGTACACGCTCGCCGTGCCGCTGCGGGCCGCGTCCAGCCCGGTGATCGCGCACCTCGTGCTCGCGTTCCCGCACGGCAGGCTGCGTTCGCGGTGGGAGCGGCTGCTCGTCGTGGCCGCGTACCTGGTCGTGCTCGGCTCGGGGGTGGTCGGGCTGCTGTTCAACGACGACCCCCGCGACCTCGTGGCGATCTCGCCCGACTCGGCGGGCGGCGCCTTCGCCGACCGCGCGCTGGAGCTCGTCGCGACGGCGATCAGCGCGGGGGTGGTCGTCGTGCTGCTCTACCGGTGGCTGTCCGGCCGGCTGCCGCAACGGCGGCTGCTCTCGCCGGTGATCGTCATCGCGCTGTTCGGCGCGCTGGCGTCGGGCACCGGCACGGCGCTCGGGGACGGCCACCCGCTGTCGGCGCCGCTGCTGCAGGTCTACCGGATCCTGTTCTGCCTGTGGCCGCTGGCGTTCCTCGTCGGCGTGCTGCGGGCCCGCGTCGGCAACGCCGAGATGATCCGGCTGCTGCTGGAACGCGACGGCACCGGGCTGGCCGCGCTGGTGCAGGACGACGAGGTGTGGAAGGACAGCCGGTCGATCGACGCGCTGAACGCGGCCGCCGGGCTGGTGCTCGACAACCAGCGGCTCACCGCGGAGCTGGAACAGCGGCTGGCCGAGGTGCGGGCGTCGCGCGCCCGGCTCGTCGCGGCGGGCGACGACGAGCGCCGCCGCCTGGAGCGCGACCTGCACGACGGCGCCCAGCAGCGGCTGGTCAGCGTGGTGCTGCTGCTGCGGATGGCCGACCGCAAGCACGGCGGCTCGCTGCCCCCGGCCGTCCGGGGGCTGCTCACGGGCACGGTCGACGAGCTGCAGACGGCGATCACCGAGCTGCGCGAGCTGGCCCGCGGCATCCGCCCGGCGATCCTCACCGAGGCGGGCCTGGTCCCGGCGGTCCGGTCGCTGGCCGACCGCATCCCGATCGACGTCGCGCTCTCGGTCGGCGAAGTGCCGCGCGTGGACGCGGCGGTCGAGGCGACGGCGTACTTCGTGACGTCGGAGGCACTCACGAACGCGTTGAAGCACGCTCAGACCGACCACGTCGACGTGCGGATCGTGATCGAGGAGGTGCGGCTGCGGGTCGAGGTGACCGACTCGGGCGTCGGCGGCGCGGACCTCGAGGGCGGCACGGGACTGGCGGGGCTGCGGGACCGCGTGCAGGCGCTGGGCGGGGAGCTCGAGGTCCGCAGCGGCGCCGGCGGGACCACGGTCTGCGCGGTCATCCCGCTGGCGGGCTCGTGAGCGTCCGGTAGCGCTGGATGTCGGTCCGGCGCAGGTAGGCGATCAACCGGCGACGGCGGCCGTTGAGCACGTGCAGCCCACGGCGGCTGTGGTGGTCCAGCCGGTGGCTTCGAGCGCCATGAACTCCCTTTCGAGGAGTGCTGGCCGGCGCGAAGCTCCGCGGGCCCAGGACGGCCGGGCGGGTTCGCGCGCGTCCCAGCGAATAACGGAAGGCCCCCTCACCGAGACGGCGAGGGGGCCTTCCGATCGAGGCGAAACTAGACGAGCAGCAGGAACAGCAGCCCGTTGGGCGTGCCGAGACCCGTCACGTCGTCGTAGCCCGGGGTCGTGTGGATGGTCAGACCCTGGTAGTCGAGCGTGCGCACCGAGGTGAGCAGGCCGTCCGACGCGTCGACCGAGTTCGCGTAGTCGACGCGCTCCACGGCGGCGTCCACGTGCTTCACATCGCTGATCGCCGGGGTGCGGGAGGTCAGCTTGTAGATCACGGGGTTGATGAAGCCGTGGTGGAAGTGGTCGAAGCTGTCGGCCACCGCCATGATGCCGGCGAACACCGGCGACGCGAGGCTCGTGCCGCCGATCCGGTACTGGTCGTAGTAGGCGCCGTCCGGGAAGGTCTGCGTCTGGCCGACCAGGAAGCCGGTGTTCGGGTCACCGATCGCCGAGATGTCCGGCACGACGCGGCCCTTGGTGTTGCCGGTCTGGTTCTTCTTCGCCAGCGCGTCCGGCACGACACCCTTCTGGTAGAAGGGCTGCGTGAACAGCCGGCTCGTGCCGCCACCGGAACCGCTGGTGTAGGCCGCGGGGCCGTAGACGCCGTTGGTCAGCGAGGACTTGCTGGTCTCCCAGCCGGTCTCGAAGATCCGCTTGCCGTCCTTGCCGATCGCGATGGACGTGCCGCCGACCGCGGTGATCCACGGCGCCGAGGCGGAGAAGTCCGGCGACGGCGTGCCGAGGCGCAGGACCTCGTCACCGTTGTCGCCCGAGGAGAAGTAGACGCCGATGCCCTCGAGCACCGCCTGCAGCGAGATCTGGTTGAAGACCTTGACCTCGTCGGCCGGGATGTCCTCACCGGTGTCGCCGTAGGAGTTCGACACGATGTCGGCCTTGTGGCCGGCGATCACGTAGTTCAGCGCCACGTCGAGGGCGTTGTCCTCGCAGGACTCGCCGCCGACGTACAGGATGTCCGCACCCGGCGCGAGACCGTGGGCGGCCTCGACGTCGAGGGTCTCCTCGCCGTACCAGCCCGCCGCGTCGCACTGGTCCGGCGGCTCGAGGACCGGGTTCGCCGGGAAGACGTGCTGCTTGAACTGGCTCTGCTTCAGCGGGTGCTGCGGGTCGTTCTTCTTCGCGTAGGTGCTCGCGTCGGAGTAGATCGTCGGCGAGGCGAACGCGTCCACGATGGCGATCGTGGTGCCCTTGCCGTCCGCGCCGACCTTGTCGACGCCGTAGGCCGAGCGCAGCTGCGCCGGGGTGTAGCCGCAGGGGGCGTACGGCAGGTGCTTGCCGTTGTAGGCGGGGTCGGTGGTGTCGACCTTCTCGCCGTAGTACGCGCTGCACGGCTTCGCGTTGCGGAAGCCGGGGCCGGGCGGGACGTCGGACGGCGTCGCGGAGCCGGTGGCGTGGTCGGGCTTGAACAGGTTGGTGGCCTGGTCGACACCGACAACACCGAGCACGTCGTTCGCCAGGTTCGCCGGCACCGACAGGTTCTTGTCGGCGGCGCGGAGGGTCTGGCCCTTGACCTTGTACTTGCCCAGCTTGACCGCGAAGGCGTTCTGCGTCTGGTCGGCGGTGCCGGTGGCCTCGACGTACGCGCGGTTCGACGGCACGTCGCCGATGCTGAACCCGCTGCCGGTCAGCCACGCCTTGACGGCGTTGACCGTTGCGTCGCTGGCGGCGAACCGGTCCCGCACCTGGTCGGTGCTCAGGAACTGGCGGTAGGTCTTGCTGTCCGGGTCGGACACGGCCTGCGCCAGCGCCTCGGCGCCGGCGTTGTCGCGCTGGTTCAGGTAGACCCGGAAGCTGAGCTTGGACGCGGGCGCCGTGTCGGCGACCTTCGCCTGCGCGTTCGCCCACAACGGGTGCGACTGCGGAATGTCCTGACGCCCCTGCGCGGACGCCGTCGCCGGCAGGGCGCCGGTCAGGCCACCCACCACCGCGAGCGAAAGGAGCAGGGTGGAGCTTCTTCGCACAGAAATCTCCCTCTTCGAAAGCGGCCCCCAGTTGAAGGACCTAGAACACCGGACGAGACTAGATCGGCGTTCCCTTCGCGGGAAGTGCTTGCGGAACCGTTATCTGGTCGCGAATTCACGTGCGCACGGGCGTGGTACGGAAATCCGATTTGTCGTGCGGAAAACGCGAAGAATAATACTCGATGCGCGGTAAGTCCGGTTCGTGACCGTATTACGGACCACGCCGGCCGGGCGCCCGCCACCTACGAAAGTCGGATGCTCCGTCCACTCTGGACTCCCCCGCTCGTGACGGCACTTCGGCCGTGGTCAGGCCCGTGCGGCGAGCCTGAGGTCCACCTCGGCCGGGGCGAACACGGACTCCACGACCATCACCACCACCCCGCCGAGCGCTTCGCCGCGGCCGCCGATTTCTACCTGCAACCGCTGCGTCGCGCGCGGCAGCGCCCGCCGGTAGAGCACTTCACGGACGCCGGCGACGAAGTGCGGTTCGGCGAGGTCTCCGGCGACCACCAGCACCCCCGGGTTGACCACGCAGACGAGCGTCGCGAGCACCTCCCCCACCTGGCGCCCGGCGAACTCGGCCAGCCGCACGGCGGCGGGTTCGCCGGCCAGGATCCGGTCGCGGACCCCCGAGCCCGACGTCGTCGGCAGGCCCAGCTCGGTCAGCCGGGCGGCCAGCGCGCCCCCGCTGGCGACCGCCGCGAGGCAGCCGAGCGAGCCGCACATGCAGCGGGCCTCCGGGTGGCCGGGCAGGCGGATGTGCCCGATGTCGCCGGCGCCGCCGTCGATGCCGCGGTAGACCTCACCGCCGATCACCAGCCCGGCGCCGATCCCGGTGGACACCTTGACGACCACCAGCGCGGCCGAGTCCGGGTACCGGGCGCGGTGCTCCCCCAGCGCCATCAGGTTCGCGTCGTTGTCGACCAGCACCGGAGCGCCGAACCGCGCGCCGAGGTAGGCGTCGATCGGGTAGCCGTCCCAGCCGGGCATGATCGGCGGCTGCGTGACGCGGGCGCGACCGGGTTCGACCGGGCCGGGGACGGAGATGCCGACGCCGCAGACCGGCCGGTCGCCCTCCGCGAGCATCGCCTCGAACCATTCGGCGATCCGGCCGAGCACGGGTTCCGGGCCGTCGGCGACCCGCACGGCGCCCTCGCGGTGCGCCAGCCGCCGTCCGGACAGGTCGGTGAGCGCCGCCTCGGCGTGCATCGTGTCGATGCTCGCGGCGAGGACCACGGCGTGCCGGTCGTCGAAGCGCAGCTGCCGCGCCGGGCGGCCACCGGTCGAGTCCTCCTGGCCGCCTTCGACCAGCAGACCGGCCGTCTGGAGCTGCTCGAGACGCGCGGTCAGCGTCGAGCGGGACAGCCCGCTGCACACGAGCAGGGCCTTGCGCGTGGTCGCCTGCCCGGTCCTGACCAGCCGCAACAGCTCGCCGGCCGACGTCGGAGCCGTCATCCCGAACCCCCTCTTCGGTCTGGTGGCATCATCTCAGTCCCGGACTTTTGTCCATTGACAAGACATAAGTAGGAGATAGATTGGACACATGGACGTAACATGGGGGCGGGCCGCGGCGGTCCTGGCGGACAACTGGCTCGGCGCGTCCACGGTGCCTTCGCGCGGGCTCTACCCGCACCAGTGGAGCTGGGACTCGGCCTTCATCGCGTTCGGCCTGCGTCACCTGGATCCGGCGCGGGCGCGGCTCGAACTGGAGACGCTCTTCTCCGCGCAGTGGCGCGACGGCCGCGTGCCGCACATCCTGTTCAACCCGGACACACCGCCGGAGGCCTACTTCCCCGGCCCGGACTTCTGGCGGGCGAACCGCACCTCGGGGCTGATCCAGCCGCCGGTGCACGCGCGGGCCGTGCTCGCCGTGCACCGCGCCGAGCCCGACCCCGGCTTCCTCGCGACGCTGTACCCGAAGCTGCGGGCCTGGCACGAGTACCTGCGGGTTTCGCGGGACGCCGGCGGGCGCGGGCTCGCGGCGATCGTGCACCCGTGGGAGTCCGGGATGGACAACAGCCCGGCCTGGGACGGCCCGCTTTCGCGCGTCACGCCGGTGGGCGGGTTCGTCCGCCGCGACCTGCAGCACGGCGCCGCGGCCGACCGCCCGAGCGACGAGGACTACGGCCGGTACGTCCGGCTCGCCGCCGACTACCGGGACAGCGGTTACCAGGACCCCGGAGACTTCGCCGTGGAAGACCCGGGGTTCAACGCGTTGCTGGCCGACGCCGAGCTCGCGCTGGCCGAGATCGCCGAGGAGCTCGGCCTGCCGGCGGCCGCCGCCGGCCACCGCGAGTCCGCGGCGCGTGTCGCGAAGGCGATGCAGGAGACGTTGTGGGACAACGGCTTCTTCTTCGCCCGCGACGTCCGCACCGGAACGCTCGCGCCCGATCACACCTGCGCGGGCCTGCTGCCACTGCTGCTGCCGGACCTGGCCGTCGCCCCGGCGCTGCTGGCGACGGCCACCGGCCCGCGGTTCCGGCTCGGGAGCGTCCACGGCGTCCCGAGCCACGACCTGACCGCGCCGACGTTCGACCCGGCCCGCTACTGGCGCGGGCCGTCGTGGTTCAACGTCGGCTGGCTGGTCCGGGAGGGCCTGCTGCGCCACGGCGAGCACGCCTTGGCCGCGCACCTGCGCGACGACCTCGTCGCGACGGCCGCCCGCACGGACTTCGCCGAGTACGTGGACCCGCTCACGGGCGAGGGCCACGGCACCCGCTCGTTCAGCTGGACCGCGGCCCTCACCCTCGACCTCCTCGCTCAGCCCGCCGCGGTCGCGTAGTCCGACCCGAGCCAGGTCTCGTCGATCCGCAGCCGTTTGTACCGGGTGCTGTCGCTGGACGCCGCGTACGTGCTCGTCACCTGCAGCCGCACGTACCTCGACGTCACCGCCGACAGGTCGACGAACTGGACACCGCGGTGGCTCGGGAGCGTGCCGGACTTGACCGCGCTCCCCCAGTTCTTGCCGTCGCTCGACACGAACACCTGGTACGCCTTGATCCGCGCGGACTGCTCACCCTCCGATCGGGCGTAGCTGACCGAGTCCTCCCGCTGGTTGATCCCGAGATACTGGACCTTCTTGGCCGAGCCGAGGTCGTAGTCCAGGTTCACCGGGAGGGTCTTGTTGTTGTCGAAGTAGGTCAGGTAGTCGCCGTCGCCGGCCGCCTGTCCACTGTGGCCGCTCGCCGACGCGCTCGCCTTGAGCGTCACCGTCTTCGGGTCGTACGTCCCGGTGCGGCCGGCGGTCTCGACCTCGAACACCGTGTCGTAGGTGTCCCAAGAGGACAGACCCGAAAGCGTCAGACTGCCGCCGCCCTGGGTGAACGAGATCGCGGCGCCGGTGCGCAGGTTCGTCACCTTTCCGACGCGATAGCCGTTGTCGCGGATCTTCAGGGTGTTCGTCGACGGCTTGGTCAGGACGTGGACGTACTGCGTGTCGCCCTTGATGGTGATCACGCCGTGCGCGCCGTCGTTCCAGAAGCCCGGCTGCATGCCGCCGTACATGTACCCGGCGCCTTCGGTGCCGCCGAGCGACTCCCAGATCCCGTCGAGGTAGGTGCTCGCGAAGTTGTTGAACGCCTCCTGGTTCGACGGGAACTTCCCGTTCACCATCGCCGTTTCGGCCATCAGCGACTTGATCGACGAGCCCGAGTTCGTGACCAGCCGGCCGATGTTGAGCTTCTTGTCGACCGAGGAGTTAGTGCCGCCGTACCACCACGAGCCGCTGTCGGGCAGCTTGAAGCACGCCTCGGTGAGCCGCGGCATCGCCGTGTACGTCGCCTGCGGGTAGTCATAGGACGGGCTCATCCCGGTCTTCTGCTCGTTGCTGATCGTGTCCATGATCGGCGTGTCTTCGTTGTTGTTGCTCAGCAGGTAGTCCGGGCGCTGCTGGTAGATCTGCTGGTACAGGTCGTGGGACTCCCAGTAGGCGTTGTCGTTGTCGATCCAGAAGCCGCCGAGGTCGGGGTAGTTCTTCATGACCTCGAAGAAGTTGTCGTAGCTGAACTGGCCGAAGCCGTCCTGGCTGTCGAGGTTGACGGTCTTGCCCTTGTACTTCGAGTAGCCGGCCGAGTCGAGCCACTCGTGGCCGCCCTCGTCGTGCCACTGGGCGTCGTTGGTCATGTAGAGGATGACCTTGAGGCCCTGGGGTTTCGCGGCGGCGACCAGCTCGCCGAGGAAGTCCCGCTTGGTGGCACAGCTGCCCGGGATCTTCGACGGCCACGCCCGCGAGTAGCCGAGCCGGCTGTGGAACGAGGCGAGCACGAGGTAGGACGCGTGCAGCTTCTTGGCTTCACCGACCCAGTAAGCGGGACTCCACCCGCCGTCGGTGATCGCCTTCTCCCAGGCGCTGCAGCTGGTGTAGCCCGGCGACGTGCGCATGCCCCAGTGCAGGAACAGGCCCGCCTGGCTGTCGCGCAGCCACTGCTGGGAAGGCTTTTGCAGATCGGCCGACGCCGGTGCGGCGAGGAGCCCGGACACCACGAGCGCCGCGGCGAACGCGACGGCTATCCGGCGGAGGAACCTGGCTGACATGAGTGACCTCCAGTGGTCTGGTCCACTCGGTGGTGTACTCCTGCGTTCGCCGGACGGTCAACCCTCAGGTCCGACCTTTTTCCCGTGTTTCGACTGCCGGTACACCGGACCTGCCGCCGTCCGGGTTAAATATCTGATATATGACGCTAGAGATCCGATCTCTGCTTGACTGGGCGTCCGGGAGGCGAGTAGATGTTCAGGCCAGAGAGCGCTTTCGCTCGAAGACCACCGCTCCGGCGACACGGGCAGCACGCCGCGCCCCCCAGAGCTGGTCGGGATGCCGACGGACGGCGGATCGGCATCCCGGCCACCCTTTCACCGCGTCGCGGGGCCAGTGCACGAAAGGACGACGAATGTCCGAGCACCCCCTTCGCCCGACCCGGCGCGCGGTCCTGGCCGGCACCCTGGGCGCCCTCGGCGCCCTCGCCGCGGCGGGTCCCGTCGCGCGGGCGGCCCTCCCGGCCGGTGCGGCGCCGCCGCCGGACTGGTCGCGGGCCGTCATCGACTCGACGATGAAGCGCTACACCCCCGACAAGATCGGCGGCTGGGGGTACACCCTCGGGCTGTACCTCTACGGTCAGTACCTCTTCTACAAGCGCACCGGCGAGAAGAAGTACCTCGACTACATCGTCGCGTGGTACGACCGCTTCATCACCGACAAGGGGATTTCGAACAGCTTCACCAACCTCGACTCGATGCGCTCGTGCCAGATGCTGCCGCTGCTGTTCGCCGAGACCGGCCGCACGAAGTACAAGACGGCGGCCGACCAGCTGCGCAAGCGGTTCCCGGCGTACCCGCGGACGTCCGACGGCGGCATGTTCCACGCCACCGGCAAGGTCGGCCAGCTGTGGGGCGACGGTGTGTACATGGCCCAGCCGTTCCTCGCGCTGTACGGCGCGGCGTTCGACGACGGCGCGTACTGCTTCGAGGAGTCGGCGAAGAACCTCGTGGTGTACTTCAGCCACCTTCGCGAACCGGCGAAGGGCCTGCTGTACCACGCCTACGACGAGGACGGCTCCGAGTCGTGGGCGTCCGGCGCCGGGCACCACTCGAAGTACCACTGGGCCCGCGCGATCGGCTGGTTCGGCATGGCGGCCATCGACATCCTCGAGGTCCTGCCGGCCACCCACCCGCGCCGGGCGGCCCTGATCGACATCGTGCGGTTCCTGGCCGCGGGCTACGAGCGTTACCAGGACCCGGCGACCGGCCGGTGGCACCAGGTGGTCGACCGCGGCGCCGATTCGAAGAACTGGCTGGAGACGTCGGCGTCGTCGATGTACACGTTCACGATGTCCCGCGGCGTCCAGCGCGGTTACCTGCCGGCGTCGTACCAGGCGGTGGCGGACCGCGGGTACGCCGGAGTCCTCCGTAAGGTCTCGGTGGGCTCCGACGGCCTGACGAACATCACGGACATCTGCGAAGGAACCAACGTCGGCGACCTGTCGTACTACTACGCCCGCGCGCGCAAGACCAACGACTTCCACGGCCTGGGCGCGTTCCTCATCATGAACGAGCAGTACAGCCACTGACCACGAGGCGCGCCGCAGAAGGGGCCCCGGCCACCGGCCGGGGCCCCTTCGTCCTTACGGAAAGGGCATCACACGTGATTGAGCAGGCATCACGCGTGATTGAGCGGGAATCAGCGTGATGCCCCTTCAGACACACGTGATGCCTCTCTGATCACGGGTGATGCCTCTCTGATCACGGGAGTGTCAGCAGGTGGAGGTGGAGCCTGAGGTGTTCAGGCGGAGGGACGCGCCGGACGTGGTGGCCGAGTCCTTCACGCAGTAGCCCGTCACCGTCTGGAAGCCGATGTCGAACGGGCTCTTCGCGCCCTTCTCCGCGGTGAAGTGGTCGAACGTGATGTCGGAGCTGTTGTTGACGATGCTCGCCGGGCGGCCGTCGTCCTTGGCGAACTCCACCGAGCTGTCCACGAACTTCACCCCCGACGCGTAGTGCAGGTACCAGCCGTACGACGGGCGGGTGCCGATGCTCTTCGGGTTGTAGTCGGTCGCGTCGTTGCTCGGGACGCCGGTGCCCATCGTGCCGTTGCCGCCCGGGACGTTCAGGTGCACGCCGGTGAAAGTGACGTCCGAGACGCGGTGCGCGCTGTCGGCGCCCCAGATCGTCGGGCTGAAGCTGGTGCCGGTGTGCGTACCCGTGACGTTGTCGAACGTGATGCCGCTGATCGAGCCGACCCCCGGGGAGTCGCCGCACCGCTTGCGCGTGCCGATCTTCATCATGACCGGGGAGTACGTTCCGGACATCGTGATGTTGCGGTAATGGACGTCCGAGATCTTCGCGCCGTCCATCGAAACGATGCCGATGCCCGATTTGTGGGCGCTGGTGATGGTGATGTCGGAGAACTGGTAGCCGGTGAAGTCACCACACGTCTCGGACCCGAACATCAGCGCGTTGCAGCACTGCGCCGACAGTTTCGCGTTGTTCACCGTGACGTTCCCGTTCGGCAGTTTCGCGCCGAGCGCGTAGTCACTCTTGAACACGAGTGCGTCGTCGTTCGCCGCGATGTTCGCATGGGTGATCGTGACGTTCGTCGTGCTGATGATGTTCCAGCCGTCGCGGTCGCTCGCGGTGTCAATCGTGAGCTTGTCCGACACGACGTTCGTGCAGCCGTTGATCAGCGCCGCGAAGTGCCCGCCGCGGCGCAGCTTGATCCCCGACAGCGTGAGCCCGTCACAGCGGGTGAGCGAAAGGATCTTGTCGGCCTCGCCGGACTTCGGGTTGCCGGTGATGAGGCTTCCCCCGCCGTCGATCGTTCCCGCGCCGGTGAAACCGATGTTCGTCAGCTTGTCGCCGTAGAACATCGCGTTGTGGAAGTGGCTGTGGCCGTAGTCCTGGTACTTGTCCCACTGGTTCGACTCGGGCTTGTCGTAACTGTCCGCACTCGACCCGCTGATCGTCGCGCCCGCGTCGAGCTGGATCGTCACGTTGCTCTTGAGGTGGACGGTGTTGGCCGACTTGTAGCTGCCCGAGGTGAACCGGACGGTGCCGCCGCCGGCCGCGTTGGCCGCGGTGATCGCCTTGTCGATGGCCCCGGAATCGTTGGTGGAACCGTTTCCCTTGGCCCCGTAGTCCTTGACGTCGTAAACGCCGCCGGGCGCGGCCGAGGAGACCCCGGCGCCGGTGGCCACCAGTCCCGCCACCGCGAAGGTGATCAGCAGAACGGTTCTTTTCGCTTTCACGTGAACCCGCCTTGTCATGGAATCGAAAAATTCGGCACGACGGCGGAGCACTCAGATTACGAGTGGCGCGTGGGAACTGTCAAGATCACGCCCTTTTCCCGACAAAGCCGGGGAGGACCCGCGTCACCCCCAGTCGGACGCGGGTCCCCCCGGTGTCCTCGTCAAGATTTCCGGAGTCTACCTCCGTCGGGACCGAGGAAACCGTGTGTGGCGCACGGCCGTGCCCATGAATCCGTCATGATCGACGCCGGTCACGGAAAACCTACGCCGGCGGAGAGCAAGGTGAACGCCCGTTCGGCCGCCTCGACGGCCTCCGGGAGCCGCCGCGCCGCGGGCACCCCGGCCGCGACGGCGTCCATGTTCGCCGTGGCCAGCAGCCGGCGGACGGCCGCGATCTGCGCGGCGGCGAGACCCGCGTCGCGCGCCGGGACACCGGCCTCGGTGAGCGCGGCCGCCAGTGCCGACTCCCCCGCCGACGTGAACGCCGCCAGCCGCGCCACCAGCGCCGGGGTGCCGGTGACGAGCCGGAACACCGCGACGACGGCCGGCTCGTCACACAGGCCGGTGACCGGTGCACGCTCGTCGAGCCCCCGCAGGAACGCCTCCCGCAGCGCGGCGAGCGGCCCCTGGCCCGGCCGGCGGGCGCGGACGACGTCCGCCGCGTCGGTCTCGTGGTCGGCGAACCGGTGCAGGACCAGGTCCTCCTTGGTCGGGAAGTACGCGAAGAGCGTCCGCTTGGACACTTCGGCCGCCTTCGCCACTTCGGCGACCCCGACGGCGTCGAACCCGCGCTCCAGGAAGAGCCCGATCGCCGCCGTCGAGATCGCCGCCCGCGTGCGGAGCTTCTTGCGCTCCCGCAGGCCCAGTTCATCGGTCACGTCACACAGCGTAGCGTTGTGGTTCAGACTTTCTGCAGGCCAGGCTTCCCCGCTTGCACTACGTAGCTGACGTCGTTCTTGATGACCACCTTCGCCGGGTCGTAGACGCTGGTGTCGGAGGTGGTCATGAAGTCCGCCCGCATCTGCGACGGCGTGGTCGTGACGCGGACGTAGCCGCGCTCGCCCTTGCAGTACTTGACGTGGGGGTTGTTCGCCAGCCAGGCCGCACTCGGCGGGGCCGCGTCGTCGCTGTTGCTCGTCACCGACGTCGTGACCAGCTCCGAGCCGATCAGCGGGTCGCTGTGGTCGAAGTAGTCCAGGCGCAGGTCGGCGGCCCAGTGGCGGTGGACGTCGCCGGTGAGCACCACCGGGTTGGCGACCTTCCGGTCGACCCAGCCCTTCGCGATCCGGTCGCGCGAAGCCTCGTAACCCTGCCAGGAGTCGGGGCTCTCGCAGGTGGCCTTGTTGCCGTCGCCGTCCCGCGTGGCGAAGAAGACCTGCTGGCCGAGGAAGTCCCAGGTGGCCGGGTGCGACTCGAACTGCTTGAGCAGCCACGCCTCTTCGGTGCTGCCGAGGATGCTGCGCGAGGTGTTGCGCATGTCGGTGCAGGCCGGGCCCGTGGAGCCCGACGGGTCGGCCACCTGAGCGTTGCGGAACTGGCGCGTGTCGAGCATGTGGAACCGGGCCAGGTTGCCCCACACGACCTGGCGGTACAGCTGGATCGACGCGCCGTTCGGCTTCGCGGTCGAGCGGATCGGCGTGTGCTCGTAGAACGCCTGGAACCCGGCGGCCTTGCGCGCGGCGGGCGCGGGCGAGGTGGTGCCGTTCCAGTTGTTCATCACTTCATGGTCGTCGAATACCACCACCCAGGGCGCGATCGCGTGCGCGGCCTGCAGGTCGGCGTCGGTCTTGTGCTGGCCGTGGCGGGCACGGTAGAGCGCGAGCGTGGTCGCGTCGTCGGCGACGGCGAGGCTGCGCGGGTTGCGGTCCGCGGCGGCGCGGCCCGACTTCTTCTCGTAGATGTAGTCGCCGAGGAACAGCACCAGGTCCGGGTTGTCGGCGACGACGCCCTTGTACGCGTGGTAGTAGCCCTCCTCCCAGTGCTGGCAGGAGGTGAAGCAGTACTTGAGCTGGTTGACGGCGGCGCCCGCGGCGGGCGCGGTGCGCGTCCGGCCGACCGGCGAGATGTAGCCGGAAGTCTTGAAGCGGTAGAAGTACTCGCGCGCCGGCTGCAGGCCCACCGGTTCGATGTGGACGCTGTGCGCGGACGCCCGGACCGCGCTCACCGACCCGCTCTGCACGACCGAGGAGAACGCCTCGTCGTTCGCGATCTCCCAGTCGACCGCGTAGGTCGCGTCCGGCATGCCGCCGAAACCGTCGGCGTTGAGCGGCGCCGGCGCGAGTCTCGTCCAGAGCACCACGCTGTCGGGGAGCGGGTCGCCGGAGGCGACGCCGAGCTGGAAGGGGTCGTGGATGGCGGGCGCGGCCGCGGTGGTGCGGGCGTTCGCCCAGGACGGCAGCGCCGCCGAAGCCGCGGTGGCGGTGACCGCGGCGAGCCCGCCGAGGAGCACCTTGCGCCGGTTGACCTGAACCATGTCGGAAGACCTTTCGGGGAGGGGAGACGCGGTCAGGCCGCGAAGTCGGTGATGCCGTCGCTGCAGGACTTCAGGTCCGGCTTGGCGGTGGTGTAGTTCGCGACGCAGACCTTGTAGAAGACCCAGCCGCCGTGCGGGACGCTCACCGCCTTGTCGACCTTCGTGCCCTCACCTCCGGAGTTCCAGACGTAGAACGGCCCGGCGCCGCCCTTGAGCCAGTACGCGACGACGGCCGAGTAGCCGTCGGCATCGGTGTCGTAGACCAGGAAGTGCGAGTCGGACGAGCGGTACTGCGCCTCCCCCGCGCAGGCGTCGGCGCACTGGCCGCTGCCCGTGCCGACGCCGCAGTCGGGCGCGATCCGCTGGTCGGAGCCGGTGTAGACGTAGGTGTCCGAGATGTACCCGCCGAGCGTGGGCACGTAGTCCCACAACGTGCTCGTGCCGTAGGTCCCGGTCACCGACGAGCCGGTGAGCTGGCAGTCGATGGTCACGGACGCGCCGTTGGCGACGGTCTTGACGGCCGTGGCGCCCGCGGTGGGCGCCCGGCGGACGTTGAGCGGGTCACCCGCGGTCTTGACGGTGCCGGTCGCCGCGGCGGACGCTTCGAGCGCACCGCCCACGGCCAGCGCGCCGACCACCGCGAGGACGACCCCGATCCCGGCGATCCGCCGGAGGTTCAAACGCTTCATGGCGGGAGCGTGACGCCGGGCCATACACGTCGCGTACAAAGGCCGTGGCCTGCGCGCAGACACTCCGAATGGATCTATCCGTTCGCCTGGCCGGGAAATAGCATCCGGGCATGGGGGAACTCATCGGGCAGGTTGAGACCACCTCGCTTACCATCCGCGTCCTCGGTCCGCTGGAGGTCACCGCCGGCGGGCAGGTGGTCGGCCTCGGCGGGCCGAAGCCCCGGCTGCTGCTGGCCGCGCTGGCGTTGCAGCCGAACATCGTCGTGTCGGCGGACGTGCTGGTGGAAGTGCTGTGGCCGGAGTCGGCGCCGCGGTCGGCCGCGGCGAACATCCGCACGTACGTGCACTCCCTGCGAAGACGGTTCGCCGAGATCGACCCCGCCCTCGGCGAGCGGATCAGCAGCCGGGCCTCCGGCTACCTGCTGACCGCGTCGCCCGGCGAACTGGACCACCTCGCCTTCGCCGCCGTGGCCGGCGAAGCGCAGGAAGCGCTCGAGCACGGCGACGCCGAGAGCGCTCTCAAGCTCCTCGACCGGGCCGACGCGCTGTGGCGCGGCGAAGTCCTCGAAGGACTGCCGCACGACCACAGCTGGGGCGCGACCGTCGCCCGGCTCGCCGAGCTGCGGCTTTCGGTGCAGGAACAGCGGTTGCGGGCGCGGATCGACCTCGGCCGCACCGGCGAGGCCGTCGCCGAGCTGCGCGGCCTGGTCACCGAGCACCCGCTGCGCGAAGAGCTCTGGGCGCAGCTGATCGTCGCGCTGCGGGCCGCCGGCCGGACCGCCGACGCCGTCGAAGCGTACGAAGCCGCCGAGCGGGTCCTCGCCGAAGAGCTCGGCGCCGAACCCGGCGCGCGGCTGCGCGAACTGCGCGCGACGCTGGTGCCGGAGAGCGTGCTCGCGCCGCGCCCCGCCGACGTCGTCCCGGTCTGCCAGCTGCCGCTCGACCTGCCCGACTTCACCGGCCGCGACGACGTGCTCCGCGAGGTCGTCACGCTGATGCGGGAGCGCGCGAACTCCGGCGCCCCGGCGGTGATCGTGCTTTCGGGCGCGCCCGGGGTCGGCAAGTCCGCGGTGGCGGTCCGGATCGCGCACGCCGTCCGCGACGACTTCCCCGACGGGCAGCTGCACGTCGACCTGGCCGGCACGTCGTCGTCGCCGCGGGCGCCGATGGGCGTGCTAGCCGAGCTGCTGCACGCGCTGGGCATCCCGGACGCCGGCCTGCCGCGCGAGCCGGCCGAGCGCTCGGCGCTGCTGCGGTCGCGGCTGGCCGGGCGGCGCATGTGCGTGGTGCTCGACGACGCCGGGAGCGCCGCCCAGGTGCGCCCGCTGCTGCCCGGCGCGGGCGCCTGCGCGGTGCTGGTGACCAGCCGGCTCCGGCTGCCCGGGCTCGCCGGGGCGAAAGCCGTCGACGTCGACCTGCTGCCCGAAGACGAGGGCGCGCGGCTGCTGGAGGGCATCGTCGGCGCCGAGCGAGTGGCCGCCGAGCCGGAGAGCGCCGCGGCGATCCTGCGCCAGTGCGGGCACCTGCCGCTGGCGATCCGGGTGGCCGGCGCGAAGCTGACGCACCGCCCGGGCTGGACGCTGCGGCTGCTGGCCGACCGGCTGCGTGACGAGCACCGCCGGCTCGACGAGCTGCGCGTCGGCGACCTCGCCGTCCGCGCGAGCGTGACGCTGTCCTACGACCTGCTGCCGATGTCGGCGGCCACCGCGTTCCGCGGGCTCGGGCTGCTCGGGCCGGTCCAGTTCCCGGGCTGGGTGGTCGCCGCCGTGCTCGGCCGCCGCGACGCCGAGGACGTCCTCGACGTCCTGGTCGACGGCCACCTCGTCGAGCTCGTCGGCTCCGACTCCGCCGGGCAGCCGCGCTACCGCCTGCACGACCTCCTGCGCGTGTACGCGGTCGAGCTCGTGGAGCAGAGTGACGCGGCGAAGACGCGTGCCGGGCTTCGCCGGGTCCTCGAGGGGTATCTGGCGCTCGCGCTGGAAGCCGCGCGCCGGATGCCGCTGCACTTCTTCGGCATGTACTGCGACGACGAGCTGCCGCGCCCAGCGGTGCCCGCCGACGTGCTGCCGGACGACCCGGCGGCGTGGTTCGCGGCCGAGCGGCACACGAGCGTCGCGGCGGTTTCGCTGGCCGCCGAGCACGGCTTCGACGACTCGGCGTGGCAGCTGGCTTCGGCGCTGACGCCGTACTTCGACCTGCGCGGCCACCAGGACGACTGGCACGCGACGCACACGATCGCCCTCGCCGCGGCCCGCCGGACCGGCTCGCTGCGCGCCGAGGCGATCGTGCAGCGCAACCTCGGTCAGTACCTGCTCTACCAGGACGAATACGCCGAGTCGCGGGTGGCGTTCGAGGAGTCGAAGGCGCTGTTCGAGCGGGTCGGCGACGCCTCGGGCATCGGCATCGCGCGGACCGGGCTCGCGACGATCCTGCGCATCGAGGGTGAGGACGACCGCTCGCTCGAGCACTGCCACGAAGCGCTGAAGCTGTTCGCCGAGGCCGACGACCGGCACGGAGAGGCGGTCGCCCGGATCAGCGCCGGCGCGGTTTGGATGTCGCGCGGCTGCTACGCGGCGGCGAAGCGCTGGTTCACCGACGCGCTGGAGCTGTCGGCGGAGATCGGCGACCGCCACCGCGAGGCCCACGCCTTCAAGCGGCTCGGGCTGCTGTTCCAGCACCAGGGCAACCTGGCGGCGGCCCGCGAGCACGTCGACCGCGCGATCGCGATCTTCACCGACCTCGGCGACGACCACTGCGTCGGGTACGCGAACCAGAACCTCGGCGAGCTGTGCCTGCACAGCGGGGACTTCGCGCACGCGCAGCTGCTGCTGGTGAACTCGCTTTCGGTGCACCGGCGCAACGGCGACCGGCGGTCGGAGGCGGAGGTTTCGCAGCTGCTCGGCGAGCTGCACCGGGCACTGGCGCAGCCGGAACGCTCGCGGGACTACTCGGAGCGCGCGCTGGCGATCTGGCGCGAGCTGTCGTCGCGCCCGCCGGAGCCCGCCGCGGCCGAGCCTCCGCACATCGTGTCCGCCTGACGCACAACCTGCTTGTACGGATCATGTACGCCGTCCCGTCAGTCTTTCGCCACGTTCGAGTGAACAGGTGCGAAGGGAGAACCGGGGATGATCCGGATCAGGAAGACCGGCCGCGTGACCGCGGTGGTTCTGGCCGCGGGGGCGGTGACGGCGCTGGCCGGAGGCCCCGCCCACGCCGCGACGGCGGGCAGCGCGGGCTGGACCGCGGATTTGTCCACTGTGGACACCGATGACGTCAACGTCGCCGCCGCGGGTGGGACGCTGACGCTGGCCGACGCCGCGTGGCACAGAACCGCGCGGGTGTTCGCCGGCAGTGAAGGCAGCCTCACCACCGCCGAGCACACGCTGGGTACGCCGGCCAACCGCGTCAGCGCGGAACTGGCCGCCGACACCCCGAAGGGCACGTCGGTCGACGTCGACGTCCGCGGGCGGACCGGCGTGAACGACTGGACCGAGTGGACACCCGCGGGCACCACGCTGAAGTCCGCCGTCGGCTCGGTGCAGGTGCGCGTCACCCTGCACAGCACCACCGACGGCGTGCGGCCGTCGGTCAAGAACATCACGCTGAGCGCCGACAACGCGCCGCAGGCCAACGCGCTGGCCGCGGCGGCCGCGCTGACCTACAAGGTCTACGGCACCCGCGAAGGCCTGATCGGCGGGACGACCGCCAACGGCCACGTGATCACCAGCCGCGACCACTTCGTCGCGCTGCCGTCCGGGAAGGGCCTGTCCGGCAAGGGATCCGGCACCTACTCGGTCCGCGTCTGCCGCACCGACGGCAGCAAGTGCGAGTACGCGCCGGTGTGGGACATCGGCCCGTGGAACGAGCAGGACGACTACTGGAACCCGGCGGCGACCCGGACGAAGTTCAAGGACCTGCCGCAGGGCCAGCCCGAGGCGTACGCCGCGTACTACAACGGGTACAACGGCGGCAAGAGCGGCCTCGGGTACAAGGTGGCGAACCCGGCCGGCATCGACCTCGCCGACGGCGTCTTCTGGGACGGGCTCGGCATGTCCGACAACGGCAACGTGAACGTCACCTACCTGTGGACCGGCTCCGGCCCGACCGGCGTGGTCAGCACCGCGGGCGACCCGATGAACGTCCGCGCGAGCGCGAGCACCTCGGCGGCGATCAAGGGCCTCGCGGCGAAATACGCCAAGGTGAACATCGAGTGCTACACCCTCGGCGACACGGTCACCGGCAAGTTCGGCACCAGCAACATCTGGGACCGGATCGGCCCCGGCCACTACGTGTCGGACACCTACCTGCAGACCGGCTCGGACGAACCCGTCGCCCCGCTCTGCTGAGCCGGTTCGAGTGCTCCTCGAGCATCGCTTCGAGCGCTCCTCGAGCATCGCGTGGTTGACTGCCCTCTCCCCCGCGATTGAAAGCGAAGGCCCGGCGATTCTGCCGGGCCTTCGCCCTTTCGCGCGCCCGGTCGCCGCGGCACGCGGTGAAACCGGATTCGCGGCGCACCTGCCCGGCAAGGCTTCGCTGATTCCGGTGTTCCCGGATCGCCGCGGTCACGCCGGCCTCGGAGCTGCGGCGGGTCAAGGACGCTTACGACCCCGGCAACGTCTTCCACCACAATGCGAATATCCCGCCGAGCGGAACATGAATTCACAACCGTGAACGACTATCCGCCGGGTGTACAAGCGCCAGTCCGTTGTGGAAAACTTCCGGTCACCTGGAGCATTTCCCCACACGGAATGGCGGGCACCTGTGAGCGTTACCCGGAGAACCCTGCTGACCACCGCGGCCGGTGCCGCGGTGGCGGTGAGCGCCAGCACCTCGACGGCCGCTTCGGCGGCCCCCCTCGATGCCTCCGACCAGGCATCGGTCACCCGGACGCTCCGCCAAGCGGCCGACTACGCAGTAGCCAAGCTCCGCGCGGTGGCGCCCGGCGTCACGGCGTTTCCGACCGGCACGAAGTTCGAGAAATGGGTTTATTCGCAGAATGGCGACTGGGTCGGCGGTTTCTGGCCCGGCCAGTTGTGGCTCGCGTGGCTGCACAGCGGTGACGAACAATTCAAGACCCTCGCGCTGGCGTCGGCGGAGAAACTCGCGCCGCGCCAGAACGACACCGGCACGCACGACCTCGGTTTCCTCTTCTACCCGTCGTGGGTGACCGCCTGGCGGCTCACCGGGGACGACAAGTGGAAGACGGGCGCGATGCAGGCCGCGTCGTCGCTGATCAAGCGCTACAACCCGGCCGGGAAGTTCATCCGCGCCTGGGGCGCGCTGACCGACCCGAAGGACGCGGGCCGCGTCATCATGGACACGATGATGAACCTGGACCTGCTGGCGTTCGCGTCGAAGCAGACCGGGGACCCGCAGTACCTCGACATCGCGATCGCGCACGCGAAGACGGCGCAGAAGAACTTCGTGCGCCCGGACGGCTCGACCCCGCACGTGTTCGACTTCGACCCGGTCACCGGCGCGCCGATCGGGCCGAACACGGTGCAGGGCTACAGCCCGGCGTCGTGCTGGTCGCGCGGGCAGGCGTGGGGCGTCTACGGCTTCACGACGATCTACCGCCGGACCGGCGACAAGGAGTTCCTGACCACGGCCCGGCGGCTCGCGGACTACGCGCTTTCGAAGCTGACGCCCGACCAGGTGCCGGTGTGGGACTACCTCGCCCCGCAGGCGCCGAACGACGTCAAGGACGCCTCCGCCGGCGTGATCATGGCGTGCGGCCTGCTCGACCTCGCCGAGGTCACGCACCGCCCGCAGTACCGGGACAGCGCGCTGCGGATCCTCGCCGCGGTGTCGCAGACGTGCCTGACGACGAAGTCCACGCGGGCCGAGGCGAGCGTCGCGCGCTGCACCCGCAACCGCCCGGCCGAGGACGGCATCGAGGTGTCGCTCCCGTACGCCGACTACTACCTGCTGGAGGGCATCCTGCGGGTGCTCGACCGGCGCAAGGTCGACCGCGCGGTCGACCTGTCCAGCCTCTGACCGCCGGGGAGGCCGCCACCTCCCCCTGTCAATGCTGGTGGTGCGCGTGCACCTTCGCGTGGCCCAGGCCGCGCCCGATCATCCACTTGTTCACCGGCACCGTGACGACGAACGCGATCGCCAGCGAGAGCACCAGTGCCAGCCAGAACAGGAAGCTCGCCAGCCCGGCGTCCATCGCCCCCGGGATCGCCACGACAACGGTGTTGTCGATGACCTCCATGACGGCGATCGACACGGTGTCCGCGGCCAGCGCGACCTTGAACGCCGCCGCCGCGCTCAGCCCCGACTTCAGCACGCCCCGCATGGTGAGGCCGTACCCGAAGACGAACGCGAGCGCGATCGACAGGACGACGGTCGCGGCGTTGTGCAGGCCGAACGCCGTGCCGAGGACCATGCCGAGCACCTCACCGATGGCACAGCCGGTGAGGCAGTGCAGTGTCGCCTGGATCGCCGTCGGCCAAGAGGCTCCGTGCTGTTCGCTCATGGGGTCGAATATACCCCCTAGGGGTACCTGCAGCACGTTCCGTGAGTCACAACTGACTCCAGCGCGCCCAGGCGGCCGGGCCGCCGTCACCACACAGCCACCGAGCGCGGACCCCTCATCACCCACCGTCACCAAAACCGCCGACCAGGCGGTTTCCCGTCAAGAACCCACCAGGCAGAACTCACTTCCGTAACCCTTTGCGCACATCCCGTTGACCACAGTTACGCGGGGCCCTACGTTCGCCCTTGGTCTCCACCGTGCGCAGACCGTTCGAGAGTCCTGAGGAATGGGTAGGGATGCGAGGGCCGACGAAGACGTTCCGGCTGGTCGCGACGGTGCTGCTGGGTGCGGCGCTCGCGCTCGGCGGTTGTTCGGAACCGCTGGGGAGCGCGCCCGAGCCGTCGCCGACCCGGATCGCCTTCGTGCCCAAGGTGCGGGGCATCCCCTACTTCGAGGCGATGAACACCGGCGGCCTCGAAGCGGCCAAGCAGCTCGGTGTCGAGTGGTCCGCGACCGGCCCGGCGAGCGTCGACCCGGCCGAGCAGGTCAAGATCCTGCAGGACCTGATCGCGAAGAAGGTCGACGTCATCGCCGTCGCGCCCAACGACCCGGCCGCGCTCGCGCCGGTGATCGCCGAGGCGCGGGCGAAGGGCATCCACGTGCTCACCTCGGACACCGACGCCCCCGGCACCGAGCGTGAGGTGTTCGTCAACCAGGCCACCGCGAAGGGCATCGGCACCGCGCTCATCGACGCGCTGATGGCGAAGACCGGCGGCGCCGGGAAGTACGCGATCGTCTCGTGCGGCCCGGCCGCCGCCAACCTCAACACGTGGATCTCGGTCCAGAAGGAGTACGCGGCCACGAGGTACCCGAAGGCCCAGCTCGTCGAGACCGTCTATGCGGGTGAAGACCAAGACACCGCGACAAGCCTCGCCAAGGAGCTGATGGCCCGCCACCCGGACCTCACCGGCATGGTCGGCGAGTGCACGACCTCCGCGCCGGGGGTCGCGAAGGCCGTGCGTGACCAGCAGAAGATCGGCCAGGTGTTCACCGTCGGCGTCGGCACGCCGCAGGCGATCAAGCCGTTCCTGCTCGACGGCTCGTGCTCGCAGTCGGTGCTGTGGAACGTCGAGTCGCTGGGCTACCTGACCGCGTGGACGGCCAAGCAGGTCGCCGACGGCAAGCCCCTGGCCCCGGTCAACAAGGTGAGCCTGGAGCTGCCGGCGGTGAAGTACGACCTCACGTCGAAGACCGTCCTGCTGGGCGATCCGCTGCTCATCACCGCCGACAACGTCGACCAGTTCAAGTACTAACGGACGTCGATGGTGACCGTCGCGGTGCTGGTGGCCGCCGGGAGCCGTGTGGTGTCGACCACCAGGTACTCGCCGTCGTCCTGCGTGCCGTCCGGCAGCGTCTTCGGGTGCAGCGTGTACGGCGGGGCCGCGTTCGTCACGCCGTCGATGCCGAAGTCGTTGTCGTTGCTGATCACGAGCGTGCGGCCGCCGTCGGTGGTGGCGACCCCCTCGACCTTGTCGTGGCCGAAGAAGCCGCCGCTCGGGTCCAGCGATGTCACCAGGGCACCGAGGTCCAGGCGGAGCTTCTTCGACACCGGCGTGATGCCGGCCGCGGCGAGGTGCTGGGTCGCGTCGGCCGTGGTGTCCTTGCCGACGTAGGCGTCGATGCTCTTGCCGCCGACGAGCACGCCGCCCTTGACGGCGTCGTAGCCCGCCGCCTTCGGTCCGACGTCGGTGGCGCCGGTCAGGTCGATCTCGAAGAGCTTCTTGAACGCGCCCGGCTCGACCTTGCCGTCCCGCTCGTCGACCAGGAACCGGGTGGCCGACAGCGCGGTGATCTCGCTGACCGCCGTGCCGGTCGTGTCCGGGTCGTCCAGCAGGTAGAGGTACTCGTGGGTGGCGCGGGTGCGCAGGTCGACGGTGACGATCCGCAGCGTGGTGACGTTGCCCGGCTTCTTCGTCAGGTCGGGCTGCTGCAGCGCGGACTGCATGACGCCGACCAGCGTCCGGCCGTCCGGGGTCAGCGCGAGGCCCTCCATGCCCTTGTTCGGGACCCGGTACTTCAGCTCGGCCGGCAGCGAGCCGTCGAACGGCGAGAGGCGCTCGAGCGCGCGGCCGTCACGGCCGAAGTGCGTGATGAACGGGCCGTACTCGTCGGACACCCAGAAGGTGCCGTCGCGCTGGGCGACGAGGCCTTCGGAGTCGTACCCGTAGGGCGACTGCGGCAGCGTCTTCCCCGCGAGGTCGACGATCTTCTCGCCGGTGTCGGCCAGCGGGCTGACCTGGCCGTTGTACGGCGTGCCGTCCGCGGCCCGGAGCGGGATCTTCTTCTCCAGCACGGCTTTCCCGTCGTGGAGCCGGAACTTCCCGATGGCCGGGGTGAACGCGGGCAGCGGCTCGATCTTGCCGCCGTCGGGCGCGTCGACGTTCGGGCCGCGGTCGGTCAGGCCGTAGAACTCGTCCCTTTCGCCGGGCACGGGGGTGAGCGCGGAGCCGTACGCGCCGCCGTTGATCCGGACCCCGCCGATCGTGGCGAGCGGCGGCAAGGTCGTCGGGTAAAGCTTCACCGCGTCGGAAACGGTGTAGGTGAAGGAGTCCCGGCCGGTGAAGCCGGGCGCCGGGGTGTAGCGCAGCGTCCCGCCGGCGGCCACGGCCACAGTCCCGTGCGCGGCGGCGGTGTGCCGCACGACGGCGGTGGCCGACCGGTCGTTGCCGAGCACGTCCCCGCGCACGGTCCCCCCGGCCCGCACCCGGTAGTGGTCGTCCTTCGCCCGCGGCCCGTGGTCGTGGTCATGGGCGGCAGCCGGCCCCGCGGCGGCCAGCGGCAGCACCAGCACCCCGGCCAGCACGGCGATTCGTACCCGCTTCATCGGTTTCTCCTCCTCCGGCGCGTGGACCCGCGCCGGAGGAGGAGTCTGAGTGGCCGAAGTGGACAATGGCCGTCTTCGAGAAGGCGCCGGAGTTAACGGTGCCGTCGGTGGGCCAGCATCGCGCCGCTGCCCAGGATCAGAATCAGGGCCGTCAGGCCCCAGCGGCGCTTCTCCTTCGTGCGGACTCCCGTGTCCTCGACCACCGGCGCCGCCTTCTCCGTCGGCCGGACGCGCGGTTTTGCGGACGGCGGCGGCGCGACCGGCGCCTCCACCTTGGGCTCGGTCGTCGGCGTCGGCGTCGGGGTGGGGGTGGGTGTGGTCGGGGTCACCGCCGCCGGTTGTTCCACCGGCGGTGGCTGCGACGGCGGAGGCGGCTCCGGCGTGGGAGTGACCGTCGGAGTCGGAGTCGGAGTCGGTGAAGGCGTGGGCGTCGGCGTGGGAGTGGGAGTGGGAGTGGGAGTGGGAGTGGGAGTGGGCGGCGCCGCCTCGACGTAACACCCCGCCGCGTCCCCGCTCACCAAAGCGGGACCCGTCGCGACCTCGACCGCCTCGCTGGAACCGTCGCGCGGCAGCCGGTAGGTGACACTCCGGCGGCCGTCCCGGTTGGCCGTGGCGTAGAGCGAATCCGGGCCGAGGACCACCGAGCCGTACGCGCCGCCCGGGGGAAAACTCAGCCCCGGCACCGGCACGACCTTGCCCGTCGACGGGTCCAGCGTCACCACCGCGCCATCCCCGCGCGAAGTCGTCGAGACGCCGTACAGCAGGCCGGACGCCGAGTCGTACGCGAAGTCGTCGACCCCCGCGGCCAGCGACACCGGGCGCAGCGGCGTCCGGTGCACCACCCGCACGTAGTCCGCGCTCGCCGGGTCGACGTCCACTGTGTACAGATCGGTGTCCTGCCGGACGTACCAGCGGTTGCCGTCGATCGCGCCGGCCGTGGCGCCGGTGACCTGGCTCCACACCGGGTGCGGCGTGCCCGCGCGGCCGACCACACCCAGGTCCGTGACCTCGCCCGATGCGTCGATCCGGACGGCGTGCGCGCCGTGGTCGTACCGGCCGCCGCGGGTGCCGTCGGCGACGCCGTAGACGACGTCCTGCGCCGCCGAGTACCCCATCGCGTTGATCCAGTAGCTCGCCTGCGTGAGCCGCTTGGTCGAGCCGCCGGGCAGGGACAGCAGCCGCAACGTCGTCGGCGCGCCCGCGCGTTCGTTCTCCGCCTGCAGGATCGTGCAGCCGTCCGTGGCCTGGGCCGCCGGGCGCTTCGACGACGGCGCGAGCCAGCCGGTCGCCGCGAGCAGGGCCGACACCGCCGCGGCGACCCCGAGCATCGCCGCCCAGCGGGCCCGCCCGCCGGTCAAGCCAGCCTTTCCAGCGCCGAGGTGAACGCCTCGGGCGGCACCTTCGCGCCACCGCTGAACGGGTTCTGCAGCTGGTAGATCGCGAACAGCAGCAACGTGATCGTGCCGGCCAGCGTCGACACGATGATGATGTGCGCGGCCAGGCGCGTGCCGCCGAAGAGGTTGGGCAGCAGGATCGCGGTGATCAGGCTGCCGAGGATGAGCGCGAACCAGACGACCGCGCCGACCCCGCCGCCGCCGGAGTTCGCCAGCCGTTGCTGACGGGCCTGGTAAACCGACCAGAGCTGGTTGCTGGCCTCGGTCTTGCGGTCGACCTGCCAGTCGCCGTCGACCTCCGCGGCGGCGACGGCCTGCCGCATCTGGTCGAGCTGCGTCCAGCCGGTCTCGGGCACTTCGCCGCCGTCGGCCAGCCGCGGCCACTCCTGCTGCTCGACGGTCTTCGCGTAGGCGATCGCGAGCTGGTGGACGCGGTCCTTGGCGTCGGCGGGCAGCGCGTCGGCCGCCCACGTCGCGGCGATCAGGCTGTCGGCCTCGGTCTGCGCGTCCTGGCTCGCGGCGCCGACCGAGTCGAACAGGGAGATCAGCACGAACGCGACGAGGACCGCGTGCAGCCCGCCGACGATGGTGAACACCTGGCCCGCGGCGTCGTTGTTGTCGGGCCGGCCCTCGTCCCAGCCGAACCGGCGCACCAGGTACGCGATCAGGCCCCCGACGAGCGCCGCGCCGGCCACCCAGAGACCGCCGGCCACGAAGATGTTCATCCACGTCCTTTCCGCACCGCGCGTATTCAGCGCCGGAGCGCTCAAGTTAGTCAGCTGTTTCCGGCGGGACAACCGGGAATTGTTCGAATTCATCCGGGTGGCCTCACCCGCGCCGATGTTATCGCCGGTTCGGCGCAGCCGGACTATCGCCCTGCCCTTCCGCCGCTGCCCACGGCGACCGCCGATTCCCCTTACGAGCTGCGGGTTTTCCCTAACGAGTGATACCCGGGGACGCCGGGTGACGACAGCCGTCGGCTCTGTCCTCATGGGTGTCCGAAATGGGCGGACGGCAACCAGGTGACCCGCGCGGGTGACCCGATCGTGTCATTGTGCGCGGGAGCGCGGTTGCTATCTTGATTTCGCGGCGTCGCGAATCCGCTCGATTACCCGGAAATAGCAGGTCATGTTCGGCGCGCCCGCGCGCCGGCGCTGATGATGAGGTGGTTCTCGCTGTGACTGTCACCGACCCGGTGGAGACCGAACAGGCGCCGTTGAGCCTCGGACGGGCCGCGGCCCGCACCCTGGCCACCACGA
>NZ_JBVJNO010000031.1:0-3272 GCF_055583645.1 Amycolatopsis sp. NPDC104587
GTGGTGTTTCAGAACCGTAGAGTGGATGCGCAACATCTTCGTAGACAAGTCCTCGGCCTATTAGTACCAGTCAACTCAACAACACATTACTGTGCTTCCATCTCTGGCCTATCAACCCAATGGTCTATTGGGAGCCTTAACCCACAAAGGGTGGGATACCTCATCTTGGAACAGGCTTCCCGCTTAGATGCCTTCAGCGGTTATCCCTTCCGAACGTGGCCAACCAGCCATGCCCCTGGCGGAACAACTGGCACACCAGAGGTTCGTCCGTCCCGGTCCTCTCGTACTAGGGACAGCCTTCCTCAAGTATCCTACGCGCGCGGCGGATAGGGACCGAACTGTCTCACGACGTTCTAAACCCAGCTCGCGTGCCGCTTTAATGGGCGAACAGCCCAACCCTTGGGACCTACTCCGGCCCCAGGATGCGACGAGCCGACATCGAGGTGCCAAACCATGCCGTCGATATGGACTCTTGGGCAAGATCAGCCTGTTATCCCCGGGGTACCTTTTATCCGTTGAGCGACACCCCTTCCACCAGGAGGTGCCGGATCACTAGTCCCGACTTTCGTCCCTGCTCGACATGTCTGTCTCACAGTCAAGCTCCCTTGTGCACTTGCACTCAACACCTGATTGCCAACCAGGCTGAGGGAACCTTTGGGCGCCTCCGTTACTCTTTAGGAGGCAACCGCCCCAGTTAAACTACCCATCAGGCACTGTCCCTGAACCAGATCATGGCCCGAGGTTCAGATTCCCAATTCGACCAGAGTGGTATTTCAACAACGACTCCACAGTAACTAGCGTCACCGCTTCACAGTCTCCCACCTATCCTACACAAGCCGAACCGAAAACCAATACCAAACTATAGTAAAGGTCCCGGGGTCTTTCCGTCCTGCCGCGCGTAACGAGCATCTTTACTCGTAGTGCAATTTCGCCGGGCCTGTGGTTGAGACAGCCGGAAAGTCGTTACGCCATTCGTGCAGGTCGGAACTTACCCGACAAGGAATTTCGCTACCTTAGGATGGTTATAGTTACCACCGCCGTTTACTGGCGCTTAAATTCTCAGCTTCGCCATTGCTGGCTAACCGGTCCTCTTAACGTTCCAGCACCGGGCAGGCGTCAGTCCATATACATCGTCTTGCGACTTCGCATGGACCTGTGTTTTTAGTAAACAGTCGCTTTCCGCTGGTCTCTGCGGCCACCCACCCCTAGCTCGAGAAGAGCTTCAGGATGTTTGGCCCCCCTTCTCCCGAAGTTACGGGGGCATTTTGCCGAGTTCCTTAACCACAGTTCACCCGATCGCCTTGGTATTCTCTACCTGACCACCTGTGTTGGTTTGGGGTACGGGCCGTGCATGCACTCACTAGAGGCTTTTCTCGGCAGCATAGGATCACTCTACTTCGCCTCAAACGGCTACGCATCACGTCTCAGGATATATAGCTGGCGGATTTGCCTACCAACTTCCCTACACGCTTACACCAGTACTACCACTCACTGGCGGAGCTACCTTCCTGCGTCACCCCATCGCTTGACTACTACGAAATCAGGTCCCACGCTCCACAATGCCAACTCCATCCGAAGACTTCGCCGGCACGCTTTGGGTGGTTAGTATCAAACGCCTCGTCATGGGCGCACATGCTCGGGTACGGGAATATCAACCCGTTGTCCATCGACTACGCCTGTCGGCCTCGCCTTAGGTCCCGACTTACCCTGGGCGGATTAGCCTGGCCCAGGAACCCTTGGTCATCCGGCGGCAGAGTTTCTCACTCTGCATTCGCTACTCATGCCTGCATTCTCACTCCCACACCCTCCACCGCTAGCTTCCGCCACGGCTTCCCTGGATGCAGGACGCTCCCCTACCCATCAACACGACTACACAAGGACTTCAAGAGCCCAAGTGGATCTATTGTGTCAATGACACAGCTTCGGCGGTGTGCTTAAGCCCCGCTACATTGTCGGCGCAGGACCACTTGACCAGTGAGCTATTACGCACTCTTTCAAGGGTGGCTGCTTCTAAGCCAACCTCCTGGTTGTCTGGGCAATCCCACATCCTTTCCCACTGAGCACACACTTAGGGGCCTTAGCTGGTGTTCTGGGCTGTTTCCCTCTCGACGACGAAGCTTATCCCCCGCCGTCTCACTGCCACGCTCTCACTTATTGGTATTCGGAGTTTGGTTGATTTCGGTAACCCGGTAAGGCCCCTAGACCATCCAGTAGCTCTACCCCCAACAAGAAACACGTGACGCTGCACCTAAATGCATTTCGGGGAGAACCAGCTATCACGGAGTTTGATTGGCCTTTCACCCCTACCCACAGCTCATCCCCTCAGTTTTCAACCTAAGTGGGTTCGGGCCTCCACGACGTCTTACCGTCGCTTCACCCTGGCCATGGGTAGATCACTCCGCTTCGGGTCTAGACCACGCGACTCATTCGCCCTATTCAGACTCGCTTTCGCTACGGCTACCCCACACGGGTTAACCTCGCCACGCAGCACTAACTCGCAGGCTCATTCTTCAAAAGGCACGCCATCACCCATCACAGGCTCTGACGGCTTGTAGGCACACGGTTTCAGGTACTCTTTCACTCCCCTCCCGGGGTACTTTTCATCTTTCCCTCACGGTACTAGTCCGCTATCGGTCTTCAGGAAGTATTTAGGCTTACCGGGTGGTCCCGGCAGATTCACAGCAAATTCCACGAGCTCGCTGCTACTCGGGAACACCACCAAGAACAACAACACAAGTTTTCGCGTACGGGGCTCTCACCCACTCCGGCCGCCCATCCCAAGGCGTTCCACTAACCCATGCGTCAATTCCGAAGAAATGTCAGTCTCTTCAAGGTGGGTCCCACAACACCGCCTGCACAACGCCTGACAGCTTGACATACAAACGGTTTAGCCTCTTCCGCTTTCGCTCGCCACTACTCACGGAATCACGGTTGTTTTCTCTTCCTACGGGTACTGAGATGTTTCACTTCCCCGCGTTCCCTCCACACACCCTATATATTCAGGTGCGGGTAACACCACATCACTGGTGCTGGGTTTCCCCATTCGGAAATCCTCGGATCACAGCTCGGTTGACAGCTCCCCGAGGCTTATCGCAGCCTCCTACGTCCTTCATCGGCTCCTGAAGCCAAGACATCCACCATGTGCCCTTAACAACTTGACCACAAAGATGCTCGCATCCACTCTACAGTTCTCAAACACCACACCAGAAACAAACCACATTCCCAGGCAATGAAGCCCGAGGCGTGTTGCCTCAGGACCCAACAGTGTGCTT
>NZ_JBVJNO010000032.1:0-2154 GCF_055583645.1 Amycolatopsis sp. NPDC104587
GGATGATGCCGTCGCTCTCCGCCTCGGCGAACCCGCGGATGGCGGCGTTCACGGTCTCGGACGAGGTCACGTTGATGGCCGGGTAGGCGAACTCGTTCGCCTTGGCCCGGTCGAGCATCTCCGCGTAGACCTCGGGGGTGGCGATGGGCATCGTTACTCCTCCTTGGCACAGGGTGGTCCCGACCGCATCGTACGAGGTGGACCGCCGCCGCACACCGGTCCCCGGGGAGAAACTTCCCCGCACGTCGGATCGGTTCAGAAGGACCGCGTCACCGCAGCTCGGCAGCCAGCGCGCGGTAGGCGGGCCACGGGTCTTCGTTCAGCACCTGGACGACCACCTGGTCCGCGCCGGCGTCCAGGTGAGCGGACAAGCCCCGGGCGATCGTGGCCGCGTCGCCGTGCAACGCCAGTGCGTCGATCAGGCGGTCGCTGCCCTCGCCCTCCAGGTCGGCGTCCGTGAAGCCGAGTTTGCGCAGGTTGGCGACGTAGTTGGACAGCCCGAGGTAGTACTTCACCGTCTGACGGCCGATCGCACGCGCCTCGGCGGGGTCCGTCGAGAGGACCACCTTGTGCTCCGGCGCCAGCAGCGGCCCCTCGCCGAGGATCGAGCGGGCGTCGCGGGTGTGCTCCGGTGTGGTCAGGTACGGGTGCGCGCCCGCCGTACGCGAACCCGACAGCTCCACCACCTTCGGGCCCAGCGCCGCCAGGGCGCGGCCGGACACCGGGACGCCCGCCGCGTCCAGGCCGTCCAGGTACTCGACCAGGGCCGCGTACGGCTTCTTGTACTCCTTCGTCGCTTCGCGGTGGCCCGCGCCGACGCCCAGCAGGAAGCGGTCCGGGTACTTGCCGGCGATGCGCTCGTACACGCGCGCGATCGCCGCCGGGTCGTCCTGCCAGATGTTCACGATGCCGGTGGCGATGACCAGCGAGTCCGTCGCCGCGAGCAGGTCGTCGACCGGCGAAAGGTCGTCGCCGGTGGGTGAGCCGCCCAGCCAGATCGCGCCGTAGCCGAGCTTCTCCGCCTCCGCCGCGAACTTCGCGTCGACGTTCGCGTGGTACTTCCAGATCCCGAGCTTGCCCAGTTCGATAGCCATGGAACTCTCCAACGCGTGGGACGTCGATTTTCCTCCCGCCGGCGGCGAACTACCGTCGGAAGCATGACCAAGCTGGGAAACACCGACCTCGACGTCTACGGGCTCAACCTCGGCGGCAACGTCTTCGGCTGGACGGCGGACGAGGCGCAGTCCTTCGCCGTGCTCGACGCCTACACCGCGGCCGGTGGCAACTTCGTGGACACCGCCGACCTCTACGGCGGGGGCGGCGGCTCCGAGGAGATCCTCGGCAGCTGGCTCGCCGCGCGCGGCAACCGGGACGACGTCGTCGTCGCGACGAAGGCCGGCGCGTGGGACCGGCGGCCGGGCCTGTCGGCCAAGAACATCCAGGAGGCGGCCGAAGACTCGCTGCGCCGCCTCAAGACCGACCACATCGACCTCTACTACGCCCACCGGGACGACCCGGACACTCCGCTCGAGGAGACGCTGGAAGCGTTCGACGCGCTGGTCCGCACGGGCAAGGTCCGCCACCTCGGGGCGTCCAACTACAGCGCCGAACGACTCGCCGATGCACTGTCCATTTCGGACCGGAACGGCTTCGCGCGGTACGCCGTGGTGCAGCCGCACTACAACCTCGTCGAGCGCGACTACGAGCGTGACCTCGCTCCGCTCGTCGAGCGCGAAGGCCTGGCGACGCTGCCGTACTTCGCTCTCGCGAAGGGCTTCCTGACCGGCAAGTACCGCACGAAAGGCGCCGAAAGCGACAGCCCGCGCGCCGGCCGGGCGGAGTCCTATTTGGACGGCGACGGCGAGCGTGTGCTGGCCCAGCTCGACGAAGTGGCCGCGGCGCACGGCGTCTCGGTCGCCACCGTGTCACTCGCCTGGCTGCGCGTGCAGCCGACGGTCGCCGCGCCGATCGCCAGCGCCCGCACGCCCGAGCAGCTCACCGACCTGATCGCGTCGGTCACCCTCGACCTGACTCCAGACGAAGTAGCGGGGGGGGGGGGGGGGGGGGGGAGAGGGGGGGGGGGGGGTGGGAGGGGGGGGGGGGGGGGGGGGGTGAGCCAAGGGAGCATCGCAGGGGGAAATGGGGCCACCACGT
>NZ_JBVJNO010000033.1:0-1568 GCF_055583645.1 Amycolatopsis sp. NPDC104587
CCAGACCGTCCTGGGCACCCTCGCCGACGGCGACTACTTCGGCGACACCACCCTGGTCCGCACCGACGGGATCTGGGAGTTCACCGCCAAAGCCGTCACCACCTGCACCGTCCTGTCCCTGCCCCGGCACGTGTTCGACGACGTCCTCTCCCGCTCCGACACCCTGCAGGCCCACCTGGACGCCTACGTCGCCGATGGGGCCAGCGCCCGCAACGACCACGGCGAAGCGGAGATCTCCCTGGCGTCGGGCCACGACGGGGAACCGACCCTGCCCGGCACGTTCGTCGACTACGAAGCCTCCCCCCGCGAATACGAACTCTCGGTCGCGCAGACGGTGCTGCGGGTCCACTCCCGGGTCGCGGACCTCTACAACCAGCCGATGAACCAGATCGAGCAGCAGCTGCGGCTGACGGTCGAGGCGTTGCGGGAGCGGCAGGAACACGAGCTGGTCAACAACACCGACTTCGGGTTGCTGCACAACGCCGACTTCGCCCAGCGGATCCCGACCCGGACCGGGCCGCCGACCCCGGACGACTTCGACGAGCTGCTCGCGTTGGTGTGGAAAGACCCCGGGTTCTTCCTCGCGCACCCGAAGACGATCGCGGCGTTCGGGCGGGAATGCACCAAGGCCGGGGTGTATCCGGACGCGGTGGACCTGGGCGGGCACCAGGTCCCGGCGTGGCGGGGCGTGCCGATCCTGCCCTGCAACAAGATCCCGGTCACCGAGACCCGGACCAGCTCGGTGCTGCTGATGCGGACCGGGGAGCAGGCCCAGGGCGTGGTGGGGTTGCATCAGACGGGGTTGCCGGATGAGTACCAGCCGGGGTTGAACGTGCGGTTCATGGGCGTGAGTGAGCAGGCGATCATCTCGTATCTGGTGTCGGCGTACTATTCGGCGGCGGTGCTGGTGCCGGATGCGTTGGCGGTGCTGGAAAGCGCCGAAATCGGCCGGGAGAGCTGAGACCCGTGACGGTCACCGAAGAGGCGTCCGTGCAGCTGTCGCTGAGCGTCACAGCGGCACGGACCCTCACGACGACAACCAAAACCCTGCCGCAGATGCGCGGCATCACCACCCGGTGGCTGCTGTCCCAGCTGCCCTGGGTCGACGTCCCCGCCGGCTCCTACCGCGTCAACCGCCGCCTCACCTACACCATCGGCGACGGCAAGGTGAGTTTTTTCAGCACCGGTTCCCGGGTGCAGGTCGTGCCCGCCGAACTCACCGAACTCGAACTCCTGCGCGGCTTCAGCGACGAACAAGCCCTCACCGCCCTCGCCGACGCCTTCGAACAACGCGAATACGAACCCGGCGCCACCCTGCTCACCGCCGGCGAACCACTCGACACCCTCATCCTCATCGCCCACGGCAAAGTCACCCGCCACGGCCGCGGCGAATACGGCGACGAAACCACCCTCGCCACCGCCACCGACGGCGACCACCTCGGCGCCGAACTGCTCGCCCGCGACACCACCACCTGGACCTTCACCGCCCGCGCCGCCACCCGCGTCACCGCCCTCGTCCTACCCGCCACCACCTACGCCCGCCTCAACGGCCGCTCCGAAACCCTGCG
>NZ_JBVJNO010000034.1:0-1113 GCF_055583645.1 Amycolatopsis sp. NPDC104587
TGTGATGTCCAGGGAGGTTGGTCAGCCGGGTGACCGGCGGCTTGCCGCCGGTTGAGCTGTGGGGTCGGTGTTGATTGTAGAAGTGCAGCCAGCCTGGTAGCGCCGCCCGTCGCAGTGTTTCCGACGGGTAGAACCGGGCGTAGGCCCAGCCTTCGGCCAGGGTGCGGTGGAATCGCTCGATTTTGCCGTTGGTTTGCGGCCGGTAGGGCCGGGTCCGTTTCGGAGTGATTCCCAGGTCGGTGCAGGTGTCGCGCCAGGCATGAGATCGGTAGGCGGAGCCGTTGTCGGACAAGACGCGTTCAACGGTCACGCCGCGGGCGGCGAACCAGGCGACAGCCCGGTGCAGGACTGCGGTCGCGGTGACCGCGGTTTCGTCGGCGTGGATTTCGGCGTAGGCGACGCGGGAGTGGTCGTCGATGACGGTGTGGACGAATGCGGTGCCGGTGCGTGGGTTGCGGTCGGCGCCGTGGGGAAGCCCGGGCGTGGCGCGTTTGTTGCGGGCTCCTTGTTGCCGGCCGAGGAACCGGTGTCCGCCGCCGTCGGGGATGTTGCCGAACTTGGTGACGTCGACGTGGATCAGCGACCCGGGATAGGTGTGTTCGTAGCGGCGCAGCGGTTCGCCGGTGACCCGGTCGATGCGGGCGAGCCGGTTGATTCGGCAGCGCACCAGGACCGCGTGCACGGTCGAGGCGGGCAGGCCGAGCAGGCCGCCGATTTGGACTGGGCCCAGCCGTTTGCGCCACCGCAGCCGCGCGATAGCCCGGGTTAGGTGTTCGGGGGTGCGGGTCGGGCTGTGGTGCGGACGTGAGCTGCGATCTGCCATCCCGGCTGCGCCCTCGGCGCGGTAGCGCTGCGCCCATTTTGCGGCGGTCCTGGGTGCAACCATGAACATTTTCGCTGCTTGGGCGTGGGTCCAGCCGTGTTCGACGATCAGGCGGGCGAGTCGGAGTCGGGTGCGAGGGGTGAGGGTGGCGTTAGGGTGGGACACGAAGGCCTCCGGTCGGTGATGTGGTTCCTAGACAGCTCCACTTCACAACCGGAGGCCTTCACCTGTCTGCACGACAGGCCGCCACCAGGTCACCTCAACTCGGGACAACGTCCCTGGACATCACA